>CALUUK010000004.1 GCA_944323955.1 Candidatus Gastranaerophilales bacterium | reverse complement strand
CTATGTTCCGGCTTATAAGTCAAAGCCCCCATCCCGCTTTCTTGGACAACAGCAAGACGATTGAGATTATCAATTTCAGCAGGATTAATTTTGTTTTTCAAAAATAACCTATCAACAAGCAATCGCCCCCAACCATCAGGCAAACTGTCGTTAAAAACTCCGAATAAACCTCCAAACGGATCGTATTTTGGGATAAAAACTTTCTTGATAAGCGGCAAACTAAAAGGTGAAATACTAAATCCATTATTTAACCAATCTGGGTCATATTCAAAAGCAACAACTCTTTCTTGCGTTTTTGCAAGAGTGCCAACTAAAATATCATTATAAAAAACTTTTAAATATTTATAGTTATCCATTTATAACCTCATCAATTGAGTTGTAATTTTTTTGCATGAATAAATTTTCCAAATCCCTCTCTAAATTAAGAGCGATTAAGATTTTTATAAAAGAATTCAGAGAAATTTCATGCTTGGATTCAAATCTTTTAATGGAACCAAGACTAACACCTGATTTAGACGCAAGTTGAGCCTGAGAAATTTTAAGCTTTTTCCTGTACTGCTTAATTTTCTCAACCAATTCTTTTGCTATATCATTAGGAGTTTTAGGATTAAATAAAAAATCACTCATAGATAATATGTTATACTATTTTTAGTAAAAAGTCAATATTTAGATAATATATTATCCAGCATTTAATAAAAGCGAAAAATACAACAAAATGACTATTTGATGTATTATGCAATTTAACAAAATCATAATCTGCTTGTAGTTTATTAACAGCTTTACGGCGGAATTCCTGCCATTTGCGTATTAAATCAAGTTTTGCAAGAGCATTTTGTTTTGCCTTCTCTGGAGTGTATTTGATTATCTCAACTTGGTTTGCCATTGTCTCAAAATCCTTGTAATGCTTGGTGCAATACATTCATCACTCTTGTTTCAAAGAAAGTCAAGTCCTGAAATTATAATAAAATGTAAAATTAAAAATATACTTAATCTATAGTTTAATTCAAATAAATAATATATAAACAAATTTTATAAGTATCTTCCATATTTAATTTTAATAAATTTGTCCCAACTATTGACTTTTTGTCCCAAGTATCATATGATATATTTGAGGTAATTAAATCATGAAAAAGAAAAATGTCATAAACTTAATAAAATATCACGCAGAAAAAAACGAAGCTGCATTTAGACAAGAAGCATATATAATAGCTAAGGATTTTGATAATGAGAAAGATTATAGCTTGGCTCAATATATAGTCTCTTTATTGTCTGATGCAAATAATTTTTGTCCGCAGTTTCAAGAAGAAGATTGTCGATTTTTAAAAAAGGTTGAGTTTGGAAATGAGCCTTTACCACTACCAAGTATTATAGAAGATAATATTGTCGGTATAATAAATGCGATAGGACATAATGCTGGAGTTAATAAATTTTTATTTGAAGGCCCGCCTGGAACAGGTAAAACCGAGAGTGTTAAGCAAATCGCAAGAATATTGGATAGAGATTTGTATATGGTTGATTTTGATAATATTATTGATAGCAAATTAGGTCAAACATCAAAAAATATCTCCGCGTTATTTAATGAGTTACATAAAATTTCTCAACCGCAAAAAATTATTATTTTGTTTGATGAAATCGATGCATTAGCTATCGACAGAATAAATTCAAATGATTTACGAGAAATGGGTAGAGCCACTTCATCGTTATTAAAAGGGTTTGATGGACTTGATAATAATATTGTTATTATTGCAACAACCAACTTGTATAAAGCTTTTGATAAGGCTTTAATAAGACGATTTGATGCAATTGTTAATTTTAGTGAATATACACAAGCTGATCTAGTAGAAGCAGCAGAAAAGATATTAAATAAATTGCTTAACAGATTTAAGACAGCAGGACGCAATATTACTTTATTTAGGAAAATACTTAATACAGCCGATCAATTACCTTATCCTGGAGAGTTAAAAAATATTTTAAAAACATCTTTAGCTTTTAGTGATCCTAGTTATGAATATGATTATTTAAAAAGAATTTATAATTCACTTAATAAAGAAAATAGTAATTCCCTAAAGAACATTCAAGATAAAGGTTTTACAGTAAGAGAAATTGAAATTTTGACAGGAGTATCAAAAAGCCAAGTATCAAGAAAACTTAAGGAGATAAAATAAAATGAATTCAACACTTCAATTAAAAGGGACTTTTGAACAAAGAAAAAATGATGCAGCTTTTGGATCTCCAAACTTGCCAGCAGGCGAATCAATAAATTCTGAGAAATTAGAAGAATTGCTTTCTGATTTGGAAAGATTATATGATTTTTGGCAAAAAGACAATACTGTATCAGGCGCTTTAGTTAGTGTTTATTATAACAAGATAGCTGCCAAAAGTAACCGAATACAAAGGATTTTATCATCTGGTAATAATAGTATAAGAGGTGCTCGTTACGATAATAGTAACTCCTTGAGACATATAATTACGCATTATGTATCATTGAAAGAATTAGAACAATCAATAAATGAAGTTAAAGAAGCAATATCTATACTAAATGAAAAATTTAACGGTTTAATTTCTTACGACAAAATAAAAGAAATTACTACAAAAGGTTTTAATGATAAAGTTTTGTTTAAAAATTCTAACCTTTGTAAAACAAATTTTTTAAGAATAATTGTAGATGCTTATTATGTTGAAAAATTTGATATTTTAAAAGATAAAACTGTTTTGCAAGAAGCTTCAATAATTACTATTTTTAAAACGATTTCTGACACTGAAAGTTTATTAAAAAAAATAGGTATAAGAATTGATAACAACAGAATAATAGATGAAACTACAATATATTTGTATCCTGATGAGCTAAGCCTCTTAAAAGCAAAAGCACCATATTTAATATCTATGGCAGTGCACGATTTATCTGAATTGACCAAAAATGATTTTGAATTTGCTGGGGAAACTGAGGCTAGATATATTGCATCACCTAAAAATGAACCTACAATTGGAGTAATTGATACGTCCTTTGATCAAGGTGTATATTTTTCAGAGTGGGTAGAAACTACAAATCTATTATCTAAAGATATTCCTATCTCTGATAGTGATTATGTTCATGGAACAGCTGTATGTTCTATTATTGTAGATGGTCCGTCTTTAAACCCAGATTTAGATGATGGTTGTGGACACTTCAAAGTAAAGCATTATGCCGTAGCAGCTGGAAGTCAATTTAGTTCTTTTAGTATAATTAAAAATATTGAAAAAATTGTAGCAATGAATCCAGAGATTAAAGTTTGGAATTTATCATTGGGATCAAAAATGGAAGTAAATTCTAATTTTATATCACCAGAGGCCGCAATTCTTGATAAAATCCAAAGTGAAAATGATGTTATCTTTGTTATTTCTGGAACAAACAAAAAAGATAATGAAAAAGATAAAGCAATAGGTGCACCTGCAGATTCAATTAATTCTTTAGTTGTCAATTCAGTTACAAGAAATGGGGATCCAACTCCTTATACTAGAACAGGTCCGGTATTATCGTTTTTTATAAAACCTGACATATCATACTTCGGAGGAGATAATTTAAGTAAAATCCGTGTGTGTACAAATAAGGGTATTGAATTTGTGCAAGGAACATCATTTTCAGCACCTTGGGTAGCAAGAAAGTTGTGTTATTTAATGTCCATATTAGGACTATCACGTGAAGAAGCAAAAGCTCTTTTAATACATTCTTCTACAACATGGCAAAAACAACAATTTGATATTTTTAAAATTGGACATGGTATTATCCCGCAGCGAATTGAAGATATTGTAAACACTAAAGATGATGAAATCCAATTTATTATATCAGGTGTTTCGGAAGAATATGATACATATAATTATAAACTTCCAATTCCTATACATCAAAATAAACATCCCTTCATTGCAAAAGCAACACTATGTTACTTTCCTAAATGTTCTAGAAATCAAGGAGTAGATTATACTAACACAGAGCTTGACATAAAAATTGGAAGAATAAAAGATAAAGAAATTAAATCTATTGATAATAACTATCAAGATTCAAAAGGTATATTTATCCAAGAAAAAGATGCACGCCAATATTTTAGAAAATGGGATAATATAAAGCATATAAGAGAAATTTTAAAAACTAGAAATATGCCTAAAATAGCATATACTCCAAAAGGTTTATGGGGAATAAGCTTGAAAACAAAAAATAGGTTAAATCCAGAAGATGGGAAAGGATTAAAATTTAGTATTATCGTTACTTTAAAAGAATTGAATGGTGTTAATAGAATTGATGACTTTATTCGAAATTGTTTGCTAAACGAATGGTTTGTAAATAAAATCGATATAGAAACTAGAATTGATATACACAATATTGCAGAAGAAGATATTAATTTTGAAGAGTAACAAGGAGTTTTTATGAGTAAAAAACTAATACCTATGGCTATATGTTATGATTTTGACGGCACGCTATCACCTGGTAACATGCAAGAATATGAATTTATGGATAAACTTGGAGTTAAAGCTATGTGGTTTTGGAAAAAATCGCTCAAATTTTCTAAAGCACAGAATGCTGATCCAATTTTATCATACATGAAACTTATGCTAGAGGAAGCACAATATAAAGGTCTACCTGTAACAAAAGATTATTTTAACAAATGCGGAAAAAATGTAGAATTTTTCCCTGGTGTTGCTGAATGGTTTAAAAGGATTAATAATTATGGAAGAGAAAGAGGCATAGAAGTTTCTCACTACATAATATCTTCTGGGCTGAGAGAAATGATTGAAGGAACTGCTATTGCAAAAGAATTTAAATGCATATTTGCTTCATCTTTTATGTATAACCCAAGTAATGTTGCTTATTGGCCAGCAAATGCAGTAAATTATACGGCAAAAACTCAATATTTATTTAGAATAAATAAAGGCTGTTGTGATATTAATGATAATAAAATTATTAACCAATATATTCCTGAAGAAGATCGAGCAATACCTTATAAAAATATGGTATATATAGGTGATGGTGATACTGATATCCCATGTATGAAATTAGTCAAATTATCAGGTGGACATTCTGTAGCTGTATATAATTCTAGAAAAAAGGATAGAAAAAATAAAGCACAAAGGTTAATTACTGAAGATAGAGTTAACATATGTGCAAATGCTGATTATAGAGAAGGGAAAAAACTTGATAAATATGTCAAATCAATTATTAACAAAATAGAATTAGAGAATAAAATCAAAAAACTAGAGAAATAAATTTCATATTTAACTAACTATAAAATATGAATTTAAAAGAACTTAAATTTTCATCCATTGTAAAAATATTCCATGAATTAGGTTATGAATTAGAAATTGCGTAAATATCTAAATCTCATTGATAATTTGGGATATCCCAATTTACAAGCAAAAATAAAATTGCACTTTTTTGCACTTTCTTGCACTGGGCTTAACTTTAAACACCAAGCCGATTGGAGCCTAATGTGGTCTTAAAATTTTGCAAATGGAGTGCAAAAGAGTGCAAAAAATGAGTAGTTGAGTGCAAGAAAAGACCCCTACATCTCAATACTAAAAAACAGCCTCAAATCGGCTGTGTGTTTGATTTTTTTGTAATTTAACAAACGGAGCAAGATTGAAATAACTATGAGATGGAGATTTTTTAATAGTTAAACTTAAATTTTAACATCTTTGTTAACTAAATAATTAATTATATCTTTCAATATATAATTTGGGATTTAAATGTTTAAATATGTTATCATCAAGTATTACTGGTGTTATTGACAACTCAATTTTTTCTTCAATGTCTTTTAATGGTATTGGATTGTTCATAAAATCTTTTATATTTTCTTCAAATTCTCTTTGATTGTTATAGTAAATAACAGATTTGTGTTCTTCAAAAGATTGATTATCTATTTTAGCAGTTATAAATTTACCAACATTAATGTAGTTATTAAAAAGTTCAAAATCTATTATGGGTATATTATCAATAATTAATCCTGTAAAGTTTGGATTATTTGTTATAACCAGCGGAATAATTTCTTTATTTTCGATATTTATTTGTTTTGATTTAAATAACTGAACATTTCCTTGCAGAAAACTCTTTTTCCTTTTTATTTGCAAAACACCTTCCATTAGTCGTTGTTTAGCGTTTTCAATGTCATGATTCTCTATTGGATATTTAATGCACTTCAATTCAATTAACAAAATTATATTTTCTAAACTTACAATTAAATCAATTTCTTCTTCATTTTCATCACTATTTTTAAATTTTTTAATATCAGGAATAAAAAATTTAAAATTTTTATTTTTTAAAATTTCTTTAGTTTTATCCTTGATATAATCTTCAAAAATAATTCCTCTTTCTTGTAAATTTAAATTATTCATTTCCAACCAGTCATCAATATTATTAAGTGTAATATTTCCGGTTGTGTTCAATAAGTGAAATAAATAATCACTTCCCATTGGCAATAGTGGTTTTTTGAAAAAATTTATTGTTTTTTTATTTTCTAAAATCTTTAAAAATTTTTGTATGGTTTCTTGAGAATATGTTGTTACATCTAATAGATAGTTTCTTAAAATATTTTTATTAATTTTTGCTGGAATATTTTTTAAATCATCTACTGATTTTATAGCAGAATAATCACATTTGATTTGTACTTGTTTGAAAAAATCTTGGAATTTAGAATATAAAATTAAATAATCATTTATTAATTCAGAATACTTATTATCATTCATCATGAATTGATAGAAAGGCATAACAAAACAGTTCAACTCATTATATTCGCTTAGTAATTCAGATACACTATTTGTTTCTCCTAGCTCATAATTAATTTTATTATTTTTAATCCTTATATTTGTTATTTTTTTAAATTTTACTCTTGGTAAAACAAAATTTGAAATTTTTGTTTTCAAATTAGGATTTTTATCTAAAAAATAAAGATACTCAAAAATATATTTAGATTGCCTAATATCGCTTATCGTTCTTATTTTTGAATAATCTTTATCATACATTTCGGCAATGTAAAATATATTTTTATCAATTGGTATTTGTTGAATATTATATTTTTCAAACAAGCACGTTTCATAAAAATCTTTATACCCGCATAAAATTTGTAAAAACATGTGCAATTTATTAATATTATGTAATGTAATATCGGATTTTTCTTCTTCTTTGTAATATCCCGTTATTTTGTAATAATTTAGATAATTAAAAAATAAACCGTTGAATGTAATAAGATTTTCGCATTGTTTCACAGATGAATTATTAGATGATAATAAATCTTCAAAGTAAGTATAAGTATTAGGTATTTTATTTATTATTTTATATGAAGTTCTGGCAAAATAATGATTCGTATATGCAGTTATGAGTGTTATTAAATCTTCACTCGGCATGTTGATTTTGTTAATATATTCATTTATTTTATCAATAGCTTCTTTATTAAAATTATCAAACAAAGGTAATGTTCTTAAAATACTGCTAATATAATCATATTCCATGTTATCTATTTCTGTATTTTTAATATTAGCCAAATAATCTCTAATTTTTTTATCATTATATTGATATCCAAATGGATAGAAATGACTGTCATATTTTAGTTTTGCAATTAAATCTTCTATACTATATTTTTCCATACTTTTCTATTTTTACAAGCCTTCATTGTGTATAAGTTGCCATTCAGTTTTAAACATATGCATTTATAACATCATTTATTTCATTAATTAAAAGCTTGGGAATTAAGTTATTTTCTTCTATTCTTTGAATATTATCATTAAGCCATTGTAGTGCTTCAGCTTCTGTCATATTTTCATTATTTAAAATTAGATTACCTTCCTCATCTTCAAGACTTTCTAATTCAAATATAGTAGAACGAGATAATCCCAAAATAATCATGGATGCTTGTGTCTGTTTATTTATACCATACTCTAAAAACATTGCAATATCTTTATTCTGTTCTTCTGGTATTTCCTTATTTATTTGTTTAAAGAAATAATTCAAAACATCAACATAGCATGACAAAAGTTTTGGTACTTTATATCTTGCAAGATTATCAATGTCATTAAAAACAGTTCTCACAGATGTGTTAAATGACTCTTTTTTATTATGTTTTTCATTATAAGTGATTCTTCTTTGTATGATATATGGAATATTTTTAAATCTTAACCAACTTGTAGCAATAAGGGCAGGATAAGTAACTTCAACAAGACCAGTATTAAAATATCGTTGCATTCTTTTTAAGATTGGTATTAAACTATCATACATTTTTTCTTCTGATAGGTCAGGAACGATGCTATCAATTTCATCTGGATTTTCATTGTATTTTTCATAAAATCTATTTAATAGCTTTTGCATTGAATAATGATATGTAGTTGGGTGATTTTCAAGTATGTCCATAGGAATTTGTATTTTATTTGAATAATCTGCTAAAACATTATTTAATTCTTGTATTTGTGAATCAGAACATAATGTTTTAATTTCCGAACATTGCGATATGTCATTTGTTCTTAAATATTCCTGAAAAAGATATCCTACTGTTGCTTCTATATTATCTTTATTTTGATTATCTAAAGGAAGGTCCGATTTGAAAGAATTTACAATAGCTTCAAAGCTTGTTGATATAATTTTATGAGTAGTTCTTTCCACTATTTGTTCAGCTTTTTCTGTAGGTGCAACATCCCAATCAACATAGTAAATATTTCCACAAAATTCTTTTCCTAAACGACCAGCCCGACCAAGAAGGTTAAACAAATCTGCACCTGACATCGGAATGTTTTGTCCTTTTTGAGGATCTCTGACAAAAATATTTTTACAAGATAAATTTACACCTTCAAGAAGTGTTGATGTGCAAATTACATACTTTAGTATTTTTTTATTAAATAGTTCTTCAATTTTTTGTCTTATAATTTGTGGCATACTACCATAATGAAAAGCAATACGTTTCTTTAAAAGTTTTATTAATAAAAAATCAGGGTGAACAATTACCTTACATAATTCAATTAATTCATCTAATTCTTGATTATTAGTGTATGTATTAGATTCTAACTCATATATACACTCTGCTATTTTTTCAGCTTGTCCACCACCATTTGCATAAATAAGATTTCCCGAATTATTATGTCCGATGATGTATGCCCATTTTGCTAATATTTTGTAAGCTGCTTCTCTAATACCTATAGACTTTATTAAATCAACTTTTGCAACTTTCACTAATGCATTATTGCTCTCAAGTTTTATTTTCCATTTCTTTGGTCCATATGCTCTTCTGCATATATGAAAATAATTTCTATCAACAGTTTGTAAAGTACTTTTGATTTTCTTAGCATTTATATAAACATCTTCTGGATTTTTAACGAAAGGTCCTGCAAAAACAATTTTAGTATTATTTTCTCGTCTTAATATTTCATCTACAACATTCTGTAACAATACTCCTCTTTCGTTATCACCAACTTTATGAGCTTCATCAACAAAAACTGCCTTAAAATATTTGTTTTTATTTCTTGATAGAAAAATATTCATACGTTCTTGAGTAAATACATAAATAGTTTTGCATTTATTTGTTAAACTTGTTTTTGCAAAAGGCATTGATATAATATTAACTTTTGACTTATACACTTCAAATTCTTTTTTTAAGTCCTGCTCAAATTGATTTATTAAAGCTCTTGTTGGTACTATAATCCCTACATTAATTTCGGAAGTGTTACTTAATTCAAGGTTATATTTCAACCATTTTGTTACAATATATGATTTCCCTGCTGATGTAGGTGCTGATATTGATACGATATTATTAAGTGTTTCTACCCCATCCCAAAACTCTTTTTGGAATTTGTTACAATGAACAATATCATCTTCGGTAGCCTGAAATGAGTATTCAATATCCCTATTAATATTTTCTAAAGTAAATTTAAAAGGTTGTGTGAAATATATATTCTTTGGTAATTTCTGTTTTTGTTGGGCAAGACTGATGGATTGCTTATTTACAAGCAATTCTAATACCATATATGCAACTTGTTTGTAATAGTCATTATCAATAAATTCTACAACATATTGAGCAATTCTTTGAGCTACATTATGGTATTCTTCAATGGTACTTTGTGCAAAAATATTTGCAACCTCTAATAAATATCCATAATCTGGTTCTTCAACACTCATAAATCTGGTATTAGGTATTCTTTCTAATTGTTTACAGGCAGAAATTATAAATAAACGATTGTAATGTTTTTTAAAATAATCTTTATTAGTAATTTCAGAACTTAATTCATCAAAGAAAGTGGTCATAAATTTTCACCTCCCACTATCTTAGCGAAAGTTGTTCGAAATTTATCTACGCTAGACATTGGAATGAAAAATACATTTATGACAATGTTTTCCAGTTTATGTTCATTAACCTTCTCTGAAAATTTTTGCATCCATTGAGAAGCTGCTTCTGTAGCTTTTCTTGCAGTTTCTTGTATGTTGTTATAATCATAAATATTGTTATCATTGAAACCTATTAAGCAAATTCCTCTAACTTTTGTAAATAATTTGTTTTTTCTATGTTCTGGGTCAAAATAATTTTTTAATTTTTCTTTTAAAGCAATTTCATAATCACTATTCCCAAAATCACAATAGGTATTTAATAGATTTAAGTCTGTGCCGTCATCACTTCTTGTTAAGTAAGGCTCAATACTTTCAATACAATTTTTAATAGCGTCTGATATATTGGCATATATCTTTGCTTCACCATAATGCAAAGCCAATTTCTGTAAATCCTCTGTTAAACCGATATGAATGCCATCGCTTCCATGTATTGGCATATTATTACTTGTTTTAAGGCTCATTTTACATATTGCTTGCGGTAATTTCAAGATTTGTTCTGCTAATAAAAATAATAATATTTCACCTTCCTCGCCACTTCTACGGCAATCTTCTGGTGTTATTTCACCTTTATCACATAAGGCTTTTTTGTAAATCCAATAATCAATAAGTTTCTTTTTTGCCTCTTCAAATAGTTTAATAAGTTCTTCTGACTCACCATTAGTCGCTTGTATTTTACTTCTTGGAATAATGTAATTTACCAATGAATAAAGCATTCTTTTTGCTAAATCTTCATAACCACAATCAGAATTTTGTTGATTAGGTAGTAAAAAATAACAATGAGTTACCGTTTTTGTATTTTCTATAGTTTTACAATCTTTTGATTCATGTATTTTAAAAGCATTGTCGATACAATTATGCAAGGAGTTTTCATAATCTGAACGTTTCAATAGATTAGGAATATATTTATTTAAAATATCAATTTCATTTTCTAAATTACTCATCTCACTACTCTTAAATTATTATAATTTTATCATAACAATACATTTACTGCAGCTTTGTTACAAAAAATTATAAAAAATTTTGTTTAAGTATAACTTTTATATTTAAAGCAATATTGTGATTTTTATATTATAATTAACCCATGCAAAAGTTTTATGAAAAAGACGATATAACTTTATTTCAGGGTGATTGTATTGAAATTTTAAACAGAGCAACTCCTGAATCTATTGACATGATTTTTGCAGACCCGCCATATATGCTTTCTAATGGTGGAATAACCTGCCAATCCGGCAAAGTTGTTTCTGTCAACAAAGGAAAATGGGATGAAAGTAAAGGCTTGGACGAAGATTTTGAATTTCACGCTAGTTGGATTAACGCTTGCAAAAGAGTTTTAAAACCCAACGGTACAATCTGGATATCAGGAACTTATCATTCAATCTATGCCTGTGGTTTTGTTTTGCAAAAATCCGGTTTTAAAATTTTAAATGACATCTGTTGGTTTAAGCCAAATGCCTCTCCGAATATGAGTTGCAGATATTTTACGGCAAGTCATGAAACTTTACTATGGGCAAGAAAAGACCCAAAAGGCAAGCATACTTTTAATTACGAAGCAATGAAAAATGGAGATTGGGGCGATGATATTCTTAAAAAGCCAAACAAACAAATGCGTTCGGTTTGGCAAATAGACACTCCAAAACCTTCAGAAAAAGAATTCGGCAAGCACCCAACTCAAAAACCTTTAGAATTGTTAAGACGCATAATCCTTGCGTCAACTAATAAAAGCGATTTAATACTCGATCCATTCACAGGAAGCTCAACTACTGGTATAATGGCATTAGAGTTAGGTAGGAAATTTATTGGAATAGACTTAGAAAAAGAATACTTAGACCTTTCTGTTAAAAGGTTTGAGCAACTATTTTCAAAGAAAGATAAAGCATGGCAGTAGTTTTAGAACAATTAAAAAACGAAACATACCCGATCGTCAAATGGGTTGGCGGGAAGCGTCAGCTTATGTTTGAACTAATTAAAAACATGCCAAAATCTTACAACCGTTATTTTGAGCCTTTTATTGGCGGCGGGGCTTTATTTTTTGAATTACAACCGGAAAATGCTTATATTTCCGATATGAATGAGGAGTTAATTAACCTTTATTCGATTGTTAGAGATAATGTTTATGAACTTATTGATGATTTAAGCAAGCACAAAGTTTCAAAAGAATATTTTTTAGAAATTCGAAATATTGATAGAACTGAAAAATATGCAGAATTTTCAAATATAGAAAGAGCAAGTCGTTTTATTTATTTAAATAGAACCTGTTTTAACGGAATGTATAGAGTAAATTCTCAAGGACAATTTAATGTTCCCTTTGGACACTACAAGAATCCTCGAATTATTGATGAAAACAATCTTTTGAATTGCTCTGAACTTCTAAAAAAGACAGAAATTAAGTGTGCAGATTTTTCAGATATTTTAGCTAAAGTTCAAAAAGACGATTTTGTTTATTTTGATCCTCCTTATGTGCCATTGAACGAGACTTCAAGTTTCACATCATATACAAAAGATGGTTTTGATATTGATATGCAATTCAAACTGCGTGATGTTTGCGATGAATTGGATTCAATGGGTGTTAAATTTATACTTTCAAATTCAGATACTAAATTAGTAAATGAATTATATGCAAATTATGAAATTAAAAAAGTTTTTGCTTCTCGCCAAATCAATGCAAATGCAGACGGCAGAGGCAAAATTACAGAAGTTTTAGTGAGGAATTATTAATTACAATGGTTATAGATTTAAATGATTTAATTAAAACTATGACAAGAGGGTCTCTTGTTCCAATATGGGCAGAAAGAATAAATGGTAAATATATTGTTGCTGTTTATCAAGGTAATTTAAGTCAATATGATATTCTTATAAAATATCGTCAATTAGAAGATTCTAGATGGTCGTCAATAAGAACACCAAAACATATCCACTGGGCTGTAGATATACTAATAAAAATGTATCAAGATAAAGAAAAGACAAAAGCTTTTCTCGATATGTTAGTTGAAATGTGGAACAATACTATTCCAATAAAATCAATAGAACAAAGAGAAGAGGTTTTAAATCTTAATTTTTTATTGAAAGATTTTGAAAACAATTGTTCTGAATATTTGACACTTAATAACGATGGAGAATATAGTATAAAATTTTTAATTGTTCTTGCAAAGTTGCTTATGTTGCAAGAAAAAACAAATCGAGAAGATGCTTATATGTTTAAAAAACTTTTGGAAACACTTAAAAATTGTGATGGAAGTATATGGAAAATGGTTTCAACAGCTACTTTTCGAGGAAGATAGAGGAGAAATGAAAAGAGATTTTAAAAAGTGGTTGTCTACATTTAGACCTTGTATTGCAGATTATTGTTACTATGTAGATTTTGATAAAGTAAATAACAATGTTGATGATATTAAAGTTGAATTAAATATTTTAAATTCACTAGTTGGCTCAAAAAACATTGAAAAAGATTTTGAAGATATTATCACTAAATATCCTGAAACTTTAAAATGTATTCCTTTGCTCTTGGCGGTTCGTTCTAACGAAATTTCTGTTACAGATGCTGATGGAGAATATAATTTTTCTTTTAGAAAACAAAACTACAGCATAGATGATTATAAAATGTTTATGAGAAAAACTAAATTGTTTGATTTGCTGGAAAATCATATTGTAAGCAATTTAGTTGATTATGCAACAGGTGTTGAAACAGGATTAGACAGTAACGGTCGTAAAAATCGTGGCGGACATTTGATGGAAAATCTCGTTGAAGATTACATTCAAAAAGCAGGATTTGTTAAAGATAAAAACTATTTCAAAGAAATGTATATCCACGAAATTGAACAAAAGTGGAGTGTTAATCTTTCTGCTATCTCTAATCAAGGCAAAATGGAAAAACGTTTTGATTTTGTGATTAAAACAGATAATCAAATTTATGTAATCGAAACAAATTTCTACTCAAGTGGCGGTTCAAAACTTAATGAAACCGCAAGAAGCTATAAAACCCTAGCGCAAGAAGTTGCAACAATAGATGGTGTAACTTTTATTTGGTTTACTGACGGCTGCGGTTGGAATAGTGCAAGAAACAATCTTGAAGAAACTTTTGATGTTTTGGATACAGTTTATAATATTCAGGATTTAGAAGATGGTATATTACAAAATTTAAGATAAGGTATTTGATGGAATCTTTTATTGATACAACTTTTGATTTTACATCTGATACGCCTCATTATTGGGATAATTTTTGGCAGAATTGTGATGGGCTAGGTTGCGGAAGTGCAGATCCTGATTCTAAAAGCCCAACATTAAGAAATTATCATAAACTATTATGGAGTAAAAGACTACCCAATGGCGATTTTTTAGATTTACAAAATGGTGAAGCCCAAAACGATTACCTGACATGGCAAAATTTTAATTTTGGCAGTGACTCTATTATTAATGTATATCTTCACAATACCCGAATAAAACTTTTTATTGAACAAATTAAAACTGAAATTGAAAAAACTCAAAATTATAAAGAATTTAGAGAAAATTATTTAAGAAAATCATATACGATTGGCGGTTGCATGATTTTCCCTAAAGTAAACAAAGAAATTTCAATAAACTGTCAAAGAGGAATTAATCGTTTTATTAAAGACCGTTTTGATTTGACACTTGAATGTATTAGAAGATATTATAATAGTGATTTTGATAATCCTTTAGGCATAACATTAAAGGAAAACTCTGCATTTTTTGACTTATTTGTGGATTTTAAAGGCTTTGTGGATTTCTTTTTACTTCAAGATTTGGTTCTGGAGGACTATTCGGAGATAAAATTATTTTTGCAAAATGATTTGACATTTACAAAAGATCCACGTCCACAATTAGTGGCAGATTGGTTTGTGTTCTATAAAAATCAGATGGAATTTTTAAGAAAAAGGAATATTCGAATTTCAAAAATAAGGTTTGAGGATGAAAATTATATTAAGTAGAAAAGGTTTTGATAGTGCATCGGGTGGATGCCCAAGTTTTATTATCGGAAATAAATTGGTTTCTTTACCAATCCCTGATGAGCATACAGAATTAAGATATAATGATGTTGAAATTTGTGGATATAATGTTGGCGAAATTTTTGAAAAAAGTAAAATTAAACCTAAATTAAACGGTAAAAAGATAATTACTTGTCATTTAGACCCCGATATAGAAAGTGGGCTGTTCGGACAATGCTCAAAAGCAGCGCAGCATTTATTAAATAATAATGTACAAGTCGGAGATTTATTATTATTCTTCGGTTGGTTCAGAGAATTTGATATTAAGACATATAAATTTAGTACACAAGATAAAACAGGCAATCATTGCATATATGCTTATTTTAAAATCGGTAGAATTTTAGATTTAAACAATTCGCAAGATATGGAGGAAGCGTTACAACTTACAAAAACACATCCACATATTGCCTATACATCAACTGAATATCAGAAAACGAACTTATTATTTGTCGCAGATACAAAATTATTAGAAGATTCTGACATAAGAGGGTGTGGAAGATTGAAGTTTTCAGAAAGTACAACCTTAACAAAACCAAATGAGAATAAATCAATTTGGCAACTTCCAAAATGCTTCTTGAATATAAGAATGACATATCACGCAAATAAAAATCGTTGGGTAGAATTGAATAAAAAATTTTGCCAACTTAAAAGTGTTTGTCGCGGGCAAGAATTTATAATAAGCGAAAATAAAGATGTTGAAAAATGGGCTATTGAATTAATAAAAGAGAACCTTTTATGCTTAAACAATTAAAGAGCATCGTCATCCTTGCATATTTGATTTTTTACAAATTCAGGAATTGTCTTAGAAATATTTTCTTTATTGGCAGTTAAAGCTTCATCCCATCTTACTTTGTTTTTAGAAATACTATGAATATTATCCATTGTGCGAATATAATCTATTTGTATATTATCAATAAGAGAATAAAGCGATTTGATTAAATTATTCGTATATGTTTTTTGTTGTAATAATTTTCCTTGTAAAAGTGTAATATTATCATTATAGATTTTAAGATTTTGACAATCTTGTGGGTTTGGTCTTGATTCAGGAAGAATATTACAACAAGCACATGGGTGTATAATTTTTTGCTGTTTTAATTCTATAATTTCGATTTCATTTTTTGCAATTGTAATATATGTAATTTGCGGAAGGATAGTTTGCTCTATTTGTAAATATAGAGAATGAATTTTAGTAACTAGCTTCGCTTCTTTAGAATTCTCCCAAAAGGGAGAGTATTGTGCAAAATTAGTAGTTGTAATTATGTTTTTAATTATATTTGAATGCATACTTAAATTTTGTTCAACCTTTTTTAAATCAGAATTTTCATCTAAATGAACAATGAGCTGTCGTATCTGTTCCATACTAGAATTTAAATACAATCCTGTGAAAAATAAATTATTTAAAAAGGTTTCTTTTTCATGCCAATAGTTTATCAATGATGTGCATATAACAATAAATGCACTTGTAAAAATTGCAATAAATATGTTTGAGGTTGTAGGAAAATAATTTTTAGTAAGAAGAAAAACAAGCATAGATATGATAAATAATATACTTATGAAAATAATAGTTCGTTTATTAATATTCATATAACCTCCATATGATACACTTATTCTAACATAAAATTATAAATTCAATCCCAACACTTCTCTTTCAATCTGTTCAATAATTTCAGGAGTCAGTTGCCCTGTTGGTTTTGATTGTTTAGATTTTTGGTTAGAATTTTCATATTGTTTAACTTGTGAAATATTTTTCAAAATCTTCATTAGCGAATAAATTTCAGATTGCGAAGTTGGAGTTTTGTTGTCAATATCTTTTGATATCTTTTGCATTAGTGTTCTTGCAAATTCCAAAAGCTCTTCGCTAAAAATTTCTTGATTACGTTCTGCCTCAAATCTTTTCCTATCCCATTCGTATTTCTTTTTCCAGTAAAACAAAGTCCTGCGAGATATGTTTAATTTAGCTCCAATTTCTTCAAGAGGAATTTTGTCATAAACATACATCTTTTCAGCCGGTTTGTAATCTTTCATTTTAGTCATATTAACTCCTTATTTGCACATTGAATTTTTAACACCATAATACGGATTGTGCTTGATTAAGCCTTGCTCAAATGCATATTTCAAAATGCTTCCAAGTAATGTGACGCCATTGCTTGCTGTTTTTGGTTTGTATTTTTCTTTCATTTTCTGCATAAAATCAACAATCATTTTGTACGAGATTTTATTGATTTGAATTTCACCAAAATACGGCAAAATATTGTATTTTAACTGTGATTTGTAACCCTTAAGAGTATTCTTTGTTAATTTTTTATTTGTAATGTAACTCAATGCAACATCTTGAAATAAAACTTTTTTGTTCATTTTTAATTCTGGTTTTGGATACAATTCGAAAGTTTTTTCTTTAGAAATTTCTACATATTTATACAAACCCTGTTCAAAAACTATTTTACGCTCGTACAAAAGGTGTTCAAGTTCTGTTTTGCAATCGCATTCAGTAATCATTTCAATTTCATCTAATGTAAATTCTTTTAAGTGCTTTGCGAGTTTTTCAATATTCATATAATCTGCTCCGTTATTTCTTTTGTAATTTCTGTTAAATTATTATCTTTAGCAAATATTTCCATCTGATTTATCAGTTGAACAATTTGCCTGAATCTGTTGTATTTTGTATGGATATATTCAATCGCATCAGGGGTAAAAGAAATTTCTGAAAGTTGACCAAAAATCTGTGACAAATCGTTTACCCCGAATGTTTCAAACTTTAAAATCCCTGAAAACCTATCATACAAATGTTTGTATCTTTCAAGTTTTCTATGTGCCAAACCCATACCGATAAATATTATTGGGCAGTCGGTTTCATCGTGAATATCTCTAAGTGTTTCAATAGATTTGTAATTATTCATCAGGTAATCAATTTCATCAATAAAAATTATTTTCGGATTCTGTTTTAACTTTTTTGCAACTAAATTGAAGTTATCAGAAGTTAAAAATCTTGGAATTTCATCAAGTTCCTTAACCAACTCTTCCAAAAGCCATCGACCTGTCATTAGGTTTGCTGCTCTTAAATAAATTCCGTCATACTTACAAGATAACCATAAAGCCGTTTGTGATTTTCCAAGTCCAGGCTCACCATAAACTAGACCCATTTTCGGAATATTTTTCGGTTTGTTTTGTAGATTTTCAACTAAACCTATAAAGTTTTTGACATTCTGAGTTCTAACAAATATTTTCTTCATAAAGTAACTTATACTCCTTTGTTTGTTTAAATTCCGTAATCCAAGAATTATTAGGATCATTTGTTATTAAATATTCATATTTTTCCGAATTGTTTTTGAACAGGGTTTGAAGGGTATTTGAACGAGGGTTGAATTCAACTGCTTTTGGTTCATTCATTTTATGTTCAATAAATTTAACTTCTTCATTACTTAAATATTGCTTTACAGAGTTAATAGTTTTCTTTCTCAACTGTCTTTGCTTAACAATTTTCTGTTTATAATCCTCAAAATCTTTCAAATTACCCAAGAGTTTTGCCATCGGATGAGTTTCTGATACTCGTTCTGCTGTGCATAAATATTCACCTTTGGGTGTGTAAACTTTAATACAGGTTAGGTCAAAAAGGTTGTATTTGATTAGCACTTTGCTTTTGAATCCGTATAATCTTTCATCAAAATAATCACAATTTAAAAACCTAATTCCGTTTCTTTGAATTGTTTTAATCTCAGTTGCAAGCATTAAATCATCGAGGGTATTTGTATCAATATTTTGAATCTTGCGTTCTGATAAAACTTCAGCAATTGTTTTACTTGGAACATTAGGACAAGATTGAGAATTTTTGAAATTCAGCCACATATCAATCATTTTTATTGTTTCTTCGATTGTAGGAATATATTCATTGTGCAAACTCTTGTGTAGTTTTTCATTTCTCATCATATAGGCTGGTTTGTTTACGATGCTGCTTCCAATGTAGCTTGGAAGTAATTTTTCAAAACCTTCCTGAAATTCTTTAAAAAATCTTTCAATAACTTTTGCTCTCGCATTATAAGGTCGAGCAAAAACAGTTTCTATTCCTAATTTTGAATACAATCCTTGAAAGCCTAACTCTGTGAAGCCTTTGTCATCAGTGAAATATTTCGCTCTAAATGCCCTGCCGTTATCTTGGTATACAACTTTTGGAATCATATCAAGATTAATAATTGCATTCCTTAAAGCAGAAGCTATACATTGAGTATTTTCTTCAAGCATTATTTCATAGCCGACAAGTGCTGTTGATTTCCAATCCAAAAATCCGACTAAAGTTGCACGACAAGGTTTGCCTGTAAACGAGTTTATCACTTGAAACGCTAATTTATGTCCGTCAGCTACTAGAATATCCCCAACTTCTAAAAGAGAAGCGTCTCGTTTGATATATGGTTCAACTTTATCGGCCAAGGCTTTTTCACCATCTCGAGCTAAAACCCATTTGTCATAATTGTTGTCTTTAAACCATTTTGCATATCTTCTAAATGTAATATCTGCAGGAATAAAACTTTGTCCTTGCTCTTTTAACTTATATTTGGTTAAAGCAGTTGCCTTGCCTATTGAAATTCGGTTAGGGTGCAAAAGCAAGCTCATAAAAATTCTAATTTCTTTGTCAGTCAAAACAGTTCTATATTCATCTATTTTAGAATATTTATATTGAGGCAAAAGTTTTGTGTAATCTTCTGTTCCGTTTAACATTGCATACCAACGGTGCAAACTGCCACGAGAAATTTTACCTAGAATCTCAAACAGATAAGAATTTGAAGAGTTGTGCAATTTGACAAAATCATAATCGGCTTGAAGTTTATTTGTTGATTTCTTTCTGAACTCAATCCATTTGTGAATTAAGTCTAATCTTGCTAATGCTATTTGTTTGGATTTTTCTGGTGTGAATTCTGCCATGTGTATTTCCTTTGCATACACATTCATCGCTCACCTTTCAGAATAAATCAAGTCCTGAATCTCAATCTCAGAGACATTTCGACATATATCAAACTAAAAGATAATTCAAAACGGACATTTTTTGCACTAAAAGCATCAGGGCTAAAACTCAAACTCCAAGTAGGATAGATGCTCAAACAAGCTCAAAATAAAAAATATTAGTGCAAAAATAAAGACAAAAGTGCAAGAAAAGACCAATAAATCTCAACCCTCGAAATTAGCCTCAAACTCCCGATAACTCGGCACTTCTGCCTAAAAACATTTATCCCAAATGTCCTGATAAGTATCATTTTTATTAAATTTTTGCTGTCTTAATGTCCCAGAAACAATTAACTAACAAAAAACATCCCTAAGGATGTTTATGGCGTGCCTGGAGGGATTCGAACCCCCGACCTTTTGGTTCGTAGCCAAACACTCTATCCAGCTGAGCTACAGGCACATTTATTATATTAATTTTACAAGTATTATCATACACCATAAATTTGCTTTTACAAGAAAAATTTACATAACATCAGATTTTATGAATTTAATATATAATTCTATTGTATTAATGATTATCACGGATTAACTTAAAAATGAAAAAGGTTAGTATCATATTGCCTACATTTAATGGTGAAAAATACATTGAAGAAGCAATTAACAGTATACTAAATCAAACATATCAAAATTGGGAATTAATTATTGTCGATGACGGTTCAACCGACAAAACAGCAGAAATTATTAAAAAATATAATGAAAAAGATTCCCGAATTTATACAATCACAAACGAGAGGAATATAAAACTTCCCGAAAGTCTCAATAAAGGGTTTAAAGCCGCAACGGGAGAGTATTATACCTGGACATCGGATGATAATATGTATAAACCCGAAGCAATTAAGACAATGGTTGAATACTTAAACAATAATCAAGCCGTGGATTTAGTATCATTTAATGAAGATATAGCAGATAAAGACGGTGAAATTGAACAGCTGTTAACGGATTTATACCCTGACAGAAATATTCTGCAGTTGACAAAATGCTGTAATATCGGTGCTTGTTTTATGTACAGAAAAGATATTGCTGAAATTGTCGGAGAATATGACAAAGATATGTTTTGTGCGGAAGATTACGACTATTGGTGCCGTATAGCAGTAAAAGGTAATATTAAATATTGCGATGAAAGTTTGTACATATACAGAAGACATCCAAAAAGTTTATCTTCAACACGGGTAGCTGAAATTTGTTCAAAAATCTTGCAGATAAGATATACGTATGCAATCGCAATAATGAAAAAGTTAAAACTTTCAAAAACAGAACAAATTAATCACCTCTTAAATTTTTACAACGAAAATAAAGAAAACATTGAATGGCTGCATATGGCAAAAAATATAAACAGAACTCTTTTCTGTTTATATAAAATCAAAAATCTGTTTATATAACCATTTCATATATAAATTGCCCGTTGCCTTCAAAATATATGCAAATCAATATCAGCATCAGTGCATATATAATAGCTTCCAAAATCATTCCGGTTTTAGTATGTCTCAAATTTTTTATTTCTTTTATAAATTCAGCCATGGGTCAATTACCTCCGTAAAAACATGTGCGCCATATTCATAATTAAAATGGCCCTGATCAAAATAACATTCTTTATCAAATTTGCCATTTAAATCTAAAAAATCTATACCATTTTCATTTGCATAATTTTTTATAAATCTATACGCATCTTTCGACGATTCCAACGGTTCTATTGTCGGATTTGGAGGAATCCATACAAAACGCAATCTGATATTGTTTTTTTCACAATATTTTTTTATATTTTTTAACGCAGTAATATTTTTTTTCAAATTACTGAATTTAATTTTGTATAAAAACTGTGCTCTTTCACTATGTAATTTATCGTAAAGTTCTTTTTCACTCATTGCCCCGAAATACAATTCTCTCCTTTGATTTTTATATGGAGCATTCATATTATTGTCGTTAAAAATATATGTAAGAATTACATTATTTAATAACAACTTCAATCTGTCTCTTTGGAAATAACAAAATGGTTCATACCATTTTCTTTTCCAGGGATTTGTAGGGTCTGCAGCAAAATCATCATACAAAGATAACGACGAATTAAAAGCAATAACCAGCTCTGAGCCGATTTGAATTTCCTTCTTTTTTATCATATTCCACAAATCACTGACAAGCCCGCAATTTATACCTGCATTTATATACCCGCTTGTACTTTCTTCTTCTCTGAAGGCAGATATTGTAACAGAGCTGCCGAATATAACTTTATCCCAAGTTTTTTCGGGATGATCTCTTCGTACAATTTCATAGCTGTTAAGAAAAACCTGTCCGCTTGAACGTATATACGGAGTTAAGATATGCTCAAGTATTTTATCAGCCGTTATAAAAAACAAGAAAATTAAAAGAAAAAACAGCAAATATTTTTTCATGGCAGGAATCCTTTCAATACACCGGCAATTTGGGTCTCGTTAAGGAAAAAGGTTGTAGCACCTATAGAGAAAAGGAACGCAACAATAAAACACCTTAAGACATAAACCAGCGTGCCTTGTTTTTCTTTATTAAATGTTGTTTGTGAAATCAAATTTTCAAGCCCAATCAGCAATCCCAGATAAATACCGCGTGAAATATCCAAAATAGTAAATCCTCTCCAAGCGCCCATCAAAAACAAAATTGTAAATGCCACTAATGCAGCCTGATATTTATTAAGTTTTTTACCGCTTAGAACGATAAATACATGTTCTCTCAGCCAATCACTCAATGTGATATGCCATCTGTGCCAGAACTGGGTAAAGGACGCCGATTTTATCGGTTTATCAAAATTTTCCGGAACCGGAATACCAACAAATGTTCCGGTTGCAATCGCCATATCTGAATAACCTGAAAAGTCCGTATGCAACAATGCATAACAAACAAATACAATAATAAAACTAATCCAAAAACTTCCCGTATGCTGCATAAGAAAATGCAGATACCATAATAACCATGGTACAATTACAAGTTTTTTAAAAAGACCTGAAATAAAACGTTTTGCGCACCACAGTGTCTTTTCTCCGTCAGGGAATACCGGATTTTCATAATATACAATAAAATCCCTGTATCTGAATATAGGTCCTGCCGTCAGAACAGGAAAAAACAGCAAATAGTTTGCATAAGGAATTAATTTTATATGACGTTTTGTATAATAAACATAATACAACGCATCAATGGCTTTCAGCATATTAAAAGCAAAACCGATAAGTACAATAAAATGAGGAAGAACATCTGTAAATTTTGTCATTCTCATATATATTAAAGGCAAAATGCAGAGAATACAAAAAAGGAAAAATATATATTTTCTTAGTACATTGCATTTTTCCAATGCAAAAACCATAATATATGTTATTAAAGTATAGATTATATAGAATAATGCCAATGATTTTGATACATAAGCCAGAATAAATAAATCAAAAATCAGCAAAAAAGGAACAAGATTAAATTTCCATTGATTTTTCCGAAGTGTAATTCCCAAAACAGTATAAAAAACAGAGAAAATCAGTATAATAAACAATGTATCAATTTGTATATACCACATTCTCTTTTACCTGTTTTCAATTTTATCGGTTACCATATTTGCTATATTATTTATAGTTTCCAAATTATTTAACAATATATCCTCTTTTGTTATTTTAACATCAAATTCAGACTCTAAAAAATAAATAACAGACATTGAATCTATAGAGTCCAGATAGCCGTACTTATACAAATTAATTTCATCCGAAAATTCTTTATCATCAGGTTGTATTTCAGCCATATTAACTATATATTGTCTTATCTTATTTTTAACCGATTCATACATTTTTAATAACCTCAAAATTACTGTCTAATAATGATTTCAACTTAACTCTGTCCATCTTGCCGTTTGCTTTATAAAAAAGTTTTTCTAACACAACAAGTTTGGCAGGAAGCATGTATTTGGGAATATATTTTAATAATTTTATATTAAACGGATGAAGAGACACATTATTTTGAGTTTCCAAAAACAGTATAATATCTTCTTTTTCTGCATCATATACAGCGGCAGCATTAATAATACCGTCAATATTCATTGCAGCATGCTCAATTTCACCGAGTTCTATACGGTGCCCCCTTCTTTTTATTTGAAAATCTTTTCTTGTACGAAAGCAAATCTCGTCATATTCATTTATATAAGCATTATCACCTGTTTTGTATATTATCTCTGTGTTATTAAAAGGATTTTTTATAAATGATTGTTTTGAACGTTCGGGGTCATTCCAGTACCTGTCAGACACAGTAGAACCGGAAAGACAAAGCTCGCCTTCTTCTCCTTTATCGGCTAAAGAATTATTTTCCTTAATCAAAAACATTTTAAGATAATCCGAACACTTACCGGTAGGAAGAGGTTCATTATCCCGAAATTCACGTTCAATATCATAAAAACAAATAAACGAAGTTTCGGAGGTTCCGTATATGTTGGTATATTTTACGTTAGGAAGGAGCCTTCGCCACATATTGAGCTGCTTACAGGGCATTGTTTCACCTGAAAACATAACATTTTTTAAATCAGGAAGAGAAATTTTATCAAGTATTCCTGAATTTGCAATATTTATAAGCACAGAAGGGACAGAGAATAATGAATTTACTTTTTTCTCTTTTAAAAATTCAATTAATTGAGGAGCCAGCATAAGAAGTACATTAGGAACAATTAATAATTTTGCACCGCATTTTAAAGAATAATAAACATCCAAATTCGACATTTCATAATAAAACGGTGTTATACCTGCTATAACAAAATCACTGTTAAATTTATATTTTCTGTCAACAAAATCAACCCAGTCTTTTATACCTTTGTCGGGTCTCACAGCCCCCTTTGGAACCCCCGTAGAACCTGATGTATAAATTATATAAGCATTATCATCATTTCTGTTTTTATTAATTGATTTTAGAAGAAGTTCATCATCTTCTTCACTGTTTTCGATATCTTCATACAATTTAATTTCAACATTATCAAAAGAAACTTCTTTTAATGTTTCTATATGCTCGTTATCGGTTATAAATATGCATGGTTTTAAACCGTCAATAATTTTTTGCAGCCTGTAAACAGGCATATTTATATCAACAGGAACATAAGGTCTTGAACTGTATCTGGCGCCCATAAAAGAAGTTAAAGATTTTATATTTTTATCAAGAAAAACAACAACGGGGCTGTTAGTATATTTTGAATTTAAAAGAGCAGTTCCTATTTTTCTTGCAATAGTGCGATATTGCGAGTATGTTATACTTCGTCCGAATTCTTCAATTGCTGTGTTGCCGGCAAAGCGCTCAGCCGCATCTTCAAGTAATAAAACAGCCGAATTCATATATTTTGTTCTCCAAAAAGTATATGTAAACTATCCTTATCTCCGAATTTTGTAAATATTGTTGTTTTACCGTTATATTCCGTTTCCCAGTTTTCCGAATCCGTATATGCTTTACCTTCAACAACTGCCTGCATCATACCGTCATCAAGAAAATTCAAAGATACATCATTATTATCCTTACCGTATTTGATTTTTGCTGGCAGATTAACCCTGAGCAAATGCGGAGCTTCTTTTGCACAATCGGGATATAAAGAAACCGTACGATCAAGTCCTATGAATAAACTGTTATCTTTTCTTATCCAAACTGCAGCATCAGTTGATAATTTGTCTCTCATTTTGTCTGAAAATTCAATTTTAAACCCTGCTGCCGACTGTACATTTTTATCATATAACGGAAATTTATTACTCTCTTCATCAGGATAAAACTTTATTTTCCCGTTTTCCTCTTTTACATTTACCTTTAGGTTATAGGCTGCTGCAATAGCATACATCATCTGGTTTTCTTTTACAAAGTTATATTCAAATTTTCTTCTGTAACTTTCCATATCATTTACAAGGTCTTTAGCCATTTGTATATCAGAATCATCCGCGTGATGGTAATTTAAAACAGGACTGCCGTATTTTGCCGTTATATTAATGCGGTCTTTACTGCAGGGCAATCTGTGACCGGAGCATGGAACCGCCGATTGTATATTTTGAACAAGTATTTTTCTTTTTCCGTTATCCGTAATAAAGAAAGGATTAACAACAGCCGTTTCCGCCGCTATCCAGTTAGCAAATGCGTGTTCTTTTGATTCAAAGAAAGATTCCCACAATATTCCCTCATCATATAATCTTCTGTATGAATCAGCTTCACTTAGCCTTGTGACAGGCCCGCCATGCTGATTTACACCCATTTTATAATCAATACCGTATTTCTTTAAAGCCTTAAAATGAGCTTTTACTTCATATTTTTCTTTTCTTGCCGAAGCATACCATCCTGAGAAATAGTGCATTCCGACATAATATTTTTTCTTTTTTGCAAATGTCATTTGTTCCGAAAGTTCTTTTTTATACGGGAAATATGGAGAATCTATTGGATACGGAAGATCCACATCCTCATAACCCGCAATAATATCAAGTTTACCGTCTTTATTAATATCAATAAGCCTCGGATTACAAAATAAACCGAATTTTAAATTATAATTTCCTTTTACATTCATTTCATCTGACAATAAAAATCCGTCAAAAATATACTTTTTGGATTTATCACCTTTAAACAGCGCGACATAACCGTCATATGTTCCAAGTATGATATCTTGTATCCCGTCTTTATTATAATCCGTAATATAAGGCGAAAGATATTTACCCAAATCACAATCCGCACATAATCTCGATATTGCAGACATTTTCTTATGGGAGAATTCAATAATATCGCCGTTTTTTGTGCCGTAATACAATAAAACAACACCTGTATCAGAACCAACAGCAAGGTCAACGACTCCGTCAGAATTCAAATCACCTGCAGAAGGCAAAGACATTCCTTGTATATCAGTTTTTATTATGAGTTTTTTATCTTCAAATTGAAGATTGCCTTTTCCCTTGAAATAATATATATTACCATCTTTTTCGCCTGATATTATATCTAAAATCCCGTCACCGTTGATATCAAAAAGTATCGGTGCCGAATAACCGGAAAGTGAAATATCAAGAATTTTCGGTTTATCCATAACCAGTCTATGGTCTTTACCCGAAAAACCAAGATTTTTAAAATAATATATTTTCCCGTCCGAACTTCCGCTAAACATATCAACAAGTCCGTCTTTATCATAATCAACAAAGAAAGGATACAACAATACTTTTCTGTTTATATCACCTTCAACTCCGCTTTTTGCATTCTCCAGCGTTTTTAATTGAAGCCATTTATTATCGCTTACAATATATGTACCGGCCCCAAATGGATTTTCATACAAATTTGCTTTAAATAACAAATCTTTTTTATTATCAGATGCATTTAAGAGATAAGAAGCTGTTTCCGTCCTTGTACTCCAGGTTATTGCATTTCTCACAAGAGAAAATGATGGAATTTGATTATATTTTTCCGTAAGTTCACCAAAACTTTTGAGTGTATTATTTCTTATACCGGGAATATTTTCGTAATGCAATGACCAGCCCATAACGGGTGATGCGTAAGAACCGAAAACCCTGTTAAGAGAAAAACCGTATATTTGTTTTGCAATATATGAAGCGAAATAACTGTAAATAAGCTGATTAAATGTTGCTGTAGTATTGGAAAAAGGCGCCTGTTTTTCTTTTGATTCTTTTAAAGAAAACGCGCTTTTTGAAAATTTGTTCGGAAGCAAAGGATTTGTATAAAATACAGTACCTTCACCGAAGTTGTTTATTGTATATATTGAAACATCATTACACTCTGCAAGAGATATTGCACTGTCGGGAACAACCGCCATACCATAGTCTTTTTCACGTAAAAAGTCTTTATGTGAAAATTCTCTGTACAAATTCAAAAAATCGGCAACCAAATATTGTATCTGATTTAAATCGTTATTTTTTTCCGAAATATTAATTTTAAAAGGTGCCTCTTTTAATTTAACAAATTTTTTTACACCTAAAAGCTCCCGGGGGAAGATTTCAAATAAATTATTTGCAACAAAGATATTTCCTCCCCCCCTGACATACGATACAATAACATTTGAAAGTTCTTCATAATCCGAATATTTTATCAAACTTTCATCAAGGTATAAAATATCATATTTTTTTAAATCAGGTATTTTTTTTGAAACATCAATTGAAAAAACATTTAACCCTATGGATACTGATTGTTTAAGATAATCCAATGCTGCTTCAGCAGTGTAATTTTCACCGTTATTCACATAAAGAACCGCAGCATTAATATAATACCCGTGCCTGTTTTTTACGGCATCAATGAGATTACTAAAACCGATTGACGGCAAATTATTCATATTATGTGATTTATTTATATTTTGACATTTAAAAGTTACAAGAAAAAGAATACCGCAAGTAATAATAAAAACAGCTATGGCTTTCAACGATCTGTCGATTTTCATTTCTTAAATCCCATTATAATCATTATAATATTGTACCTTTAAAAATCATTTCGTCAAAATATTATTCAAGACTCTTCATATAGAGTTCCTCAACAAGAACAACAACCGTAGCCGCAATAGCCGGCGCAAAAACAACACCGATTATCCCCATATACTTGGCTGCTATAAATAAGAATAAATATATTAAAAGCGGATGCAAATCCAGAAACTTACCAAAGACATAAGGTCTTACAAAATTATTCTCGACCAACTGTGCAATTGCAAATACTACAGCGGCAAGTAAAAGTGCAACAGGTCCGTATTTATACATAACAATCATACATATAATAAAAGCCAAAGTAGGTCCTGCAACAGGAATAATGTCAAAAACGGATGTAATAAGCCCGAGAACAATTGCATATTCACATTTCAGCAGCAACAAACCTATTGTTACAATTATGCCGACACTTGCCATTGTAACAATTTGTGCAATGATATAACCGCCGCTTCTTTCGGAAATAGAAGAAAGAACCTGAGAAGTTCTTTTTCTCATCTGAACGGGGAACATTCTTAAAACAGCATTTTTAACCTTTTCTCTGTCGGCCATAAAATAATATATTATCAGCATTGAAACAATTAAATATACAAACGCCGCACCTATATTTTTACCCGCATTCAAAATATCACTTACAATCTTGGAGGTTGTTCCTGATACCGAAGATATAACGCCTCCTATATCAATCTTATCTAACGTATTTTGATTAATAAACGGAATAGAATATAAAAACTCTTGAATATTATCAATATATTGAGGGAAAGACAATGCAAATTTCTTTATCTCTCCTCCGCCAATAATTATAATCGGAATAAAAAATGCAAGAAAAACAAAGATTGCACCCAATAAAACAATAAGAGAAGCTGTTTTTCTGGAAAATCTTACGGAAAGTTTTTTTACAAGAGGTTCCAAAGAACACGCTATAACAAATGAAGCAAAAAACATTATTGCCACATCAGAAATTTTAAAAATAAATATAATAAAAAGAACAGCAATAATAAAGAATATAATATTTTTTGCGGTTATATATTTAGGGAAAATATTTTCGAACATTTTTATCTCCTTTGCCTTAGATTCTAGCATAAAACGCATATAAATATAATCAAAATATGGCTAAATGTTTCAAAATTATTCAACACTATAGATAAATTATATGTAACAGTGTAAAATTGGTAAAGTAGTTTGAATAATGGTTGTAATTTAAATTTTGCATACGAGTAGGAGTTAAGAGATGAAAAAGTTATTTACCGCCTTGCTGGCAGTACTTATTGTATTTGCGTACTGCAGCACGGAGGCTTGGGCGATTACGGAGATCACACAGGGGAAACAGCCGCAATCAACACAAAATGCAAAGACACTTGAATTTGCATTTGTTTTTGACGGGCCTTCGGATAAAAACGAAGAAGTACTTCAAACCTTCAAAAAAACAATAACTCGTTCATTATTACCCGATTATAAAGCATCTTTTCCAAAAGATTTAATTTATACGGGAGATTGGACGGAGCAAGGCGCAATATCAGTTTCCGATAAAGCCCTCTCTTCAAGAGCACGAATGATAATTTCTTTAGGATATATGTCAAGCACATACTATGCGGGGAAGTCTAATAAAAAGAAATATGTTATAACAATCGATCAATACGGTTTAAGAGATTTCGGTGATAAATTTTTTAATCCGATACAGCAAACCGCAAATGATTTTGTTACTTTTCAGAAACTTGTACCGACAATTCAAAAAACAGCAATACTAATGAATGAAAATTTTTATAAAACAAATAAAAACTGGCGTACAAGTATTTCACAAAAACTAAAAGAAAAAGAATGCAATCTGGATTTCACGATTATACCCGTAAGTTCAAATGTGGAAGAATCTGTTGCAAAAATACCCGACGATGTTGACTCGGTTTTTATTACTCCGTTATTTAATTTATCAACAGAACAGCGAAAAGAATTATATACAAATATCAACCAAAGGAAACTTCCTTCATTCTCCTCGGTTGGGAAAGAAGATGTTTCTTTAGGAGCAATGCTCGGGACATCAACTCTTGATGTTGATAAAAAACTTGCAGAAGCAACCTCTTTTAACATATACGGAGTGCTGCACGGAAATATTGTAAAGAATGAAAAAATTCCTTTTTATGATGACAATATAATTTTCTATAATTCCGATACCGGAGAACAAGTAGGATATATTCCGCCGCTGAGGCTTTTAAATAACGCAACAACAATTTCACATAAAGAAATTCCGACTTTTGACCTCAATACTTTAATTACATCATTAGATGAAAGCAATCTTGATATTGAAAGAAAGAAATTTCTAGTATCGGCGGCAAGAAGATCAGTAGCAAGCGCATATGCAAGATATCTTCCCACTTTTAGGGTAGATATGGGATATCAAAAATATAATGAAGACTACGCAAGGTCATATTCTGATGTTCCGTTACATGTTGGTTTATTTACAATGGCTCTTGATCAGGTAATATATTCTCCCGATCTGGTAACAAATATAATAGTTAAACATAAAAAATTAAAATTTGATAAAGCGGAACACGCCCTTACCACGGCAAATATAGAGTATCAAACAGCCAATTTATATATAGAGACGCTGATACTTGAAAATATGATTAAAATTCAGGAAGAATTTGTACAGGAAACAAGAGAAAATCTTGCAATTGCAAGAGTAAGAGAAAAAACAGGAAAATGCGGATATGAAGAGGTTCTTCAATGGGCGGGAGAAGTCAGTGAATCCGAAAAAAAATTGCTTAATATGAAAGCTGATTATGCAAACTTAAAAATTCATCTTAATGCCCTCTTAAACAGAGACCAGAAAATTGATTTTATATTTAAACCTCTAACTGCAAGCGACCCTGCCTTTTTTACTTCCGATCTAAATATCATTGATCATGTAAGAAACCCGCAAAAACTCGGCATTTTTACCGATATGCTTATTGATGAAGTAATATATCTGTCGCCCGAGACAGCAAAACTAAAAGCTGCAATAGCAATGAAAAAAGCGGAAATAGGTAATTATGCACAAAATTTATACTGCCGAGTGCAAAAGTTTCTCTTGAATACGGTTCTCAATTTGACAGAAATCTGCCATATGAATATATAGGCCACAGACAACTTTCAGCATATGGTCCATATGGCTCACCCTGGCTCAACCTTGACAAAACATCGGGGCGGGTTTTATTTGCAGCACAATGGAAACCTTTTGAAGGCGGTCACAAAATAGCTGAAATAGCAAGAGCAAAAGCCGAATTAAACGAACTTAATGCATATTTGAATAAAGTTAACAATGAAATTGAAATGCAGGTACGCTCCGTTGTAAATCGTGCTATTTCAAAATATTTCAGTATTGAAAAATCTTATAAAGCAATGTTTGCCCAGGCGGAAAATTATCAAACATTGAAGTTAAAATACTTGCTCGGACAGGTTCCCGTAAGCCAGATTCACGATGCACAAAGAATGTATCTTGATGCGAAACTGGAAGCATTGAACTCGCAATATCAATTTTTCCAGGAATTAATATGGGTTCAAAGAGGATTACTGGCTGTTAACTGGGTAAACGCAAATGAAGATGCAAAAAACTGGATTAAAGCAATTCCCGAAACACTTCCGGCAGAAGAAGATTTCACATTGTAAAATGAAAGATGAAAAGAGGCGGATTTTTATCCGCCTTTTTTGTGGACAGTTAACAAAGGAAACAATAAGATTTAATTACGATATCCTATTCCCGATCTGTACCCTGAAACAGAATACATTAGGGGAAGTGCCGGCTCTATCCATTTTAACCCCGATAACAATGAAACAGTAGCAATATCATCAGTGTGAAGCCCTATATCCAAAACTTCGGGCGTTCTTTCTTTTTTCTTATTTGACCTGCAGCAATATGCACTTTGTCTTTTTATGTAATCCTCGGGTGTTCGTTTTTTAAAACTCATATCGAGTATATCACAGCCTATAGTATGTTCTTTTTTTTCTTTACAGAAACACTTATCAATAACATTTCTGCCTATAAAGTTTGCAATTTTACTTCCGCCTATTACTCCCGTTAAAATAATCCCCGCTGTCATACCCAATGCTCTTGCGCCTTTTGAAACAATCCCCGCCTTTTCCATTATAGCAAGCGCAATACCCGCACCGACATTACACATAAAGATGTTTGCAAGATACTGATATGACCCTTCTTTTATTTTATCGGGAAGTTTTTCCCTCCAGCTTTTCTTATCCGTAACAATGTCTGCCGCAACTCCGCCCAAAACTCCGCCTGCAACCGGAACGGCACCGTAAACTGACAAATAACCTATTTCGGAAAATATATCTTTTGCACTTACATTTTGAGGAGACGGAATTAATTTTTCAAGGAACCCTACACCTCCCGCTTTACTTCTGACATTTTCAAATAATGTCTTAACCTCGTTAAAACCAAGTATTTTATCCTTTCCTTTGTTAAGGATTTCAGAAGTTTTTTCATCAACATCAGTAGTTTTTAAAAATTTATCAATAAGTTCTTTGTTGTTTTTTTTCAATGTTTCAAGACTTGCCGGAAGAGGCCTTTTGGCCGCTTTTGATGCAATATAAGGAGCTGCCAGTGCAGCAGCAACCGTTGCACCTAATGTTATCCCCGTTTTTATTGCTTTTTCTTTTCTTTTGCCTTTTTCTTCTTTGCTTACTTCATATGCACCGTATAATGCAGCTCCGGCTGTTAATAAAGCGGGAACCTTTTTTTGAAATTTTGCTACTAAAATCGGCTGGTCTAAAAATTTCCCCAATACTGAAAGATTATTCATTGTTTTTACCTTTTAAATATCCTTTCTTAAACTTTTCAATGAATTCGCTGTTCTCATGACAATAACTTTGAAATGCTTCCAATGTGTCGAACACATCTTCAGAAACCACATGTTCAATTTTGCAGGCATTACTTTCTGCTATGTTTTTTTCGATACCCAATGTATTTTCAAAAAAATCAGTAAGGGTATTATGTTTACGGATAACTTTTTTTGCCTGAGAAAGACCTTTTTCGGTAATCCTTATACCTTTGTGTCCCTCATATATAATCAGTTCTTTTTCGGCCAGTTTTCCAAGTGCCTCTGATACGGAAGCTCGGGAAATATTAAATTTTTTAGCTATTTCTATTGCCTTTGCGCCGCCTGTATCTTCTATTAAATTACATATCATCTCCAGATAATCTTCTAAACTTGCACTTAAATTATTCATAACACCTCTGTCTTTAAAATTAATTGTAAGCCATGCCTAACATTTTGTCAAGCCCGCCTAACATATTTTTTTATTATGTTATTAAAAAAGATGGTATATAATAATGCTATGATAAAAGTAGCTGTTACAGGAAACATAGCAAGCGGAAAATCCTGCGTTGAAGAATATATAAAACAATCGGGATATAAAATTATTGATGCCGACAAAATAAATCATGAAATTTTATCTTATGATGAGAATATTATCAGAGAAATAAAAAATCTCTTCACGGGCTATGATATCTTATCAAACGAAGGCAATTTATCAAGAGAAAAAATAGGCAAAATTGTTTTTTCGGATAAAGAAAAAATGAAACAGCTTGAAAATATTTTATATAAAGAGATTTCAAAAAGAATAAATCGTTTTTTTGAAGAAAATAAATCAGAATCAATTGTTTTTGTTTCCGCGGCAATGCTGTTTGAAAGCGGTTTTTATAAAGATTACGATAAGATTATTTTTGTAAGTGCGTCTTCTGATATCAGGAAGAAAAGACTTATTGAAAGAAATAATTATACTGAAGAATATGCACAAAAAAGAATATCCGCACAAGAATGCGAAGAAGAAAAAATTAAGAAATCCGATTTTGTTATAGAAAACAATACCGATTTATGTGAACTAAAAAACAAAACTCTTGAAGTTCTTAGAAATCTTACTAATCTATTGTAATTCTTTCTGCAGTTAACTTGAGTATTGAAGACTTATAAAAGCCTGTATCAATGTTCAAATACTCACCCAGAACAAGCAGAGAGAAAAGGAAATTACGCACTTCTTCAATACTGCTGTCTGTTTTGATTGCATTATCCAAAAGTGTTGTAAACTTCATATATATTTTACTGAAATATAAGTTCTGCGCCTCGGCTATATCAACTTTAAGTCCGAGTTTATTTACACACTCAAACAATTTAAGAATTTTATCAAGGCGGTGCGCTTCAAAGTTCTTAACAAAATTATAAACACAATTTTGAATTTCCCTGGAGAATATGGCACCTGTCGAAGATTTATCTATCTCAATTCTTAATGCGGCGGCTTCCTCATTAATAGCGCAGGCCTTTGATATTAATTCTTCATCAATTATATTTACAGCATCGTTAAATAATTCATTAAAATCATTAGAAAGTGTATACTGTGCAGCAAGTTTATATTCAATAGGAACTGAAATACCAAGTTCAATTAATTGAAGAATAAAGCTCTTACCTTCCATATATACATCTCTGTAGTTATTTGAGAACTTGCCCAGCTTATCTTTCAGTACACTCAGCAGAATCTTGCTTCTGTCTTCAATTAAAATATCTTTGAGCGTATAGTATTCATTTCCGAAAATGTTATCCAATGCTCTTATTATTTCTGTTGCAGGTTCAGTGTTATATATTTTTACGAGTGAATTAATCAAATCCTGCATATTTTCCGATTCATCATAACGTTTAATGGCACAGTGGAAATCTCCTTCGGGGAATTGAAGAACAGCAAAGAAGAAATCAAATTTTTCAAAAGTAATCTTAGATTCGACTTCAATTCTTCCTGCGGAAAATGCGGTTGCACCTTTTGAAACATACTTATAATAACGTTTTTTGATATTATAACAATAAAGGCAGGAATTTTCTTCAAAATTATTATGCATTGCAGAGCTTGCCCAGAGAGAAGCTATCTGTTTAATCGACACAACGGAAGGTTTAACAAATTTTTCATAAACATCTTTACCGCTGCCAAAACCGGGAATATTGCTTTGTGCTCTGGAAAGTATTTTAAGGAAATCGGACTCTAAGTCTTTAGAAGTAAATGTTTTTGCCAGTTGAATAGCTCTTGCGGCATATTTCATTATTTGAGTTGTTTCAATACCGGATATTTCGGAAAAGAACCAGCCGCAGCTTGTATACATAAGCATTGCATGCCTTTGAATTTCCATAAGTTTTAAGGCATTGACTACATCGGGTTTTTCCAGATTATATTTTTGATTAGACTGAATAAATTTATTTACGGTCGTTTTGCACCTGTCCAGAACAACATCAATATACTCATTTCTGGCTTTCCAAACATCATTGAAATATTTTTTTCCGTTTTCTTCAAAAATTTTAATCAGTTCATCTCTTAGATAATCAAGTGCTTCACGGAGCGGTTTTCTCCATTTTTGATTCCAGCCGTGACCGCCGCCTGTCGAACAGCCGCAATCTTCCATCCATCTGCCGACACCATGCGCACAGCTCCATGAAGAAACAGTTTTTATATCCACTTCGTACTGTACACCTTCTTGTTCAAGATAATTTGCATAATTTGTAACTTCAAATCCTTCATCTTCAGCTTTTATCTTTAATATATAAGAAAGTGCCATATCGCCGAATTTAGTATGATGACCGTAGCTTTCACCGTCTGTTGCTATATTTACAAGCTGGTTATAATTTCTCTGATTTGAAATACCGTCTTTCAATCTCGATATAAATTTATTTCCGTCGGTTAAAAGCTCATCAAATGCAACGGATTTGGATATAGACCCGTCATAGAAGAACAAATCAATATATTTTGACTTATCGGATTTAATAAAATATCTGTATGCTCTTGCAGGATCAATATTTCCCCAGCTGACATCAGACCAATTTTCCGTATTTAATTTTCGTACCGCTTTTGCCTGAAAAGGAGAAAGGATAGTGAATTTTATTCCGCAATCAGCAAGCACTTCAAGCGTTTCATCATCACAAGCTGTTTCTGCAAGCCACATTCCTTCCGGTTTACGTCCAAATCGATATTCAAAGTCTTTTATACCCCAAAGAACCTGTGTATATTTATCATTTTTATTGGCAAGCGGCATTATTATATGGTTATATACCTGAGCAATAGCATTACCATGCCCGTTATTTTTCGCTGCGCTTTTTACATCAGCTTTAATAATACGCTCATAAGTATAAGGGCAGTGAAGCTCCATCCAAGAAAGAAGCGTTGGCCCGAAATTAAAACTAATATATGAATAGTTATTCACTATATCGAGTATTCGATTATTCTGGGTCACAATTTTTGATACGGAATTGGGGGTATAACACTCTTGAGTAACACGCTCATTCCAATCGTGACAAGGACTTGCACTATCTTGAAGTTCTATAGTATCCAGCCAGGGATTTTCTCTTGGCGGTTGATAAAAGTGTCCGTGTATTGTTAAATATGCCTTCTTCTCTTGCTTCACAACTATCTCCGGATTTTATTTTTTCTTATCTGCTTTTTTTACAACACTAAATGCTTTAACATCTACCCATGGGTCACCAAGCGCGTTTGAAAAAACAGTGCCCGTTATTTTTATTTTATCACCCTGTTCCAAATCAATGTGCTTTTCTGCTTCAGGTCTGTTTAAAAATATTTTCATTTCCGAAAGAGGAATAACATGGTCTGTAACATCCGTTCTTCCTATAAGTATTCCGATGTAGTCGCTGCTTGATCTCAATGCGGGATTATAGTCCAATCCTAACGAGGTATATGCTACAAAATCGGCCTCAAAGGTAATATTTTTATTTAAATAAAAAGAAGGATTGTCCACAACTCGGACCGGATCAACTTTTATTCCTTCAGGAACTGGCTTAACGGCTGTTTTTGATGCAGCGGCAGGTTTTGATTTTGTTGCTGCCGGTGCTGCAATAGCCGCATTAAAACCGAACATTGATATAATTACCAATATAGTTAATAATTTTTTATTATATTTAAATATTTTATGCATAATAAACCTCTATATGAAATACATATATATTCTAGCATATTTATCAAAAAAAAATAATCTGCTCATCAGGACAAATAATAATTTTTATACAGTCACGGGTTTATAAAATAAAAATGCAGATTGGAACTGATTTTTACCGAACTTTTTTTATAAATTTCTTTCGCAACCCCGAAAAGAGTGTTCGTTAGTTCCAATCTGCATTTTCACTATAACTTAATTTTCGTATTTTTTCACTGCTCTTTAGAATAAAATTTCACCTTGAATCATACTTCTTATATATTACTGCTTAAGTACTATCAAAGAGTGAGAACATTATCCTTTATGATATTACCCATTTTCGAACAACCGACAATATTCATGCCGGTCTGCATTATATCCTGCGTTCTGTATCCGTCCTTAAGCGCCTTTCTTACTGCTGCAACAATCAAATCATGTTCTTTATCCATATTAAACGAATACTTAAGCATCATTGCGGCAGATAAAATTGTTGCAATCGGATTAACTGTATCTTTACCCTTTAAATCTGGAGCGCTGCCGTGAATAGGTTCATACATGGCAAGTTTTGTATCGGACAAAGATGCACTCGGCAAAAGTCCTAAAGAACCCGAAAGCATAGATGCTTCATCAGAGAGTATATCTCCGAATATATTTCCTGTTAATATAACATCAAATTGTTTCGGGTTTCTTATAATCTGCATAGCTGCATTATCAACATACATATGTGAAAGTTCTACTTCCGGATATTCTTTTGATACTTCTGTAACAATTTCGCGCCATAATCTTGAAACATCAAGTACATTCGCTTTATCTACCGAACAGAGTTTTTTACTTCTTTGCATTGCAACACTAAAAGCAACATGACATATACGTCTTATTTCACTTTCAAAATAACACATGTTATTAAAACCGAACTTTTCGCCGTTTTTTATTTCAATACCTTTAGGCGTACCGAAATATACATCCCCCGTGAGTTCTCTTACAATCATTATGTCCGTTCCCGAGACAAACTCTTCTTTTAAAGGAGAAAGTGAAGTTAATTCGGGATACACAGATGCCGGACGCAAATTTGCAAACAGATTAAGCTCTTTTCTTATTCCCAATAATGCTCTTTCAGGGCGGACTTCAGCCGGCAAAGTGTCGTATTTCCAATCACCGACCGCACCAAGTAACACAGCATCCGACTTCTTCGCAATTTCAAGAGTCTTATCCGGCAGCGGTGTTCTATATTCATCATAAGCACATCCGCCTATTAATTCAGGTTCGAAATTAAAATCATAGGAATATTTTTCTCCTACTGCTTTTAAAACTTTTACTGCTTCATCCGTAACTTCTTTTCCCGTTCCGTCTCCCGCTAAAAGTGCAATGTTATATGTTTTCATATTTCCCTCTCCGTTATAGAATAATATTATCATAAAATATAAACGGATAATTCATGAATTTATACAGGGCATTAAAATACAGAAATTGCAGATTATTTTTTTCGGGGCTTTTTCTGTCACAAATAGGGATATGGTTTCAAAATATAACAATAAGCTGGCTTATACTTGAAATAACCAAATCCCCGCTGATAATGGGATTTGTAACATTCATAAATGCACTTCCTTTGTTTTTTTTAACACCTTTAGCAGGAGTCATAACAGACAAATATAATAAGAAGAAACTTCTTTTTACGGTACAAATACTTCTTTCTATTCAAGCACTTTTAATAACAGCAGCAGCCGTAACGGGGTATTTAAATCTTACAAGCATTATTATACTGGGATTGTTGTTAAATTCTATTATTGCAATAGATACACCGCTAAGGCAATCTTCTTTTACAAGTTTAGTTGATGACAAAAAGGATTTGAGTAATGCAATAGCCATAAATTCCGCATGTTTTAATGCGGCAAGACTCATCGGTCCCGCAATTGCAGGTATTTTACTGGCTTTATACGGAACAAAAATCTGTTTATTTATGTGTTTCCTGTTGGTTCTGCCGGCAATTATATTAATCTCAATGCTTAAACCAAACATAAATAATATTGCAAACACGGAAAAACAATCAATCATTAAATCTTTAAAAGAAGGATTAGTATATGTCAAAAATGATAAAACAATATCCTTAATACTTGTATTCCTGATATTTATATGCTTTTTCGGAATGACATATCCTGTTTTGATGCCTATATATACGAAGAATACTTTTAACGCAAATGCTGATTTATTGGGATTTTTAATGGCGGCAACAGGATTCGGAGCGCTCTTTTCATCTTTTGTTTTGGCATCGAAAACTTCATTAAGCGGGCTGAAAAATACGATGCTTGCAGGTATTATATTATTCGGCTGCGGTTTTTTGTTTTTAGGTTTATCAAAAATACCTGTATTATCTATTATCTTTGCTTTCTTTCTCGGAGCGGGAATGACAGCAAGTATTACCGGTATAAATACGATTTTGCAGCAGCTTGCGGATGATAATAAACGCGGCAGATTAATGAGTTTATACACTATATGCTATCTCGGCTCAGCCTCAATCAGTAATCTTTTGGCAGGAACAGTTTCAGAGTTTCTCGGAGTTGAAAAAACCTTTATATTGCTCGGATTATTAATAGTGTTAACAGGAATTATTCTGTATAAAAAATTAAGAGCTTAACATTATTTTATTATGCGAAAAGCGCTCCTTTAAGGAGCGCTGTATATTATAAACCACATATCAATTTATGAAAAAGTCATCAATGCTCTTACGGAACGTGCCGTATTTTTTACATCTTCTTCCGAATGCATTTTTATTGTGTCATCCAGAATCTTTATAGCTTCATTTTTATCTTTCAAAGCCAAAAGTTCATTAATAGCTGTCATTGCAACTCTTGCACTTAAATCATTAATACCTTTGCCCTGATGAATAAGAACAACTCTAAGAGATTCGTGTGTATTTTTCTTAATCAAAGCCTGGGCTGTCAACTCTCTTATTTCATCATCAGGAGAATTTGTGCCGAGTTCTGTTAAAAGATCTATAGCTGCCTGAGAATCTTTGTGCTGTCCGAGTGCCTGAATAATATTCTTTATTTTTGCATTGTTTTCCATATTCTTAATCCCCTTTTGTTATGCTATTTCTGCCAATCCCTGCCATAGAGATTTTAACTCGTCAACGGATTTATTGGATAAATTCTTAACACTGTATTGTCTGTCAGGGAATAAACGATTTGCTATACCGGACATATCAAATGTAATTTCCGTATTTCCGATTCTTTCAATTGTATCAAATACATCTGTTGTTATCTTTTTACCGAAAGATACAACTGCATTCATTCTTGATTTAAATGCATCATTAAAACTGTTTATACCGCTTACTACGGCACTTGCAAACAGTTTTCCTCTTTGCATAATTCCGGGATTTTCCGCTGCACTCTTTGCGCTTTGGAATACATCCGCTTGTATCACATTTCCTTTAAAACTTACTCCAAAAGGATTTGTAGATAACTTATTTGAATTTATTGTGTTTTGTTGTTTGTTCTGCTGTAATACTTTTGTAGAACCGAAAGATATTTTTCCCAGCTGCATAATAAATAGCCCCTTTCCGTATATACTTATTCAACTTTGTAAATCTAGGTTATCATATTTTTTTTTTAATAATATCGTTCTTTTAATGTAAAAAATAAACAAAGTTTGAAGGTATATACGAATTAAATACTCCTTTTGGAGGAGTGAAATTATGAATTTTTGTTAAGAAAGTTTATAAACTGATTTTTTGGGCTAAAGTTTATCCAAAAAATTGCCGTTATTCTATTTGGCAAAATAAATAAAGAGGAAAAATATGCAGGAATTAAACATTGCTATTGCTGAAAATCTAGGGACATTATTAATGAGATTTGAGGACGAAGTTGTAAAAGGACTCATGGAATACTTAAAAACGGAATAGATTGTTTACGCAATCTATTCCTGTCGTTATCTTAAATAAGTGTTGTATTTTTTTTCTTCCCCTATTGTTGTAGAAGGCCCGTGACCGGGAAAAACGATCGTATCATCGTCGAGTGTTAAGAGTTTTGTTTTGATTGACGAAATAAGTTTATTATAATCTCCGTCATATAGATCGGTTCGGCCTATAGAACGCTGAAAAAGAGCGTCTCCCGAAAAAAGTTTACCGTCGGTATAATAACTTAAACTGCCGTTTGAGTGTCCGGGAGTGTGCAATACCTGTATTTTATTGCAGCCTATGGAAAGTTCCGAGTTTTCATCTATAAATTCTGCTATTTTAACAGGTTTAACCTGACCGTTAAATCCCCATAATGCCATTTCTACATCAATATGATCGATATGTATCATATCATCTTTATGCATATATATAGGTATTTCGGGGAAATCTTTTTGAAATTGCACTTCACCGTATATATGGTCAAAATGTCCGTGAGTGTTCAATATAAATTTGATTTTATATCCCGATTTATCAATATCTTTTTTTATCGGTTTATAATCACCTCCAAGGTCGATTATTACCGCTTCTTTAGAATCATTATCAAGTAAAAGATACGTATTTATACCGAGAAAGCCCACATTATATATTTTTAATTCCATTGTATTCTCCTTTATGAAATTATATCACATACATGATATACTAAGAGAATGAATAATTATTCGGTTAAAATTACAAAGCGGCAGAGCGATATCATAAAGGAACTGTTAAAAGAATATAATCCTGTTTTTGATGTTATTCAATATTCTATTTGGAGAGCAAAAGCTCCGATTTTTCAGGCAACATATTATACAAGCGGAAAACTTCTAATTCAGGGAAAAGATATTTCTGATATTGCAGGCAAAATAAATAAGCTGCTCGGACTTGAAGAAACCGAACAACCTGCAATAAGAACAGATTATGAAAAATATATTGGTACGGATGAATCCGGTAAAGGCGACTTCTTCGGTCCTTTAGTAATTGCCGGAGTGCAAGTTTCAAATGAGAACAAACGATTATTTATTGATTTAGGAATAAAAGACAGTAAACAGCTGGATGATAAAAAAATAAAACAACTTGCCGCATCAATAAAAGCAAATGCCGTTCATTCAGTAGTTGTAATAACACCTCAGAAATACAACGAACTATATTCAAAATTTAATAATCTGAATAAACTTCTTGCCTGGGGACATGCCAGAGCCATTGAAAACATTCTTGAAAAATCTCCTTGCAAATATGCTTTAGCAGACAAATTCGGAGATGAAAGCCTCATCAAAAATGCACTTATGAATAAAGGCAGAGAAATTATTCTTAACCAGATGGTGAGAGCAGAAGCAGACATTGCTGTTGCGGCGGCTTCAATTCTTGCAAGAGCCGAGTTTGTAAGAAGAATGGATGAAATGGCATCAAAGTATGAATTAAATTTTTCAAAAGGTGCTTCTGATAAAGTCATACAGCAAGCAAAAATATTTGTTGATAAATACTCAAAAAACAGATTAAATGAAGTTGCAAAGATGCACTTTAAAACGGTACAAAATATAAATTAGAAAAAAGAGACATTATGAAAAAAGCAACAAAAATACTTATAATACTACTCATAAATATTCTAATTTTAGCAGCATTTTTTATAATGATTGAAGGTTTCTTTTATCTGAAAGAGTTCCCGTTAAACAAAAAGCATTTCAGAATTGAAGATGTTGAATATAAATTCAGAATCAGCGGCCAACAGTATAAAAAACCGCCTATATTAATATACGGATGTTCTTTTGCATATGGAGCAAGATTAAATGAAACAGAGCATCTCGGGTATATTTTGTCAGAACAAACAAAAAGACCTGTATATAACTTCGGCATAGAAGCAAGAGGACTGCAGCATGCGCTTTTTATTATGAAGAATCAGAAGAAAATAGAACCCTCTCCCGAATATATCATATATGTATACATTGATGATCAAATAAGAAGACTTTATCAAACATGTATGAATATCGACCCTTATTACTTGCTTGAATATGAACAAAAAGACGGAAAGTTTGTACAAAAACAAGATAAGCTGGCACCTTTAAGAAATACATTGTTATATAAAAATATATATTCCAAATTTATATATCCGCAAATAAATCAGGAAAAAAGATTCAAATTACTCAAAAAATATCTGGAGGAAATGAAAAACGAAATAAGCCAAAAATACCCCCCCAGCACCAAAATTTGTATTCTTAATATACCTAAAAAGCAATAAACCTAATTATCCAAAAAACCTTGAATTTACGGATGATATGATTAATGAAATAAAACAAATGGGAATTGATGTAATTGACTTGTCAGTCATATTTGGCAAAAAGCTATATGAACAAGATATGCTTATAAAGCGTCATCCGTCAGCTAAAGCGTGGCAGATAATAACTCCCGAAATTATAAAAATGGAAAAAATGTAATTATTTTTTGGACAACTTTTTAATTATCAAATCAAAAATATTATTTCTTTTATTACATATATTGTTTTTTATTTCCAGCAATTCATTGTCCAGAATAACACTACTCTTACTCAATTCATCAGAATTAAGAATTGCAGACAATTTTTTATATTCTTGTTCGGAGGGATTCTTAATTGCAATATCGGAATAATTATTCATTACATTATTATCAACCAATGCAGAATAAAATGCAGAGAAATGGTTATCATCGACAAATTTTTGAAATGCGGGTATTTCTTTATAATTAAGTTTGGTTACAACAAAATTTAAAGTTACACTTTCAATATCACCTTTTTCTTTAAGTGTTTTTATATAATTTATATTTTCAAATAATTTTTTATAATTACCGCCTTTGACAATTTGATTATATGTATGTTCTGTTATTGCATGTAATGAAAAAGAGATACTTTTGATTCTGCCGTCAAGATTATATGAGTGAATATTTTCTTTAGTGCACTTTATTCCATTTGTACAAAAATCAAATTTTACATCGGGATATTCCGTTGTAATAGCAAGTATCAAATCCTTTGCCAAAGGAGAGAAAAACACCTCGCCGTTACCGTTCATAAATATTACTTTTGCATTCCTGCACATTTGAACAATTCTTGGAATTAATATTTCTTTAAATTTACTTTCATTTTTGCTATTTAAAATATATTCGTTTCTGCACATTATACACCGGACATCACATATATTATCAATATGAAGTCTTAATTCCGAAGGATAAACAATATCTTCGGGAGAAAACAGCAACTCGTCAGATAGCTGCAAAGCAGCATCCGGAGCCTGGCAATTTGCAAAATCACAATATTTATATTCCGAAGAAATTATACTTCTTTTAAACTCAACCGCTCTTTCTGACGTCACAATATCTTCAAAATCCGCCTCATATAAATTGCCTGCTTTATATGATTTATTGTTACATCTGGGAAAACACAAATATAAATTTCCCCACATATCCAACTCTACAAGCTCAAACGGTCTTTTACAAACAAATTTTTTATTATATTTTTTTTCAAATTCAGCTAACAAACTTTGTTTATTTTTCATTATTTTAATTTTCCATAAACAGCATCACTAACGGGTTCCAGCCACTCATTTGAAGTTTCAACCCCGTCAAGTTCAACTGCCAAATGAGAAAACCATGAATCAGGCGCCGCACCATGCCAGTGTTTTACGCCGGCAGGAATATGAATAACCGTTCCTTCTTTTATTTCAACAGGTTCTTTTCCCCATTCCTGATAATAACCGCGTCCGCCTACTCCGATCAGCATCTGCCCGCCGCCTGATTTCGCCTTATGAATATGCCAATTATTCCTGCATTTTGGCTCAAATGTTACATTATGAATTTTTACTTGTTCATCAGAAACAGGTGCCAAATAACTTTGTCCGATAAAATATTTTGAATAAGCGGTATTAGGCTCGCCTATAGGGAACATAACAGTTTTAGCATATTCATCCTTAGAAACGGCAGCTGAATTTAAATCATTATCTGTCCATACGGTTTTAGACAGATTGAAAACCGCCCATGCTTTGGGCCATCCCGCATAAAATGCATTATGCGTGATTATTGCGGCAATTTCTGATTTTGTAACTCCTGCTTTTTTTGCATTTTCAAGATGATGCATCATAGAGCTATCAGTAATCCCCTGTGACATAAGAGATACAACAGTTATTATACTTCTTGTTTTTAAATCTATAGCCTTATTATTCCAATTTTCACCAAATAAAATATCGTCATTAAAATGAGCAAATTCGGGAGAAAATTCACCAAGCTGGGTTCTTCCCGCAGTTTGAACAATTTTTTTCATATTATTTCCCTCATTATCAATTTTCGCAAAAACAGGATTCAAAATTATATTTGCTAAAACCATTGCTAAAAGTAATTTTTTAAACATAAAGTTTTTACCCCTTAATTTTATCTTCTGAGATTATTTATAAAATTATTATTTATTATTATTTTGAAAATGGCAAATATCTGCACTTTTTCATTTCAAATATGTATTGAAGAAAGTTTCAATTTTATCAAATGGTATTTTTTCAAGATTATCGTATAAATCGACATGATTTGCCCCAGGAACTATATACAGTTCTTTATTATCACCTTTAAGTTTTTTAAAAGCATCTTCCGAGAAGTATCTGCTGTGTGCATTTTCGCCATGAATCATTAATACCGCATTTCTGATTTCATTACTGTAAGCCAAAATCGGCATATTAATTAAAGATAAAGATGAGGTTGTATTCCAACCGCCGTTGGATCCGATTGAACGTTCATGAAATCCTCTTTTAGTTTTATAAAAACCAACATAATCCTTAACGAATTGAGGTTCATCGCCCGTAAGCTCGTCAGGCAAACCTTGAGTTTTTGCACAGGTACCGTTTTTAAAATCTTCGGTTCTTTGCATATTAAGCTGTTCTTTCATTTTATAACGCGCATCTTCATCCATAGTATCGTTATAGCCTTTTGCGGTAACTCTTGTCATATCATACATTGTTACCGTAACAGTTCCTTTAATCCTTGTATCAATAGCGGCAGCATTTAAGCCGAAACCGCCAAAGCCGCAAATACCTATAATACCTATTCTGTCAGGATTAACATTTTTCTGATTACTCAAAAAATCAACAGCAGCACTGAAATCTTCGGTATTTATATCAGGCGATGCAACATCCCGCGGTTCACCTGAACTTTCCCCCGTATATGAAGGGTCAAAAGCCAAGGTTACAAAGCCCCGCTCTGCCATGGTTTGCGCATATCGTCCCGAGACCTGTTCTTTTACGGCGCCAAAAGGCCCGCTTACTGCAATTGCGGGAAGATTATCAGCTTTTTTATCTTTCGGCGTATATAAATCACCTGTTAATTCTATTCCGAATCTGTTTTTAAAGTGAACTTTTTCTATATTAACCTTATCGCTTTTCGGAAATGTTTTATCCCAATCATTCGACTTAGCATTACTCATAAGTATACCTCCCGTAATTAATGATACTAACAAAATTAAACAACATAATACTCTTCCGACTTTCATATTTATCCTTTCATTTTAAGATACCGATACAAAGCAGCGTTGATATTCCACACAGTCAAGAATAGCTTGAGCGTATTGCTCATGCCTGCCGTAAAAAATATGCGAAGCATCGGTTATTACAATAATCTGATTATGATGTGGATTTTTGCAATGAGAATTTATTTTTTCCATAAAGAGTTTAGGATTATTTTCTGTTAAACTATCTTTTTCACCTATTATAAAGGAGCCGTTTACTTTTATATTATAGAGTGAAGCAGTTTCACCATCACCGCTTATAACAGGACAATTTTTCAGATTAAATGCATTATAAAAGCTAAGCACGGCATTCGCTGACATCGGAGAAAAATCTCCGAACATATAAGGTAAAATATCATTTCCTCTGCCACATGCAACATATTTTTGTGCAAGTTCAATACAATCAGTTACATTCGGCATCACTTTAAACCAGTGTCCCAAATCAACAGGTGCAGAAACAATAAAATAATCTACAAAATTATCAGCAGTATTTCCCAGATAATGAATAATTTTATTTGAACCCAAAGAATGCCCCGCAAGAATTATATTATGAAATCCGAGTTCTTTCGCATACTTTACGTAGCTTTCAACATCTTCATAAGAAAGAGAAAAGTCATCAAAAACAACTCCGGTATATTTTTGTTTTCCTGTTGTAAAATCGGAATATCCGATACACGAAAATGCATCCATTGCCTGTCCGGCAATAAATGCAATATTATTCTCACATAACAATTCTCCCGTTGCGGTTAACAAATCATTTTGAAAAACATTTGAACAAATACCGCTCATCATAACAACAACACTTCTCATTGAGTTGTTGCCCCACATTGCCCCCTTTAGCTCCAGTCCTCTCGGAGTATTTACTCTTATTATTTTCATATTAATTCTCCTTTTGTTCTAATACAATGTCCTTTCATTGCCCGCAATTGAAGAATTCGGTATGCCATTATTGCATTACTTTCTATATTATTTACCATTTTGAAGAAATAGCAAATACTTATATTACATAATTAAAAATACTTGACGAGCATATTTAATTTTTTTATTATGAGAATATGGAACTTCGAGTATTAAAATATTTTTTGGCAGTAGCAAAAGAAGGCAGTATAACAAGAGCCGCAAATTCGCTTCATCTTACGCAGCCCACACTCACACGGCAGCTTCAGGATCTTGAAAAAGAATTAAAACAAAAACTTTTAATCAGGGGGAAATATAAAGTAACTCTTACCCCGGAAGGAATGATTCTAAGAAAACGAGCGGAAGAAATTGTCGAGATGGTTGAAAAAACCGAAGCGGAATTTCTTTCAATATCAGATACAATAAGCGGGGATATTTATATAGGCGGCGGCGAGTCAGACTCTATGAAATATATTGCGGAAATTATAAAAGAAATTCAAATTGATTTTCCCCAAATCAAATTTCACATTTATTCCGGAAATGCAGAAGATGTTATAGAAAAACTTGATAAAGGCTTACTGGATTTCGGCATTCTTATCCACCCCGTAGATATTTCTAAATATGATAATATAACACTTCCCGAAAAAGATTTATGGGGTGTGGTTATGAGAAAAGACAGTCCGCTTGCAAAGAAAAAATATATAGAACTTGATGATTTGGAAAATATTCCGCTGCTTAATTCAAGGCAAGCAATAAGAAAAACTTCCGATAAAAATGAATTTATAGAATGGTTTCAAAACAGATTTGATAAATTAAATACCGTAGCAACATTTAACCTTGTATATAATGCGGCAGTAATGGTAAAAGCCGGAATCGGTTATGCAATTACACTTAATAAACTTGTTGATATATCAAAAGAAAGCGAATTATGTTTTCGTCCGTTAAAACCAAAACTGGAATCAAGGCTTGACATTGTTTGGAAGAAATATCAGGTTTTTTCTCCTGCCGCAAAATTATTTTTAAATAAGTTACAAGAAAAATTCAAATAAAAAGAACCCAAAAGGGTTCTTTTTAATGGCGGGACCGACGAGGCTCTCACACCTGCGCTTCGCTCCGGATACAGGTTCACTCGCTTCGCTTTAGCTCAGCGGTTCACTTTGTATCGCTTTCGCTCGTTCTCGCTTTTGCCTTATACTAAAAAAAGAACCCCCTTCGGGGTTCTTTTAATGGCGGGACCGACGAGGCTCGAACTCGCGACCTTCTGCGTGACAGGCAGACACTCTAACCAAACTGAGCTACGATCCCAACTGCAAAATTATTATATGCGAAGCAAAAAAAAATTGCAACACTATTATCTGTAAATATTTTACTTATATTCTTTTTGAAATATAATTGATATGTCATTATTACACGAGGCTATTATGAATAAATATTTGTTGGAAATAGGAACGGAAGAGCTTGCATATAAATTTATTCCGTCTGCAATAGAACAGCTTAAAATTGAATTTGCAAAATCACTGGAAGAAAATGAAATTCAATATTCAAATATAAAATCTTATGCAACACCAAGAAGATTAACAGTCATAATTGAAGGATTACCCGATAAACAAAACGACGTTGAAAAAATACTGAAAGGTCCTATTTCAACTATAGCCTATGACGCAGACGGCAATTTAACAAAAGCCGCCATCGGATTTGCCAGCAAAAATAATATTGAGCCTCAAAATCTGTATAAAAAAGATAATTATATCTGGGCAAAAGTTGAACAAAAAGGTAAAAGCATAAAAGAAATACTGAAAGAAATCGTTCCGGGAATTATCCTTAAACTAAAAGGTACTCACTTTATGCGCTGGGCTGATTTGGACATTAAATTCCAAAGACCCATAAGGTGGATTGTTTCTTTATTCAATAATGAAATAGTCGAATTTGAAATAGCAGGAGTGACAGCTTCAAATATTTCAAGAGGTCACAGATTTGCTTCCTTGCCTCAAGTAAAAATAGAAAACCCTGATTCTTATCTTGAAACGCTTGAAAAAGTTAATGTAATAGCTGATTATGAAAAAAGAAAAAGAACTATACTTGAACTTGCAGCAAAAAAAGCAAAAGAAATAAATGCATATATTGAAATAGACGGTAATTTACTGGATGAAGTTACGTTTATTACCGAATGGCCGGTTCCTGTTATTTGCTCTTTTGATGAAAAATATCTTGAAATACCCGAGAAAGTTGCCGTTACCGTAATGGCGGTTCACCAACGATATTTCCCGCTATATAGAAACGGAAAATTATTGAATAAATTTATAACAATCAGTAACTATACAGGGGATACTTTTGAAAATATTCAGGCCGGTAACGAAAGAGTTGTAAGAGCAAGACTTGAAGATGCCGTATTTTTTGTTAAAGAAGATACTCAAAAACCATTAATAGAATATCTTGACGACTTAAAAGGAGTTACATTCCAGAAGGGTTTCGGCAGCGTATATGATAAAACTCAAAGAATAATTACCCTTTCAAAAGATATCGCAAAATCACTTAATGTTCCCGTCGAAAGTATTGAAAGAACAGCTTTATTATGCAAAGCTGACCTTGTTACCAAATTAGTATTTGAATTTACGGAACTCCAGGGCTTCATAGGAAGTGATTACGCATTAAGAAGCGGTGAGACAAAAGAAGTTGCGCAAGGAATTAAAGAACACTATTTCCCGTTAAATGCCGACTCAGAACCCGCAAAAGGAATAGAAGGCCAAATTGTAGGTATTGCTGATAAAATTGATACAATAGTTACAGTTTTTGCCGACGGAAAGAAAATATCCGGTTCCCAGGATCCTCTGGGCATTAGACGCGCAACTTTGGGTATATTAAAAACAATATTACATAAAAATTTAGATATTGATGTTTCAAAACTTTTGAAACAGTCAATAAATCTCTGGCCGGATAAAATTGAAGATAAAGAAAAATTATTTAATAATATAAAAGAATTTTTTGAACAAAGATTAATTGTCTTTTTATCTGATGATTATAAACATGATATTTTGGAATCATGCATCAGCAAGAAAGATGTCTTAAGTAATTTAAAAGATTTTATTCAAAGATTAGATATTGTTTCCGACATTATTAAAAAAGATAATTATGCACAATTTCATGAAGCAATTAACAGAATTATAAGAATTATCAAAAATGAAACTGCTTTTGATACGGTTAATACGGCTTTATTTAAAGAAAATGCTGAAAAAGAACTTTACAATGCAGTTAAAACAATAGATGAAAATTCACTGTCATACGAAAATTTGGAACAGGCATTAATCAAAATTATTCCGCTCATATCGGAGTTTTTTGATAAAGTTCTTGTAATGGATAACGATATTGACGTTAAACAAAACAGAATAAACCTTTTAAATATGATAAGACTTAAGTTTGAAAAGATTGCGGACTTTAGTAAAATAATATTCTAAAGTAACACATCGATAATAGCTTTGATATTAGGATTATGTATTTTTTCAGATACATTTACTACATCATCTTTTGACAGGCTGTTTATCTTTTTTAATGCCGAAAGAGACTCATATAATATAATTTCATCTTCGCATGAGTCAAGTATATTTTTAATATCTGCAACAAGATCAGTCAATGAAAACTCACCAACCAAATCCAAAGCAGCAATAATGCTTTCTTTATCCTGTTTCAATGCAGCACGTACATAATTTTTTTGTAAATTCCAGAATTCTTTCCCCTGATTATTCAATAAATTAAATACTGCATTAATTTCCTTTTTTGTTTCTTTAGTTTCATCAAAAGCATATTCTCGATTTTCTGTGAAAAGCATAAACTTTGAGTACATTTTTAATAAAACAACCGCAATTTTCCCCGAATAGAAGTTATCTGCCTTATTTGTATTAACAAGACATTCAGCAAGTTCAAAGAGTTCAAATTGAAAGATATCAGACAACGGCAAAATTTCACCGAGCCCTGATACAATATAATTTATCGTCAATATCGCTTCTTCTTTTGTATCATTACTATTTAAAAGTTCTGTTAAACTTTGCATATAAGGTATCTGCCCTGCAATGTTTTCAGGCATATTGGATTTCTTCATTGCCGAAAATATTTCACGCAAAGGATATTTTTCGCCATATCCGCAAAAAAACTTAACTGCTTTTAATTTGTCAAAATCATCACTGCTTTGAAGAAGATTAAGAGCTTTATTATATGATAAATCATCTTGCATCTGTCCTAAAGCCTCAGCACAATTATAACTTAAATTATCATCTTCGGAAAAAGCAAGTTTAACGAGGATTTCCGCCGCAATAGTATCAGGAATAAAACAAAAATATTTTGCAGCATATGATTTTTGCTGATTTGTACCTTTTTCCAGCAAATCACACATTTCATCGGTAAAATCCTCATCTGCATATTTAGAAAGAATCTCTGCAAATAAATCATCATAATACGGAGAATATATTTCAAAAAAGTTAACTATATTTCTAAAATTCTTTTCATTTACTGATTTTTTTATCCGTTTTATAACATTATCACGAACAAAGTCAAACAAATAATCAGATTTATCAACCAGTTTTTGAAAGAGCCCGACATCAGAAGTATCAATCATATAGCGCGCAGCTTCCAGAGCTTTTTTTTCTTCTTTGCCTGTAAGATTCTTTAAAATTAAATCTATGTTTTCCATAATGTAATTATATCCGTATTTTTCTTTATTTACAATAAAAACCCCAAATAAATATTTGGGGTTTTTTCTTATCTTTAATATATTAATTTCTTATTGAGCATCTTCAACAGGAACTGTGGTTGTTTCTGTAGTAGTAGTTGTTGTTGTCTGAGTTACATAATCATTATATAAGCTGCAATCAACTTTCAATTCAACTAATACATCTTCATTAGCTTTTGCTTTGAAGTTAACACCGGGAGTTAAGAAACCGGCAATTAAACCTGCACCTGCACCGGCAGGGAAACCGATTGCCATACCGTCGCCTGAACGATCATTAGCAGCACCGATAGGAAGACCGATTGCAGCACCGCCGATTGCAGCACCTGCAACTGTGTATTCCAAAGGTTTCAGCCAGAAGTTTTCTCTTAAAACACCTTCGTCATTATTAAGTACTCTTGCAATAAACGGATATTCATTGCCGTTCGGGAATACCATTTTTGTAAAGTGCAAATAAACTTCTGCGTTTTTGTTAACCCATTTTTTATCTCTTAACTCTTCAATTGTTGCATAAAGTTTTGTATTAGCGGGAATTATTAATGTGCCTTCTTTAGTAACAACATCTTTCTTAAAGTAGAAAGGAATAACATCCCCGATTTGATGTTTCTTTGAATTAAAAGGTTCAACGAAAGAAACTCTGAATACATTCTTTGCTAAAATAATTCTTCTTAAATTTGTAATAGAAACTCTGTCAACAACTGCCTTACCGTAATCATCAAGATGTTCTACGGAAAGTACATATTCAGCAGGTTCTTCCGCAACCGGCTCTTCTGCAGGTTCTTCTGCTTTATACTGGTCTTCAACAAGCCCCAATGCTTTCATTAACCTTGCAAGCAGAACAGCTGCTTCTGCCCTGTTTAATTCTCTGTTCGGATTTAATTCTGTTTCCAACGGATAGTTTACATATAAGCCGTATTTAATAGCTTTTGAAAACGGAAGCACACCCCAGCCGGGAATTTGTTCATAGTCAGCAAATTGCTTAACTACTGAAGCATCTACTTCGGTATCTTTTGTAATATGGCTCATAATAGAAGCCGTTTCACATTTTGTAATAAATCTTTGAGGTTTAAATTCACCATCGGTATAACCGTATATTAAACCAAATTGATCTGATCTTGCGATATCGGAATATCCGTATGTAGCCATTGTAACGTCAGAATATGCGGGTTCTGCCGTAATAGGTGCATTGCTTAAGCCTAACGCTTTTAAAAGCCATCCTGTCCAATCGACTCTGGGAACTCTTTCCAACGGTCTGAAAGTATTATCTCCATATAAAGGAATTATTTGTTTTGTAACAACATCTTCAATTTCTTCAGCAGCCCAATAATCATCCGGGATATCGGTATAATCTTTAGCCAAAGCAGAAGAAACACTTGTCAAAAGCAGCATTAATCCAAGAAAAAGAGCTGCTAATTTCTTTTTAAAAATCATGTTTACCTCACTTAAACTGTTATAGCTTTTCATACTACTCTAATATATAGAAAAATTATAAATTAAAACTTGTTTTTAGGCAACAAACATAAGACGAATAATGTAGAAAATATTTACCTCATATTAAAAAGAGAGAGAAAATCTCTCTCTCTTTATTATTATATTCTGTTATGCCAAACACCGCCGTCTCTGTCAACCAGTGCATCATAAAAAGACCACAATCTGAATACACCTGTTAATCCTAAAACAGCATGTGTTATATTTTTTTCTTTATCCTGTTTATTAATAGCCTGTCCAATTCCGGGCCAGATAAGTAATGAGCATACTGCAGCCCCTACACTTCTTCCTGATATTTCACCGTCAGTCCCGTGCGTTCCTTCGGCAAATGCAGGAGCAGATAAACTCATAACCGCAGTAAGAACAACCAATGACAAAACTTTCTTTAACATACTTCCCTCCTTTTCTTCATTTCTTATATTATATATTTTTTTATTTTTTACAACTATTTTACAATAATTAATCCCGAATAATAACATTAATTGTAATATTTTCATCTTTTTTGTTAAAATACTATACATATTTCTTAAGAAAGAGCATATATGAAATCAAAAAATATAGGTTTTATTTTATTAATAATAATCTGTCTTTTAGGAATTGCATTATTCAACTATAAAATGGATCCTTTTGAATTATTCAACCCCAGACAAAATTTAATGCTTTTCCAAAGTCCGCGTGATTTAATTCATTTAACATTAAAAATGCATAAAAAAGAAAAATATGATTATGTTATCTGCGGCGGTTCAACAAATACCAATATGCTAAATTTGCCCATTACAAAAAAGAAAACCGCAATAGTTTCAATAAATGATATTTGCTATCCCGATATAAAAGATATTTTAGTAATATTTCTAAATATGCACCCTGAGGTTAAAACCATAATTTTTCCTGTTGATTATGCCGCATTTATGGCAGCAGGAGAAAAAACACTGCCGGTTTATTCCTCTGACAAATTAAATATTAATGATATTAACAAATTATTACTTGCAACTGATACAACAAAATTAAGTATAAAAAAGTTTCTACATAAGATAAGCAAACAAAAAGAAATTAACCATAACCATAACCATAGACCAGGAATGGAAGTTTTTCCGAAAAGAAAATATTACAGTTTATTTGAAAAGCAGGAAGAAAGAACTTATTTAGAGGGAAAAATATTACAAGAACTGGATGAAATCAATAATATTGCAGAAAGAAGAAACGCTGAAATTATATATTTTATTGCTCCATATAACGCATTATTTCTTGCGGAAATATACAACAGCCCGTTTTACACTTGTACTAAAAATATTAAAAGATTTCTGGCTCAAAAAAATTCGAAAATTATTGACATGGCATTCATAAATAAAAATACAACCCAGTCATTATTTGATAATACATATTTTTACAGAGATGTAATACACCCGTCTTCACTATATGGTGCTCTGGCATATGATATAATTTTTGATACGGCAAATAAAGATTCTGATTTATATATGGAAATTACAAAAGATAATGTTGAAACAGTTCTCAAAAAACAAGAAAATTTATTAAAAGAATATATTAGAACACACAAGGATATAATTTCAGAGTATGAATCTTTTGACAACAGAATTAATTCACATGATTTTAATTACTCACAAATGCACTATTACGACAATATGAACAGCTATGAATCGTCAATAGTATCAAGATATTCATCTTTTTAAAAAGGAAATTGGAGCGTAGGGGATTCGAACCCCTGACCCCGACACTGCCAGTGTCGTGCGCTACCAACTGCGCTAACGCCCCGTATGTAAAATATAACATAATTAAAATTATATTGTAAAATAAAAATATGGCTGATTGTAAAAGTTTTTTACCAATAATTGATTATAAATCAAAAATTTTAATTCTTGGCTCAATGCCGGGTATAAAATCACTTGAAATGCAGCAATACTATGCACATCCTCAAAATCGTTTTTGGAAATTAATAGGAAAGTTATGTGCCTGTAATGATTTACAATTATTGGATTACGATAAAAAGATTCAAATTCTTTTAAAAAATAATTTTGCACTTTGGGATGTTTTAAATTTTTGCAAAAGAGAAGGAAGTTTAGATACAAACATTCAAAATGAAATTCCAAATAAAATCCCCGAACTTTTAAAAGAATATCCAAATATTAAAATAATTCTTCTTAACGGCAGCAAAGCATCTTGTGCATTTAAAAGATATTTTCCGCAGTTATTAACGCAATATTATTGTTATAAAATGCCGTCAACAAGTCCTGCGAATGCGAAATCATCGACAGATGATTTATTCAGAGAATGGAATCAGGCCATTAATCATATAAACTAATTACAAGTATTATTTTAATAGTTATATGAAAACTATATCAAAACAATCGGATAATCGTTATCATAAGCGAATTTCAACAAATCATCGGGCAGCTTATGAATGCTGTCTTCTTTTGCAATTACAGCATGGATTTTTGGCAAATATCCGACAATTTCGTTATGCATTTGCTCTTTTTTATCGATTAATGAATTTTGGTATGAAATAATTGCATTTTTAATTTGCTCACCTGTAACAACTTTTTTTCCTATTTTATATTCTTTATTTGGATTTATTTGCATTATTGTCGTTTTTCCTGAAAGCACTTTCTTATAAAATTCAGCATATTCTTCCGGTGAAATATCTTTACCGGTAAAACCTAAAAACATCAGAAATTCATCTCTAAAGGCATTTCGCTTATCGAAAGCCTGTTCACTATATAAAAGAGCCATAACGTTAGAGAACCCCTTTTCCTTGCCGGATCCCTGATTAGAATTAGCTTGATTAATAACATTGATGTTTTCTTGCGATAATATAACACCATATTTTCTATTCGCATATGTACGTTTATATTTTGGACTAATTATTGATTCTGACAGAACACCTCCATTGAATGGCGACGAAAGCTGCTGCACGGTATAAAGAGCGTGATACATTTCTTCATTATCTACCATATGGACAAGAAAACGAAGATCATCTTTTTTTATGCCGTTATAAAATCCATACTTACCCATGTTCTCTTCATCAGAAATATTATGCAAATTAACAACTTTATATTCTTTCCCGTCCTTTACTTCTGTATGATTATTCAACATCGATTGTGCAACAAAATAATCGGTCAATAAAACATTGCCGTTTGAATACAGATAATCTATATTTTTTTCAATCGGGGCTATATTCTCTTGAGAAAGATTACCTTTTCTTCCCTCATAAAAAGATTCACTAACCGCCTTTAAATCAGCATTTGCCATTATTTTGGCAACCTCAAAATCATTTGGTCTTCTAAATTTAAAAGCAATTTCTCTCGCAGTCTTTTCTTTTCCGGCAGCAGAAGAATACTCTTCAAGCCAATGATGATTGTTTATCAGTCCAAATAATCTATCTTGAATTGTTGGAGATTTAATGAGTTTATGAATTATACTTTGTGTATAAAGCGACGATAAATTCTGGTGTCCTTTATCTACAACCCCTTCTTGTTTTGCAATATCATGAAAAATAGCTGTTACCTTGAGTAGCGCTTTATCTAAATCATTAAGTTTCGACAAATAATCGGGATTATTTATTGAATAAGCCATTACCAGTAAAGAATGGACATCAACAGTATAGGCGTGTGTTCCATGTTGTTTTCTTCCAATAGTATTAATAAATTCAGGAAATGCTTTTATTATCTTATTCAAATATTCATCCAATTTTTTATTTCCTGTATCAACCGTGTTTTCGTACATATACTTATACATTAAATCGTATATTCGTTTTTCTTTTGAATCATTTTGATTCAAAGCATCCAATTTTATAATTCCGTCAAAACCGGTTAATACAATTCTATCCGTATCCGGTGCCAAGACAGGACTTATTCCCGTTTTTTGTTTTAATAAGTCAACATCTTCTTTTGTTTTACAAATATCACTTAAATCAGATAAAAAATCTTCTCTTGAATATGTCAAATTCAACCCATTATTCATTGTTTCCAATAATGGAATAGCGGAAATTAATGTGCTCTCAAAATCTGTATATTGGGAAGTTGAAAACATTATATTTTTTATAAAATCGACTTTACTTGTCTCATCAACAGGCAGAGAAATGTCTTCAAACCGCAAACTTTTTTCTAAAATATATAAAGACAGATCAATGAAATCATATCCGTCTATTTTATTTGCTTGGGTATACTCTTTTATTTTTCTCAGATTATCTAAGTATATAACTTTTGATTTAAAATTAATTTCATCAGGTTTCAATTCTCCGTTTAAAATATTAACAATATGTTTTCCGTTAAAAGACGTGTTAACTTTTGCCGGAGAAAACAGTTTTCTAAAATCATTTACTCTGTCAAACATATCATTATCAAAATTTGATATTGAATAATCTTCATCTGATTTCATACAAGATTGAAACACTTCAATAAAACCATTCGGGGACATATTTTTTGCAGTATATTCAGTTAATTTATCTTGAACTAAAGGTGGAATTTTTTCATCTTTCGTTTTAAAAACATCAATTATGGGAGAAAGGAAATATAAAACGTCGCAGTAAGCATTCTTACTGATAAACGCAAGGGCAAAGGCTTGTATTTCTTGATTACAGTTACAATTATTCAAAAAAGATTCGGGAAAATTCTGTTCATTATTTACTGCCAATATTTTATTTATAAATTCTATATTCTGATGGATTTTGTTCCCGTCTTTATCAAAACAGAATTTAACCAAAGCGGGAAAATTCGAATAGGCACAATAACCTTCTTGCTTAAAATCATGATAAGTTTGCAAAATTACATCGTGTTTTTCGGAAGGAAAAGAGTCTAATGCTTCAAAAATATATGTAACATCATCTTTAAACAAATCGCTTAATTCAGAAAACAACTCATATTTTCTATCATCAACAACTCCGTTTTCATCTTTTAACAAGTTAACAGTACTTGCCAAATCATCAAAAGACATTGATACAGAAGAATATATTTTAATCATTTTTTTTATAACTTTCAGAACAGTTTCATAATTCTTTTCTTCAAACTGTCCTTGGTTGTTTTTCATTGAAATTAAAACAGGAGAAGGATCTTCATCAGTATAAAATTCAATTCGTCCTCTTGTTATAAATCTATTTTTTACCTTGTTTCCTATTTTTTGAATTGCACCCTTTACCCCTGTTTCATGCGACGGCATATAAAACAAATTTAAAAACTTATCTGCAAATGGAGATACTTCATTTGTTTTTGAGTCAAAACAATTTGCTGCAGCGGAAGTACTATATTCTTCCGGCACTCCAATATTTTCCAATTGATATTTTTTATCAATAATCCTTGCATCAAACAATTCGGTAGCCGGACTGACAAAACAACCCGCATCAAATATTGCTTGTGTAGTTTGTTTTCCCTGAAATGCATCAATAAAATCGTCGACATTACTATCATTAACTATTTCTAATAATTGCGACAGCGTCCTTGCATCAGGAAATATAAAGCCTTCATCTAATTCAAATTTTTCCTTAAAAGAACAAATCAGTTTGTTTAACAATTCTATATCTGAGCCCAGAAATTCTTTCATACTGCTTGCGGGAATTTTGTGCAGAAATGTGTCGGGCTGAATCAATTTAGAAATCAAATCAACAGCAGATTCATCACCTTTAGCCATATTAATTATTTGTGGAATTTCATCTTTTCCATAGACAGTATTGTATTCCCTTTGTAAGAATTGAAATATATTTTCTTTTTCAATTTTTCCGGACTCAATCCAATTATATAACTCATTAATTTGTTCCGGAGTGAGTGAAATCAAGAATTTTTCATCTGCTTTAGATCCTAAACTGCCGGAATTAGGTCTAATTCTTAAAGATTGTTGCCAATACTCGGGATTTATCGGGGTTTTTTCATCGGATTTTTGTTCGGAAACTTTTTCTGTCTTTTCCGCACGAAAACTTTTGGGTTCCTTTTGCGGAAACATATTGTTATTTATATTTTGTACTTTCTTAAAGTCCACTATTTTTCCGATTTCCTTACATTCCTGTAAATATAATCGACACAAATCCATATAACTTTAATAAAAGGTGTAACACATTAAATCAATTCTTTTCATATTACAGATTAAGTCAATCAGAAAACAATTATCAGTTGATTTAAAAAATTAAATTAAATAAAAATTTTCCCAACCTTCCCTGTCACTTTTCCCAATATCGATGTCAATCTGTATAAGTTTTACATAAAAATAAAAAACGACCGATTTCATTTCGGCCGTCTATTAAAATGGAGGATAGGAGACTCGAACTCCTGACATCCTGCGTGCAAAGCAGGCGCTCTACCAACTGAGCTAATCCCCCTCGGATTACTAGATTATAATAACATGTCATAAAAAAAAATCAACAATTTTTTTATTTATTTTAAAATATTTTCCAGTTTCTTTTTTTCTTCAGGCGAAAAGAATTTCATTGACGCTTTTATAATTGCACCTGCTTGTTTCTTTTTATTATTCCGGCACAATATTTTTACATAATCTTCCGTATACAAAAAGTTCAACGGTGAAAGTCTTCTTGCTACTGAATAATTTGAAATTGCCGATTCAGTATCATTCCTGTATTCACAGCACTTTGCCATATAATATCGGTATTCTCCGTTTACAACATCAAGTTCTGCCGCTTCTTTATAATAAAAATATGCGCTTTCATAATCATCAACTGAAAAATACACTTCCGCAAGAAGGGCATAATATTCAACTTTTCCGGGATTCATAGATATCGCTGTTTTAAAGTTTTCAATTGCGCGGGGAATATTTTTTTCGGCAAATGAAATTTTTCCCTTTATGTAATACACTTCCGGAATGTTCATATCCAACTTTAAGGCTTGTTCTATATTTTCATTCGCTTCTTTATAATCTTTTAAAGCAAAATATACCTTAGAAAGCAAAATATATGCCTGTATATATTTATTGTTAATTGATAATATTTTTTCACATATTTCTTTTGCTTTTTTATAATCTTTAAGTAAATAATAATCACCGGCAAGCTCTATATTATAAACAAGCGAATCAGGATTGAGAGAAATAGCTTTTATTACATTTTTTACGGCCTTTTCAAACAAACCCAGCTTGGAATAATACATTGCAAAAGAATAAAATATCTGTTCTGTTTTATCTTCCTTTTTGGATAAATATTCAACAAGTTTTCCCGCCTGTGCAAGATTATTCTCATTTACTAAAATCTGCAATTTCAAAGTAAGAGCATCTTCATAATCATTATCCAGATTTAAGACATCTTCAATAATATGCTTTGAAAGAGTATATTTATTATTAATAAAATAGAAATATGCAAGTGTATAATTATAAAGAAGGTTTTGCGGATCTATATTTATTGCATTATTATAGCATTCTTCAGCTTCATTATAAAAACCTTTTATAACATAAAGCCCGCCCAGTTTATAATAATATTGTGCGTTCTTATCATTCAGTTTTAACGCAAGAACATAATAATTAATAGCTTTATCATAGTCTGATTGTATATAACATATTTCGCCCAGAACAGAATAAATTCTGTCATTTTCCGAATATTTTAACAATTGATTCAATAAAATTTGTGCATCATCAAATAAACCGTTTTCAAACAAGACTTCTGCAACCCTGCTTCCTGCTTCCACATTGCTTTCATCTTCACAAAAAGCTGACTTATAAAATTCTCTCGCTTTTTCAGTATTTTTTAATGAAAGAAATGCCCACCCCACAAAACAATATATAACACTTGATTTTAACTCGGCTTCTCGTGAATAATACAAATCTATTATCTTTTCAGGTTTATTTGCTTTTTGTAAAACAGAGAATAACTCCTCTGCCGCGCGTACTATTTCATAATCTTCATTGAAAATTATCATTAAATTTTCTTCGGCTTTATCATAGTTTTTTTGTTTTTTGCAGAGTGATGAAATATAAAACCTTGTTTCAAAATCATTCGGAACTTTATTCAAAATTTGTTCACAAAAATCAATTGCCCTATCTGCTTTATTTATTTTTGAATATAAATGAGCAAGTTCGCTCATTATTTCAACACTTTCATTATCAACCGTAAATGCCTTATAAAGGAAGTCTATTGCCTCTTTATACCGCCCCTCTTGTTTACATTCAAATGCTTTTTTTATATTTTCCGTTACATTATCCATAGTTATACTAATTATATTTTCAATAGCCGATTTAGTAAAGTAATCAGTGTTGATTTTTAAATGAAAGTTTCTCTATAATATTAAATATGACTGGCAGCAACAGACAATTTGAAATATGTTCAAAATACAAACCGTCAGGAGATCAGCCTAAAGCGATTCAGGCATTGACGGAAGGACTTAGACTCGGATATGATGCGCAGACTCTGCTCGGAATAACCGGTTCAGGTAAGACATATACTATCGCTAATGTTATTGAAAAAATGCAAAAACAAACACTTGTTATTGCGCACAATAAAACCCTTGCGGCACAGTTATATAACGAATTTAAAGAGCTTTTTCCGAATAATGCCGTTGAATATTTTATATCTTATTATGATTACTACCAGCCTGAAGCATATATCCCGAGGAGTGATACATACATTGAAAAATCAGCAACAATAAACGATGAAATAGACAGGCTCAGACATAATACAACAAGAAGTTTATATGAAAGAAATGATGTTATAGTTGTTGCTTCCGTAAGCTGTATATACGGATTAGGACTTCCCGAGCAATATTTTAAAGGTGCACTTGAAATTCATAAAGGTGATGAAATAGACAGAAATGCTTTTTTAAGAGCACTTATTGATGTTCAATATTCAAGAAATGATGTTGAATTAACACGTTCAACCTTCAGACCACGCGGGGATATTATAGAAATCATGCCTGCATATGAAAAAATGATAACAAGAATATCTTTATTCGGAGATGAAGTCGAAAAAATTACGCGAATTAATCCGGTATCGGGCGAGATTGTTGAAGATTTGGATTCTACTGTTATTTTTCCGGCAGTTCATTATATATCGGGAGACGAGGATAAAGAAGAAACAATAAAACTTATAAGACAGGAACTTCAAGAACAAGTCAGAAAATTTGAATTTGAAAATAAACTTATCGAAGCACAACGCATTGAGCAAAGAACAAATTATGACATTGAAATGATAAAAGAAATGGGATATTGCAGCGGTATTGAAAACTATTCACGTATTATAGAAAGACGTCCGAAAGGCAGTCCGCCCGCTACTTTATTGGATTATTTCAACGATGATTTTCTTATCGTAATAGATGAATCACATGTAACAATTCCGCAGTTAAAAGCAATGTATAACGGCGACCAATCAAGAAAAACCGTGCTTGTTGATTACGGGTTCCGGCTTCCCAGCGCTAAAGATAACAGACCTTTAACCATTGATGAATTTTGGTCAAAAGTCGGACAAAAAATATTTGTATCGGCTACTCCGGGAGATTTTGAAAAAGAAATATCATCTCAAATTACGGAACAAATTATAAGACCGACCGGACTTGTTGACCCTGAGATTTTTGTTCGCCCGACATTGAATCAGGTTGATGATCTCATTGCAGAAATAAAAAAAACAACACAACAGAAATACAGGGTTCTTATTACAACACTTACAAAAAAAATGGCAGAAGATTTATCGGATTATCTGCTGCAGCTCGGAATAAAAGTAAGATATCTGCATAGCGAAATATCATCTATTGAAAGAGTCGAAATTTTAAGAGATTTACGATTGGGAGTATTTGATGTACTTGTCGGAGTAAACCTTTTAAGAGAAGGTCTTGATATTCCCGAAGTTTCACTTGTGGCAATTATGGATGCGGATAAAGAAGGATTTCTGCGCTCTGAGACAAGTTTAATCCAGACAATAGGAAGAGCCGCAAGAAATGTTTGTTCAAAAGTAATAATGTATGCTGATAAAATAACCGACAGTATGGACAGAGCAATAAAAGAAACCGAAAGAAGACGCAAACTCCAGCTTGAATATAACAAAATTCATAACATAACACCTCAAACGATAAAGAAGCCGATTGAAAATAATCTACTGCAGCTTGTTGCAAGCTACAGAAATATAGAAGATATTGTGGCGGAAGAAATGGTGGATAATAATATTTCGCCGAAAGATTTGCCTAAACTGCTTGATTCACTTGAAAAAGCAATGAAAAAAGCGGCATCAATTCTTGATTTTGAAAGAGCCGCCGAAATTCGTAACCAAATTAAGAAATTAAAAAATTTACCTTATTGATTTTCCTTTTTCTTCTATTTCGGGAATTACATCTCCGTATAAATCAGATGCCCATGAAAACAACATTAATACATATAATGTAATTAAAAATGAATACAAAATCTGCACGTAGATTCTTTCCACGCCGACATACTGTTCAAGTCCCGTATAAATCAAATATGCAGCTAAACCTATGGTGATAACACTGTATATTATATATCCCAGAAAATGTTCAATAAATCTGCCACAGTCAAAAAAGATTTTAAATGATTTAAATACATCAAGAATATTCCCTCTGGCACTAAAAACAACAACCGGCATACATATAAACGGAAACATTAAAACAGCCGTACAAATTTTTATGATATTTTCAACATTATCATTATCCAAATGGACAACATGTTCAACAAAATATAAAATATAACATACAATAATCAAACTCGGTAATGTTGCGAGAACGGAACCTATTGTTTTTATTATAATTTCATATATATCAAAGATAAAAGGCAATATAGGCATTTTATTATTTATATTTCTGTTTATCAAAACAGAAGAAATTCCCAGATAAAAAAGGCCTAATGCCACAAAGAAGATATAATCATGAACAAACACTGATAAAACGGCCTTTTTATCATGGAAATACATAAATAACGGAATGGAGAAAACCGCAACTTTTATAATCCATAATCTGTCACTCGTAATATTTCTGAATGCGGATATAACACCTGCCATACTCTCTGTCCTCTTTATATAGTTATTTACATATCTTTTGGTCTTATTTTATCAATAATCGCCGTAACTTCTTCATCATCCAGAGTTTCTTTTTCCAGCAATTCTTTTGCAATCGCATCAAGTAAATCTCTGTTTTGAGTCAAAAGCTCTTTTGCAATCGCATATCTTTCATCAACAATTCTCTTAACTTCTCTGTCAAGTTCAGCGGCAAATTCTTCGGAGAAATCTCTGGAATTACCGAAATCTCTTCCCATAAACACATGTTCTTGTGATTTACCGTATTCAATAGTACCCATTTTTTCGGACATACCCCACTTAAATACCATTTTTTTAGCTGTTTCGGTAACTTGTTTTATATCTTGAGATGCGCCCGTTGATATTTTATCAATACCGAACACAATTTCTTCAGCAACACGACCGCCAAGAGTCATTGTAATTTCATCCAATAACTTGGCTTTACTTACATGGACTTTGTTATCTTCGGGTTTTGTCCAGGTTATACCAAGCGCATAGCCTCTCGGAATTATGGTAACCTTATGAAGCTCATTACAATTTTCCAATAATTTTGCAAGAAGTGCATGACCTACTTCGTGGTAAGAAGTAATTTCTTTATCTTCATCTGTCAGAACCTTGCTTTTCTTTTCAATACCGGCAATAACCCTATCAATAGAATCATCAACCTCAGCCATATTAATAACGTTTTTATTACGTCTTGCAGCAAGAAGTGCTGACTCATTCAGTAAACTTTGAATATCGGCACCCGTAAAACCGGGAGTACGTTTTGCAAGTACTTTAAGATCAACATCGCTGCCCAGCGGTTTTCCTTTTGCATGCACCTTTAATATTTCTTCTCTGCCTTTTACATCAGGCATACTGACCATAATTTGCCTGTCAAATCTGCCGGGACGAAGAAGCGCTTTATCCAATATGTCAGGTCTGTTTGTTGCAGCAATAATTATAATATTTGTATTTGCCTCAAAGCCGTCCATTTCAACGAGTAACTGGTTAAGTGTTTGTTCTCTTTCATCATGTCCGCCGCCAAGACCTGCCCCTCTTTGACGTCCTACCGCATCTATTTCATCAATAAATACAATGCAGGGTTGATGTTTTTTCGCCTGTTCAAATAAATCCCTTACTCTTGAGGCACCAACACCTACGAACATTTCAACAAAATCACTTCCGCTTATTGAGAAAAACGGAACACCGGCTTCTCCCGCAACAGCTTTTGCCATTAATGTTTTACCTGTCCCCGGCGCTCCCACAAGCAAAACTCCTTTGGGTATTTTTGCTCCGAGTTTTAAATATTTTTCACCGTTTTTTAAGAAATCAACTATTTCTTCAAGTTCTTGTTTCTCTTCATCAATACCTGCAACATCGTTAAAAGTTACTTTAACTTTACTGTCAAGCATCATTTTTGCTTTGCTTTTTCCGAAAGAAAGTGCCTGAGAACCGCCTGTTTGAATAATTTTCGCCAGTATAACAAAAAATATTATAACTAGAAGTATGGGGAAGAAAGTACCCATAAGCCCCATTGCCGGCGAAGATTCATTTGATTTCTTTATTTCTATATTTACATTGTTGTCTTGAAGTAATTTATAAAACGAAGAATCATTTAAAGGAATATTGACTCTGTATCTTAAAGACGCTGTCACTGTTTCTTTTCCGTCTATATTTGTTTTTATTTCATCGTTAACAGGAACAGCAACCAAACTTTCGTTATCAATAACAACTTCTTTTATTTCCGAATTTTTAACTTTGGATAAAAACTCCGTATAAGATAATGACTTTGTTGAAGTAGTTGTTCCGCCCAAAAGAGTTGAAACCAGAAACAAAATTAATATACCCACTACCAGCCAAACGCCCATTGATTGATTTTTGCTCATATTATATTCCTTACTAACTTTATTTTCAGATTATATCACTATTTTACTCTGCCGTATATATCCTCATAACGAATAATATCATCCTCGGATATATAATCACCTTTTTGGACCTCCAGTATTTTTAAAGGAGACCTGGTGTTATTTTGCAAAGAATGTTTTGCTCCCAGAGGGATATCAATACTTTGTCTTTTTTCAAGCTGGTATTGATTGCCCTCAAGAATCACACTGGCCGTTCCTTCAAGAACAACCCAGTGTTCCGAACGGTGATTATGTGACTGAAGTGACAGTTTATGTCCCGCCGATACGGTAATTATTTTGGACATCCAGCCGTCTCCGCCGTTTAAACATGTATAAAAACCCCAGGGACGAAAAACTGTTTTATGAATCGATGTTACTTCATTTTGTTTTTCTTTAAGAATTTTAACAAGTTTATTAATATTTTGTGCTTCTTTTTTATCACAAACTAAAATGGCATCTTCCGTTTCAATAACAACCGTATTGTCCATGCCGGAAACCGCAACAAGTTCTTTTTGAGAATATACAAAAGAGTTTTTTACACCATTTGTAACAACATTTCCCCGAAGAACATTACCTTTGGAATCTTTTTCGGAATTATCATACACGGACTTCCACGAACCGAAATCAAACCATTTTGTTTCAAGTTCAACCATTGCAAGATTTTCAGCTTTTTCAATGACCGCATAATCTATTGAAACAGAAGGAATATTTTCATAAAAAGAATATTTTATCTTTTTATTTTCATCAAACATAGATTTATTCATTCCGGAAATAACATCCGGAGCATATTTTTCAAATGCATCAATTAATACTGACTTCTTCGCAATATAAATTCCGCAGTTCCAGAAATAATTACCGTTTTTTAAATATTTTTTTGCGGTTTCCAAAGACGGCTTTTCTTTAAACTGATCTATTTTTCTGCCTTTTTTTAATTTACTTCCCGCTTTTATATAACCGTATCCCGTTTCGGGGAAAGTCGGTTTTGTTCCGACAGCGCAAATATATCCGTCTTTTGCAAGATCTTTTGCTTTTTGTACGGTTTGTATAAATACCTCTTTATCTTCTATAGTGAAATCACAGGGAATAAAAATAAGGATTTCATCTTTTTCATCCTTTAAATATGTAAGTGCAGATGCAACAGCACCGGCTGTATTTTTTGCAATCGGCTCCGATATAACAACAGGAGATTTATAAAGTTCTTTTAACTGCAGTTCTGTATCGGAAGAATGTTTAATATTGGTTATTGTTATTATATTTTTGGGAGCAACGACAGAACTTGCCAGTTCAAATGTATTTTGCAGAAAATTTTTTGTTCCGTGCAGCTTTAAAAACGGTTTTGGATACAAATCTCTTGATAAAGGCCAAAGTCTCTGTCCTGACCCTCCTACCAATATTATACTTTTCATTTTACACTCCTGTTCTTATATAATATTTTAACCCGTAAAAAATCAGACGCCAAAATGAAAAGATATGTAAAGATAATTCTTCATCTTAAAAACAACAAAACAAAAGAAGTATATAATATTCTAGTAAGATGTCATGCTTTTAAATTAAAAGGGGATTGTACATGGGTTTATCTATACTAGAGGATGTTGAGAACAAGGAGTTTTCACCGAAAGAAATACGCGAAATGCTTGGCATTGATAATTCCGGCATTCAGGAATTATGCAAAATTGCTGATATTAAACTCAAAAAAAATTCAAGAGGACTTACTTATTTTACAAAAGATGATGCAAAAATTTTAAAGACATTTAAAGGTAAAGAAAATGCCGAAAAAAATATGTCTTTACCAATAAAGACAACAGCTTATCAAGGTACAAACACAATAACAAGCGCATCCGTAGTTAAACTTGTTGAAACTCTTAAAGATATTGAAAAAAACATGACAAAGAATATTACATCCATTCTGGACGAAAAACTTGACGGTATGGATGATGTTGTTTTGGAACTTATAAGAGTTAAAACCGAAAACGAAACAATGCGTTTCAAAATAAATGAATTAAACAAAGAAATTTATAAATTAAAAAAAGAAATTAATTCTTTTAAAAAAGTTCCTTTCGGATTTTATGCAAAAACGTCTTCCGAAGGAGATTTGTTTTAATTAAACCGGACTTTTTGAATTTTATTATACTCATCCCAGTATACTTCCAAATTATCAGGTATACCGTGGTAGTTTGCTATATTTGAAGCCGAACATTGAAGTGCAGATTCAAAAGATATAATCCGTTTATCGGTAAGGTTTTTTACAATATCACATAAAAGGCCGGAACTGCCTGCAATTGTTCCGTCTTTATTTATTAAATTTCCGTTTTGATTATATATTTTCTGTCCTGCAAATACAGCTTCTGTTATATTACTGTGCGCCAAAGGAAGAGCATCAGAAATAAGAATTATTTTATTCAAAGGTTTTTGTTTAAAAGTGATTTTTAAAACATCATCACTTACATGCACTGAATCAGCTATTATTTCAGTATAAATATCATCACTTACGAGTGCCTTTACTGCTGTCGTAATATTTCTGTGATGAAATCGTGACATTGCATTATATAAATGTGTAATCTGGTGAACCATGTTAAAATCAATTGTTTGAGTGTGCCCTGCCGAGATTTTAATTCCTTTTTCATTCAAATATTTTCTAAAACTGCCTTCCATGTCTAGTTCGGGAGCAATGGTAACAATTTTAATTATGTCATCGTGTATTTTTTTGTAAAGTTCAATATCAAGAGGAAGAATGAATTTTTTTTCATGTATTCCTGCCTCAGAAGGATTTATAAAAGGGCCTTCAAGGTGTATACCTGATATTTTTGCGGTTTTTTGATTTTGTAAAGATTGCGCTTCTTTTATTATTTCAATTCTGTTTTTTATCACATCCAAGTCGTCTGTCATAACAGTGGGAAAAAATGCACATACTCCGTTTTGTGCCAATAAATCGGCACAATAAAGCAGTTCATCAATATCACATGTCATAAAATCAATACCAAACGCCCCATGGATATGTTGTTCAATAAGTCCTTTTGTAATTTTCACATTTACCTCAATGAAGCAATTGCCTCTTTCATATTCTGATGAGCAAAAATATAATTACCCGCAACAAATGCTCTTGCACCATATTCGGCACATATTTCGGCTGTTTCGGGATTTATTCCGCCGTCAACTTCTATAATTGTATCATTTTTTATATATTGTTTAAGTTCTTTTATTTTTAATGCACAATCCGTCATAAATTTCTGTCCGCCAAATCCCGGTTCTACCGTCATTATCAGAACCAAATCAACCATATCAAGATATGAAATGATTTCCCGCACTGTCGTCTTTGGTTTTATTGATATTCCTGCCTTAATATTATAAGACTTTATTAAATTGATAATTTCTTTCGCCTTATCTTTTGCCGCTTCATAATGAAATGTTATATAATCACTACCTGCAAGCGCAAAATCTTTTATATATTTTTCGGGATTATCAATCATCAAATGCACATCAAGAGGAAGAGAGCATACCTTTTTGAGTGCTTTAACAACAGGGGCGCCTATTGTAATATTAGGAACAAAATGCCCGTCCATAACATCAACATGAATCCAATCGGCACCGTTAATTTCAAGTTTTTCAACTTCACTTTGCAAATTAGCAAAGTCACTTGAAAGAATAGAAGGAGCAATTATACGTTCAGCCATTCAATTTTTCCTCTTTAATATTTAGCTCACACAGTGCATTTAATGCCGCTTTTTTTTCAGCTTCTTTTTTTGTAGGTGCAATGCCTCTGCCGATTTCTTTATTTTGATAAATAACGGCGATTTCATATATTTTTTTATGAGCAGGTCCCGATTCACTTACAGTTTTATAAACGGGCAAATCTTTGTTTAATCCCTGCGTATACTGCTGCAATATCTCTTTCGGATTATACGAAATCAGAATATTATTAATATCAATATCTATTGAAGAATACAAATTATATATAACCTCATTAGCCTTATCAAATCCTGAATCAGTATATATTGCGCCTAAAATTGCTTCCATTGAACAAGCAAGTATCGAATCTTTTTCTCTGCCGCCGTCTTTAGCTTCATGAACACCTATATTAAGATATCTGCCAAGAGACAGAGAAACGGCTATTTTGGCAAGGCATTCATCACTTACAAGATAACTTCTTATTTTAGTCAGTTTTCCTTCGTTATAATCTGGATATTTTCTAAACAAGTAATCACTCAAGCTCAAACGCAGAACCGAATCACCGAGAAATTCCAGTCTTTCATAATCAGGAGCATTTTCTATATTTCTTTCGAAATTAAAAGAAGGATGAGTAAGCGCCTCATTTAAAAGCGCTTCATCAATCTTTTTTATCTTTAGTTTTTTTAACAGTATTTTTCTTTCGTTAGCTGCAGATGACATTTAAGACTTTCGTTATTAAAATTCCTATATCAGGAAAAGTAATTCCTGAAAGAATAAAGTATTTTATATAGTAATACGCAACAGGCACCGAAAACAAATAGCTGTCCGCCCTGTCGAGAAATCCGCCATGCCCCGGGAGTGAATGTCCGGAATCTTTAACACCTGCATCTCTTTTTATCAACGACTCTGATAAATCGCCCAATTGCGCCATAACGGTAACAATTACGCTCAATACAAATGAATGATATAAAGAAATACCGATTAATTTTCCGATAACAAGTCCGGCAATAATCGCACACACACCACCCGCTAAAGCTCCTTCAACAGATTTTTTAGGACTTATAACTGGTGATAATTTATGTTTTCCAAACCTTATCCCGAAGAAATAAGCTGCAATATCGGTAAACAATATAACAAAGAAAATCAATATAAGAAAATACAGTCCCTGTTTAAAAGAAATACCAAAAAGTGAAGTTTCTTCTCCCATTTGTCTTATAAGACAAACATGACAAGGCATCCACGCTATTAAAAATCCCAGAATTGTTGTTGCAACGTTTGCAATATAAGGCTGTCTGCCTCTAAACAGTACTGCAAGAAAAGAACCTATGGTACCTGCAAGCAGCACAAGCGGTATTAAATTATCATATCCGCTTGCGGAAACCAAAATCATAGATACCGAAGTAACAAGAATAACCTTAAAAAACGGAAGAAATCCTTTATTTCTTAATATATCCGCATATTCTTTTGATGCAATTATTATGAAAACAAGCAGCAAAGCAAGCAGCCATTTGCCGCCTAAAAGTATGCAGGCAAATACCAGCACCCCGATTGTAAATCCCGTTACAATTCGATTTTTCAGCAGAGAATCTATTACAGCCACTATACCGTCAAGACCTCTTTTTCTTTATCTGCGGATAAACTGTCTGCGATACCGATATATTTATCTGTCAATTTCTGAATTTTATCCTGATTATCTTTTACCGTATCTTCAGGAAGATTTTCTGATTTTTCCAGTTTTTTAAGCTCATCTGCCATATCACGTCTTATATTACGTATTGCAACTTTAGTATCTTCGCAAACTTTTTTAACATCTTTGCAGATTTCTTTTCTTTTATCCTGAGTTAACGGAGGAAATACCAATCTTATTACAATACCGTCACTATTTGGGGTAATACCCAAATCGGCTTTTGCGAGTGCTTTTTCGACTTCTTTTAACGCGGATTTATCATAAGGAGCGATAACAAGAGTCGTACCGTCTTGCACGCTGACCTGTGAAAGTTGTCTTAAAGGCGTCGGAACACCGTAGTATTCAACCATTACCTTGTCTAAAATCATAGGATTTGCTCTCCCCGTACGGATTGAAACAAATTCCTTTTTAAGCTGATTAATAGCTTTTTCCATTCTGTCTGTACCGGATTTAAATAATTCTTCTATCGGCATTTTAACCTCCTACATATGTTCCTATATTATCACCTTTTAATATTTGACAGATACTGCCCTTTGCGGCAAAATCAAATACCACAATGGGTATGGAATTTTGTTTGCAAAGCGCACAAGAAGCGGTATCCATAACCTTAAGACCCTTAATAATTATATCGTCGTAAGTAATATTACTATATTTTTTTGCGTTCGAATTTGTTCTCGGATCATCCGAATATATGCCGTCCACGCCATTTTTTGCCATCAACATAGCTTCCGCACCTATTTCGGAAGCTCTTAAAGCTGCCGCGGTATCCGTTGTGAAGAAAGGATTACCTGTTCCGGCCGCAAATATAACAACTCTTGATTTTTCAAGATGTCTTATTGCTTTAAATCTTATATAAGGTTCGGCGATTTTATCCATATCTATTGCCGATTGGACGCGGCAATGGACATCAAGTTTTCTTAACGCGCTTTGCAACGCCAATGCATTCATAACCGTTGCAAGCATTCCTATATAATCGCCTGTTGCCTGATCCATACCGTATGTCGCCGAGTTTTTAACACCTCTGAATATATTTCCGCCGCCGACTACAATTGCTATTTGTGCACCCAGTTCATAGGCCTCTTTAACTTCATTTGCAATCATCTCTAAAGGATTATGATCAATACCGAATTCTTGAGAACCCAGCAATGCTTCACCCGAGAGCTTTAATAAAATTCTTTTATACTTTAAATTATCCGCCATATTAACCCGTTTACTGTCTATATATACTCAAACTATTATATATTAATTTATGCGGGCATGTATAGTAATAAATAAATATAATTAATATATGTTATACTTTTATATATGAAAATTAAAGAATTATTGAATAAAGAAATTAATATTAATCCTGGTTATCAGAATAAACAAGGGTTCATGATTTTATTTTTTTAAACTTATATTTTGCAATAACAGCATCAAAAACACCTATAGCACATAGAGATACGGCAAGTGCTATCCAATATCCCTTTAAAGACATACCGTATTTGAAAACAAGGAAATATGCAACAGGCAGTCCAACAAGCCAATAGCCCGAAAAAACGCACAAAGAAACAACTTTTGTCATCTTGAAACCTTTTAGCACTCCGCCCATAACAACCTGAAACCCGTCAAAAATTTGATACATTGCCGCAATTAATACTATAGGCATAGCTATATCCATAACAGCTGTGTCTTTTGTAAATATTCCGACCAGTTGACGGGGAAATAACGCAAGAATCACGGCACAAAGCGCCATAAATGACACACCCATAAAAACTCCCGTATATGAATACTTTCTTATTTCATCATAATTTTTCGCGCCGTAATGATATGCAACTTTTACGGCAACGGCAACGGCTATTGCCAACGGAACATTAAACGTTACTGATGATATTGTTAAAAGAATATTGTGGGTAGCCGCTAAAATACCCGCTTCTTTCCCGACAAGAACGGTTATTATATTAAATGCCAAAAATTCAATTAACAATGTAATTCCGAGAGGAGTTCCAAATCTTATTATCTGCTTCATTAAAGAAAAATCAATTTTATCTGTAATCTTTATAAATCTCATAACGTAAATCAGCATAACAAGCCCCATAAATGTTCGAACACCAAAAGTTGCAAGCGCAGCACCTTTTACCCCCATGGCGGGAATAATATCTTTAAAGCCAAACACAAAGACAACATCAAAAACCAGATTTAATAATGCAGCAATAAGTATAAGTAAATTCGGGAAATTAACTATTTCATATGATTGTAAAAACTGCTTTATTCCTTGATATATAAAAACACCGAACATTGAAAAAGCCACAATTCGTGTATATTGTTTAATATAAGGAATTAATTCAGGGTCAAACGAAAATCTGTCAATTATATATGTCATTGCATAACAAACTGACGAAAACAAAACAGCCAAAATTAATGAAAATATTAATGTTGTATTTAAATATTTTTTAATTCCTTCTTTTTTACCTCGTTTATTGGATAGAATTATGGATATTGCATCTTGTAAGCCTATCCCGAAAATAAATATGGTAAATAAAAAAGCATTCGCAATACTTATCGCGGCAAGTGAATTTATATTATACTTAGCAACAACCAAAATATCGGTCGCACCTATTATTGTATGACCGATACTTCCCGCCATAATTGGCAGAGCAAGTGTCAACAGAGCGGAAAAGTAATTTTTATATTTTATAAACGGAAGATATTTTTTATATTCCGCATACAAATATCTGACGGCGTTATAAAATTCGACGTTTAAATTATATATTTCTGCACGGGAAGAAACATATTCACACAAAGAAAGCAATCTTAATGATTGTTTTAAATTACTCTTATTTTTCTCATACCATTTATGTTCAACATCAAGAATAACCGTTTTTACACCGGAATCTGCAGATTTTTTAAGCCATGTTTCAATTTCTTTTCTGCTGTCATTAATACCGGGTATAATTACATATTTCGAAAAAACATTATTACATTCCGATTTTGCATAATTATGTGTATTTTGCCAGACTTTATGGCAAAAATCGGTATTTTTTATACGTTTATAAGTCTCTTCACTGCCGGAGTCATGAGAAATAACAACTCTTGCGCAGCCCGAGGATACAGCCTTTGCCAGGGATTGTGAGTATAAAACACCCGAGGTATGAACAATTATTTTCTTTGCTCCGATTTCAAGCAAATATTCGATAATTTCGTCAAACTCCGCCAAAAGTAAAGGCTCACCGCCCGCAAAGGTAATTTCTCCGTCAGGTGAAAATTCAAAACGGTTTAAAATTTCTTTCAATAATGGCAATGCTTTATAATGCTGAACTCCGCCTTCATATTTTTTGTCGGATTTAGTGTAACAGTATATACAATTTGTATTACACATCGTCCAATGGTTAAAATGAATATATTTTATTTTAGGCTTTTCGTCCCAGAATTTTTTCTCAAGATTAAAGCACCCTTCACATTTTGGATTAACATTACCGTTTTTACATGCCTCTATCAACTCCTGCCGATTTTTTTCCAATACATCAATATCAATCTTACCGTCAATGACCCGCGCAATTTCTATATTTCCGCCCCCCTGATGGCAGCGAAAACAGCATAGTTCTATACAGTCGAGCTCAAAATCAATTCCGTTTATGAGCCTGTCGCAGCTTGTGTATTGATTATTTTGCATTGTCTCTCAGTTTTATATATTCATCTCTATGAATGCGCATATGATTAGCTCTGTCATAAACTTCAATATTCTTCATACCCGAATCTTCGGCACACTTAAGAGCATAATCCAAAAGTTCATAAATATAATCAGGCACGCGGTACTTATTTTGTTCATACCAGCCGCCTTCAACATCCAAAACCATACTTTTTATACCTGATTTTAAAGAAAGATTAAGGAATTTATCAAATTCATCTTTGTTGTCATTAAAACCCGGATATATTATATACTTTGTTTTGGCTTTATATTTATCTTCAGTTTGGCTTTGTGCATACCTGGTAAGATTTTCCCACACCTTATTAAAATGGTTGACTCTTTTTATGTTTTCATAAACTTCGGGCGAGCCCGAATCGACTGATACAACAAGAGTCAGTTTACCTTCGGCAAGTCCTCTTTCTATGGCTTGCGAATACTTGACACCTGACGAATGTACTCTTATATTATCGCAGCCCGCATCTAAAAGCATATTAACTATTGGTTCAAACTCCGGCAAAAGTGCAGGTTCTCCGCCGCCGAATCCTATTTCACCTCCGCCTCTTACTTTTCCCATCTTAACGAGTTTTTCTATTTGCGGGAACATATTATAATTTTTTCTGGCATTGAAAAAGTCGGATTGCTCATTAGTAAAACAGTACTTGCACTTGCAATTACACTGCGTCCAATGATTAAAAACCATATAATTTATATAATCTTCGTCATCCCATTCACGTTCTTTGAGAAAAAAACAGCCTCTGCAGCGCTCTAAAATAATACCTTTTTTATTTAATTCACGCATTTTTCTTTTTTCTTTAAAAAACTTATTCCAGTCAATAGTTTCACCATGATAATTATCTATCAATATCTGTCTGCCGCCGCCTTCATGGCAGTTAAAACAACACATTTTTATATCTTCATAATCAACATTAAACCCGTGTTGAATATACTCGCAGCTCAAATATTTTGTTTTTGTATTTGTTTTTTCACGTTTAAAAAATGATTTTATTTTATCTATCATGACTAATTTCCCAAAACATATTTTAACACTCTCAAAATCATTTTAGGATTAGAAAAAAATCTTGGAAACAAATATATGAAAAAAGCTAATTTAAACAATGAAAACTTTGTTAATTTATAACACTTCTTATAATATAAATATTCACTTTTATAAGACTCTTCTCTTCTGGATTTTTTATTTAAGGATTTTCCTTCAAGATGAATAATCTCAGCCTCGGGCACAATGTATATTTTATATCCGGCCTTTTTAATTCTGAATTGAAATTCAGTTTCTTCATAATACAGAAAGAAATCCGGGTCAAATACACCGGTTTTTTCAAGAATGCTCCGGCGCAGCATCAAATCAGCACCAGTAATATATCCTGTTTCCCTATTTTCGTTAAGGGAGTCCAAATCAAATTTATTCCTCATGTCTTTACTTAAGAATATATGAGGTAAAAATGTAAGAGCCAGCTTATCTTTCATTAACGGCAATCTTCCGAAAGAATGTGTTCGTCGGCCTTCAATATCATATAACATTCCGCCCGCAGCACCTGCCGAAGGATTTTCCTGCATAAAATCAAAAAGAATTTTAACTGCATTATTCTTTAATACCGTATCAGGATTCAATAAAAGAATATATTTTGAATTTAAGTCTTTCATCCCAAGATTATTTGCTCTGCCAAAACCGAGATTTTCAGTGCATTTTATTACTTTAACAAGAGGGAATGCTTCTTCGATTGCTGCGGCACTGCCGTCTTGAGAATTATTATCAACAACAATAACTTCAAAATCAACGCCTTGAGTTTTTTCATAAACGGATTTAATACACTCAAGTGTAATATCAGCCGTATTATAACTAACAATAATTATTGATACCTCAGTCATATAAAATCAATTATATACCCAAAATGCTATAACTAAAACTACACTATCGTCTATTGTCAACTTTCCGTTTTCTTTTTATAATATCATAAATTAAGTAAATAAAGGAACCTATTGTGAAAGAAAAATTCGGCTCCAGAATTGCCGTTATGATATTAGGCCCGCTTGGAGATGTTATAAATACATCAGGAATATTTAAACAGCTCCGTAAATACTATCCTGATTCCGTTATTTCCATTATCACAATAGATAATGCATTACCCGCAGTTAAAGGAATTCCCGAAATTAATACAGTATACCATATGAATAGAAATAATCAGTCAATATTCATAAAGAAACTTAGAGTAATAAAGTTCGGTCTATCAATGCGCCATAAATTTGACACAATAATAGTACTTGACAACTCACTTACCAGCGCGATAATCGCTTTCTTAACAGGAGCAAAAGTACGTATAGGGAGAGGAAGAGAATTAAGAGAGCTTCTGCTGACGGATATTATACCTTATTTGCAGGAAGAAAGAAATATGCAAATACCTGTTTCGGAACACTACGCAAGATGTTTAAAACCGATGGGAATATATCAGGAAAATATTGATACCTATTTTGAATATAAAAAAAATGACACCGAAAAAGTTCAAGAACTTCTCAGAGAATATAATATTGCAGATAAAAAACTAATAGGATTTTGTCCCGCTTGTCATCTTAAAGAAAAGAGTCTTATTACGGACGATGCGGCAGATATTATAAGGTCATTAAATAAAAACTTCCCTGATTTTAAAGTTGTGATAATAGGCGGATCAGACATTGAAAATTATACCAAGAAATTAAATAAGTACAACGACATTGAGTTTTATGATTTCGCAGGTAAAACCTCATATACAGAGAGTGCGGCGCTTACAGATTTATGTTCAAAATTTATTAGTATTGATACTTCATGTATGCATCTTGCACTTGCTTTAAAAGTACCGGTAGTCGCAATCTTTTTCTATGATATTGCAAAAAAATGGGGGCCTAAAAATCTTGTAAATAATGCCATTTATACAAACATACAAGAACATAAGACCGATACAGATTATATTATTAATAAGTTAAAAGAATTGCCCGAAAAAAAATTTGAAAACATAGCTAATTATTAATACCAAACCAATTTTTAAAGAACTTCAATCCCGCCTCGGAACTCTTTTCAGGGTGGAATTGTACCGCAGTTATATTACCTGATTGGACGGCAGCGCAGAATCTGCCGTTGTAATCGGTATATGCACTTATTATATTTTCATCCTCAGGCACAACATAGTATGAATTAACATAATAAAAATAATCCTCAGGAATATATTTATTTGCAGGCGCAGGAATAACTTTATTCCAGCCGATTTGAGGGATTTTCCCCTGTTTAAAACGTTTAACCTCACCGTTTAAAATACCAAGACCGCCTACATTCGGCGCTTCTTCACTTCTTTCAAAAAGAATTTGAAGCCCGATACAAATTCCAAGGAAAGGAATTCCTTTCTCGCAGCATTCTTTTATTACCGGTACAAGCCCCTTTTTTTCAAGGTTATTCATTGCCTGCATAAAATGTCCCTGCCCCGGGAAAATGATTCTTTGAGCATTCAAAATATTATCTTTATCAGATGTTATTTCAAACGGGATATTAAGAAATGTCATCATATTAGCGACACTTCTTAAATTTCCCGCATCATAATCTACAATTACCGTCTTATTCAAAATAAAAACCGTCTTCTTTTAGTCTTCTTATAACTTCCGTCATCTGCTCTTCCGCAGCAACAATTGACATTCTGAACCAGCCTTCGCCGTTTTCTCCAAAACCGTTACCCGGAACGAGTACAATTCCCGAAGTTCTTAAAACATCATCCGTAAATTCTTTTGATGTTTTATATTTTGGCGGAACAGGAAGCCACAAATAAAAAGTAGCTTTTGGAGGATTCAATTTATCCATGGGCCAACCGAGTTCTTTAAATCCTTCGACAATAATTTTTTGTTTTCTCTCAAATCTTTTATTTGCCTCTATGATATAATCATCGCCTTCTTTGGAGTTTAAAATTTCAGCAGCAGCTTTTTGTATCGGTTTATAAATACCAGTATCAATAGTTGATTTTAATTTTCCCAAAATGCCGACAGCGTCTTTATTTCCGCATACCCAGCCTATTCTCCATCCTGTCATTGAATACGGTTTTGAGAAGCTGAAAAATTCAACAGCAACATCTTTTGCACCTTCTATTTCAAACACGCTGTGAGCTTTAGGCGAGCCTTCAAAAGTTAAATCAATATATGCGGCATCTGAAATAAGAAGAATTTTATGTTTTTTACAAAAATCCACAACTTTTTGGAGATATTCTTTTGTACAAATTGCACCCAATGGATTATTTGGATAGTTAATAATTAATGCCTTAACTTTATTTTTTGAATATCCGTCTTTTTCAAGATTGTTTAAAACTTCTTCAAAATCCGGCATATAGTTATTTTCGGGAGTTAAAGGAATACCGTAGCTCATACCGCCTGAAACTTTAACCATTTCTTTATAAGAAGCATACCCCGGGTCAGGAATTAAAATAATATCTCTGTCTTTCATCTCGGATTTAGGGTTAATTAAAGCTCTTATTAAATTTGCAATACCCTCTTTTGAACCGATTAATGCACAAATTTCAGATTTCGCATCAAAATCAACATCTGTACGTTTTTTCATATTTTTTGCAATGGCTTCCAACAAATAATTTTCACCCTTTACGAGTGTATATGTATGCATATCGTCTGTATTTGCATACTCTATTAATTTATCGGTAACCAATTTAGGCGGTCTTTCAACAGGCGCACCCATTGCAAGAGATATAGGCGCTCTTCCTTTTGCGGTAAGCTCAGGCGCCAGTTTTGCCGTTTCCATTTTTATTTGAATCATTATGTAAGTTTCAAGTGATTGAACGTAATCGTTAAATAATTCTTTCATTACCTATCTCCATTTTGTTTAATTTCAGACTGCCAAGCCCAGGCATTATGGTTATGGATACTTTCCTGAGCTTCAACTTCCACTTCATAATATGTTACTTTATCATCATTTTTTAAAATACAAATAACTTCTCTTAATACATCCTCGACAAATTTAGGATTTTCATAAGCGGTTTCCGTTACGTATTTTTCGTCACATCTTTTTAAAACGGAATAAACCCGGCTTGACCCGCAGCTTTCAATTTGCTCTATCAAATCTTCAATCCAAATTATATCGTTCTCATCATAACTGACCTTAACTTTAACCATTGTTCTTTGGTTATGGGCAGAGTATTTTGATATTTCTTTTGAACACGGACAAAGCGTAGTTACGGGAACTTTTACTCCGAGAATGAACTTATAATCATCATCGGTTAAATCACCCTGAAAAGAACAATCATAACTTACGGGAAACTCAATCTCACTCACCGGCGCTTTTTTATTAATAAAATATTTAAAATCAAACTTAACATGAGCACTTTTAGAATCTAATTTATTTTTTACATCAATCAAAAGTCCTTTTATATCAACTCCCAGAAGATTTTTTTGTGAATATTCTCCGAGAATTTCAATAAAACGCGACATGTGAGTGCCCCTGTAATTATGAGGCAATGAAACACTGACCCTCGCTTTTGCGGAAACCACCTGACTGTCCGCATTTTTACGCTCAATCAATAAAGGTACATCAACACCGTTGACTCCTACTTTTTGTATATCAATTCCGCGTTTATCATTTTGATTTTGTATATCTTTTAAAGTACTACTCAAGCTCATTTTTATCTAATTTATCTAATTCATCCAATTTATTATTTTCCATTGCAAGAAGTAATTTCAATGCAGCAACCCGCTGGGTTTTGGGCGGAGCCGCTCTTAAAAGCTCAATTGCCTTCAGCATAACAGGATCCGAATCGTACCATCTGTTACCTTTTCCCGCAAAATTTTGAGTTATTTCATAAATACGTTCGATTACATCTTGTGCAACCTGTTCCTGAAGCGAAATCATAAAATCCGCAGCCGCATTTTTCGTATCATCCGTTTGCAGTTTTAATAACTCTAATGCTTCTTTTAAAATCGGGTCATTGTCATACCAACGTCTGTATGATTCGGTCATTATACTCCTCGACTTTCTTGTATAAGTTTTACCACAATATTTTTTGTATCTTCAAATACTTTATCTATATCATTATTTGCATCAATAATTTTTATTCTGTCAGGATTTTCTTTTTGAAGTTCAAGATATCCGTTTCTTACTCTGGAGTGAAATTTCGCTCCGGCGGATTCCATTCTGTCTTTTTCACTGCCAACACGATCTTGTGCCGTTTGAGTCGAGACATCAAAAAGCAATGTTAAATCAGGCACAATTCCGTCTACCGCAATTTTATTTAAACGCTTCAAAAGTTCAATATCCTGTCCTCTTCCATATCCCTGATATGCAACCGTAGAATCGGTATGGCGGTCACAAAGAACTATTTTACCCTGTTCAACTGCAGGTTTAATAAGTTCATCAACATGCTGGCTTCTGTCTGCTAAAAACAGGAACATTTCACATCTGTCCGATACAAAACCTTCCTGATGGAGCAATATATTTCTGATTTTTTGTCCTATATCAAGCGACCCGGGTTCACGCGTTACAACCACATCAAAGCCTTGTTCGACTAACAGGTCTTTTATTTTATTCAGCTGGGTGGTTTTTCCTGAACCATCCGCCCCTTCGAATGTTATAAATAAGCCTTTTTTCATGCTACAGAATATCCCATCCCGTATATTTTCTGAGCACTTTAGGTATGGTAACCGTTCCGTCTTCATTCTGGAAATTTTCCAAAATAGCTGCAAATGTTCTGCCGACTGCAAGTCCGGAACCATTTAAGGTATGAACAAACACGGGCTTGCCTGTTTCTTTGCTTCTGTATCTTATATTGGCTCTTCTTGCCTGAAAATCACCAAAGTTAGAACAGCTTGAAATTTCTTTATATGCATTATAAGAAGGAAGCCAAACTTCAAGGTCAAAACATTTTCTTGCAGAAAATCCTATATCACCTGTAGAAAGAGCAACTCTTCTATATGGCAGTTCAAGAAGTTCAAGTATTCTTTCCGCATTTCTGGTAAGTTTTTCATGTTCTTCAACGCTTGTTTCGGGTGTTGTTAATTTTACTAACTCAACCTTGTTAAATTGATGCTGGCGGATTAAACCCCTGGTATCTTTTCCGGCGCTGCCAGCTTCTCTTCTGAAACAGGGGGTATATGCAGTCATATATTTAGGAAGATCATCTTCACTCAAAATTTCACCCGCGTAGATATTTGTAACCGGAACTTCTGCGGTCGGAATAAGATACAAATCTTCTTCTTCACATTTATACATATCCTGAGCAAATTTAGGAAGTTGTCCGGTGCCTGTCATTGCCGCAGCGTTAACCATTACGGGAGGAAGAATTTCTTCATAGCCGTGTTCTGTTGTATGTGTATCCAAAAAGAAATTAATAATCGCACGTTCCAATTGAGCGCCTTTTCCTCTGTAAAGAGAAAATCTTGATTGAGACAGTTTAACTCCGCGTTCAAAATCTACGATATTTTTTTCCGTACAAATATCCCAGTGAGCCTTCTGCTCAAAAGATGTTTTTCGGGGTTCTCCCCATCTTTTTATTTCAACATTTTCAGCATCTGATGAACCAATAGGTGTTGTTTCATCAGGGATGTTCGGAGTCGAAAGCAGTAATTTTCGCTGCTGTGCATCAAGTTCTTGTTCTTGAATTTCCAATTGAGAAATTTCATCGCCCATAGACTTGACTTCCGATTGTATTTCATCGGTATTTTTACCTTCTTTTTTCATCATACCGATTTGCTGGGACATATTCTTTCTTTTTGCCCTTAACTCATCCGCCTGAGCCTGCACTTTACGCCTTTTTGCGTCTATATCAAGAATTCCGTCAATTGAAAGTTCGGGATTTCTTCTTTTTAAAAGCTCATTAACCTTATCGGGATTTTCCCTTATCATTCTTATATCAAGCATTGCTTTTACCTCGTCGTGTTTCTTTTACCATTCTATTAAAAACATGCACAAAATAAAAGCAATAATTTTTTGGTATAATTAAAACGAAGGATATAAGAAGTGAAAAAGAAATACGAAAAGAGAATACTTTTTATCGGCATGCCTGATATGGCGCTTGTCTGCCTGCACAAATTAAATGAAAAAGGCATAAATATTATAGGTGTCGTACCGCCGCCCAAAGAAGACCCTACATATTCTTTAATGGTAAACAATGCAAAATCCATGGGATATGAATTAGTGGAATATGAGAAAAACCTGAATGAAAAAGAATTTTTAAATAAAATAAGAAATTTAAATGCGGATCTGGGTGTCGTGGCTTCTTATAACAAAAAATTTCCAAAAGAATTATTAAGATTACCTAAAGACGGATTTATAAATCTTCATCCTTCAAAATTGCCCGACTATAGAGGCGCAAACCCGTATTCTCACGTTATAATTAACGGCGAAGAAGAATCTGCTATAACTCTTCACTTTATGGATGAAGAATTTGATACGGGAGATATTATATCCCAGTACAGATTCAGTCTTGATTTAAACGAGACAATGGGAACATTGTTTTACCGTACAAATGAAATGTGCGCATCCATGCTTTATGAGGCACTTGATTATTATGAATCACATGAATTTCCAAGAAAACCCCAGCCCCTTGGTAATGAAAAAAAGAGAGCATACGCACTTTCTTTTGCAAAAAGAAATGTTTTCATCGATTGGAATAAATCCGCCGTTGAAATCGAACGTTTTATAAGAGCACTAAATCCGTTTATCGGTGCTGTTACAATGTATAAAGGTTATGTTGTAAGAATTAACTCGGCAAAAATTATCAAACAAAAACATCATTATGCTCCCGGAACAATCATTGAAGCAAAGAAAAACATAAAAATTGCTTGCGGAAAAGATATAATTATGCCCGAATGCCTTCAATACGGCGGTTTCTTTATATCCAACGCAAAAGAATTTATTGAACGCGTAAAACTAAAAAAAGGAGATATTTTTGACAACGGATAAATTAAACTTCCTGACTGCAGGACTTCCTTTATCTTCTGAGAACAAAGGATATAAAAAGGGACTTGAAATAATTAAAGAAATGAATCTTGACGGTATAGAAGTCGAGTTTGTCCACGGAGTAAGAATGAATGAAGCTAATCAATCTCTGGTCAAGGATTTTACCGAAAAAGAAGGATTGATGGTTACCTGCCACGGACCTTATTATATAAACTTAAACTCCGATGAATCCGAAAAGATTGATGCCAGTGTTATAAGAATACTGGAAACGGCCCGTATGGGCCGGGCAATCGGAGCATACAGCATAACTTTTCATGCCGCATTTTATATGAAAAAACCTGTTGATGATGTATATAAAACTGTTTATTCTTCAATTGAAAAAATATCAGCAGAATTGGAAAAAGAAAACAATAACATCTGGATACGTCCCGAAACAACAGGGAAAGGGACACAGTGGGGAACATTAGAAGAAATAGTAAAATTGTCAAAAGAATTTAAAAATGTTCTTCCCTGCATCGATTTTGCACATATTCATGCCAGAAATAACGGCATATATAATACTTACGATGAATTTTCAAAAATGATAGAATTTGTTGCAAGAGAACTTGGCAGCGATGTTCTTAATCATATGCATATGCATCTTGCAGGCATTGAATACGGAATAAAGGGGGAGAAAAACCACCTTATACTTAAAGAAAGCGATATGAATTATAAAGACCTGTTAAAAGTTCTTAAACAATTTAACGTAAAAGGTGCCCTTGTTTGTGAAAGTCCTAATATTGAAGGTGATACAAAACTGTTAAAAGATTATTATCTGAGCTTATAATATGGATTTATTTTATATAAAAATATGTAATTTTAAAGCCGGGAACAGATACAGAAAAGGGCATGATGCAGGAAGATATGTTCTTGAATATTGTGCCGAAAACATTTATCATATTCAAAATCCGGAAATTGAGCTAATAAATAAAAAGCCGTCTTTCAAAAATTCTTCTCTTCAATTTTCAATTTCACATTCGGGAGAATATGCAGCGGTCTGCTTTGATAAAAATCCCGTAGGGTTTGATATGGAACAAATTACAAAGCGCGATTACAAAGAAATAGCAAAAAGAATGAAGTTTGAACTGGAAGAAGATTCCTTATACGCTTTTTACAAATGCTGGACAGAATATGAAGCGGCATATAAACTTCATGGTGAAGTTAAATACCGCTTCAGTGATAATTTAAATGGAAATTATATTTTTTCAATTGCCTCGGGCAATAAATTTAAACTTGAAAAAATACAAGAATTATTTCTTTGAAATAACATAAATTAAATGCCATCCGTACGCAGTTTTCACAGGTTCAGATACTTCACCGCTCGGGATATCGAATGCTGCCTTTTCAAATTCGGGGACCATATCACCTTTTCCAAACCAGCCAAGATCACCGCCAGAAGCTCCGGAAGGACATTTTGAATATTTTTTTGCCGCATTTCTGAAATTGTTAAATATTTGCATCTTATCTTCGCCGGTCATAATTTCTTTACGTATATTAACAGCTTCCTGTTCCGTAGGAACCAGAATATGCATTGCTCTGACCTGTTTTACGGCAGCTGCCGCTTCCGCTTTTCCAGCCATAAAACCGTTAAACGATACACCTGAAAATCCCGTCATCAAAAAAACAACTGATAATACTAAAATTGTAAATAATTTTTTCATGATTCTCTCCTTTCTTTATACAAAAACACAAAAGATAAATAAACTCTATCAGAAAAATGAACTCTTTGGTAGAATAATTTTATCGGGATAAGAGAAGGAGAGTTTTATGAGAAGTGACGAAATAAAAAAAGGAATACAAAGGACTCCGCACAGAGCATTGCTTTATGGAACAGGAGTAAGTGAAAACCAGATAGATAAAAGATTTATCGGTATAGCAAGCAGCTTTTCCGATTTGGTACCGGGGCATTCCGGCATGAGAGAAATAGAACGCCAAATAGAAAAAGGTATCCACTCGGGCGGCGGACAGGCTTTTATTTTCGGAGTTCCTGCAATTTGTGACGGTATTGCAATGGGACATAGCGGGATGAACTATTCTCTGCCTTCCCGTGATTTAATTGCGGATTGCGTTGAATCCGTTGCTCAGGCTCATAAGCTGGACGGTCTCGTACTTCTTACAAACTGCGATAAAATAACTCCCGGAATGATTATGGCAGCAGCAAGACTTGACATTCCCTCTATTATTGTAACTGTTGGACCCATGCTTGACGGAAAATGCCGCAATAACACACTTACAATGATAAAAGGAACTTTTGAAGCGGTAGGAAAATTCTCTAACGGAGAAATAGACGAAAAAATGTTTCATGAAATGGAAATAACTTCCTGTCCGTCAGCAGGCGCATGTCAGGGGTTATATACCGCTAATACAATGGCATGTTTAACTGAAGTTATGGGAATGAGCCTTCCCGGATGCGCAACATCAGCAGCCGTGAGCGCAAAAACAAAACGTATTGCTTTTGATTCCGGACTTATTATAAATGAACTTATTGAAAAAGATATTCGTCCTTCTTCAATTATTACAAAGGATTCAATAAGAAATGCAATTATTACAGACCTTGCTCTCGGCGGTTCAACAAACTCCATTCTTCACTTACTTGCTATTGCTAATGAAGCCGGCGTTGATATAACACTGAAAGACTTTGAAGAATTGAGTTTTAAAGTTCCGCAGATTATAAAACTTGACCCGTCAGCGGCAAAAACAATGACGGATTTGGATAATGCAGGCGGTATTCCGGCAGTTTTAAAAACAATATACGGAAATATATCTGAAATGAAAGATACGGTCGGTGTTTCCGGAATAAAGCTATCCGAAATAGCGAAAGCCGATATATGGTGTGATAACGAAGTTATAAGACCGATATCGGATCCCGTAACGTCAAATCCCGGACTTGCAGTTCTTCACGGAAATCTTGCACCGAATGGCGCCGTTGTAAAAATATCCGGTGTTGAAAAAGAATGTCTTGAATTTACAGGCAAGGCAAAAACCTTCAACAGCGAAGAAGACGCCATGAAAGCTATTATGGATGATAAAATAGTTAAAGGTGATGTTGTAGTTATAAGATACGAAGGTCCTAAAGGCGGCCCGGGTATGAGAGAAATGCTTTCCCCTACTTCGGCAATTGTCGGAAAAGGACTGGGTAAACATGTTGCGCTTATAACCGACGGAAGATTTTCAGGAGGCACAAGAGGTCTTTGTATCGGGCACATTTCTCCGGAAGCTCCGGCAGGGGGGTTAATAGGACTTATACAAGACGGCGATGAAATATATATTAATATTCCAAATCGTGAAATAACTTTGAAAGTTGACGAAAAAGAATTGGAGCAAAGAAAAAAAGACTTTGTACCTCTTTCTTACAAAATTAAAAAAGGATATTTAAAAAGATATGCCGCAGTAGTCTCTTCATCTGATAAAGGAGCTGTCACAAGTATATAATTTATGGAAGAAAAGAAGTATGAAATAGTATCTTTGGGTTGTTATTGCATCTCAAGAACAATATTGACAAGACAACATCTTAAACCGTCAAAAGCACAGGGTGAATTATCCTGTCCTTTTGACTTAGTTATTCATCCCGTAAAAAGAATTACTTATTACATTAAAAATGATTTTGAAGGATATCTTGATGATTTATACTTTGAAAAATATACAAGATGCTGGCTTGATTTCAGAAAAAAAGGAATCTGGAAGAAAACAGACAATACCGAATTTTTCCATGATAAAGATTGCAATATAAACGATAAAGATAAACTTACAGAGAGAATTTCAGGCAGAATTGAAAATTTCAGAAAAATCATTAAGGATTATAAGCCGATTATTTTTGTCCAAGCACTTAAGAAAGAAGAAGATATTGAAAATTTATATGAAGTTTTAAAAAGTATACGCGGTAATAAACCGTTTAAACTGGTAATTCTTGATTTTAATGACGTTGTAACAAAGGAATATAAAAATGTTTCCGTTTTAAAAATTCCTTTTCCATCAAAGAAATACGGAAAATACTGGGACAGAAAAAAGTATTACGAATCAAAAGAGGGAAAATTGTTTGAAGAAACTGTTACGCAGCAAGTCAAATCTGAAATAGATAAATTTATGAAAAATTAAAAAAGAGGAAACAAATGTTTCCTCTTTTTTATAAAACAGATTATTATTTTTCGTCGTTCCAGGAATACATTTTTCTGAGTTCTTTACCGACTTTTTCAAGCTGGTGTTCTGCATGAACTTTTCTTGAAGCAAGGAAATGAGCTCTGCCTGCCGCTTTATTTTCGGTAATCCATTTACCTGCGAAGGTGCCGTCTTGAATTTCAGAAAGAACTTTTTTCATTTCTTTCTTTGTTTCTTCGGTAATAATACGTTTACCTATTTCATAATCACCAAACTCTGCTGTATCAGAAATTGAATATCTCATTCTTGAGAAACCGCCCTGATAAATAAGGTCAACAATAAGTTTCATTTCGTGGATACATTCAAAATATGCATTTTGAGGGTCATATCCTGCTTCAACAAGAGTTTCAAATCCTGCCTGCATTAAAGCGGTAACACCGCCGCAGAGAACAGCCTGTTCACCGAATAAATCAGTTTCGGTTTCCTGTCTGAAAGTTGTTTCAAGCACTCCGGCACGAGAACCTCCGATACCTGCCGCATAAGCCAATGCTGTTTCAAGTGCTTTACCTGATGCATTTTGATGAACGGCAACAAGGCAAGGAACTCCTTTACCTTCAACATATTCACTTCTTACCGTATGCCCCGGGCCTTTTGGTGCAATCATTACAACATCAACATCACAAGGAGGTACAATTTGATTAAAGTGAATATTGAAACCGTGTGCAAAGGCCAAAGTTTTTCCTGCCGTTAAATTCGGAGCTATTTGTTTTTTATAAACATCAGCCTGTTTTTCGTCAGGAAGTAATATCATTATAAAATCAGCAATTTTTGATGCTTCTTCAACAGTTGCAACTTTTAGTCCTGCACTCTGTGCCTTTTCCCATGACTTTGAACCGTTGTATAAACCAACAACTACATTAATTCCGCTTTCATGCAAGTTAAGAGCATGTGCATGTCCTTGGCTTCCGTAACCGATAACCGCAACCGTTTTTCCTTTTAAAAGACTTAAATTGCAGTCTGCAGCATAATAAATTTTTGCCATAATTAACCTCGTTTTCTAATTTTTTTAGTAAATATCAGCTTTCATAAGTTTAATCCTATAAAAAACAGTAGTCAATATAGAAAATTTTACAAAAAATTTGCACTAAAATCTTGATAATAGTAAAATTTAAGTAAATAAAAAGGAATTTTGGACAATTTTTTATCATTTTAGTGAAAAAACGGAGAAAATTATGACCGCCGAACAAATGAATAAAACAGAAAAAATATCAGGTGCAAAAATATTTCTGGAATGTTTAAAAGAAGAAGGTGTAGATAAAATATTCGGCTACCCGGGTGGAGTAATTCTCCATATATACGACGAACTGTACAATTGTGATTTCATCAAACACTATCTTGTAAGACATGAACAAGCCGCCGTTCATGCGGCGGAAGGCTATGCAAGAATAACAGGAAAACCCGGTGTTGTTCTTGTAACATCCGGTCCCGGAGCCTGCAACGCCATAACCGGTATTGCAAATGCCTACTATGACAGCTATCCGCTTGTTGTATTTACGGGTCAGGTTGATTCAAAGTTAATCGGTAACGACGCTTTTCAGGAAGCCGATATTGTAGGAATCACACGCAGCTGCTGCAAGCATAATTATCTGGTAAAAAATATAAATGATTTACCCAGAGTAATAAAAGAATCCTTCCATATAGCAAAAACGGGGAAACCCGGTCCCGTTGTTGTATCATTGCCTAAAGATGTTTTAACATCAAAAATGGAATTTAAATATCCGGACAAAATTGTACTGCCGGGTTATAACCCGAATTACGAAGGACACCCGATGCAGTGTAAAAAAGCATTAAAACTGCTTTGTGAAGCACAGCGTCCCGCAATCATTTCAGGCGGCGGTGTAATACATTCTGATGCCTGGATGGAAATAAGAGAACTTGCCAAGAAACTTAATATACCTGTAGCTACAACTCTTATGGGAATCGGCACCTACCCTCAGGATGATAATCTTTCTCTTGGGATGCTCGGTATGCACGGTAATTACTGGGCAAATCTGGCTATCAGTAATTGTGACGTGCTCTTCGCGGTAGGTACAAGATTTAATGACAGAATAACTGGCTGTTTAAAACGTTTTTGTAAAGATGCTCAGGTTATTCACGTTGATATTGATCCTTGCTCTATAAGCAAAAATGTTCACGTCGATATCCCCATCGTAGGTGATGCAAAAAATGTATTAAATATCATGTTAAGAGAATTTAATACGGGGAAATATACCTACGAAGAAAATTTCAGAAGAGCATGGGTTGAACAGATAAATTCCTGGAAATCAAAAAGAGTAATAAGAGCTGTTGAAAACGGTAAAATGAGTCCGCAAACGGTAATTGAACATATATATGAAAAAACAAAAGACAAAAATCCGATAATTGCAACCGAAGTGGGGCAGCATCAAATGTGGACTGCCCAACTATTTAAGTTTAACAAACCGCGTCAGCTTGTTACTTCCGGTGGTTTGGGCACAATGGGATTTGGTTTCCCCGCTGCAATCGGTGCTCAAATAGCTGATAAAGACCGTCTTGTTTTCAATATAGCCGGTGACGGAAGTATTCAAATGAATATTCAGGAATTGATGACCTGTGTTGACTATAAAATTCCGGTTAAAATTGCAGTTATTAATAACGGTTATCTCGGAATGGTAAGACAATGGCAGGAAAAATTATTCAATAAACATTATTCCCAAACACCGATTACATCACCCGATTATGTAAAACTTGCAGAAGCATACGGGGTTTTGGGAATGAGAATAACCGAAGAATCTCAAATAGATACGGCACTTGATAAAGCAATGGCTTATGACGGACCCGTGATTATGGATTTTGTTGTTGAACCTTTTGAAATGGTTTATCCCTGGGTCTTAGCAGGCAAACCGTTAAATGAAGTATTACTGTCAAATAACACTGAAACAGGATTAGGAGAATAATTATGAAACATACGATTTCGGTACTTGTAAAAAATGAACCCGGAATTCTTTCCTGTGTGTGTGATTTATTTTCCACAAGGGGTTTTAATATTGAAAGTTTGACCGTTGCAGCTACAATAGATGAAACTTATTCCAGAATTACCATTGTTACAACGGGTGATGAGGTTGTAATTGAACAGATTTGCAAACAATTAAACCGTCTTATAAATACAATAAAAGTGGTTGAACTTCCAAAATCAGCAGACAAGTGTATAGACAGAGAACTGGTTCTTTGTAAAGTAACGGCAAAAGACGATGCAAGAAGTGAAATTTTAAGAATATCGGAAATTTTCGGCGCTAAAATTATTGATGTTTCACCCGATACTTACACGCTTGAATACAGCGGGGATACACGGCAGATTACAGCCATAATTGCACTTTTAAGACCTTTAGGTGTAAAAGAACTCGTTCGATCCGGTATGGTTGCAATAACACGTGAAAATCAATTTATTAACCTTAACAAATAAATTATTTACATCTAATCGGTTAAATATTTATCAAGTATCGTTATTCTGCCTTGATTGCTGTCAAAAAGAACCTTTACGCCATATGGTACGGTATCTTTTGTTTTTTCGTGGGTAATTTTAAATCCTCCCGAAACGGGAATTTTTAATTCATGCGCCATCTCCGAAAAAATATTTTTAAGGTCATAATCATCTTTAATATTCGTAAATTCACCAAGTGCAATACCTCTTACATTTTGTCTTATTTTTTCGGTGTTAAAAAGCTGTGTAAGCATTTTGTCTATTTTATATGAAGGTTCATTTAAATCTTCCAAAAATAAAATAATATTTTCATCAGGAACAAAATCACTTCCGCAAAGAGATACAAGTGAAGACAAATTTCCGCCCCAGAGAACACCGTTTGCAGCACCGGAATTATAAACATCGGGGTATCTGGCTTCTATAAATTCAGTATTTCCTTCAAGTGTATTTATTAAACTTTTTTTTGTATATTCATTTATGGCAGAACCGAAATCCCCGTTTGCCATCGGCGCATGGAATGTAATAAGATTGCTCTTTTTATACATCATTGCAAGCAGAATTGTAATATCTGAATAACCTGCAAAAATCTTAGGATTATTTCTTATAATATTCCAATCAATTTTATTTATAAGCCTTAATGTGCCATAACCGCCCCTTGCACACAAAATGGCATTAATATTCTTATTAAGAAAAAAATTATGCAGCTCATCAACACAATCTTTATCACAACTTCCTGCCATATAACGATGTGATGAAAAACAAGTTTCAGATACTGTAACATTATATCCCGACGAAATAAAAATTTTTTTTGCATTATTAATTTTTTCAATATCTTTTATTTTACCGGAAACAGCTAAAATTCCGATTGTATCACCTTTTTTTAATTTTTTTGGTTTTATTATTTTCATGGATAACCTTTTTTAATATATAATTATATTAGCAAATATTAACAACTTGGACAATTAAGTGGAAACAAAATACATTCCTTTATATCGGAAATACAGACCTCAGAACTTTCATGACCTTATAGGACAGGAAAATATTGTACATGCTTTAAGTAATGCAATTGAATTAAACCGCATTGCTCATGCATATTTGTTATGCGGTCCGAGAGGAACAGGTAAAACATCTTCAGCGAGAATACTTGCGAAATCTCTTAACTGTAAAGAAGGCCCAACTCTTACTCCTTGCGGGAAATGTCCTGCTTGTCTTGACATTATGAACTCTATTCCAGTTGATGTTATAGAAATAGATGCCGCAAGTAACAGAAGTGTTGAAGATACACAGGCCATCTTGGAAAAAATCCAATACGTTCCGGTAAACGGAAGATATAAAATATATGTAATAGACGAAGTTCATATGCTGTCAAATCATGCATTTAATGCGCTCTTAAAAACACTTGAAGAACCGCCTGAAAATGTAATTTTTATTCTTGCAACAACAGAACCGCACAAAGTACTTGACACCATTATATCAAGATGCCAAAGGTTCGATTTCAGAAGAATTACAACGGACGATATAGTAAAAAGACTTGAATATATTGCCGGTGAAGAAAAGATAAATATATCAAAAGAAGCACTTTATTCCATTGCAAAAAACTCACAGGGCGGAATGAGAGATGCATTGGCTCTTCTGGATCAAATCAGCGTTCTCGGAATCAATAAACAAATTGATACCAATGATATCAACGAACTTTTAGGCAAAATATCATATGATACACTAAGTGAAATTACAAAGTGCATAATAGAATCCGATTGTTCAAAATCTATTATGCTTATAGATAATATATATTCAAAAGGAAATGAACCTGTTCAAATAGTATCAAATTTGATTCAATACTTTAGAGATATGATGATTGTAAAAAATTGTAGTGATAAAGATTTGATTTTCTCTCTGACACAAATAAATGAAGTAAACTACGAAAAAACAAAACAACAGGCGGATAAATTCTCGGTTGCGGAAATAATACAAATAATAGACCGACTTTCTTATTATTCAGTACAAATAAAAGATACAACAAACAAATATTTATGGCTGGAATTGTGCATAGTAGATTTAACAAATTATAAAAATCTTCCTTCCTCCGATAACCTTTTAAGAAGAATTGAAGAACTTGAACAGAAATTAGCATCGGGTAATTTTGAACCTGCAAAAATAACGGTAAAACCTGTTCAAGAAAAACAAATTAACAATTCGATTTCATTTGAACATACAAAACCGAAATCAACAGAAGAAAATACAGCGGAAATAAAATCTGCAGAAACAAAAATTTCTCAGCAAAATACAGCATCCGAAAAAGAAGAAGAAAAACCTCAGACAACAAAAGCAAATACAAATCCGGATGATATGCAAAATCTTTGGACATCAATACTTCAAAGCATAGAAAGCCCGCCAACAAGAGCATTCTATTCAAATCTTGCACACCCGGTTGAGATTAACGAAAATAAAATAACAATTGCATTTAAAAAAGAGATGTTTGTAAAACAGGCAAAAGAAGGCAGTAAAAAAACAGCTCTTGTCGATGCAATTTCAAGGTATCTTAATATTTCAAATCCTAATATCAATATTATATTAAACGAGAATGCACAATCCGCAGTTAAAACAATACCGCCTGCCGCGCCCATATATGAAAATAAAGAAGAAGAGCATAATATAAGAAAGCAGGAAGAAGAAGAATACCATAATTTTATTGAATCAAAAAAAGAGCAAGAAATAAAACCGCAAATTTCATCGGTAGACTCATCCTCTCAGGCAGCAATGGTAAAAGAACTGTTTAACGGGAAATATATAGAGTAATTATCTGTTTTTTACGGCTCTTTGAATATCCCTGTTCTGCGCTTTTTTAGCGAGATCATCACGTTTATCGTATAACTTCTTTCCTTTTGCAAGAGCTATTTCCAGTTTTGCCCAGCCGTTTTCCAAAAATAATTCTAACGGTATAATTGTATAACCGTCTTTTTTTATTTTTCCGAGCATTTTTTCTATTTCTTTTTTATTTAAAAGAAGTTTTCTTGTTCTTTTTTCCTCATGATTATATCTGTTGCCCTGCTCGTAAAGACTTATATGACAGTTATATAAAAACGGTTCAAAATCATCAATACGGACAAAGCTGTCTTTTAAATTAACAGCACCTTTTCTCACAGATTTGATTTCCGTACCGGTGAGAACCATGCCTGCCGTGTACTTGTCAAATATATGATATTCATGAAATGCTTTTCTGTTTGCTGATATAATCTTCTTAGCCATAGCAAGATTATATCATCATCATGTTCACTCGAGTGAATTTTTTCTTATTTTTTGCATAATTTTAAAATAATAATCAACTTTATTATCCTGAATAATTTCGCTGATTTTCAGCTCTGCCCTGATATAATAAGGGATTTCACATATTCCGGTAGTAATTTCATAATCTCTGTATAGTTTTATTAAGGAGTCTTTCAGCACATAAATCTTTTCTCTTTTAGGAGTTAATATAAACTTAAAATGTTCGCAAACCAAAGGAACAACTCCTTTAAAATCCAGTTTTTTCGGACTTTTAAGACTATTTGAAACAACAAGTTTTAAGTGCTTTTTTCTCATATATTCTCCATTCCTATTTACATTTTTCACTTCAACAACATGTAAAATATTAGAAAACTAGTGCATTAAAATGTAGACTGTTGTATAATATCTTTAGTTGGAAGTTTCATGATATTATAATCATATGTACCATCATACATTATATTGTATGAGCGTGCAAGGTTTATTACTATTTTGTGTAACAAAAGTTTATGCGGGAAAAATTATGACAATTGGAAAAAGACTAAAAGAAATCAAATCGGTATTAAAAATCACATCACGTGAATTGGCGGAAAATCTTGGGATACCCGTTAGAACAATCGGCAGCTACGAAAGAGACGAGGCGCAGCCGGGGCCTAAGTTTTTTCATTGTATCCATGAAAAATACAATATTGATATTAACTGGTTTTTAACAGGAAAAGGATATATGTTCATTTCCGAAAAGACTCAGGCTGATATCAACTATATTGCCGACTTGCAAAACCGTCTGAAACTGACTGCCAGTGAAATTGACGGATTAATTGACATTCTGGATTCTGCTGCCAGCCGTGAGATGGTATTTAAATTTATTGAAATAAAACGAGGTAATAAGGAAGCACTGGACAGCCTTATATACAACCTGCAGGGGATAAAAGCCATATACGGTTAGGCATATCGGCAAAATAGTTTAATCGGGCTTTTTAATCGGCATCTACCGGCTCTTTAAGGATGCCTGTTATTGCTTCTTTTGCGGATTGTTTCAGATTTTCCGAAATATTCGGCAAAATGGTAAGCTGCCTTAAAACATCAACTGTCCGTTTGAAAATTCTTACGATATCTCCTTCTGAAGAATCAACTTGTTTTGCAATATCTTCCCAAGGCGTATCTTGCACCCACTGTTCCATTAACGGCGAGTAATATGAGTTTATATACATCTCTGTATTAATATCATAATCTCTTTGTAAAACAGCAATTTTTTTACGGATTTCTTTTATTTTGTTAAGAGTTTTTCTGGTATTTTTACTAATCGGGCAATCAGGATATACTTCGCATCTTAAATCTTCGGTAACCAATGCACATATAACAGAGGCCAATTCATAAGGAAGAAGCTCATCCAACAATCCGTTTAGGAGAATTTCCGATAAGAAAAGTTCATTTTCAGCACGTATCATCGAACAGACAACTCCGCTTTCAGACGGATATCCGTTTACTATATAACCTGTTTTCTCAAGTATTTCTTTATGTGCAAGGAATTTATTCCAATAAATATCTTTTTGCTTTTCGATATTACGGCATGCTTCTTTATATCGTTTCTCATACCGTGCAATAATCTCAAGATTTTTTATATGTTTTTTATATCCGCGGCATATTTCGCAATTATATTTTGCCATCTCTTCACGGATTTCGCGGGTTTTAGCAGTATACTCAACAACTTCGGGAGTATCTTTTTTACCTTTTTGTTTTGCTTGTTTAATGAGAGTTTTTGTTAATTTTCTGTATGTAATATATTTTTCTTTAAGTTTATTAAACTGTATTAAATCCTCGGAGGTAAGACCGAACGGACATTTTTCGGATTTTAATTTTGCAAGTGTCTGTTCGCAATGAATTTGATTGGCTATAATAGGTTTTAATCTGTCATTTGAAGAAAAATATCCGAAACTTTTTAATATAAGTTCTTTTGCCTGTTCCAATTCAAGGTTTTGAAGAAGATTAAGAACCATTGAATATCCGGGTGAGAATCGGCTTTCAAGAGGATTGGCCCCGCTTTTTACCAATTCCGCAACTTCATCGGGAGATTGGAACTGTGTCCCCATAACAACAACGTAACCTATTTTATCCATTCCGCGTCTGCCGGCACGTCCCGACATTTGAAGAAATTCATTAGCCGTAAGCATTCGATGTCCTGAATCGGTACGTTTGCTTACTGCTGATATTACGGTCGTTCTTGCCGGCATGTTTATTCCCGCTGCAAGCGTTTCTGTTGCAAAGACCACTTTTATTAAACCTTTTTGGAATAATCTTTCAACCAATAATTTCCATGACGGCAAAAGTCCTGCATGATGCGAGGCAACACCGTTATACAAATATTCCAGATTTTTATTATTTTCAAGATATATATGGTCTTTCAGAAATTCTTTTATTTCGTCTCTTATTTGTTTTGCCTCCTCGGGAGTAATAAGATTAACGGAAGAACATTTTTCCATATTTTCATCGCATTTTTTGCGTGAAAAGGTAAAAAATATTGCCGGGAGCATTTCTTTTTTATGTAAAACATTAATAACGTCCTTAACCGAATTTTGTTTTTTTGCCTGACGGGAGTGAAAACTAACTTTTTTCTCCGGTCTGATTTTTCTGTTTAATTTTCCGTCAGGGGTCAAAAGAGGCAATATGTCAAACGGTTTTGACGAATCAAAATAATAATGCCTTAAAGGTACGGGTCTGAAATCAGTGTAAACAAGTTCGGTTTTTGAATGTACGGTATTAATCCAGTCGCAAAGCTGTCTTGAATTGGCGACAGTAGCACTAAGCGCTATTATTTGAACAGTCTGCGGGCAATATATAATACTTTCTTCCCAAACTGTGCCCCTTTGTTCGTCATTCATATAATGAACTTCATCCAGAACAACATATTTTACATCCCTTAAATTATCTTTCAAAGAACCAAAATTAGTGTTATAAAGCATATTTCTAAAGACTTCCGTTGTCATAACAACAACGGGAGCCTCTCTGTTTATCGAAGTATCTCCGGTTAATAAACCTACATTACCTATCCCGTATTTTTGTCCGAAGTCGTAAAATTTTTGATTTGAGAGTGCCTTTAAAGGAGTTGTATAAAATAATCTTGTATTTTCTTCAAGCGTTTTTTGTATAGCCGCTTCTGCTATACAGGTTTTTCCCGCACCTGTAGGAGCACATACAACAACACTTTTTCCGTCATTTATATAATTAATTGCCTCTTTTTGGAAGTCATCAGGTTCAAAATCAAATTTATACAATATTTATACCTTCGCTAAATTTTTATTATCATAATCAATTCTGCCGATCAGTTTATTTAAATGTTTTGCAACTTCTTTAAACATGGGAATTGAAAGGCTTTGTGCACCGTCAGATGAAGCATTTTCAGGGTCATGGTGCACCTCCATCATAACACCGTTGGCGCCTACTATTAATCCTGCTTTTGCCATAGGTTCAATCAAATAGCGTCTTCCCGTTCCGTGGCTGGGATCAACAATAACCGGCAGATGCGAATATTTTTTTATAACAGGAACGGAAGCAATATCCATTGTATTTCTTGTCATTGTATTATCAACGCCTTTAATACCGCGTTCACAAAGAATAACTCTGTCATTTCCGTTAGCCATGATATGCTCCGCAGCAAGTAAAAATTCTCTTATAGAAGCGGCTGCACCCCGTTTTAATATAACAGGTTTGTTGCATTTTCCGACGGCGTGTAAAAGTTTGAAGTTTTGCATATTCCTTGCCCCGATTTGAACTACATCGGTATATTGGCATACAAGTTCCGTATCCATTGTATCCATAAGTTCGGTCACAATTAAAAGTCCGGTTTTTTCTCTTGCAATTGCAAGATATTCAAGCGCTTTTTCCTCGAGTCCCTGAAAGTCATACGGTGAAGTTCTGGGTTTAAAAGCACCGCCTCTTAAGAAATGACAGCCCATTTCCTTTGCGGCATCAGCAACTCTTAACAGTCCGTCCAGATCTTTTTCTACGCAGCAAGGGCCTACTATGAGAACAGGTTTTTCAAGTCCGCCTATTTTTACCCCATTTGAAAATTCAATGACCGTGTCTTCCTGTTTACATTCCCTTGACGCAAGTTTATATGGTTCCTGAATCAATTTAACACTTCTGACCCCTTCATACGATTGAAAAGAATGAGGTTCAACAAGTCTTTTATCGCCTATTGCGGCAATAACGGTCATTACATCACCCTGGTTTAAAACTATTTTAAAACCCTTGTTTCTTAATGCCTTTATAACTGTATCTATCTGTTCTTTTGTTGCCGAAGGCTCCATTATTATAATCATTATTTCTCTCCCTAAACTGCTGTCTGTGTCCGGTTTGCGGTTTCAATACCGTTAAACAGGTTTCTTTTTACCGTGGTATTACTTAAAACTATTGAATTTTCAATTATTATATTTTCTTCTACTTTTACATTATCCCATAATATTGAGTTTATTATTTTCGAATTTTTTCCAAGCAGGCAATTATCTCCAAAAACACAATTTCCGTAAACTTCGGCATTATCTTTCATAATAAGATTACTACCGGCACTATACCGTCCCGTTTTTGTTTTAACAACCGTCGGAGTATAATTTTTTACTTTATGATTAAGAATATCATAATGCGATTCTTTATATTGTTCTATTGAGCCTATATCAGACCAATATCCGCGGTGTATATATGTATTAATTTTTTCTCCGTTTTGCATTAATGAAGGAAATACATTTTTTGCAAAATCATAGAATGTATTTTCCGGAATATAATTAAAAATTTCATATTTAAAAATATAAATGCCTGTATTTGCAAGATTTGACTCTGCTTCACTGGTTTTTGGTTTTTCCTGAAAATTAAGGACAAATGAATTTTCATCCGGAACAACAATTCCGTATAATGATGTTCTTTCTTTTTCAACTTCTTTTAAAACAATAGTGGCAATAGCTCCCGATTTTTTATGAGAATCATATGCACGCGAAATATCTACATCGCTTAATCCGTCACCTGACATAACAATAAAATCCTCATCCTTGTCAAAGAAAAACCGGCATTTTCTGACTCCGCCTGCCGTACCTGATAATTTATCTTCTTTGTTTAAGAATATATTAGCGTTATTTTTATAATATTGTTCAATAATTTCTGATTTATAGTAAGTATTTGCAATTATTTTATCTATACCAAACGAAGAAAGGTGTTCTATAATAATATCCATTGCAGGCTTATTAACAAGACGAACCAGGGGTTTAGGACATTCTTCGGAGAGCTCGCCCAGTCTGGAGCCGACTCCTGCCGCCATTATCATTGCCTTTTTTAACATAATTGCTCCTCTTAAAACGGAAATTTCCCGCCTAAATTTTTGGGAATTTTTATTTTTCCGCTTTTAACCTTCTTCTTAATATCCGAAAAACCCTTCATCATTTGGCGCATACCGTCAAATTGAGAAATTATTTGATTTACCTCATGCATTGGAAGACCGCATCCGGCTGCGATTCTTCGTTTCCTTGAAGTATTAATCAAAGATGGTTTTGCTCTTTCCTCAGGGGTCATACTTGATATAAAAGATTCTATCTTTTTCATCTGTTTTTCCCCCTCTGTTGCAATCATTTCTTTGTTTTCTCTGTTAAGCCCCTTAATCGGCAGCATTCCCAAAATATTCTCAATTGAACCGAACATCTTCATTTGTTTTTGCATTTTCAAGAAATCATTATACGAAAATTCGGCTTTTTCCATTTTCTTTTCAAATTCTTTAGCCTGTTTTTCATCAAAGACCTCTTGTGCCTTTTCAACAAGAGTTACAATATCGCCCATTCCGAGAATTCGGTCAGCCATCCTTGACGGGTGAAAATCATCCAGAGCATCAAGTTTTTCCCCCGTCCCTGTAAGTTTTATAGGTTTACCCGAGGAATGAACAACACTTAATGCCGCGCCGCCTCTTGAGTCACCGTCAAGTTTTGTAAGAACAATCCCAGTTATATCAAGCTGAACATTAAAATTCTCGGCAACGCTGACAGCTTGCTGCCCGAGCATTGAATCTATAACCAGAAGTTTTTCCTGAGGATGGAAAGCTCTGTCTATCAAAAGAAGTTCCGCCATCATATTATCATCTATTTGAAGACGTCCTGCGGTATCAATAATAACAACATTATTTCCGTTTTGTTTAGCAAACTCAATTGAATCCGAAACTATTTTTTGGACATTTGTGGAACCATCCTGCAAATATACGGGGACATTTATCTGCCCGCCAAGTGTTTTTAATTGTGTAATCGCAGCAGGCCTGTACACATCGGCGGCAACAAGCAAAGGATTTTTACCTTCCTTTTTTAATTTAACCGCAAGTTTGGCAGCCGACGTTGTTTTACCCGAACCCTGAAGACCTAGCATCATAATCAATGACGGATGTCCGTCCAAAACTAAAGGACTGTTTTCCCTGCCGAGGATATTAACAAGTTCGTCATGAACAATCTTAACAAACTGCTGAGAAGGGTTCACGCCGCGCAGAACATCTTCGCCCAATGCTTTTTCTTTTAATGAAGTCATAAAAAGTTTAACCACTTTCAAACTGACATCGGCATCCAACAGAGCGCGTCTTACTTCTCTTAATGCATCCGAAATATTTTCTTCAGTTAATGAAGAAGCACCTGAGGCTTTTTTTATGATATCTTGTAATTTATCGGATAAATTGTCAAACATAACAGTTTAATTTTACTATAAAAACTCTATTTTAACTTTCATTCACACAAATAATTAAGAATGTATAAGCCTATTTGCCAAGAAAATCCACAAGATTACTCAGCCATTTTGCAATACCGTCAACATCCAATTGTCCGTTTTTGAGCTCGGTTTTATGCAAAACCTTTTCCATAGCATCATCCACGGGAATCGACTCAAATTTGGCCATACTTTTTTTATTTGCGGGATTATAAAGAAGATGAGTATCATTTATATCCAAATTTCTGCAATCAATATAAAGTTCGTCTTCTTTCGGCAGTTTTTTCATGCAATTTTTGACGAAATCACTATCCATAAAAGAATCCAACTGCAGCAACGAATCACGTTGGATTTCCAATGGACGGATTTGAGCGTTATAATAACGATTTATATCTTCACTTGTAATTTTCTTTGCCACAGCGGCTGAAAATCCGACATTATAATTTCCGATTGATGATACTTTCATATTTCCTCTTTCCGGTTATAACACTTTATCTATTAAGCCGTATTCAACAGCTTGCTGTGCGGACATATAATTATCACGTTCCGTATCTTCGTATATTTTTTCAACAGATTGTCCTGTATGCTCAGCCAAAAGAGTATTGAGTTCTTTTTTCATCCTTAAAATTTCTTTTGCTTCAATTTCAATATCCGTTGCCTGTCCCCGAGCACCGCCTAAAGGCTGGTGAATCATTATTCTTGCACTCGGAAGTGCCATTCTTTTTCCTTTTGTTCCTGCGGACAATAAAAAGGCACCCATACTTGCAGCCTCACCCAGACAAATTGTTGCGACATCTGCTCTTATGTGTTTCATCGTATCATATATTGCAAGTCCCGCAGTTATAACACCTCCGGGGGAGTTTATGTACATCATTATATCTTTTTCGGGATTTTCACTGTCCAGCACCAAAAGCTGTGCAACTACGGAATTAGCTAAATCATCATCTATTTCTTCACCCAGAAAAATTATACGTTCTCTCAACAATCTTGAAAATATATCAAAAGACTTTTCTCCGCGAGAAGATGCTTCTATTACGGTAGGGATATAATTAAGTACATCTTGTTTGTCCATAAAAAACCTCAATTCTATCTTTATATTATATACAAAATCAAGCCATTTTAACAATATATGATAAAATATGTATACTATGATTGTTGATGCTGATTTAATTTCATATGATTTTATGACTGATTTTAACGGGATTGACAGGCACTATCCGGCGCCATTTTATCCCGCAGGCGTATATGAAAGTGATAAAACACAATACAAATTCGGCCCTGAATCAAGCGAATATCCGAACTTAACTCTTCCGTGCAATCTATATGACAGTTATGGAAATGAAATTCCTTACGGATACTATATGGTCGCAATTTCACAAGATTTAAAATACCTGGAACTATATCAAAGCAACAAAATAATTGCCAGAGTCAAAATTGTTAAACTTGTCGAAAAAATGTATACACAAGAAGAACTTAGAGAAGAAGATGAAATAATAGGCAGACTCAAAACCGCTCAGGAGAAGAAAAAATTGAAAGATTACAGAAAGGCAGAAGAAGACCTTATCGCATTTAAAGAACGTGCAGCCGCAGAATCTTTCGCGCAAATTCTGGATTCGGGAAAAGGATACTATCTTCTCAAATATAAACATAACGGAAAATACGCAACAGGTATAATACAAAAATAATAATATATGTTATTATTAGTACAATCACAAAAAGAGGATTTGATATGTACAGACCGACAAGAAATATTTATACAATCAGAACATCTCCGTTCAATGATAATGAAAAACTTGAAAATCTTTTAAATACAATGTCAAAAGACGGCTGGGATGTATATTCAATTCAGGAAATGGAAAATGATGACGGTATATACTATAACTGTATCTTTATTAAGGAAACGGAAAATGAAGATACAAGTCTCGATGAAACATCAGATTTATTAAATTTCAAATCAAGGATAGAAAGAATTATAAACCCGGAACTTGATCCTTTTGAAACATGTATTGATATTCAAAAGAAAATTAAAGAAAAAAGAATGAGAATGGCTCAGGTAAAATCTTTAATAGATGAGACATCAGAAGATTCAAGAGCTATGCTGAACAGTGAAATCTCAAAACTTATTGATGAAATTGATGAACTTAAACGGCAATTGGCTAAGGTAATTACGCCGGACATAATGGAGAAAAAACTCGGAGAACAAAAAATTACTCTTGCCATATCTGAAGAACTTATTGACATACTTGATAATGACAATGAATTCAATATATTATCAAGAATCGTTCTCATAAGACAAAGTTTAACAGACTCTTTAGGATATATAATTCCAAAAATAAAAATAGAAATAGATGATGCTCTTGAAGAAAATGAATTTTCAATCAAAGTAAGAGGAATCCCCGCTTTCAATTCAAAGGCATACAATTCTCATTTAATGTTCTTTAAAAACGAACTGAATATTGAAAAAATGCCCGAAGATTCAATAGAACAGACAGACCCTACAACCGGCGCCGAAATCGTATGGATTGATTCCGAACTTGCAAAAGACTTCTGGACAAAAGGACTTGACGCAACGGATTATATTGCAAAAGTAATTGAATATACCGTAACTAAATATATAGATGATCTTTTTGATTACTCCGATATAAACAGATATATTGAAGTTGTCGGAAATCAAAACCTTTATCTTATTGAAAATATTATTCCTGATTATCTGTCCGTTGCTGAACTTAAATATATTCTCGCAAGTTTAATCAAAGAAAAAGTATCAATTAAAGATATTGTTTATATTTTTGAAAAAATAAATGACTTTGCAGATGAAACGGACAAAGAAGAACTTTTGGAAAGAATAAGAATTTCTCTGGCAAGACAAATATCAAGTTCACTCACCGATGAACAAAATAAAACAATATATGCTTATGAATTATCAAAAGAAAGTCTAAAATCCTTTACCGGTGATAAAACTGATGATGATGTTATAAGAATTGAAAGCAATAAAATAACGGAAATTGCCGATAAAATCAGGGCAAAGGTTAATGAATTTACACCTGATACAAAGGAAATTATACTTATTGCACCAATGAAAATAAGGCATTTAATATTTTTAATTCTTTCTCAAATGATTCCTAATATAAGAGTTGTTGCACGGGAAGAATTAATATTTGATTATCCGCTTCAAATAATAAGTATTATATAAAAAGAAAAATGAGGCAGCATATGCTGCCTCATTTTAGTTAGAAGAACATGCTTTATTTTTTATCCTGTGTTTTTTCAGATTCCTTTGGATTATTAAAGAACTTGGAACTCAGTTTATTTGCCAATGGAGTAATTAAAACAGGTCCCAGATATCTGTATATCATTCCGAATATAACTATGGTTTTTAACTTGCTCATACCTGCTCTGAAAGTTGAAGCATTTTCTGCCGAGCTATAAAAATCTTTGTGTTTGTCCATAAATTTATCCGTAATGGTTTTTACCGCCTTTGAAACTTTATCGTCAAGCAAGTATGCACCTGCCGCCGATACTCCCAATGTTAACGTATCATTAATAAGCATTTGAGGTTTCTGTTCTTTTTCAATTTTTTTATTGCTTAAAGTATTAAGCATATAAAAACCTGATAACAGAACACTTTCTGCAACCATTATATGAGTAAAAGTTCTGTCAGAGTTGCTGAATTTTTTTATAAAGCCCTGAAAACCTTTTGATGAAGCAACTTTTTCATAAAAAGTCGAAAGTCCGTTAACCAAAGGCTTAGGTGCGGCACCGGAAAAAGACGGATTCGAATGCTTTTTATTATTTGATAAATTTGCATTATTTTTAAAATTATAATTTTGTGTTACGGCATTAATTTTCATGTTTTGTCACCTCCGCAAAAGATTTAAAAAGCTCTTTCTCGTTGTCAGTTTGGAAGACATTATAGTTAAGCACTATCTGAGGATTTTGTTCAAGTACCGGCGGTTGTTTTTTAGCCGGTTTTTTCAATCCCAGCAAATTTAAAAGAACAGGCACCATTGCAATCGTAACCATTGCTCTCAGCGGCATAAATACAGGCTGGAACAATTTGTTCATTACATTTTTTCCGGTATCTGTAAAGTTATTAATAATTCTTTGTTCTTTTATGGCTTTTTCAACCGTTTCAACAATTTCCGGCGACTTCTCGGATACTTTCTGAATAAATGCCTGTTGTGACTCTGCACCCTTCTTTGTAAACACTTTCAGATTCAGTTTACCGCTTTCTTTAGTTAATTTAGTAATCAGATCCGAAATTTCGCCGCCCTCTTTCTTCGCTAAATTTTGGAGTGCATCGACTCCTTTTTTAACAATTTCTTCCGATTTAGCCTTCATTTCCGGAGGAATATCAAATGCTTTCTTTTCGGACGCTTTTTTAACCGCAGCTGCAATAGGAGTACCGACCAATGCGGTCATTCCAAGCCCTACAACGCCGGAGGATATTGACTTTGCTGCCTGATATGAACATTTTTCCTTTTCTTCATCGCTTTTTGCTGTTGCAAGAATTGTAATCGGTCTTAATCCGCATGTTACCAATATGGCAAACAATGCTTCCGCAACAAGAGGGTTGTTTCCTGCAAAGGTTGCAGCTTTATGAAGAAGCGGTGCACCGCCCTTAAAACTCACACGACCATCAGAATTCTCTCTGATGGTCGTGTTTATTTGATTTGTATTTTCTCGTTCTTCGCTCTTATGTTCGTACGCACTTTTTCTCTCCCTGAAATCCGCGCCTGCGCTTATGGCCGGACGGGGGTAAATATTGACGGGTGTTACTGAATTAACTCTCATATTTACTTTCTTCTTTCTTTTACATTTATTCTAAAACAGCTAAAAAAATAATTTGCTATTTAGAGGTCTCAATCATAGCAAAAAAAAATCATGATTTGCAAAAGGATTTTTTTATTAATTTTCTTATTTTTCTCTTAATGCCTTATTTTATCTGGGAAACGACTGATTTTAAAAAAACTTAATAAAAAGTGTGTATTATACAGTTAATAACACTAAAAATGTCTGCATTATTGAAACACAGACATTTTCCGGGTTTTAACAAATCGTTACATCAAAAAAGTTCCGTTTTCATAAATCAGAATATCATCTGCGTATATTTTTCCGCCGTTTTTCATATTTTTAATCAAGTCCCAATGCAGACCCGATACATTTTTTCCGCCTGTTTCAGGATATGAAGCACCGGCAGCCATATGAATTGAACCGCCGATTTTTTCATCAAATAATATATTACCGGTTACATCCTGTATCATATCATTAGTACCAACGGCAATTTCACCTACAAATCTTGAACCTTCATCCATGTCAAGCATGCTTATCAAAAACTCTTCGCCTTTTTCCGCTTTTGCATCAACAATTTTACCGTTTTCAAGGGTCAGAAGTACTTTTTGCGCCTCATTTCCCCGATATATCTGAGGAAAATCAAAATAAATTTGTCCGTTTGCACTGTCTTCAACCGGAGACGTATATACTTCTCCGTCGGGGAAATTATAATTTCCCGCGCAGCTTTTCCATTTTCGGCCTGCTGTATTAAACGTTATATCCGTTTTGTCGCCTACAATACGAATTTTTGATTTTGAATCAAGATACCGGGCAATTTTTTCCTGTTTTTCACCTATTTCACGCCACTTTGAAACAGGATCATCAAGATGAAGATAGCATGCCTTTATAAGAAAATCAGTATATTCATCAAGAGACATTTTTGCTTCCTGAGCAAGAGCATTTGTAGGGAAATCGGCAATAACCCATTTTGCGTCTTTTTCCGCGGAACGCTGCATCAATAGTGCAGACAAATGCTTTGTGGAACTTGATCGTTTTGCCATTTTTTTTGCATCACTTCTTGCCATATTTTTGACATTTAAAGGTGCACCGATTGAAATCATATTCTTTGCCTGTTTATATTCAATCTCAAGCATGGGGTCAATATATTCAAGCTGTTCATCAGTTGCTGTTTTTATGAATACTTCATTTAAACCTTCTACCCCCATTCTTACAACGGGATAACCTCCCTTCAACAGCACTTGTCTGTATATTTCTTTAACAAGCGGCTGAGAAAGATATGAATCGGTTCTTATTATTGTAAGCTCTCCCGGTTGAACATTAACGGAATATTCAACAAGGACTTTGGCATATTTTTCCCACAGATTTTTCATTTATACCTCTTCGTCATTATCATTGGATTGTCTTGACAGATAAATACCGCGTTTTGAAGTTCTGATAAACTCAACAAGTCTCAGTATATTTTTATCTTCAGGATACTGTTCTTCAAGAATATCAGTAACCTTCGAAAGGACATATTTTCTTGACTGTATTAACCTGTATGCTTCTCTGATATTTTTTCTTTCTTCGGGAGAAAAGCCCCTTCTTTTTAAACCTACAATATTTGCTCCGTGAAGAACGGCAGGAGCGCCGGCAGCTTTACAAAACGGAGGTAAATCCATTCTTGCGGCAGAAAATCCGGAGATAATAACATATTCACCTATTCTTATATTCTGATGAAAAACACTCATTCCGCCAAGAAACGCACCTTTTCCGATATGTACGTGACCGCCGATTGTAGCAAGATTAGCAAATATAGCTTCATCCTCGACGACACAATTATGTGCAACATGGCTTGACGCCATAAACAAACACTTATCGCCGACTTTTGTAACAGCCCCGTCTTCACCGGCACCGCGGTTTATTGTCACATATTCTTTAATAATACAGTTTTTACCTATTACCGCTTTTGTTTTTTGTCCTCTATAGCTCAAATCCTGAGGAGCCGTACCTAAACTTGCAAACGGGGATATCAATGTACCTTCTCCGATTTCACAATATTCCAGATAGGCATTTGCCATAATCTTAACATTTTCTCCGAGGACAACGCCTTCTCCTATAACTACATTAGGTCCGATTTCACAGCTTGCAGGGATAACTGCACTGTCTGCAATAATTGCCGTCTTATGAATTGCCATAATTTCACCTCTGTTATTTTATAATAACTATTTCTTATCTATAACCGAAAACATTAAATCCGCTTCTACAGCCAACTGTCCGTTAACCGAACCTTTTGCATGGACTTTTACCAAAGGTCCTTTTCTTTTAATAACTTCCGTTTCCATATCGAATCTGTCTCCGGGAATTACCTGTCTTCTGAATCTTACGGCATCAACTCCCGCATAAAGGAATAATTTTCCTTTATATGCAGGCAACGGAGCCAGAGCACCTGCCGACATTTGAGCCATTGCCTCTAACTGCAATACTCCCGGCATTACGGGATTTCCAGGGAAATGCCCGCAGAAAAATTCTTCATTTATAGTTAAATTTTTATAACCTTTACAATACTTACCCAGAACGCAGTCCGTAACTCTGTCTACCAAAATAAAAGGATATCTGTGAGGTATCAGCTCCATAATTTGCATGATATCAAGCTGAATAGACTGTCCCTCTGTCATTTGTTCTGTTGTCATTATTCCTCCAATGTTAGTTTATCTTTTAATTCTTTAGCTGCTATTGTATGGACTGTATGTCCTGCTTCTTTTACTATAATTTCCGCATTAAAATCAAGGACGGGACAGCCCGCAAGATAAAAATCACCAATTAAATCAAGTATTTTATGTTTAACAGGTTCAAACTCCGATTTAAGTTCCGACGTATAGCCGTCATCTGTCAGTCCTAACGTATTTTCGATACTGACGCCTCTCGCATAACCCGCTTTTTGAAGCATTTCCAATTCTTTTAAATAACCGAATGTTCTTGCTTCAATTATTTCATCAATATTGTCAGGATTTAAACAAACCCAGCGGTTTTTTAAATCTTTATGGTTAAAATTCACACCGTATGTAATATTCAATTTATCAGACGGCAAAACAATAATATGCGTTTTTCCGTTCACATAATATACGGGCTGTTTTAATGTCAGTATTTTTTTTCGTTCTTTAGTAATCCCGGCATTTTTAAAAGCCTTTGTCCAAGTTTTTGCACCGCCGTCAAGAATAGGAAGTTCAAAATGTGACAGATAAACATCCAATGCATCCAATCCGCAAATTGAACAGGCAGCCATAAAGTGTTCAATCAGCATTATTTTTATTTGACCGTTTCCTATAACTGTACAATGTTCTGTAGAAACAACATTATCAATATTTGCTTCCACACAACCGCTTGAGAAATGAAATCTTATTCCTTTTTCTCTTGAAGGGCAAACGCGTGCTTCAGACTCTAATCCCGTCATAAGAGCAACGGATTTTAAAACAACTTCTTTATTTAATGTGCCCATCAACTAGTCCTTTAACAAATGCTCATATTCTTTAAATTTATTAACGAGATCTTCAGCTTTTTGCATTGTTTTCATATGTTTTAAAAACTCTTTTCTGGGCATAGCTGGAGCACCTATAAGAATTGTTTTTTCGGGGAAACTCTTCGTTACACCTGCCTGTGCCATAATAATAGAATCGCTTCCTATTTCAATATGATCCGCCATACCTACCTGTCCGGCAATAACCACTCTGTCACCGATTTTACAGCTGCCTGCGATACCGACCTGAGATACAATCATACAGCCTTTTCCGATTTTGCAGTTATGGCCTATTTGGACAAGGTTATCAATTTTAGTCTGTTCTCCGATTACGGTATTCTCAATCGTTCCTTTATCAATACAGGTATTTGCGCCTATTTCGACATCATCTTCTATCACAACCGAGCCGATAGACGGAATTTTATAAATTTTTTGATTAGAATTATCTTTTTTTACCGAACCTTCTTCTCTTGCGTTTTCAACATTATTCGGATTTTCGGTAACAAAGCTGAAACCGTCAGCAGCAATACTTACGGAATGCTGCAATATTACGCGGTTACCGATTTTAGCATTATCTCCGATATTACAGCCCGGGTGAAACAGGCAGTTTTCGCCAATATGAACGCCCCTGCCTATATAAACATTCGCAAGAATTTTTGAGTTTTTTTCTATTACAACATCTCTGGATATAACAACATTCGGCCCTATTGAAACATTTTCACCTATTTTTGCACTCGGATGCACCGTTGCCGAAGGATGGATACCGGCTGTTGATTCCGGCGGCATATAGAACAAGTGCAGCAATTTCATCATAGCCAATCTCGGACGTTCGGCTTCAATTGTTGAAATAAGTTCCGAAGATACACCGATGGGAACCAGGGCGGCTTTTGCTTTTGTTTGAGACAGGTTTTCAATTTCATCTTCATTCAGAGCAAGTGCCAGAGAATTCTCATCTGCCAATAAAGGCGGTGCCAATTTTGTAATTTTAACATCTTCAAGTTTTGTTAACATTCCGCCGACAATCGTTGATATTTCTTCCAGCGTATATGCTTTCATTGTATCTATATCCCTCATATTATTATCCTCTTTTGTTTTTCTATTTTAATACGACAGGGGTAAAAATACAAATAAAAATTATATAAAGAAGATACCAACGCTTGCGGGATAATCCTTTTTAACATTTTTCGGAGTTTATTTTGCGCATTTTTTCAATAACGGCGGTCGTGGATTTTCCTTCCACAAAAGAAATAAACTCTATTCTTCCGCCTGCTTCAATTATTCCTTTTGCTTCGGGAAGAGTTTCAACAGTATAATCCGCACCTTTTGTATGAACATCCGGTTTGATTTGCAATAATAAATTGATAGGTGAATCCTCATCAAATAAAACAACATAATCAACACTTCTAAGTGCGCTTAAAATCTCAGCCCTGTCATTTTCGTTATTTATCGGACGACTGTCTCCCTTTATACTTTTAACTGATTTATCCGAATTTAATGCAACAATAAGAACATCGCCAAAACTCTTTGCTTTTTCAAGGTACCTTACATGCCCGACATGAAGTATATCAAAACACCCGTTCGTAGTAACAATTGTTTTACCCTGAGAGCGTATTTTCTCCAATAAATTATTAAGTTCCGATTGTTTTACCAGCATACTTACTCCTAAAATGCGCGGGAACGCTATAGCGTTCCCGCAAAAATACTGCTTATTGACCTATTTATTGCTTTGAGGCTGTATATCCGTTAATGCTTTCAGATCAGGATTTTTTTCAGCCTGTTCTTTTATTTTCTTTTGAATTTCATCAGGATTATAGCTGTTGTCAAGATATTCAATCTTCGCTTCTTTTCTGAGGCTTGCAACTTTATTTTTCAGAATATCAACTTTATCCTGTCCTTCAAGATAATTGATTATATCTTTTTTACTTTGTTCAAAAGAATAAGTTCCTGCTTCTCTTCTGTCCGTTACCATAATAATATGATAACCGTAGTCTGTTTCTACAACGTCCGAAATAGTATTCGGTGCTAAAGCAAAAGCTGCATTTGCAAAAGGCTCTACCATCTGTTCTTTTGCGAAAAATCCCAAATCTCCGCCTTTTAAGGCACTTACGGCATCATCGGAATTTTCTTTTGCAAGTTTTGCAAATGTTTTGGGATTTTTCTTTAATTGAGCCTGAAGCGCACGCGCCTTTTGCAATTTTTCGTTAAGCTGCTCTTGTGCTTTTGCCGTTACTTCTTCATCGGTTAAATCTTTGTTTTCCGATTTAATTTTGTCTTTTAATTGATTAATATTAGCTGCAATTAATATATGAGATGCTCTTACGCTTTTCGGATATTTAAATTTCTCAATATTTTCTTCATAATATTTTTTTGCAACGGCATCGCCGATTGAAACCATAGCAATTGAATCCACATACTTTTTCATTTTAATTTCATCTTTCAAATTTCTTTTGAAAGTATCATAACTTATACCGTTTGATTTCAAAAACAACATAAATTGGTCTTTTGAAGCAAACTTTGAAACAATTTCGTTTTCCGCATTTTCTATTTCTTCTTTCGTTGCATCGATTTTTCTTTTATCCATTTCTTCGTTTAAAAGCGTTGTAACAATTAAAGAAGATACTACCTGTTCTTTCATCATCAGAGAGAAAATATTATCAGGGTCTTTTGCGACATCAATACCCATTTGCTCAAACATCTTGTTTGACGTAACTTCTTTATATGCTTTGTCAAACTCTGATTTAGTAATAACGGTATCATTAATTTTGATAATATCGTTAGCCGAATTCTTAATACTGCATCCCGTAAAAATAAACATTGCAAGGATTGCCAACGTTAAAATTTTTATCTTATTCATGTCTTTCTCCTTGGTTAATTCTAACCTGTATTATTTGGATTGTAATTATAACCTATCTTCAATATATGATAAAATAAATTAGACAGAATGTTAAACAATTCTTCAAAATTCAAGTAAGCACTGTTTACAATAAGGATACTTTGCCCGTCAGTGCACGAATTCGGGGCTGCTGTATATTTAATATATTTCGTAATATTTTTATCCAAATCCGAAGCTATTATATTCCATTCACCCTTTGAGAAGTTTGTATAAATACGAACGGCCGAATCTGTTTCACGAATTAAAGATATTCCCGCCTGTGTTGCAAGCAGTCTTAAATTAACGAGTTTAATCAAATTATCCACAGACTCCGATAACTTTGAGAAACGATCCTTCCATTCTGACACAACAGCTTCAAGCTCAGCAAGAGACTTAACATCCGCAAGCCTTTTGTATTCTATCATTTTCTGCTCTTTTGAACCGACCCACTCATCCGGAATATACGCGGTTACGTTAATATCAACTATAGCCTGCTTGTGTTCAACCGGTTTTCCTTCCTGTATTTCAACAATTGCATCTTCCAGAAGCTGGCAATAAGTATCAAATCCTACATTTACCATCTGCCCGTGCTGTTTTGTTCCAAGAACATTTCCGACGCCCCTTATTTCTATATCGCGCATTGCAATCTGATACCCGCTGCCAAGTGTTGTGAATTCTTTAATATACTGCAATCTTTTAATTGCATCCGATGTAAGAGTCTTGCCATTTTTATACAAACAATAACAAAATGCCTGTCTGTCCGTTCTGCCGACTCTGCCTCTTATTTGATAAAGCTGTGCAAGTCCGAACTTATCGGCATCATGAATAATCATTGTATTTGCATTCGGAATATCAAGCCCCGATTCGATAATTGTTGTACAAAGAAGAACATCATATTCCTTATTCAGAAAATCAACCATAATATGCTCAAGCTGCGTTTTATCCATTTGTCCGTGTGCAACCGCAAGTCTTATATTCGGCATCATCTCACGCAGCCCCGCAGCAAAATCATATATGCTCTCAACTCTGTTATATAAATAAAAAACCTGTCCGTCTCTTTCAAGTTCATAGTTTATGGCATTTTTTACAAGATTATCTTTAAATTCCCCGACATATGTCTTAATCGGCAGCCTGTTTGTAGGTGCAGTATTAATAATACTCATATCTTTTATTCCCGACAATGACATATAAAGCGTTCTGGGAATAGGTGTTGCCGACATTGAAAGAATATCTATATTCTTTTTCAATCGTTTAAGTTTTTCTTTATGTTTTACTCCGAATTTATGTTCCTCATCTATAACAAGCAGTCCCAAATCCTTAAATTTAATATCATCCTGCAAAAGTCTGTGAGTACCCACAACAACATCAACTTCACCGGATATTAATTTTTTAATTGTTTCTTTTTGTTCCTTTGCGCTTTTAAATCTTGATAAAAGTTCAACTTTAACGGGAAAAGGCTTAAATCTTTCCGCTATTGTCTGATAATGCTGTAAAGCAAGTATTGTCGTAGGTACAACAATTGCCGCTTGTTTGGAAGACATCACCGCTTTAAAAACGGCTCTTATTGCAACTTCTGTTTTACCAAAGCCTACATCACCGCATATAAGCCTGTCCATAGGTTTATCGGATTCCATATCTTCTTTAGTCTGAGAAATTGCTTTCATTTGATCCGGCGTTTCCGTATATTCAAATGCGTCTTCCATTTCATACTGCCAGACGGTATCAGGTTCAAAAGCGTATCCTTTGGAAATCTTCCTCATTGCATATAAATTTATTAAATCCTGAGCAACATCTTCGACTGACTTTTTAACCCTTGATTTTGTTGTATTCCAGTCACTCCCGCCCATTCTTGATAATGAAGGTACAACATTACCGGAGCCTCTGTATCGGCAAAGCATGTTTATTTGCTCGGCCGGCATATGAAGCCTGTCTCCGCGCGCATATTCTATTGTAAGATAGTCCTTTTCTTCTCCGTCAATTTCCTGTTTTGAAAGCCCCCTGAAAATACCTATTCCATGCACCATATGCACAATATAATTACCTTCTTTTATATCATTCAGGCTTTCTATAAAATCAATATTTTCCCTTCTGTAATTGTATCTTCGGGTTGTTATATCTTTTGAGCGCTTATTGAACAGTTCTTTATCGGTAATTACAACAATTTTGCAATCTTCAATTAAACTGCCTCCGACAGAAAGATTGTTTATGATATGAACTCCCGCTTTATCCGTATAATCTTTTGCTGCCGGAATTTCAAACTCTTTTAATATCTCTTCGATTCTGTTTTTGTAATCAGTAGATACAAAAACATTATAATTATCCTTAATCTTATTCATTATAAATTCCGCTATTTTTTCACCGCCGGAAGAAAAATAAGGGATTAACTCAGTTTGAAGTTCAATATTGATGTCAAATTCCTCTGAGATAAAATTGTCAAAATATATTTTAAGATACGGGCTTACACCGGTAAGAAATTCCTTTAAATTATTATGATTTAAAGACTTTAAAGGTAAAGACATTCCCGCCTGAAGATTTTCAAAATACTGCTTTTCCAAACTTTCGGATAACAGTTCGTATTTCGATTTTAATCTTGTGTAATCGTCAAAAACTATTAAATAATCCGATGATTTTAATATCCTTGTAATAACATCCAAATCAGGATTAAAACAAGATTCAAAATACTCTATTCCTTCAAAATAATCATTGTTTTTTAAAGACTCAAATATTTCAAGATAATGTTCATTGTCATCAACTTTTTCAATTTTTTTATGAGAATTTTCATCCAGAATAAATTTATATACAGGAAGTATTTCTGCTGTTTGAACTTTTGAAATACTTTTTTGATTTAAATTATCAAAAATACGAATATCTGTTACGGTATCTCCCCATAACTCAATTCTATATGGTTTTTCACTGAGCGGGAAAACATCTATAATATCCCCTCTGATACTGAATTCTCCTGCATCCGCAACAAGAGTTTTCCTTTTATATCCCATCTTTACAAGGTTTTTGGAAAATTCTTCCGCATCAATATCTTCATTTATATTTACTGTTATCTTATTTTTTTCATAAAAATCTTTATCGGGGAACTTTTCAAACATGGCTTTTACGGGAACGATTATAATCTTATAATCGCTTGCTTTTCGCAGGATATTAACCTGTTTTGCATATTTATAAAGGTTTTTTGAATTATTATCATATAAAGACCCATCCTGATAAGGAAAAATCTCGGCTTCTATATCAAATAATATTCTTAAATCATTTTGGTATTTAAGTGCACTTTGTTCCGTTTCGGTAATTACTATTATGTTCTTTGATGTAAAATTCAGAAATTGTCCCAATAAAAACAGCTTTGAGCAGTTAGTAATACCGGACAAAGCAAAAGATGTATTCTTTTTTATAAGAGCACGGACTTTTTCACAATATTCACATTTTAAATTTTTTATAAAATTCTGCATATAAAATATTTTAAATCCACCAAATGAATTATGCAAAGGTATGGCAAAAAATGATTTAATAGATAAAAAGGAGTACAGGGAGATGAAAAAGAGTTTATTTATTTTAGCCGCAATGTTTCTTGTTTCAACAAGTGCTGCTTTAGCCGACGGAATGGTATTTGACCCTACGGAGTATCCTGCAACTGAAGAAATTCCCGTATCTAAAACAATATCAGCACCGTCATCTTCACAAATACAGGCAAACAGACATATTGAAAATAATATAAAAGAAAGTTCAACAATATCTCAAGACGCCGTATCAAATCAGAACGGTAATTTTAACAATGCACTTTTTGAACTTGACAGTGCTCAGGTAAATATAAGAAACGAATTGTTGGAACATCAGGCAAAATATCAGGAAGTTGATACCCAATATCAACTGATAAAGGAACAAAGAAAAGTCCTTGCATCACAAATTAAGGCAATAAAAAAAAGAATTAAGGCAATTGAAAAATCAAAACAGAATATCAGAAAAACCATGATATAATAACCGAAAGACTCTTTTTAAAGAGTCTTTTAATTTAAGGGATATATGTATGACAAAACAAGTCAGGATAATTCTGTTTTCTTGCTTATATATGCTCGGGATTTTAACTTTCTTCTCAAGTAATCTCATGATTATAAGCGCGGCAATATTCATTTGTGCCTGCATTTTAATGTATAAGAATATAATTACTCCGAAATATGCCCTTGTTCTGTGCGCAATATTTACAGCAGGACTCATAAACAGCTTCATGCATATAAAATATACCGATGACTTAACCTCGCTTACCGACAATAATTTAACAATAACCGCAAAAGTTCTCTCTATTCCCACTAATATAGACAAAAACAGAACAAAATTCTTTGCAAAAGTTTTTTCTGCACAAACGGAAAATAAAAAATACGAAAATATAAATGCAAAAACACATATTACGATAAACGACAGTGAAGATAAATATAAAAAAATTAAAATAGGTGATACCCTCTTGCTTCAAGGCAGTTTAAAAACTCCTCAGCAAGCAAAGAATCCTTCACAATTTGATTATGCAAGATATTTACAGTTTAAAAATACTTTTTCTCTTTTCTATGTCAACAATAATTGGGAAATCATTAAAAGTGCGGATGATACGACAGGCAGGCTTCTGGCAAAATTAAATGATACCAGAACAAATATATTAAACATACATGCGCAAAATATCAAATCGCCGATGATAGAAATACTGGGCGGTATAATTTTTGGTGATGATGCCGTAAATCCGGATAATGACACGAAGAAATCATTCATTAATTCGGGTATTTTTCACATACTTGCGGCATCGGGAATGAATGTTACATTGATTTTCGGTATATGGTTTTTCTTTGCAAGAAATTTGAGATTAAACTACAAATTTTCAATATTCTCAGGCATCTTATTGATTTTATTTTATACCTGCATGACAGGTTTTGGCCCGCCCATTATAAGAGCGGCTTTAATGCTTTCTTTAATATTAACGGGTAAATTAATCGACAGAAAAACACCGACTCTGGCTCTTTTATTTATGGTCGCATTTTTAATGCTGTTGTTTTCTCCGCTTATGATTTTCGATATCGGATTTCAGTTATCTTTTATAGTAACCTTTGCGCTTATTATTACAGCACCTCTTTTAACTTTCAATTTTAAACATAAATTTTATAATTATGTTTTAGGTGCCTGCTTAATACCTGTTATAGCACAATTTTTTGCGGCACCTTTACAAATGTATTATTTTAATACCTTCACCATATATTCGGTATTCGCAAATATCGCAATTATTCCGGTATTAAGTATCGTTTCGTTTTTGGGTTTTATAAGTTCCATCCTTGCAATGATTCCGGTTATTGCGGAGAAAGTCTGTTTAATTGCCGACTTTATCTTAAATCCTTTGCTGATATACATCGTAAAAGTCGCAAATCTGTTTTCTGCTCTGCCTTATTCTGTCATATACTTAAAGAAACCGCATATTATTCAAATATTACTTTATTTTATAACGGTAATATTTCTAATCATTATGCTCAAATATAGACTCAAAGCGAGAAAATACTTACTTATATTGTTTTGTTTAATAATAATTCAAGCATTAACTTTTCTTCCGGTACAAAACAAAAATACGGAAATTATATTCTTTGCGGTGGAAAATGCCGATGCAATACTAATAAAATCACCTGAAAACAAATACTTTATTATTGACAGCGGAAAAATGCCCTATAAATCATATTCTTCACAAGCTAAAAACATAATAATCAAATACTTAACCGATAAAGGAATAAAAGATATAAAAGCATATATAATCACTCACTTTGATGCCGACCACGCAGGAGGTACAATTGATTTGGTTAAAAATCTGAATATTGAAAGAATCTACATATCAGATGATTATGAAGATACAAAACTTTCCGCAAAAATATTGGAATATTTTAAAACCAATAATATTTCTCCCGTTACCGTAAAAGGCACACAGAAAATATTTGAAGAAAACAATTTTTTGATTTATGCTGAAAAACCATCTGACAACAGACTGGAAACGGAAAATCAAAAATCAATCATAACAAGCCTGAAACACGGTAATAAAAACGTACTTTTTATGGGAGACGGCGATATCATAACATATAATGCCCTCAGTTCAAGTTTTAAAGAAAATATCAGCGTACTGAAATCAGGTCATCACGGAGCAAAAAATACAATCAATCAGGATATGATAAAAAATTTGAAATTCACAATAATTTCAACCGGCAAAAATATATATAATCATCCTAATTCCGAAACAATTAAATTTTTAGAAAGCAATAAACAAAAATACTACCGAACAGACTATCATAACGCGGTAAAAATTGTAATTAACGAAAAAGAAATCAACAGTTTTCTGTTTTCACCGCTGACAAAAAAGTTTATCAAGCAGTAAAATTCAATTAATCTTTAATTGCAAGCTGAATTGCAGCAATCATACTTTCTGCATTTGCGGAATTTGTGCCTGCAATATCAAATGCCGTTCCGTGGGCAGGCGATGTTCTGAGAACATCAAGCCCTACTGTTGTATTTACACAACTGTAGCGTTCCATCAATTTTATGGGAATCAACCCCTGATCATGGTAAAGTGCTATATAACAATTATAATTTGCACTGCCGTTATAACAGTCCGTAAACAGGCTGTCTGCTGCAAAAGGCCCTTCTATATCAATTCCCGAATTGCGAAGCTCTTCAATAGCCGGAATTATCTCATTTATTTCTTCATAACCAAACATTCCTTTTTCGCCGGCATGGGGATTTAAAGAACACAGCGCGAAACGGGGATTTTGTATTTTAAGCCGTATATTTAAACTTTCATTTAAATACGTTATTCTATTTACCAGGTTTTCTTTTGTTATATACTGTGCAACACTTGACAGGGCAATATGCCTTGTAAATAAATATAAGCAAAATTTTTCACAAACGAATAACATTTCTGCATGCTGATTTGTATTGGCAAGATATTGTTCCAGAATTTCCGTTTGTCCGGAATAATTATGTCCCGCCATTTTTAATGCGTTTTTAGACACGGGTGCAGTTACAATAGCATCAATTTCTTTATTTTGAGCAAGTTCACAAGCCTTGACCAGTGCTTTAAATGCGAACTCTCCCGATTCTTCAGTTTCTTCTCCCGGTTTTATATTATTTTTATCAAACGGGATTTCAATAATATTATAATCTTTTTCAAGACTTAAATCATAATTTCCCCTGTAAAAATCTAATATTCCGCTGTTAGCGATAAGAACAACCTTATCTTTCGGTAAATCCAAAAAATTCAAAGCCTTTATTGTTATTTCGGGGGAAATTCCGTTAACATCCCCGAGAGTTATAGCAATTTTTTTCATTATTTATCCTGTTCAAAATATTTTATAATATCAATTAAAGTATTCTGAGTACCTAAATTTCCTGATTTTGTTACGATGAGCTGACCTTTACGATCAACGCCCAAAGGAATAGCAGGTGCAACGGTATCAATAATCTGCAAGTTTTGGCTTCCTATTGCACAGCAGCATTTATATGATGTTTCTCCGCCCACGGTTATAAGAACCGCCTGTCTTTGAAACATTACAACCCGCGTTACGGCAGCAAGATAATCACATATTTTCGATATAAATTTTTCACGTGTAATTTCATTTTCAATTAATAAAGAAGATATCTCTTCACTGTTTTCCATAAGATTTGAAGAATGAACAATCACTGTATTATCTTTTTTCAGATTATTAATTACTCTTTGTGCCAATTCTTTATAGTCATCAGAAAATATATTTTCGGGTTTAACTGAGATAAAATAAGTATTTTCAATACTGTCATTATCCTGCAGTCTTTTTATTTGGGAAGCCGTTAAATCAGTGGCACTGCCTGAAACAACGAATTTAGGAAGCACGGGAATTTGATATTTATCAAAGACTTTTTCTTCACCATCGCTGTGCCAGAGTTTACTTAATGCCTGAGCAGCCCCTGCGCTTCCGCAAGGAAGGATATTATAGCTGCTTTTTACAACAGCTAAAGAAATCTGTTCCAAATCAGTTGTTGAAACCGCGTCAGCAACAATAAGTTTTTTACCTTTTGCTATAAGTTCATGCAATCTTGTCAATATAGGACCTGCACCCTTCATAACGGTATCAAGGCTTATTAAATCCACCAATTCTGCCTGTTTTGGTTCAAGCTGGTTTTTTAATAGATTTATTATGTTTGATTCCGTTATCGGAAAAGCCGGATCACGTGAAACCTCTGTTCTTTGAAGAGGAATACCTTTCACAAGATGATATCCTCCTATTGTGGTTCTTCCTTCACTCGGGAAAGCAGGATATATAATTGCCGCATCATACTCCAATGACTCCAGCAGAGTTATTATTTCAATCCCTATATTACCTCTTAAAACAGAATCTATTTTTTTATAGACGTATTCAAAATTATACTCTTTTATAACATTTAAAGCAGCATTTTTAACCTTTTGTGCGGCAAGTTCGGGAGCAATATTTCTTGATTCCGTTGACATTGCAAAAACTTCCGTTTCCAAATTTTCATCAATAGAAATATCTTCACCCGAGGAAACCTGCGTTTTACAGCCCTGAATAAAAAACTGCAAAGACGTATCATTTGCTCCGGTTAAATCATCAGCAATAACAGCTATATAATTGGATGTGTTCATAAAAAGACCTAGTTATCGTTTTTACTTCCGAGCATTCTCATGGAATTTGCTCTTATAATAAAGCGTTCTCTTTGTTCGCCGTCTTGCCCCGTCCATTTATTTGAAACAAGGCGTCCGTCAATACACACCTGACGACCCTTTTTTACATATTCACCTGCAATTTCGGCAGATTTATCCCACAACTCTATATTAAACCAATCCGTAGTTTCAGCTTTTGTTTTATAGTCCCATCTTGAAACGGCAACAGAAAATGTTGTCTTTACTTTACCGGATTCAAAATATTTAACTTCGGGATCTTGCCCCGCTCTTCCTACTATTACTACTGAATTCATATTTATACCTTTTTTATTGTACATGTGAATTATAAATAAAAATTTTCTTTTTTGCAAAAAAGCCAAACCGGGTGTTAAGAATTAATAATTTGACTTTTTATATTTTTAACAAAATCAATGGCTTCTTCTTTTGTATTAACGCCGCCTGACATTTGTGCCTCTTTTAACGCAGAAATGACTTCCCCGATTTTTGGTCCTTGTTTAATTTGCAATATTTCCATAATGTCTCTTCCGTCAAGGAGCTTAGGCAGCGGCTTTATGTCTTTTTTTATTTCCTGATAATCTTTTAATAACTTTGTCAACATATTTATATTGTTTTCAGTCATTTCTTTTGTTACCTGTACTCCCTGTGCCGATAGTCTGTCAGCCATGGCAAGGATAATTATATCGGTAACATTTTCTCCCATCTTACGGTAAAAACGCATATATGCCTTTTCGTTTACATCTGCGGCACACACCATACTTGAAGGATAAATATGATATTTGATAAGATTTTTTATATATTCAATCTGCTTATTTGAAAATTTCAGGCTTTTAAGTATGGGGAGAACAAGTTTTGAACCGATTTCATCATGCTTAATAAATCTGTGCCGGCCCGTATCTTCTTCAATAGTCCAGCAGCAAGGCTTACCTATATCATGCAAAAATCCTGCCAGCTTTAAAAAGGCAATTTGCTTCGTACTGCCAAATCTATAAGAATTCAAATATTTTTTCGTTTCATCATCAGCTTCATTATACTTAATTTGTATCTGATTAACCGTTTCGACAAGATGATGAAATAAATCAAGGTGATGATGAGTATTTGAAGGAATTTTTTTTACCTCTTTATAAATAGGAAATATTTCTTCTATTAACCCGCCCTCATCCATTTTTATAAGGGCTTCATGGGTAAAATCACCTTCAAACAATTTTAAAAGCTCAACTCTGATTCTCTCTTTCGCCGGTTCATGAATTCTGTATGCCATTTTTCTGACAATTTCACCAAGTTCCGGCACAATTTCAAATCCGGTTTGAGCATAAAATCTGAAAATTCTGACAAGACGCAGAGGATCATCTTCAAAATTCTTATCTGAAATCCCGCGAATTACCCTGTCTTTAATATCCTGTATACCGCCTGTCAAATCAACAAACTTCTGCTTGTTAATATCATAGGCAATGGCATTGATTGTTAAATCGCGCCTTTTTATATCTTTTTCCAAATCATTTTCAAACGGTTTGGTTATATCGATATAATTGATTTTATCTTCCAAAACAAGACGATATATATTGTTCACGGCATCAAGTTCAATAAAATAAGCATCAATTTTATCAGCCAAATCTTTTGCAAAAAGCTCCAATTCATCTTCAAACACAATCAAATCCCTATCGGAGCTTGATTTATCCATCAAGGTATCACGCACAAATCCGCCGACAATATATGCCTTTCGATTTTTTAAATATGGCGCAATTAATTTTATCACACTGTCATTTTGTATCTTTTGTATTAACTTATCCATACAAAACTCCGTTGATTACCGTCGTAAGGGCCGCCGTCAGTGCTGTATCCGCCCTGTATATAAGATTTCCCAATGTTATTAAAGGAATATTTTTTTCTTTAAAGAAACTAAATTCGGTTTCTGAAAAACCGCCTTCGGGGCCTATTATAATCAAAATACTCTGCTCTTTTGATATCGGGTTTTCTTTTATATATTCAAAAAAGTTTTTATCCGTATATTTCTCCGCAAAAACAATAACTCTGTCATATTGATTTATAACATCTTTCAAATATGACAGTTCACATACCGCGGGGATATCCGCTCTTTCGCACTGTTTAACGGATTCTGACGCAATTTTTTGCCATTTATCAATTTTTGCGGCAATAACAGATTCTTTAACACTGCAATTATCGGTATACAAAGGAATAATTCCCTTAACACCCAGTTCCGTTGCTTTTTGTATGCTGCTTATTTGTGCATCGGAATTTAATACACTCTGCGCTATATACAAATTCAATGGTAATTTTCTCTTTGAACGATATGATGCTTTTATCTCCGCCGAAAAAGAAGAAGCATTAATTTCAGTTAAAACAGTTTCATATTGCATCTCATTTTCATCGAGAAACATTATTCTCTGTCCCGCTTTTGAACGCATTACTTTTATAATGTGTCTGTATAAATTCTTATCCTCAACGGTAATTATATTATCCCTGATATTTTTTGTATTAATAAGAAAATGCGGCATATTTACCTTCCCTGACTATTATACACAAAACAGAACTATAATATTTTACGGATTTTCTTTACAAGCATCTTACGAAATTATATCATTATTTTATGAGTGAAATTTCAACAAACTTGATAAAAGAAGCTGTATATAAACTGTGTTTTGATGCAAATACTTGTTTAAATGCCGATGTATATTCAAAAATATTATCTGCACTAAAAAATGCAAAAAACAGTGAAACAAAAAATCTTCTGCGTACAATTCTCAAAAATGCTGAAATTGCATATGAAGAAAAAATGCCCCTATGTCAGGATACGGGACAGGTAATTGTTTTTCTTGAAATAGGACAAAATGTAAATCTTTCCGGAGATTTATTGGAAGAAACAATTAATCATGCTGTTGAAAACTGTTACAGGGAAAACTATTTCAGAAAATCAGTCGTTAAAAATGCCGTCTTTGACAGAGAAAATACAACAACGAACACTCCTGCAATAATATATACAAACATTGTAAAAGGAGATGAAATTAACATAAAAGTGCTTATAAAAGGAGCCGGTTCCGAAAACAAATCAAAACTTGAAATGTTTTTGCCGACAACAGGAGAAGAAGAATTAATTGCAAAAATCGGAGACTTAATCATCTCCGCCGGAGAAAATGCCTGTCCTCCCATGTTTATAGGACTCGGTATAGGACTTAGTTCGGACGGAGCAATGATTTTATCAAAAAAAGCTCTGGTTACGGACAAGTTCACAAAACAAGAACTCACTCTTGCCGGGAAAATTAAAAGTTATGTAAATGAAAAAGCTCCTGATAAATACAAAGATTGTTATATCTTAGATATTAAACTTCTGTCTGCCGCAACTCACATTGCCTGCATGCCCGCAGCCATAACCATAAATTGTCACTCTGACAGATTTTCAAGCTGTACAATTCGTGAGAATAAAATTTTTTATCATCACAAAAAACCTGACTTTACTGAAATTGAAGAAACAAAATCCGCAGGAAAAGAAATATTAGCAACCGATATTGAAACCATTAAAACTTTAAAAAAGGGAGAAAATATTCTTTTGACTGGACAGATATATGTAGCCAGAGATATGGCACATAAAAAACTTGTAAATTTAATCAAAAACAATGAACCGCTTCCGTTTGATATTAAAGATAAAATAATATTTTATGCAGGCCCCTGCCCGCCTAAACCCGATACAATAACAGGCTCTATTGGTCCGACTACGGCATCAAGAATGGATAAATATGCTGCTTTGCTTTATGAGAAAGGACTTATTGCAACAATAGGCAAAGGTTCCAGAAGTGAAGAAATCAAAAAAATAATAAAAAAAACCGGCTCAAAATACTTTACAATCCCCGGAGGAATTGCAGCACTACTTGCAAATAAAGTGCTAAAAAGTGAAATTATTGCATTTAATGAACTTGGCGCAGAAGCTCTTTATAAGATATATATCAAACAATTTCCTCTCAAAGTTGAAATTGCATAACTGCCGGTTTATTACAAAATATTAAGCAAAATATATACTTTTTATTTACGATTTAGCAATTTTTTATATCAAAAATACTTTATATAAGTGTGAGAGATAAATCACAAACATCAAAAACACAAGATATTAAGAGAAAAAATCAAATTAACGACTGCAGAATTTTGTCGGAGAACGGTAACAAAAGTACGCGTACAAATTTTTATTACCAAATTAAAAAAAATTATTTTAAATACTCATACATACATACCTTACTTACACACTTACTAATAACACGATGGATAGTAAATTGATTTTCTTTTACATTCCGAATTGTTTGGGACAAATTGTCCCTTTTTTTTATTTAAATAAAAATCAACCGTAGACACCGTAAATATACCTAAATCCCTATTTTGACAAGGATTAAATGCTATGATAGAATTATTCTGACAGAGAAATCTTTTCAAAATCGGGGAAATATATTTATATGGATAGACGAGAATTATTAAAATCAGGGTTACTAGTTGCAGGAGCAGCTGCTGTCGGACTTACGGGTTGTTCAAAAAATATTCCGGAAGGAAATAATCATGATTATGACACGGAAATGCCGGTGCAAAAGAAAAAATTTGAAATTTCAACTCCGCTGCCATTTAACTATGACCTAATTGATGAAATGGAGGCAATGAATAACCTATACAAGAAATCAAAAATTACAACAGTCTATAACAACATGCCTCTCCCGTTTGCAGGCGAGTTCAACGGATTTTTTGCCTGTCAGAGAGGTGTAAATAACGACATAAAATCATATGCCGATTTTGGAAAATATGTTAAATATGCACAGAAAAAAGGATTTGAATTTATCTATTTGCTAAATTCGCCAAAAGCATTTTCAGGCCGCGATTTTAGATTTAGAGCAAAAAAGTTCTATGAACTGCTTGATTTCCTTCATGATTATGGATGCAAAAATATAAAAGTTGGAAATACACAAGTTGCCACTCTTATAAACGAATATAAACATAAATTTGATTTATATGCATCAACGGCATTTGAGTTTCATAATACATTACAATATATTAATCTGGTAAAGAATTATCCGAACATAAAAGGGTTTGACTTAGCTATTGATGAAAATCGCAATTTCCCGTTTATGCGAAATATGCATAAACTCTTTCCAGACAAAAAACTTGAAGTAATAACTCAAGAACCCTGCATTATGGGTTGTCCTGCCAGAGTTTCTCATGACTCATCAGACTTTAAATTTTTTGATTGCAGTAAAGTAAGAGATAATATTGTTGATATATGTAAACCGAATAAAATATATCCATGGACTCTTGCATATTATCAAGATGCCGGTATTCGTTCATTCAAAATGACAGCATGGCCGCTAAGAGCTAATATTACATATACATATTTTCTGAGAAATTATTTGGACTGTGTTGAATATGATGTCAATAAATCAAATATGTCTTTCCAATTCTTCTTGAATCAGATATTTTTAATGGCTTCAAGATATAGTGATGATGTCAAATTAAAAGATGTAATGCCATATTTACCGGATATAAAACGATTCATAAAAAATGGTGACAAATGTGCTTCACAATGCGGTGTTGAATGTACATATTGTGATGAATGCGCAGCAAAAATCAAAAAAATTATGGGTGAAAAATAACAATTACTCTTCTTATATGATGCAAGGCTGTAAGTTTGTTAATATAATTGCAATTAATAATAAGCAGAGAGGGAAATATGCTTCCAATTATAACTCCGGAACAATCTTCATTATGCTTCGCAGAAATTTTCCAAGATGTTCGTTCTTGGAGAAAAAAAATGATTCATTATATAAAAGATGAAAATCCTGAGATAAATCAAGCGATAATTGAAGCTGCACAAAATACTGATTTAGACCCGAAAGCCGTTGCTCTCGGAGCATATATGACATACATTCTGCTTGAAACAGCCATAAAAGAAGAACAAGGTCAATCCGTTTTCAGTATTGACGAATAATATTATCTCGACGGTTCATTTTTTATAATGTAAATGAAATCTTCAACGAGTTTTTCATTCCATCTTTTGCCTGCTTGTTCTTTTATTATTTCCATAACTTCATCGACTGTATAAGCCTGTCTGTAGGGTCTGTCCTGGGTCATTGCATAGAAAGAATCAACCAGCAAAACTATCTGCGAAGTAATGGGTATATCCATTCCGGATTTATGCTGCGGATATCCGTTTCCGTCCCAGTTCTCATGATGGCTTTCAATTATGGGAATAATATCCTGGATATTTGATATCGGTTTTAATATTTCACGTGCCGCAATAATCGGATGCTGTTTTATAATAGCTCGTTCTTTTTCCGTTAACGGTTCTTTTTTATTAAAAATTTCTTCGGGAATCATGATATTACCGATGTCATACAAAAGAATTGCCAGCCTTAATTTATCAATTTCTTCCGTCGGTAAATCAAGTCTTTTTGCAAGCATAACAGCTAAAAGAAGTTTAGATTTGGTAGTTCCCGCTTTATACATTTGATTATATGTTTGAGAAATCATATCCACAATGGTATAAAGGACATCTTTCGAATTTTTGCCCACGGTTTTTATCGCATTAAGTTTTTCTTCCATACTTTCCGCGAGTTCATCACTTACAGGAATACGTTTTTTAACAAGAATATCAAGGAAAGTTTCAACGGCAACCTGCTGCCAGTTTATTTCGCAATCTCTTTGTGCTATCTGCACCTGATTACGTCCGTTTATTTTAGCCTTATACATTGCCTGATCGGCAAACTCAACAAGCTCGTCTATACGATCAGAATGTTCAAGAAACGTAGCTACACCTATACTTGCGGTAATACCGCCGATTGTTTCAAGTTCCTGACTTTCAATTGATTTTCTTATTCTTTCCGCTGCGATATATGCACCTTTTGAGTCAACCCCGGGAAGCATAAGACTGAATTCTTCACCGCCTATTCTCGCAGGAATATCAATAGAGCGTGCCTCTGTTTTTAAAACATTTGCTATTGTTTTAATAGCAATATCACCATATTGATGACCGTATGTATCATTAATTTTTTTCAAAAAGTCCAAATCCATAGAGATGAGTGAAAACGGCTGTTTAAGTCTTAATGACCTTTCGGCTTCTTTTACAACATTATCTTCAAAATATCTTCTGTTATATAAGCCCGTAAGCGGGTCGGTAATTGCCTGTTTCTGAACCTCTTCAAACAATTTTGCAACCACTATGGCAAGCTCTATCTGATTTGCATAAAGAGTCAAAAAATTGCTTTCGGTATCCGTAATATCATTGCGCTCTGATGTTACAATAACGCAGCCTTTATAATCACTTTGTTTACTTACCAAAGGAACAATAGAAAATATTTTGGACTGTATTAACTTCATAAATTCATCTTTTTGTTCTTTTGATAAAGAAGGGAAAAACATACCTATTACGCCGTCCATATCCGGAGTCGAATATATTTGTTTTTCATTAATTGCCTTTGCAACTATTGAATTTCCCACATAAGGAATCTTATATGTATCAATATCTAACCCCATAAGATTAAATATTTTTTCTATATTAGAGTGTGAAGACACAGACATTGCAGAAAAATAAGGTGCATCAACATTTTCATCGTGTAACTTCAAAATTGCAACGAATTGATATCCCATTTCATTGTGCAAAATACTTACAATTTTATTAAGCATACTGGAAAGCGGCTGAGAAGAATTCATCATATCCCAGACACTGTTAAGAGTTAAAATAGTTTGATTTGCCTGTTCAAGTTCTTTTGTTCTTGCGGCAATTTCCTCTTCCAGAACAATATTTTTCGCATATACGTCGGCAAGATCCTTACCCTTTGCGTATATTGCTCCATCTATATTATTTATTTGACCTAAGATATCTTTTAATCCAGAGAATATATTCACGAAAACCTATCCGAATTAATCTTGTTTACATATTATATACCCGATTTATTATTCTTGTAAAACATTATTTACAATATTTATAATTTGATCAGGAGTAATTTTATACACGCAATCCAACGGAAATGCTCTGTTTTGGCACTTGCGTTTCATACAGGGATGGCATTTGATATTTGGTGAGATTGAAAAATATTTATCTCCGTATGGAGCCGTTCTTTTTTCGGAAGTGGCAAAAAACAGTGTTATTATAGACTGAGCCCCCGCAGCCCAGGCGACATGCGCACTGCCGGAATCGGGGCTTATAACCATATCAGAATGTTTATATATGTAAACTAAATCGCCCAAAGAAGTCATTCCCGACAAATCATATATATTTCCGTTATTTTCCGCTCCGAAAAGAATTTTATATATCAGTTCCTTTTCTTTCTCGGACGCGGTTATAAGAATATTATATTTATCTTTTAAATTATTTATAACATCCTGCCAGCCGTTTTTTGTCCAATGTTTATTATACCAGGTTGTTGCAGGAGCAATTACAACGGTTTTTTTTGAATCATCAAGATTTTTTATTATATTTTTAATATTCGGTGAAACACTTTCCTTAAAGTCGGGAATTACAAATTCGGCTTTAAGCTCTTTGCAGCCCAGATACCTTGCAATATCAAGATTTCTTTTAACTACATGATAATTAATATCAAATGGTTTTTTACCGGTTTTTATTATTTCATTTGCAAACAAGAAAGAACACTCTCTCCCGCCGTCAAGAGTAATCCTTCTTTTTGCACCCGAAAGACCGAGAATAATACCGCTTTTAAAAAGCTGCTGGGGGTCAAGTGCAATGTCATATTCTTCTTTTCTTATTCTTTTTATTATTTGAATAAATTCAATTAAATTTGCTGCTTTATTTTTATTCCGGCTCCATCTTTTTTTAGGAAGTTCATATACATTCGTTATAAGAGGATTATTAATAATAAATTTAGATGCTTTATCCTCAACAACCCAATCAATTTGTGCATCGGGATATTGTTTTTTTATTGCAAGCGCCATCGGCAGAGTATGAATGGTATCACCCAGTGCACTTAAGCGTATTATCAGTATTTTTTTTATATTGTCTTTTTTCATCTTATTCAAGTATATCAAAAATTTACACCAAAAATACAATAATAGTTTACATTTTAATTAAGTTTTTAAACTTTTTGGGGGAATTATTTCAACTAAAAATTTATTATTATAAAACAGTAAATGAAATGGTTAGATATCTGCATACACAATTAGGAAAGCAATTTATGAACAGAAAAAAAGCCCAGGAAATTAAAGACGCAATACAAAGCTGTAAAATGAAATTATTAACAATAAAGCCCCACTTAACCGATGAAAAAACGGCATTAAATGAATCTTTTAATAAACTTTTAATTGAAAAAGCAATATTGCGCGACAAGTTGATGAAAAAAGATGTCTCTTTTCTGAATAAATTAATAAAAAAAGTAAAACCTGCAAAAAAAGAACTTATTTGCGATTATTTTAATTAGAATAAAAATTAAAATATATTTGAAAACGACAGGAAATAATCTTCAATAATATTAAGCATATTAGGCATAATAATAACTAAAATTACGGCACCGAGCCCCGGCTTAAACATAAAGCTCATCTGAAAAACCGGAACCTGCTGGGCGGTTCTGTTAATAACCCCGAGTATAATATCCTGTCCCAAAGTAGCAATAAGAACCGGTGAGGCTATTTGTAATCCTACATATAAAACATTTGAAGTAATCTTCACGAGATAAGGCATATTTATTATACTGTCAAGCGGAATAGCGTATGAATATATAGGAAATATTTCAAAACTTCTTATAAACGCGTTAAAAGTCCAATAAGCTCCGCCTATTTGCAGAAAAATTATAATTGCCAGAATACCGAATATTTTCCCCATAATAGAGACCTGAGAAGAACTTGAAGGATCCATAATCGTCGCTGCGGTTAAACCTTGCTGGCTGTTAATCATATCACCTCCGGCTTCAATCGCCTGAATAATACAATTAATTACAAACCCTATTATTGCACCGCATATAAAATTAACAATTATGGAATATAACATCGACACTTCATTTGTAGGCGGAGCAGGTTTTAAAAACATACACAGCATTACCGTAAATATAAAAGCAAATCCTATTTTTGCAATCGTAGGAATTTCTGTTCTCTTTAAAAACGGTGTTGCTCTCATCAATCCGGCAACTCTTGCAAAAACGGGAACTCCCGCAGCCAAGGCTCCGTTTATTTCGGGAAAATATTTAGGAAACTCTGTTAAAATAGTATCTAGCATTTTATCTTACCGAAATTATCTTCTGTTTTCCATTATGGTTTTTCTTTCAACAAGATTCGGAGCGGGAACTTCAACCGCACCGTTTCTTAAAACGCTGAATCTGTCTTTTTTATCATTTCCCATAGTTCTTGACGGGGAATTTAAAATCGTTGACATCGGAACCATATCTTTTTTATAATCCGTTTTCATTTCATCAATAAACGGTTTTGTATAATTATAATAATCCGCAGGCAAAACAAATGCGTCATTTTTAGGAATTACATTAAATGCAATGGATGAGCCTTCATGAAAAAGATTGGTTAAAAGCCTTAAATATCCGGTTCCAAGCAAAATAATAACAAGAAATACGGCAAAAATTTTAGGAGCAGCGGCTATCGTTTGTTCCTGAACCTGAGTAACAGCCTGCAAAATACCAACAATAAGACCGATAGCCGCTGCGGTCAATACACACGGCATCGTTATCATAAGCATTGTCATCAAACCTTTTGCAAAATATTCTATTAAAATTTCCATAAATAACCCTTAGTTATAACTGCCTACAAGTCCGTTCACAACAAGCCCCCAGCCGTCAACAGCTATAAATATCAGCAGTTTAAACGGCAAAGAAACAATTGTCGGAGATAACATAAACATCCCCAATGCTAACAATACGTTTGCAACAACAAGGTCCAAAACAATAAACGGAATAAAAATTATAAATCCGATTTCAAAAGCAGTTTTAAGTTCGCTTAATATATAAGCGGGAGCTGCTTCCCATATTGTAATATCTTCAACACTTTCGGGAGCTTCTTTTCTTGCAAGTTGTACAAAAAATGCCAAATCCTGTTCTCTTGTTTGTTTAAGCATAAATTCTTTCAACGGTTTTGAACCTTCGGATATTGCAAGAACCATTGAACCTGATTCCTGATATGGTTTAGAACCTACTTCATACATTTGTTGAAATACGGGAGCCATAGTATAGAAAGTCAATATCATTGAAAGACCTACAAGAACTATAGCAGGTGGTATTTGCTGGGCACCGAGCGCTTGTTTTAAAAATCCGAAAACAATTGCATACCTCAGAAAACTCGTCATACAAACGAACATAAACGGCAGCATTGAGAACATTGCCATTACTGCCAACAGTTGAAGTACGGGACTTAAATCTTTTAATAATGCTTCCATTTTTTACCTCTTACTATCCGATGTCGTGTGCAGGATTTCCTCCTGACGCTGCAGTGTATTTGCAGAAAAATTGCCCGGTTCAAAATCCGTATTCTCAAGTTTTGCAAGCATTGTGGTATTTGCGGTATCTCCCGCAATCAAAAATCTTTCTTTTCCTGCATTTATTACATATATTGTTTTTGTCGGAGACAATTTCATTGACGTCTCAACATTAAGTATATTTTTATTATTCTTAACAGGTGCACTATAGACAGCTTTTTTATATACAAATAAAACCATCAGCAAAAAGCCTATCATTGCAAAGGTATAAACTATAAAATTCATAATATAAGTGTTCATATGCATCCTTAAATACTTTCGTCTTCAATTTCAAAATCCGAATAATCAAAGTTTTCATCACCTTGTTTTGCACTGTCAGGTTGTTTTTCTTTTTTTGCTTGGGGCTGCGCTGCGGCGGCTTTCTTTGCTTGCGGTGCGGCATCAGCTTGTTTTGAACTTTTTATTTCTTTGCTTTTTTTCACTTCTTCTATTCTTACACCGTATCTGTCATTTAATATAACGAGCTCGCCCGTTGCCACAATTTGATTTTCTACCCGTAATTTTATTTTATTTTCATATACGGATCCGACATCAATAACCAAACCTTCAGAAATTTGTTTTAATTCCCCGAGTGTTAATTTAACGTTATCAAATTCCGCAACTACGTCAACAAGGATAGAATCCCACATATTTTGAGATTTTGTACTTGTTTCTTCTTCCATTTCATTGCCTCCGTTACTGTTAATACTTATTATTAATGACGGGTTGGGGTTTATATTAAACTGCGTTTCCGCATCTTTCCATACTACCGACATTTTATTTATATTACTGTTCTCAAGCACTATAATATCGCCGTTCTCTATGTTTTTTATATCCGTCAAAGATATTTTTGTGCTTCCGAGCTTTAATTTCAAAAGCGCTTTTGTAGTTTTAAAATCATCTATTGAAAATACCTCATTTCTTTTAGCAGGCTCAATCTTAGGTATTACATATTCGGGAATACGAAATATAATTTTACCTATATGTTTTTCCCCTTCTCTGATAAAGAACGTAAAATTAAGATTTTCATAATTTTGAACAAGTTGTTTCGGAAGTTCCTGTTTTACCAGATTTTCCTGAACACCTTTGTATAAACGAATAATATAAGATTTTATAACTCCGGCTTCAATATCCGTAAGATTATTAAGATTGAATTTATTCTCAGAAGCACCAAGTGCTTCGTCGAGTAAAAATTTTATTACATCTGCCGAAATTTTCACGTTAAAGTCAGCCGAAGATGTTATCGGCAATTTATTTACAAAATATTCATCGCCGTAAAACAGAATATTTTCATCACTTGATACGCCCATAAAACGTATTGAAAAGGGTCTGCCAAAGAATTTTTCACTGTTTTCAACCAATTTTTTGTACAAATTAGTATAAAACCACTGATAGCCTATGGCTATATCAGCTCCGTTAATCGTCCTTATATCTTTCTTTGTAGCTAAATCCGTCATCTTACGCCCTAATCTGCTTATAGGAATACAATATATTTTTTTACATGTATGAGCATCATATATATGTTGTATTTTTTATTTAGCGGGAAAACCCGAATACTTTCAGAATTTAAGGTTTTTTACGAAAAATTCAAGTTATTGAATAAATCAATAATATGTATGATACGAAAAATTCCGCATTTTTATATACTAAACAGATGAATATAGTATTTATTTGGGGAAATGTATGGCAAGATTAAATAATACAAAAAGAATAAAAATTGAAGAACAAAAACCCGATTTGCGGGTAGTAAAAAAGGTTAAGACAAAGCCATACAGTGACATTGACTTAAACAGCTGGAAAGAATATCCGCACATAAAAACCGATACTTGGTGGGAATTTGCCTCGAGAGACAACACAAGAGGGCATTCAAACGAATATCACGGCAATTATATTCCTCAAATAGCGCAGCAGCTTTATGAAAGATTTACAAAAAAAGGCGATGTTGTGCTGGATATGTTTTTAGGTTCGGGTACTTCCGCAATAGAAGCGCTAAACATGGGCAGAAGATGCATCGGCGTTGAACTTAAACCCGAACAGGTTGAAAATGTCAAAAAGAAATTTTCGGAAAAAGAGTTGGTTACGGATGTAAACTTAATATGCGCGAACAGTGCCTCGGATACGGTAAAAGAAAAAATTCAGGCAAGACTCGATATTATGAGGGAAAAGCAGGCGCAATTTTTGGTTTTACACCCTCCGTATGATGATATTATCAAATTTTCGGACAGAAAAGAAGATTTATCCAACTGTTCATCCACACAAGAGTTTTATGAACTTTTCGCGCAGGTTGCAAAAAACGGATATGATATGCTTGAAAAAGGCAGATTTGCAGCACTGATAATAGGTGATAAATACGCAAACGGAGAAATTGTACCTTTAGGTTCGGATTGTGCAAATAAAATGCGCGAAATCGGCTTCAAGATGAAGGCGGTTATTGTAAAAAATATGGAAGGTAATGAAAGAGCAAAAGGTAAAACCGCTAATTTATGGAGATACCGTGCCCTCAACGGCGGCTTCTATATTTTCAAGCACGAGTATATTTATGTCTTCCAAAAAGTATAGAAACATAAAAAACGGAAAAACATACGAAGTACTTCGGGAAGATATTATCAATTGTACAAACGCAAATGATAAACAGATTATGGTCTTGTACAAAAGTGATAAATATCCTGATTTACTTTTTGTACGTGAAATTAACGAGTTCAAAATAAAATTTGAAAAAATTGATTAGCATTAATATTCTATATATATAATCAAATTAAAACAATGAAAAAGGGAGAAACTGATTAATCAGTTTCTCCCTTTTATCAAAGATTATAATCTTATTAGCCGCAGCATCCGCAGGAACAACAGTCTTTTAATACTTCCTGTGCTTCTTTCATTCTAACTTTGATACGACCGTCAACGGCAATTCCTTCACCTGTTTTTTCTGATATCAATAACGGGTTAATATCAAGTTCATCAATGAATTTAAAATCAGTAACCAATTGAGATAATCTCAATAAGGTTTCTTGAATTTGTTCCATTTGAGCAGGTGTTGTACCTCTTGCCCCTTGAAGAAGTTTGTATGCTTTAACCGATTTAATCATATCCATAGCATCTTCGTCTGTTAAAGGAGCAATTCTGAAAGTTACATCTTTCATAACTTCTACAAACACACCGCCTAAACCAAACATCATCATCGGCCCGTACTGAGGATCTGTTGCAATACCGCAAACCATTTCACGGTTTCCTTTTACCATTTCCTGAATGATTACGCCTTCAAGACCGTCAATTAATCCTTTTTCGGTTAATTTTGCAATTAAGTCATTATATTCTTCTCTTAATTGTTCTTCCGATTGAATATTAACTCTCACACCGCCTACATCGGTTTTGTGAGATGTTGTCTTTGATGTCATTTTCATTACAACAGGATATCCGATTGAATTACCGACAGTTACAACTTCATCAATATTTGTTGCAAATCCCGATTTACAAACTCTGATACCGTATGCACCAAGTACATCAATAGATTCACGAGTTGTTAACTGGTCTCTGCCTTCATCTATTGAACCTTTTATAATTTCGGCAGCTTTCTTTCTGTCTACATCATAACAAGGTATTTTGCCTGCGGGTTTTGCCATCCATTGTCTTTGTTCATCCAATCTCAATAATGCTTCTGCAGCTTCTTCAGCATACATATAAAATGGCATATTAACTTCCATATTTGAAATCTTTGTAAAGAAATCACTTGTAGTCATAAATACACCGACAATAGGTTTCGTAGGATTTTTTGCTTTAATTTTCATTAATGCTTCAGCTACGTCAATATCTTTTAATCCCAAAAACGGCAAGTAAATTACCATAATCATATCAACATTTTCATCCGCAATAACAGTTTCAAGCGTTTGTGTATAATGTTCGATAGGTGCCGAAGCAATCATATCAACGGGATTTTTAACGGAAGCGGCAGACGGCAGGAAACTTCTTAATTTTTCTTTTGTAGCATCCGTAATTTTTGCCATTTGCATACCGCTTTCGCAGATAGCATCTGTTGCCATAATTCCGGGGCCGCCCGAGTTTGTGATAATTGCCACTCTGTTACCTTGAGGTATAGGACAATTTGAAAATGCTTTTGCATTTGCAAATAAGTTCTTTAAAGAGAATTCTCTTATAACACCTGATTGTTTCAATAAAGCTGCGGCAGCTTTATCAGCGCCTGCCAAAGAACCCGTATGAGAAGAAGCGGCACTTGCACCTGCGGCACTTCTTCCTGATTTTAATGCCAAAATAGGTTTTTTCTTTGTAATTCTGGAAGCCAATTTTCTAAAATTAGCAGGGTTTTGAATTGATTCCATATACAATAAAATTTGTTTAACATCATCATCATTTTCCCAGTATTCAAGCATTGTTTCCGCATTAACATCAGCCTGATTACCGATTGAAACAAACTGTGCAAAACCAAGATTTAAATCTTTCAATATATTCAAAATACCGCCGCCCAGAGCGCCCGATTGTGATACAAAACCGATATCGCCTCTTATTGGAAGTGATTCCGCAAATGTTGCGTCCATCATAATGTCAGGATTTGTATTTAATACACCTAAGCAATTAGGTCCTACACATCTCATTCCGTATTCTCTTACTTTTGCAAGCAATTGTTTTTCAACTTCTGCACCTTCAGCACCTGTTTCTTTAAAACCTGCGGTAATAATACATAAACCTTTAACACCTTTTTTATTACATTGGTCAATTGTATCAAGGACAAATTTAGCATTTACTACTATAACAGCCAAATCCACTTCTCCCGGGATTTCTTCTATTGAAGTATATGCCTGAAATCCTTCAATTATACCGCCTTTGGGGTTTACGGGATATACTTTTCCGTTAAATTTATAATCTCTAAGTCTTTGCATAATCTCCGAACCGATTGTTTTCGGTTTTGTAGAAGCACCTACAACAGCAATGGACTTCGGTTTCATTATTTTGTCCAGTATTTCATTCTGCATTTTTCTTCTCCTAATTTATTCAGAATCTAGTAACCGTTTTCTATCCAGGGACGCTCTCTGAATTTAGCGCCCAAATTTTTTGTTATTTCAATACATTTCGGCATATCAACATTATAATCTTTATAGTTGGTAACAATTGTAGCCGTAGTATCAAACCCTTCTTTAACCGCTTCTTTTATAAAGTCTTTCACTGCATCATATGCACCTTCAATATTCGGAAGCGAAATTTTATTATAAACTTCTTCATTTTCTCCGTTTAAACTTACGGAAAATTTGTCTATCAAGCCTTTTAACTCCGGAAGAACATTTCTTTTATATACCAGATTGGCATGCCCGTTAGTATTAACTCTCAGCTTAATATGCGGATAATTTTTTTTAATGTAAGCGGCAACTTCTTTCATTACATCTAACTTAAGCATCGGCTCGCCATAGCCGCAAAAGACAATTTCAGAAGACAATTTATCTTTAATTTCTTCCAATTGGGCTATGACATCCTGAGCTTTAACATTTTCACTGTTCAGAAACAGATTCGTACCTACAACATCTTCTTTTATATTACGGATGCAAAAAACACAGTTATTCGTGCAGCTGTTTGTTAAATTAATATAGACTTTACCGTCTAAAAGATATGCCAGATTATACTCAGTCATCAAAGTTCACCTACAAATAAATTTTGTCACAAATAAAATGTAATAACAAGTTTTTTATTTTCTGCATAAAATGCGGTTTTATGATATTGTATAGGTATGATAGAAATACTTATTTTATATACTATTCAAAAAAGGGATAAGACCCTTTACACTATACGAAAAGATATTATTGAAGTATTCGGGGCATATACAAAACCAAGTATAGGAACTCTTCATCCCGCACTAAAAAGACTTTATAAGATGGGAGCCATTTCGCTTCAGGAAAAATTTTCTCCGGGAGGGAAAAAATTCTCATATTACGGCATTACAAGGCATGGACTTGACTGTTTTAAAGAAATGTTTTTTTCAACGGCAAGCGATAATCCGTCATTATTTTACACCCAATTACAAGTGCGTTTTGCGGCAATGGGCTTTTTAGGTATTGATGACAGAAGAAAGTTTATTGAAGAAACCGGAAAAAAAATAGATTTATACTGTATTGATATTGAAAACAGGCTCAATGACGAATTTTTGGAACTTGATTATTTCCAGCGTGAAATTATGAAAAGAACTTTAAACGAAATGAAGTCGGTTATTGACTATATGAAAAAATTAAAGGTTGAATATGTCGGCTAAGATTACGGGAGTAATCAAAAATTCCATAGCAGAAGAACTTGAGATAAAGGCGGGTTCCGTGCTTTTAAGTATAAACGGGAACAAATTACGCGATTACATTGATTATCAATATATGATAACAACAGAAGAATTGGAATTTGAAATACAAACGCCTGAAGGAGAACAAGAAGTTTTTGAAATAGAAAAAGATTTTGATGAAGACTTAGGTCTTGTCTTTGAATCGGCAATATTTGATAAAATTAAACCCTGTGCAAACAATTGTTTATTTTGTTTTGTGGATCAGCAGCCAAAAGGACTCAGAGACTCTCTGTATATAAAAGATGATGATTACAGACTTTCATATCTGCAAGGAACATATGTAACATTAACAAATTTAACAAAAAAAGATAAAGAACGTATATCAAGCATGTATCTGGGGCCTTTATACGTTTCCGTACATACCACAAATCCCGAGTTAAGAAGCAAAATGCTCAGGAACAAAAATGCGGCAAATATTTTAAAAGAATTGGACTTCCTTAAAGAAAATGATATTCCCATTCATACTCAAGTAGTTTTATGCCCGGGCTATAACGACGGAGAAGAACTTGAACGCACCCTTGAAGATTTGTGGAAATATAAAAAAATATTAGGTTCAATAGCAATAGTACCGGTAGGAATAACAAAATACAGAAAAGAGAAAATAAGTCCCGTAACAAAGGAAATTGCACTTAAAACCATTGACATTGTTGAAGTTTTCAATAAAAAAATAAAAAAGAATATTGCAAGCGTATCGGATGAATTTTTTCTGATTGCAAATAAACAACTTCCCGACAGAAAATATTATAACGGATTCTCACAGCTTGAAGACGGAGTCGGTTCCTTAAGATGTTTAATCGACGATTTCAACAAACGGATAAAAAAAGTACCGAAAGCGGCGAAAACAAAAAAAGAATATACAGTTGCCTGCTCAATAAGCGCCCAAAATGCATTTTTCATGTTTGCAGAAGAATTAAATAAAATTCAAAACGTAAATTTAACAGTCGTTCCGATAAGAAATGAATTCTGGGGAAAAGATGTAAATGTTGCAGGATTAATAACTGCCGACGATCTTATTAACCAGCTTAAAAACAATTGTTTTAAAGATGTTATAATTCCTTCCGTTGTTCTGCGTCCTTATACAACCGAATTTCTGGACGGAAAAAATGTCAGAGATGTTGAAAATCAACTGGGAGTAAAACTTCATATAACAAAAGATATCTACAGCACAAAAGAACTTTTTGAGTTAATTTTTAATTGAAAGTTTTTACAATAAAGAAAGCTGCTTAGATTTTTCAAAATGTTTTTCAAAAAATTTTTTTCTGTGCCAGCAGGTTAGTCCGTACTTATCAACCGCTTCAAGATGTTTTTTGGTCATATAACCTTTATTTTCCGCCCAGCCGTATTGCGGAAATTTTTTATCAAGTTCCGACATAAATCTGTCACGTTCGACTTTTGCAATTATACTTGCCGCAGCTATTGCCGCTGATTTTGAATCTCCCTTTACAACAAACTTTTGCGGAAAATCAAAATCAGGAATTTTTTTATTTCCGTCCACCAAAACTAAAATTTTGTTTGAAGCAAGTTTACCCGCAATATCACAACATGCTTTTCTCATTGTAAAAAGTGAAGTTCTAAGTATATTAAATCGGTCTATTTCTTTCACACTGCCTTGATATACAGCACAAACGGCGTTATTTATAATAATATCAAACAATTCTTCCCTTATTTTATCGGGAACTTGTTTGGAATCATTTAATTTTGAAAGATTTTGAATCAATGCCTCATTCGTGGAAGTAAAACAAACAGCTGCAGCAAATACAGGCCCTGCGCCGGGGCCTCTTCCTGCTTCATCTGTACCTATTATATAATCAAAATCAAGGCTTTCTTCTTTATCAAAATCAAATAGTTTATTCATTTTTATCCAAGGTTAATTTTCCAAGCCTGCCTGAGCGAAAATCATTTAATATATTTTGTGAACACCTTTTTGTATCGGGTCTTCCGCCTTGTACTATCCAATTGCGTTTTAATGCAATATTTTCAATTGTTACATCTTCATTTTCAAGTTTATAATAATTTCTTATATAATCAGGGTATAAGTCTTCAACATCTTTTATGAAAATTCTTGCAACAGCCTCAACATCATAAGCATTCTCGCCGATTGAATCAACAAATGCCAATTTATATGCTTTTTTTTGGTCTTCCTGTTTTAATGGAATTATCCCCGGGGTATCCAACAAATCAATTTTGGGATTAATTCTGACCCATTGTTGATCTCTGGTAACACCCGCTTTAGCACCTGTCTTTGTTTTTGATTTTTTAATCAATTTATTAATAATACTGGATTTACCGACATTTGGCATTCCCACAACCATTGTCCTGACCGGGCGGGGTAATAAACCTTTCTGTACGAGTTTTATAATTTTGGGCTGTCCTAATTCCGTTACCTTATTCAATATCTTTGACAAATCCCGGTTATCGCCTGCACTTGTCGCTATTACGGGACATTTAGTTTTTTCTTTAACATATTTTACCCAAAGCAAAGTTTTCTCTGTATCCGACAGATCCGACTTATTCAACAATATCAAGCGCGGTTTATCTTTCACAAGTCTTTCAATATCAGGATAAGAAGAACTTTCGGGGATTCTGGCATCCAAAACTTCTATAATAACATCGACGATGTTAACTTGTTCTTTCAGCTTTTTTTCTGCTTTTGCAATATGCCCGGGATACCAGTGAATATGTTCCATAATATTTCCTTTAAAAAAGCCGTAGTCATTACTATGAATACGGCTTTTTGTCTGATTAAAAATTAACTTATTTCTTTTCTATTTTTTCTTTAATACGTGTAGCTTTGCCGAAACGTTCTCTTAAGTAATACAGTTTAGCACGCTTAACATCACCGCGTCTTACGATAGTGATTTTTTCAACACGGGGGGAATATACGGGGAATACACGTTCAACACCGACACCTTGGAAAATTTTTCTTACCGTAATTGTTTTACCTACACCGCTGCCGCGTTTTTTAAGAATTGTACCTTCAAAAGCCTGTGTTCTTTCTTTGTTTCCTTCAACTATTCTTACAAAAACTCTGACTGTATCACCGGGATTTAATTCCGGAAGTTCTTTATTTAAATATTCTTTGCCTAAATTTTTAACTATAGGGTTCATGACTACATTCCTTTACATAATATTATTCTGTAAGATTATAATATTCAAAACATATTTTTTCTTCAAGTACCTTTTATCTTTTTAACGGAATTTATCAAGATAATTGTTAACAATTATTAATAAAATCGAATATTTTACTAAAGATTTATTTTACATTACCGATAAAAGAATAGTAAGGAAACGGAGAAAAGGCAAAAAATGGGATTAAATGTGGGCATAATAAATTCTGCAAATTATGCAAAACCTGTCATAGACAGTCAGGCTCTCATTCGTGTATCCGAACAAATTTTAAAACCGGACAGTGAACAGCAAGCTATTGATGTTTCCAAATTAAATTTATCAGGCTTTCACAGAGTTCAACTCGGTACTGATTTATATGCCGAAAGAACAAACACCTATCTGGCTCTTGAAGCCTCAAAAGCTAAAACAAGTTTTGATGTACAGCTTAGCAATGCTGCCAGTGCGAATATTCAATATTTGAATTCTCTTGCCGCACAAACCTTAATGGCATCAAAAGACAAAAACGGGCAGATTACAATTGCTGTAGAAGCCGCAATGGAAACCGCAAAAAATGAAATGGTTATGGCTTATTCACAAGTTACCGAGTCACAGACAACGGATAAAGATAAAAAAGGGCAAAATCCTTTCTCCTTTTATATACCGATTGAAGATGACGATTCAAAAGATGACAATGAAAAACAAAATTATAATTCATTAAATATTATTGCCTAAACTACATTGTTACTTGTTTTCCTGACGAAATTCTCCGATTTCGTCTTTTTTTTATTTAATTTTCAATAGAAAGTTTATAAACTTTATTTTTTGAAATGCCGAATAATTTTGAAATAATTACGGAAATATCTTTATCACAATAACCTTCTTCTTTTAAGGCTGTTATTTTTTGTATTATATCATTCTCTTCCGGATCCCGGTTCTCACCTGCAAAAACCATTACAACTATTTCTCCTTTAAGAGGATGTGTTTTATAATAATCTATTATTTCACGGACAGGAGCAATTTTTACTTCTTCAAATACTTTTGTAAGCTCGCGTCCGACGGCAATTTTTGTTTCCTCCCCAAAGGCAGCTTTAATATTTTCAAGTGTTTCCGACAGTCTGTTAGGAGATTCGTAAAACACACAGTTTGTATATTTATACTTATTTAAAATTTCAATTTGCTGTTTTTTTACACGGGGAATAAATCCGATAAATGCATATTCTTCAGACCTGCGCGGAAGATAAGTCAAAAAAGCCGTCACGGCACACGCACCGGGAACAGATATTATATTAATATCATTTTCAAGTAATAAACGTATAAGCTCGCTTCCCGGATCGGATATTAAAGGAGTACCCGCATCCGAAACAAGAGCAACAGATTTGCCTTCCCGCAAAAGACTTATTATTTTTTCCGCACGTTGTTTTTCATTAAATTTATGGCAATCAAATGTCTTTGCCGATATTTCATATTTATCCAAAAGAATTCGTGTAACACGGGTATCTTCACAAGCAATATAATCAACTTTTTTCAAAACCTCAACCGCCCTGTACGTAATATCTGAGAGGTTCCCGATAGGAGTTGCCACAATATAGAAATCAGCTGTCATAACTCCGCTTTCTTGAAACTGGGTCTGTTACAATTTTTGAGAATGTTTTATTAAGCCCGGTAATATCAAGAATGTTTCTTACCGAAGGAGCAACATTACTTAATGTGACAGACTTATGGTTCATCAAAGCAACTTTTTGTATGTCCAGAAGAGCTGATATTCCTTTGAAATCAATATTATCAATATTGGAGAAATCAAGCATAATATCATTAGCCGATTCAAATTCACTATTGTAAAGATTTCTTATATTTTTAAATACTTCCGACGCTTTTACAAACTGCATAAAAATACTCATTCATTTGTTGCATAAAATAATGTTAATACTATTTTTAAATTTATGCAATAGCGTGCAGTAAATTATCCGGCTTTTCTGATTTTTTCTTCCATATGGTTTGAAATAACAAAGTCTTTAGGTATTGTCATATTTCTTTTTTGTACGGATACCTTATAATTTATTGAAGGAATATATCTCTTTGCCGTATATTGTTTTGTTCTTAACGTTTGAGAATTTTGTATTGTTTTTTTGGACACTTTTTGTTTTGATTTATATACTTTATATCCGGGTCTGAATAAAATCATCATAAGGAAAAGAACTACTATGACAGAAAATGCATAAGAAAAATACTTAATATTTTCTATATACAAATAATCACTCAAAGTATTTGAATCAAAGGGTTTTAAGAGTCCGGTAGAAAGTTCTTTAACGAATATTTTAGAATTCTCTACATTTTTTCCCTGAAATAAAATTGTCGTATTATTATCATTCTTTTTTTGGACAATAACATTTTCCAGTCCCGATGCATTATCATATACTATTTCAACTGAATCAGCCGGAACTACGGAATTTAAAACCAAAAGCAGATTATTCTCCGATTCGGCATATTTTTTTATTCTGACAGAACCGTCAGTTTTTAAAGTTATATTATAAGAATTGCCCGCAGTTTGACTTACGCTTACCGAAGAAAGCGCATTTTGAGCCTGCACATTCAGTGCGGAAAACACAAATATAAAAAATAAAAGAAGAAATTTTTTTATAATACCGTATTCTATTCTTATATTCATTAAATCTCCAATGACCCAAATATCCTTTAGTATATTTTAGAGATTTTAAGAGATTAAAACATCAATCAAATGATTTATAAATTAATCTAAATCTTTAGATTAATATTCTTGCGTTCATGGCCTATTCAATAATATAATCTAAGTATGTTAGTGTTTGGCTGAGGTGTACTATGTTTGATTTTCTGTTTCCTAAAAAAGAACAAATAAAAAAAACCGACATAATAAAATCTTTATATAAAAAGATAAAAGAGATTTATTGTAATCAAAATATAAGTGCCGAAAGGAAAAAAGAACTCGGAGACTTAATTGAAAAATACGGTTACCTTCCTTATTCACAAATGAGAGCAATAGAAGAATTAACTCCGGAGGAAGTAATATATGCACTTGAAAAGAAATTGGAACTAAATCTTACATACGATAGCGATATTTGTGTACAAGACGAATATATAAGTGCAGTAAAAAGAGCAGGTTACACTGACGGAGACTGGATAAAAAGAGAACAGCATGACGTAAAACTGGTAAACCTTGCCGCACTCGGAGACGGAACAAAAGACCCAAGTCCCGCAAAGTTTATTGACTGGCTCAGACAAATAATTATATTACCGTCCGGCAACATGAAAAAAGGAATTCTTTCAACAACAATTTATCTGGTTCCGTTTCATCCGAGAGAGTTCGGGAATGCATATCTAATTGAGAGTACCGAAGAAGTAAGTGAGAAATTAGCGGATGAAAAATTAAAAGAAGCGGGCATTAATGCTAAGAAGCAGGTGCAGATGTTTATATGGCTGGCACAACTGGCCGGACATCCCGTTATATATGACGTTTTTCCGCAAACAGGAAGATTTTCAAAAACCGTACTTGCACACCCTGAAATTGCAAGATGGATTGATGTTAAATATTTAAGCGATGAGATTTCAAAATCATTAAATGATGTTGCAGCAAAACTTTCCTCGGAATTTGATGAAGATGATGTCACAATAGTAAGAAATATATATAAAACAACGCTTAAAAGCGGCTCTGTTGATTTATCTTCGGAATTTAAACCCATCTACGACAGGTTTACCGAAGAATTAAAGGACAAGAAAAAACAACTCTCCGATATAATGACAACAAAAGAAGAACAAATAAAACTGCAAAAGCGTGTAAGAGAAATTGTTGCCGGAGTTCATAATACAAAACCTTCAAAAATAAAATCGGATTCAGATATATTAAAAAGGGGGGAAGCTCTGAGTAAACTTATCGATGAAGGTTTATGGACTCTTCCTGACGGAGCATGGTGTTCCAGCGGAATTCCCGTGTTTGAGAAAATGGCAGAATGCGGAAGCTATCCTTGTTTTACCCACTATGATGCAAACGGCAGAGATGTTTCAAAATATGCAGACTCAGACTGTCAGACACCGTTTTACTTTGTATATCTTGAAAACGGAGACTATAATCTTAACGTAATAAATTTCTATTTAAACTATTTACAGGCAGTACAGGAAGATTATAATTTTGACGGTATGAGATTTACTCACACCGATTTTGTCGTAGATTCAATGAGCGAAAAGGATTTGCGGCCTATCAGTTACAGAGCCCCGAGATTTGTATTGAAAAAAGCAAATGAGATATTAAAGAAAAGAGTCCCTCATTTTGCTTCCATGGCAGAATACAGATTATGGAATTCATATTTTAAAGAATATCATCAAGATATGGGTTTTGATATTTTATGGGGTAATGACACAAAAACTGATTATGAAAAAATTCCATCTGAAGTTATAGCTAATAATCGTGAAATTCAAGATTATAACAGTTCTGTTTACAAAAACTCTTTTATAAGCGTTTTAAAAACTTACAACAATCAAGACGGCGAATTTAGAAGCGTTAACAGATATCTGGGACTTATGGACAGAGATGAAGCATTGTTTAAGTGGTTTAAAATCAAATTTTTACCCGGAGGAAAATTTGCGCACCGTCCATGTATGTATGTAGACGGAGATGAATCGTTCTCGAAAGACGGCATTGAAGCAACAATACAGGATGAAGTTTCTTTGATACGCAATGATGATGAAAAATTTTATGATAAGTTTGATGCAATAAGACGTTTAGCAGTTAATAACGAACTGACAATTGACGGCGAAGCACAAATCATTAACCAGAATAAAAACGGATTTGTAAGCTGGATGATCTCAAAAGAAACAGTCAAAGAATGTTTAATTATCACAGCGAATTATCTTCCCGAAAATGAGAAAATTCTTAAACAAAATTCCGAAGGCATTATGGAATATGCAATAAAAAATAATAAAGCAGTAACTGATAAAAAAGTTGAAATACCGGGCGATTATATTTTATATTCCGAATATATATGGGAAGAAGATAAAAAAGACTTCGTCGAACATTTTGTTTCGGGAGATAAGAAAACAATCAAAATTGAAAAACTTAATCCGTCAGAATTTAGAATATTTAAGATAAAAAGGTAATATGAAAGCAGAAGATTTAACTTTAAGACAAAAAATCTTACAACTTTTCATTACGGGTTTTAACGGCGAAAATTATCGTCTTAATAAGTATTTTGTGCAAATGCTGCAAAACGGGCTCGGCGGAGTAATATTTTTTACGCATAACATAAAATCAGAGTCCCAAATAAAGAAATTAACCGAAGAACTTACAAAGGAGGCTGTTTTTCCTCTTTTTCTCAGTATTGATCAGGAAGGCGGAAGAGTTGAAAGAACAGAAAAAATTCACGGCGGCAAAAAATACTTAAGCGCAAAACCTGCTTATGAAATGGGACTTTCTTTTCTTCAAAATCAAACAAAAGAAATAGCACTTGAACTTAAACGCTTCGGAATAAATATGAATTTTGCACCGGTTTTAGATGTAAATACGAATGAAAATAACCCGATAATCGGAGAAAGAGCATTCTCTTCCAACCCGGAAGAGGTAATAAATGCATCAAAAGTTGTAATAAAAGAATATGAAAAATACGGCATTATAACCGTGGGAAAACATTTTCCGGGACACGGAGCGGCAAGTGAAGACTCACATAAAAGCCTTCCCGTTATAACATTATCTTATAATGATTTGGAGAAAGACCATATAAACCCTTTTAAAAAGGCAATAGAACTTAACATCCCTGCAATAATGGCAGCTCATGTTGCATACCCCTCGCTTGATTGCAGCCTTATTCCCGCATCTGTATCAAAATCTATTATTACGGATATATTGATTAAAAAATTAGGATTTAACGGTATTATCATTACAGATGATATGGAAATGAACGGAATTAAAGGCTTTACACGTCTTGATGCCTGTATAAAAGCATTAAATGCAGGTATAACAATGTTTATTTTCAGAGATAGTTCAAAAGAGATTTTTGATTTAATTACGCAGCTTGAAACCGCCGTAAATGACGGTTTTGTTTCAGAAAGCATTATAAATCGCGCCGTTCAAAAAGTACTTGATTTAAAACAACGCTATTTAATCAGCCGATAGAGTATAAGAAATTTTCTCTTTTTTATGCAGAATGTAAAAAACGGAGGAAATATGAGGAAATTTTTTATCTTAATAACCGTTTCGGTTTTATGCGCAGGCAGTGTAAATGCGCAGCAGCTTGTTTTATCTGACATAATACAGCAGGCAAGAGATGCACAAATGAGAGAAGAAGCAAAACAAAAAGCGGAACTGGCAATGATGCAGCCCGTAACTTCATCCAAAGATAAAACAAACCGGAATAACTGCGAACAAAATGCCATAGAAAAAATTAATCCGGATGATTTTATGCAAAGTCATCCTCAAAATTGTCCGAACAAAAATTCACGATAAGCCGAAGGCGTGAGTGAATTTTTGAGAGTGGCAACTTGTTCACAAGGTGAAGACATTTTGCACGAAATTAAAATTTCGGCAAAAGAAGTCAAAGGTGAGCAGTTTGTCGCCGTCTCATCGCCGGCGACAAACTGCGACACCAGATTAGATTAAACAAGTACTGATTTTATTGTTTGTCCCAAATCAGCAGGATTTTTGCATACAAAAACACCTGCATCGGTAAGAGCCTTCATTTTACTTGAAGCCGTACCTTTACCGCCGGATATTACCGCGCCTGCATGTCCCATTCTTTTTCCTTCAGGTGCGCTTAATCCGGCTATAAAACTTACAACGGGTTTTGTAACGTTATTTTTAATATAATCCGCAGCTTCTTCTTCCGCACTGCCGCCTATTTCTCCTATCAGACATATGGCTTGTGTTTGACTGTCTGCCTGAAATTCCTTTAAAACATCAATAAAATTAGTTCCGATAACAGGATCACCGCCGATTCCTATGCAGGCAGACTGTCCTATGCCAAGCCTTGTCAATTGATATACAGCTTCATATGTAAGTGTTCCGCTTCTTGAAACAACTCCGGTATTACCTTTTTTGTGTATGGAAGAGGGCATAATGCCGATTTTTGACTTTTCTGGCACAATTAATCCGGGGCAATTCGGCCCTATTAATCTTGCTCCGTTTGCCGCTGCAGCCTTTTTCGCTTTAATCATATCATAAACGGGTATACCTTCAGTAATACAAACAATAAGTTTCACCCCGGCATCAGCAGCCTCAATAATGGCTCCGGCTGCAAATTTTGCGGGTACAAAAATCATTGAAGCATCAGGCATTGTTTCTTTAACTGCTTCTTTTACACTGTTAAAGACAGGAACGCCCAAAATTTCGCTGCCGCCTTTTTTTGGAGTCACACCGCCAACCAGTTTGGTTCCGTATTCCTGACAGCTTTTTGCGTGAAATGAACCTTCTTTACCGGTTATTCCCTGAACTATTAATTTTGTATTTTCATTTATAAATATAGCCATTATATGTTTTTTATAACCTCAATTGCTTCATTCAAATCATTAACTACCGTAAATCTAAGTCCGGAATTATTAAGAATTTCGGCTCCCTGTTGTTTATTTGTGCCCTCCATCCGGACAATTACGGGGCACTTTACGTCAAGTGTTTTAATTGCATTTTTAACACCTTCCGCAAGGAAGTCACATCTTAAAATACCGCCGAATATATTAATGAAAACAGCTTCAAGATTTCTATCCGAGATGAGAAGTTTAAAAGCCTTTTCAATTTTTTCACTGCTTGCTCCGCCGCCTACATCAAGAAAATTAGCGGCATCTTTTCCCGCCAGACGTATAACATCCATCGTTGCCATGGCTAAGCCTGCCCCATTGACCATACACCCGATTGTCCCGTCCAGTTTTATATAATTTAACCCGTACTTTTGCGCTTCCAGCTCGTATGGATTTTCCTCTTGTTCATCTTTTAATGCAATTATGTCTTCATGCCTGAAAAGAGCATTATCATCAAAATTGATTTTAGCATCCAGTGCTTTCACCTCTTTATTACCGGTTATAACCAGAGGATTAATTTCCACAAGTGATGCATCTTTTTCAATCAGAAGATTATAAAGATTTTGTGCAATGCGTGCAATCTTTTCCGTAATATCAGATTCAAAACCGAGACACTTAACTGTTTCTACGGGATTAAATGTATCTTTTATTAAACAGGTATGAATTTTTTCAGGAGATATTTTTGCGGTTTCTTCAATATCCATACCGCCGCAGGAAGATACAAGAAAAGCAATACATTCATTTGTCCTGTCAAAGGTTAAACTCAAATATAATTCTTTTTCAATAGAAACTGCCTGCTCAACCAGGATTTTATTAACTTTTTTAATACCTGCCTGTGAAGATTTTAACTCCATTCCCAAAATTTCACCGGCAAATTTTACGGCACTTTGAAAGTCTTTAGCAAGTTTTACACCGCCCGCTTTTCCTCTCGCTCCCGAGTGAACCTGCGCTTTAATAACACAAGGCACGCCTGTTTTTTTTATTGCCTGCTCTATTTGCCCGCGGCTTTCACATAATACAGAAAACGGAACTTCAATACCGTATTGTTTAAATAATTCTTTTGCCTGATATTCATGTATTTTCATTAGTAATCCTTAATGTCTTTCTTTGTAAGAGTTAACAATATTGCAGCCATTGTCCAAAATACAAATTGGACCTGGGGTCTGAAAAATACCGTATCTACAAATCCGTGAACCATAACGGCCGATACAGATACAAACGATATAAATATAAGTATTTTGGAGGATAAATTATTGTTTGTTATAAATGCTTTTATGCCGTCGTAAAGAAGAATTATTAAAAACGACAAAAATGCAAGAAGTGCAAAAATTCCGCTTTCTACCGCTATTTCAAGAAAAACACAATAACAGCTTAAAGCATCAAAACCCGATAACATATAAAGTCCGTATATCTCGCGGAAAACTTTATTACCGACCCCTATACCTTGAAGCCAATTATCACGGAACATTTGAATGGCTGAAGAATATACGTTCATTCTGAAGGATGTTGACGAATCGGCTCTCATAATAAATATGGACATTATTCTTTTTAATATGCCATGATTAACAACAAGAAACGCAATGCCCGCAGCCAGAGAAGCAATTAGCGTATTCAGCCATATTTGTTTTAAATGCCTATATCCTCCATTTGCAAATATAATCTGAAAAGAAGCGGTAAAAAAAGCAATAAACATTATAAATAAAGCTATATATGCACCTCTGCAGCCGGTAAAGAATATTGTAAGAATTGATGTTAAGAAGATAAAAGCTGCCGCAACAAAACAAATAAATCTGTTTCCTGACAGCTTTCCTTTATATCCGTTCAGAACAGTAAATATTCCGATTGACGGAAGCGCTGCAATGAGCCATGCGGCAAAAAGATTAGGATTATATGGTTTTAAAGTGCCGTATACTCTTGATATAACATCTTCCGGATTTACATAACTGGTATCTTGCCATGTGGAAATATTTTCAACACCGGCAAAATGCTGCATTATTCCAATAAAACTTTCCGCAAAAACAAGACAGGCAATAACAATCAAAATATATTTAATATATTTGGGACTGCTTTTTAAAAACTGACACAATGCAAAATAAAAAGCCAGATACATGCTTGTTTTCATAAATCCGTACAAACTTTGAGGAATCATGGAAGATGTAAAGTTAGAAATAAGGCAGATAAGAAAATATAAAAGCAAAAAGAAATTAGCTCTGTCTAATTCAATTTTTTCGCATTTTGTAATAAACACTTTCAAAACAACAAGAAGCGGAACCGATACAGAAACAATTCCTATCGTCTCCGTAGGCGCAATTGTTGAAATGATAAGCGTAAAAATAATTGCAGTAAGAATATACCAATCAATATTTGAAAGAATAAAACTGTTTTGTCTTATTGCATCCGTTTTCATAGTTATGGACAACAATAAGGAATTAATACAATCAAATATTTTAGATTTTAAAACTCTCATTATTCTTTTTCTGCTGTTTGAACCTCAATAATATTAGAGATTGTACCCGTATATTTATACTTTTCGCCTTCTATAACAACGGGAATACCCATTTTAATTTTATTTCCGCCTGCGACATATCCGTCCGGGGTCTTTTTAGCTTTATCTACAAGCTGGACAACGAAATCATACATATTCGGAGTAGAAACATCTTCAGCAACGATATAGCCCGCTTCATTATTTGAAGGAATAACCGCCATTCTCGGTCTTCCGTTAATTGCCGAAATTTTTAATTTTGTATAAGGAACATTTCTTATGGTAATAAAAGCATCATCGCCGACTCTGAAAGGCGCAACTGCATCAGTTATAGTAATTCCTCTAAAGAAAACCTCAAATTGAATGGTTGCTTCTTTTTCAACGGGAAGTTTTGAGAAACTCTTTTTCTTAAATACAACAAAAGCACCCGCTGCAATTAAAATAAGAATCAATAAGATTATTACAATGTCTGTTACTTTCAACTTTTTCATGATTTTGTCTCCTATAAAAATCTTGTAAAATCTGTTTTCTGAAGTACGTTCTTAAGCACATCAACAGTTGTTGTTGCGCAGCCAAAATATCTTATAACAATACTTGCGGCAAGATTACCTATTGTAGCCGCATCCTTTTTACTAAAACCTGCTGCCATTGCAAGCGTATACGTTGCAACAACAGTATCTCCGGCACCTGTAACATCAAACACATCCGTTTTGTTGAAAACAGGAATCTTAACAAAGTTGCCGTTTTTCTCAAACAATGCCATTCCGTCACCGCCGAGTGTAATTAATACCGATTCGGAATTGGTTTTCTCAAGCATTTTTTTACCTGCTTTTTCAAGTGTTTCTTTGTCTTTTATAAAGAAACCGACAAAATTTTCGGTATCGGGTTGATTGGGAGTCATCGACGTAACTCCGTCAAACCGGTCAAGATTTTTTTGAGAATCAACAACAATAATTTTGTTATATTTTTTGCATAATTCAATTGATTTTTTTATTACATTATCAGTCAATAATCCGATATTATAATCGGATAATATAACCGCATCATGCAAAGGAACTGCTTTTTCAAGATTTGCAATAATTTTATCTTCCGTTTCAATTGAAACAGGTTCAATTGTTTCTCTGTCAATACGAACAATCTGCTGGGTTACCGACTGGGAACACGAGCCTGATATTCTTGTTTTAACTGTTGTCGCACGGCTTTTATCTTCTACCATATATTCGGTATTAATACCGGCATCATTAAAAGTTTTTAAAAGTATCGGAGCATAATAGTCATCACCGTGTACACCGATTACACTAACTTTTCCTCCGTTTAAAGACGCGATATTATTTGCCGCATTTGATGCCGCACCAAGTATAATTTTTGTATTATAATGTCTCAAAATAAGAACGGGAGCTTCTCTGCTCATTCTGTCCGTTGTACCGTATACCATCTCATCAATGGCCATATCTCCGACGACAAGAACCGAAGGTTTTTTTAAATTTTCCAGCCCTTTTAAAAGTAATTCCTTATCTGCCGTAAACATTATTATGCCCTCTCGTGAGTTTCATATTTGATTATAATTATAACCTGCAATATAATAATATCATAAACAATTATGAACAATATAAAAGATAAAGATTCAAAAATTTCGTTTATCGGAATATCATTGGGCGGCTTAAGTACAACAGAATCGGCAGCCGCAGTTTTGGACAGAAATCTAAAAATAATTATGCTTGATAAACTTTTTTCGATGAATGATGTTAAATATTTCCTTGATAATTTTGCAGGAAAACAAAATGCCGTAATTATGGTATCTGTTCCGGAAAATGAAATTATGCTGAGCAGTAAGTGGAAATACAGTTCCAGAACATATCATCCCGTTAATTTAAACAGAAAAATGATGAACCGTGATAACTGGACAAAAAGATTTTCAACAAGAGGAAATGAATATTTTAAAGACCTAAAAGAAGAAGGATACGATATCTACAGGTATGATGTAGATAATATGAAAAGAGCACTGAATAACGGGTATATATTTAAAGAGCGTACTCCTGTTGATTGTAAAGCTCTGCAAGATACTTTAAGGCTGAAATACGAAATGAGAGAACTTCCTGTAAATATGCTTCCCGTTGCCCAGCTGGAAGCAATATTAGGTGCTTTTTTGGCACAGAGAATTGTAACAGAAAATCCAGAATTTGAATATAAACAAATCGGTGAATATGAAGATATAGCTGTTTTAGGTATATAAAAAACCGCCTTAAAAAAGGCGGTTTTTTTGTTTTAAGATATCATTAAACGGCTGCTAATTTGGCCGAGTTTTCCAATTTTAATGTTTCGGTTGTAATATCCGCTACACAAGACGGTCCAAAGTATTGGATTGAACCCGGGAAGATATATTTATCTTCTAACGCCCAAACTTCTCTGTTTTTCTCCAGCATTTTGAATACGGGGCCGTTAAGATCAACCAGTGCTTTTTTAATAACAGGTTTAAATTCACCGTGACGTTTTTCCATATTCATCATCATTGTTAACGGTACACCGCCTGCAATCCACTGCGAAGCAGGAGAAGAAAGATTTTTAACTGATGATAAATAACCTGTCAAACCAAACTTCATTAATGCGAATGCATTATAACCCAATGAATAGCAATAGTCCGCATCAAAGTTTGACGGGAATGCACATCTGCCTTCATAACCGAAGAAATGACATTGAGCCGAGAATTTACCGTTAAACGCACCCGTTTTTTTCATCAGGGACAATTTAGCGGAAACCATTTCTATTAACAATTTTTCAGTTTCAATTTTAGAAACCTGAACATTACCGTGCGGGTCTCTATCCATTAATAATTGTTGTTTAATCATTACAGGCAGTGATGAGAATACTGCCGCATCTTCGGAATTTAATTTGCCTTTTATAATTTCAAATTTAGCATTTTCTTCTGCAGCTTTATATTCGGTATCATTTTCAAGAACAGCTAAAGTATCATTCAGATTAGCAATCATTGCTTTAAATTCAGGAATAAATTCAATCAAACCTTCAGGAATTAAAGCAATACCGAAATTTTTACCGTTTGCGGCTCTTTTTGCCACAACATCAGCCATATAATCAACAATTTGCTTTAAAGACATTTTCTTTTCTTCAACTTCTTCCGAAATCAAAGTAATATTAGGCTGAGTCTGAAGAGCAACCTCTAAACCTACATGAGTAGCACTTCTTCCCATTAATTTAACAAAGTGCCAGTATTTTTTTGCGGAATTAGCATCTCTTAAAATATTCCCGACCAATTCTGCATATGTTTTTGTTGCGGTATCAAAACCGAAAGAGATTTCAATCTGATCATTTTTAAGGTCGCCGTCAATTGTTTTAGGACAGCCTATAACCTGTATACCTGCATTGTTTTTTACAAACCATTCTGCCAATAGTGCTGCGTTTGTATTGGAATCATCTCCTCCGATAATTACAACACCGGTAACACCCAGATTTTTACATACTTTCAATGCCTTTTGGAATTGTTCTTCCGTTTCCAATTTTGTTCTGCCGCTGCCGATAATATCAAAACCGCCGGTATTTCTGTATGCATTGATTTTTTCATCGGTAAATTCAATATATTCTCCTTCAATAATACCGGAGGGGCCGCCTAAGAATCCGTACAGTTTATTTTCGGGATTTGCCTGTTTCAAAGCATCATATAAACCCGCAATAACATTGTGTCCTCCGGGAGCCTGTCCTCCGGATAGAATAACACCTACATTTCTTTTTTCGCAAACTGTTTTATTGCCTGTTGATTTAAAAGTAACAATGGGTTTTCCGTAATTGTTGGCAAACAATTCTTTAATTTGTTCGGCATCTTTAACACATTCTGTCTTACTGCCTTCAACCATTTCAAGGTTATTAATACCACCTGCCAATGATGACGGCAGTTTTGGCTGATATTTCAGTCTTTCAATTTGAAGTGAAGAAAGTTCTTTCATTTAATTCTCCGTTCTTTTTGTACCTGTGTATACATGTGAATTGTATCACAAAAGCAATCCGCAAATATGATTTATTTGAATTGTTAAAATGAATTAATAAAAAACATAATTTTAGCAATTTTTTTTGTTCAGATTGTTTATAACTCTGCGGAAATTATTAATAAATATGAAAATTACAAATATTCCCAAATACAATGTCGGGTTTTTCTCTACCCCCGGAACCGACAATAGAGTTATGGTTCAAAACAGTCAGGAAGATTGTTTTGAATCTTCGCGTACAAATACAAATGATAATCATTCAAACAAAAAATCTTTTATTGAAACCGTTAATAAATTTATCAAAAATTTGATTAAGTTTATAAAAGCAATCATTGCTCAATTTAACTATAAACCCAATGTTGTTAATATCTACGAGCCATATAAAAATGATGTTACAGACAGCTATCATAAATCACTTTCTGAAGGTATAAAAAACTTCTTTGATTTGGATATTCCTCCTGAAAATTTAAAAAGTATTATGACCCCTAAAGAATTCAGAGAACTTCTTCCCACCTTAAATACGGATAATTTTATAGCAAAAAATAAGAATATAGAAAACGGGAAATACTTTATAGATTTGGATTATGAAAGCAATTACAGCAAAGGTTCCCGTGAAAACATTTTCGATATTTTGGATAATGTAGCGGGTTTTGCTGATAAATACCATGCAAAAACAGGCAAAGATTTCGTTTTTGCACTTGCAGATAAAGATACACTGGAAAGTGCCCAACAGGCAATCAGAATTATAGGTGAAAATCCCGAGAAATATAGACATGTAAAGTTCTTACCGGCAATGAAAATGTCCTACACACATGAAGCTCCAAATTCGGATTTAAACTTTGAAAATTGTAACTTCTTAATATACGGTATCAATCCTTTTTCATACAACTTATCAAATTTCACAAAAAATACAATTCAGAAAAGAAAACAGATGTTAATAGATTTCATTCATGAAATTGATAAACTTTATCCTGAATTTTCATATAAAATAAAAGAATTTATAAAACAAAACGATATGTCATATGATAAGGACTTTTGCATTTCAAACCTATATTGGAGAGCAAGAGAATATGCACAAAAAACAGGTGAAGAAACAATGAAAAGTACACAGAAACCTATAGGTCAAACAGACATCAATAAAAGCAAGAAAATTGTTTCCGAAGCCGACAGAATACTGTTTCATTTGGGACAAATAACCCCGCTTGATAATATTATTGAAGGTCCTGATTCAAATATTGACCTGGATGAAGAACTGAATACCACAATAAAAAGAGTATTTGAACAATACTCTACACATCTTGATGAAGACGGTGAACTACAATCTTCCGCAGAAAATCTTTTCAACGATTTAATTTCATGTCTTGAAATGGAACCGCAAAAACCAATTCTTGCATTTGCAGCGCCGTATTATTTATGTCATGACTTTGACACACCTGAAAACGTAGCGGCGCAAAAGTTCCCGAATACCGTCGAATACATGAAGAAAATGATTGCAGATTCAAAAGGAATGCTCTGTGCATTTCAGAGTGTTGTTCCTATGTATACGCTTGATAAAGACTTAGGATTGGATACAATTAAAGATTTTAATACATATATAAGAGACAACCTCCAAATTGATTCAAAACAGTTATACGAAGTAGGAGGAAGTTTCGGCCAATATGACAAATCCGCATTACTTGGAAGTTGATAAATCATAAGTTAAAACAACGTTATTTCCCTGTTCGGAAACATATAAGACATCATCTTTAATATAAAGGAAATAAGGCTTTGCAACTCTTTCCATAAAAATTGTTACAAGTCCGCTTTTTGTAATTTTAAGTATATTATCGGCATCAAAATTCGCGACATAAATATTATCATATTTATCAATAGCAAGTCCGACGGGTCCTTCAAGCAAATAATCTTTTACAAGATTTGTTTTTACTTTATTTTTATCCACCTTTATAATTGCGTTATCCGAATAACTTGCAACAAACATATTGCCTTTAGAATCAACAACCATGCCCGCAGGAGAGTTAAAACGGTCAATAATAACATGTTTTGCCGGCGTTGAAGAAGCTATCTTAGAGCGTTCTATAGTACCGCTTTGAATATCAAATTGTTCCTGAGCATCCTGTTTAACCTGTTGGACAAGGAAATATTTTTCATAATCATCAGGTATATGCTTTAAGTATTTAAGCGCCAATGAATAATTCCCGCGATTATACGAAATTTTAGCAGCCTGCAAAACAGCATCATAATCACGCGGATTAAGCGCAATTGCCTTTACATAATTATTATATGCTTCATCATAGTCTTTTTTTGCAACATATATTAAGGCTATATTATAATATGCATCGGATAGTTTCGGGTTATATGAAAGTGCCTCTTTAAACATTGTCATTGCACTGTCATATGACTTCATTTTCATATACTGAACACCTTTTCTGAAAGAAAGATTTGCCTGCTGCAATAACTGCTCTTCTTTATCAGCCTGCTGTTCTTTCAGACTCAAGGTATCAGCTGTTTGCTCTACAAACACTATATCGGATTTATCTAAAACCTGTTCCGTAAAAACAATGTCTTCTTTATCCACTGTCTGCTCTTTAAAGATGATATCCGACTTATTAACTTCCTGTTCTTTAAAGATAATATCATCTTTATTGATTTCCTGTTCTTTGAATAAAACCCCTTCCTCCGCACTTGCGGGAATAAGTCCCCAGGTAACGGCGAAGAGCATTAAAAACATTATTTTTGATAATTTCTTTTTCATTTCACCAACATTTTTAACGGAATATCATACTTAAATTGTACTACTTCTTCCAGTTTAAAGGCAACATTTAACAATTTTGTTTCTTCAAATGAATTTGCAAGCAGTTGAATTCCAATCGGCATACCGTTAGAATCAAGTCCCGCAGGAACACTCATAGCGGGAATTCCGGCGAGATTTGCCGTTATTGTGGCAATATCCATCAAATACATACTTAACGGATCTTCTATTTTAGACCCGATATCAAATGCCGTATACGGACATGTAGGAGAAATAAGTATATCAACCTTTTTAAAGGCATTATCAAAATCATTTTTAACAAGTCTTCTTACCTGTTGGGCCTTTTTGTAATATGCATCATAATAACCCGAACTGAGTGCGTATGTTCCGAGCATTATTCTTCTTTTAACTTCGTCCCCAAAACCTTCCGCTCTTGTTTTTACATACATATCATAAAGGTTTTCGGGATTTTTTGTTCTGTAGCCGTATTTAACTCCGTCAAAACGGGCAAGATTTGAACTTGCTTCGGCTGTTGCAACAATATAATAAACACCTATGGAATATTTTATCAAAGGAAGTGATATCTCAACAATCTCTGCCCCCAGGCTTCTATATATTTCAATGGTTTTTTGAACAGCCTCTGAAACTTCACTTTGGAGTCCTTCAGAACAAAGTTCCTTAATATAACCTATTTTAATGCCCTTTAAATCATTTCTTAAACTTTTTTCATAATCAGGAACGGGAACATTAAGTGATGTTGAATCATGGCTATCATAGCCGGCAGTAGCTTTTAAAAGAAGCGCAACATCTTCGACATTTCTGCCAAAAGGACCTATCTGATCCAGAGAAGATGCAAATGCAATAAGTCCGTATCTTGAAACCCTGCCATATGTCGGTTTCAAGCTAACAAGACCGCAGAAACTTGCAGGAAGTCTTACGCTTCCTCCTGTATCACTGCCCAATGCAATAGTAGCTTCACCTGCCGCAATTGCCGCAGCACTTCCGCCCGAACTGCCTCCGGGAACCTTATTCAAGTTCCATGGATTTCTAACAATTTTGAAAGCCGAGTTTTCATTACTTGAACCCATTGCAAACTCATCACAGTTCGCCTTTCCGATTACGGGAATAAAATTTTCTTTTAATTTCTTTGACGCCGTTGCATCATACGGGGATACAAAGTTTTCAAGAATTTTACTTGATGCGGTTGTATATGTTCCTTTATAGTTTATATTATCCTTCAATGCCAGAGGAATACCCGCAAGAGGCGGTAAATCCTCACCGTTTTTTATTTTTTCATCGACGGTTTCTGCCGTTTGCAGTGCTATATCTTTTGTTAAAGAATTATATGCGCCGATTTTTTCTTCAACTTCATCTATACGATCATAAACTGCATTCACAAGTTCTACAGCAGATACATCTTTATTCAAAAGTGCTTTTCTTTGCTGTGACGACGGTTTTGTAATTAATTCCTGAATATCCAACTTATATACCTCTCATGCTATTTTGATATTATTATAAATTAAAGAACCCAAATTGTTAAATTTTTCCATTTTTTTCAACTGATGATATTATATATAAAATAGAGGAAATAATAAATTGGCAATAATTTCTGACGACGATAACAACAAAACGGATAAAAAGAAAAATGAGGATATAACTGCGGAAGAGACATCTTTCGATATGTCTTTTGAGTCAAATATCCGTCCCAGATATTTTGAAGAATACATCGGACAAAGCGCATTAAAGTCAACATTAAAAATTTCAATAGAAGCGGCAAAAAAACGGGAATTGCCGCTGGATCATATTTTGTTTTACGGTCCTCCTGGACTTGGAAAAACAACTCTTGCTTCTGTTATCGCAACCGAAATGGGTACAAATATAAAAATAACATCTGCACCGGCTTTAGAGCGCCCCAGAGATATTATAGGTATTCTAATGTCACTAAAAGCGGGAGATATTTTATTCATTGATGAAATTCACAGACTTAATAAAATATCAGAGGAAATTCTTTATCCTGCCATGGAAGATTTTTACCTCGATATGACAACCGGAAAATCACAATCTCTCAAAACAATAAGAATTCCCATTCCTAAATTTACACTCATAGGAGCAACAACAAAAGCAGGTTCCCTATCAAGCCCGTTAAGAGACAGGTTTGGAATTATTCACCGACTTGAGTTCTATACGGAAGAAGAATTAACAATGGTTATAAAAAGAACTGCCGGAATATTAGATGTTGAAATAGACGAAAAAGGCGCTCAGGCAGTGGCGAGACGTTCGCGCGGCACACCGAGAATTGCAAACAGGCTTGTAAAAAGAGTAAGAGATTATGCAATTGTTAAATCAGACGGTTTTATTGATGCAAAAACAGCTGATAACGCACTGGATATTCTTCAAATAGATAAATTCGGGCTGGATAATACGGACCGATGCCTTTTGAATATTATTGCGGAAAAATATAACGGCGGTCCGGTCGGAATTGAAACACTTGCAACGGCACTCGGAGAAGATGTAAAAACAATAGAAGATGTTTATGAACCTTACCTTGTTCAAAAAGGATTTATTCAAAGAACACCCAGAGGCAGAAAACTTACGCCTTATGCCTGCACCTGTTTTTCATTAAAAAATATTGATGTTCAACAATCATTATTTTAATAAATAAAGATTTAAGATTCTTTGTTGATATTTATCATTTGTATATAGGGTAAACGGGAAAAATTCAACTTTTTATAAACATGAACGGCATGAGTATTTGTATCTTCTGCCTCAAGCCTCAAAACCGCATCGGGGAACAAGCTGCGTACATATTTTATAAACTCGGGAATAATTCCGCAGCCTCTGTAATCAGGTTTTAAATATAAATCTTCAAGCCAGATGCATGACTTGCCAAATTCTGTAGAAAAACTCTTTGCTATCATGGAATAGCCCATAATTATACCGTTTTTGCAAAAAACAAAACCCTCCAGATAAGGATTATCATCAATACAATTTTGGATATCTTTTATAAATATTTCCTCGGATCCATTTGTAAAAACAGCATCAGAAGAATAGAATTCTTTCATCATTGAAAGAATTTCACTTTTATCTTCAACTCTTATTTCTCTTATTTCATAATCCATAAAAGGAATTATAGCACAAAAAGTCTTCTTCCTGCTTCATTAATCACTTGAATAAAATAAAACTTTTGTGATAAGATTAATTCATAACTTCATGCGGAGAAGTGGCCGAGTAGGTTTAAGGCGGCACCCTGCTAAGGTGTTGTGTGGAGTAATCTGCACCGTGGGTTCGAATCCCACCTTCTCCGAATTTTTATCCACCGGTTTAAGACTGGTGGATGTAATTTTACTTTTAGAAGTAGGTGATGTTGTATTGAAGAGAGTGTTTTGCGTAGGGCAGATGGTGCGATTATTTTGGGTAATTGGCTTGTGTAGCGGATTTTAGGGGTAGGAAATAATCAAACCATGTGTACCATAAATACTCTTTTTACTCTTTTTCTA
>CALUUK010000003.1 GCA_944323955.1 Candidatus Gastranaerophilales bacterium | reverse complement strand
GATCTTGACGGCGACGGAAAGATAAGCGACCTTGAAAAAGAATTGTTTGAAAGCTATGTTCAGGGTGATAATGAAGAGTTAAACGCCGAAGATTTGCAAAAAGTTCTTGAACAAATGAAAAACGGTACTTTTGATTATGACGTGGAATTACCTGAAGACGCTCTCTCAGTCAAAGATATCCCTGAAACTGATTCCAATGATACCGCTTCAACCTCTTCGTCTCCGGCACAATCATCGGCAGGATCAGTAGGTTCATCAGGCGGTGTTTCCGGCGGTTCCTATTCCGGTAATACAACTTCTTCAAACAATAATGTTCAATCTGCTCCTGATGATATAAATGACATGAATCTTGAACAATTGCAGCAGGAAAGGGAAACACGCCAAGCCAACGTTACTTCCGCTCAGGAAAATGTTGACGGTATTACCTCGGATATCGAAGATTTTCAAAATGGTGACTACAAAGACGCCCGTGAAGCATATGAAAAGGCTTTAGAAGAAGATGAAAATATTTCTGAAGAACTCAAGGAAAAAATCTCAGAAAATCTTGATAATATTGAAAAAACAACAAGCGATATAACTTCTTTGAATTCTGATATATCACAAACAAAGACGGATTTGTCTTCTGCCGAAACACAAGTTGACGCGGATGAAAAGAATATTGCTGCACTTGAAAGTGCAATCAATTCTTATTCCGGTGATTTAACAGAGGAAGAAGCCGCCGCAAAACAAAAAGCTCAGACGCAATTAGATACACTAAAAGAAACAACGCTGCCTCAACACGAACAAGAGCGTGACGCCTTAGATGAAAAACTGAACGGTGAAGACGGACTGCTTGCTCAATTGAAAGCTAAAGAAGAAGAACTTGAAGGATATAAACAAGAAAGAGATAACCTTGAAAATACTATACAAGAAATGATTGAAAGTAACTCTGCCAATCTGAGCGATGAAACAGTTGAGGCCTTTGAGACTTTCCGGGAAGCAGAACAACACCTTGAAGAGCTGCAAACTCAGCTTCCTGATGCTCAGGAACAACTTTCCTCCGCTTTGACCGAACTTGAAGAAGTGGATGCTCTTATTAATGAAAAGCAGGCAGAGAAACTTGAAAGAGAAAATTCAAACAGCGAGTTTGATTTTGATTTTAATGAAACTCTTACGGACAGTATGAAGAGCGAAATCGAAAAAGTAAAACAAATATTTGAAGAAAACAAAGATAAATATGAAGCGGTTGAAGAGGCAACAGGCATTCCTGCAGAACTTGTTGCTGCAATACATTATAGAGAAGGCAGCTGTAACTTTGATACTTATCTTCATAACGGTGAACCGTTAGGGCAAACAACAACTCTTGTTCCTAAGGATGTATACTTTGAAGATTGGACAGAAGCCGCAATTGATGCTTTGTTAAATCATGGCGGTGATATATCACAGCTGGAAGAAGGAAATCTGGATTCATATCTTTATTACGCAGAATGTTACAACGGTTTGGGATATAGTTACCGTGATATAGCTTCTCCTTACGTATGGTCAGGAACTGATAAATATACAGGCGGTATGTTCGTTGCGGATGGAGTATTCGACGGCTCTTATAAAGATACAAGACCCGGTGTTGCGGTAATTATGAAAGAATTATGTTCATAAAAAACGGCTTTATGCCGTTTTTTTATTGTTAATTTGTATTACCCCTTTTACCGTTAAGTTTTTTCTAACTATAAATTAGACTCATAAAAAAGGATTAGAATTTATGAGGAAATTTATAGCACTTTTAATTATATTGACAGGACTTCCGGTTTTTTCTAAAACAATTACGGGTGAAGTTAAAAAAGAAACACAAACCGATGTTAACAGAATTTATGATGCAATGAATAATAAACCTGTGGAAGGTGCAATAGTCAGACTTCCTTCAAAGCGCTACAGTGCAATAACGGACAGAGACGGAACTTTTAAACTTGAAACAAGAATTAATTCTCCTACTATTATGTCTGTTGAAAAGGATGGTTATAAACCTTTTTCAATGTCATTAAATTCAAACAGCGAAAAAGACCCTATAATTGTCGGGATAGAAAAAACAACACCGAATGATATTATTGTTGAAACTGATATGATACATCTCGGTGATGATTCTTTTTCAATAAATTCGGCTCATGCATATGACTTTAGCCTGCAGTCCATGGGCTCTTTTTATTCAAAGGATTTTCCGGTCGGAAAACTTAAGAATGCCCAAACAGTTGTTCTTTCAATAGGTTCTATTATAGGAATTGATACTCTTCAAGCGCAGACAATGGGACAGTCCGGAGTCAAAACCACTTATTCCAGTGCTCCGGAAATATTTTGCAACGGACATAAAATTGCAGAAATTAAAATTAACGGTGATAATCAGAAAATTAATATACCCAAATCTGTTTTTTTCGGTGCGGATATAATGAATATAACAATAAAAACAGGCAGAAACTTACTTAAAAAAACCGCTATTGATTTTGATGATATAGAATTTACAAATCTTTTGCTTGAAATTAAGTAAATTAATAATTTTTTGCTATAATAATTCAAAGAGGTAAACAATATGCCGTTTGAATTTAAAAAATATGAGATTTCGGATGTTCAGCTTGTAATTCCAAGGGTTTTTCCTGATGAAAGAGGGTTTTTCCTTGAAGGATATAAAAAATCGGATTTTATGGCGAACGGGATTTGTGATGAATTTAATCAGGATAATCATTCAAAATCGACTAAAGGTGTTTTAAGAGGATTGCATTATCAAAAAGCCCCAAAAGCTCAGGCAAAATTGGTAAGGTGTATAAGAGGGGAAATACTTGATGTCGCGGTGGATATAAGAAAAAATTCACCTACCTTTGGCAGCTGGGTCGCCGAAAAGTTAACCGAAGAAAATAAACATATGCTTTATATTCCTTCAGGTTTTGCACATGGTTTTGTTGTGCTAAGCGATGAGGCGGAAATTTTATATAAGGCTTCCAGTGAGTATTCAAAAGAACACGACAGAGGAATTTTGTGGAATGATCCCGACATTAATGTTCAATGGAATATTGACTTTGAACCTGTATTGAGCGAAAAAGATAAAAAACAACCAAGACTTAAAGATGTAGAGGATTTATAATGAAAATTTTAGTAACGGGTGGTGCTGGATTCATAGGCAGCTGTTTTGTAAGACATATGCTTGCTGCATACGGTGATTATAAGATTATCAATCTTGATGCTCTTACTTATGCCGGAAATATTGAAAATCTTGATGATGTTAAAGATAACAAAAATTATACGTTTGTTCATGGAAATATTTGTGATAAAAGACTTGTCCGTGATATAACGGCAGAGGTTGACTGTATTGTTAATTTTGCGGCTGAAAGTCATGTTGACCGTTCGATAACGGGGCCTGAAATATTTATTGAAACCAACGTTCAAGGTACGTTAAATCTTTTGCAAGCAGCTAAAGAAGCGGGCGTGTCAAGATATCTTCAGGTTTCAACAGATGAAGTATACGGCAGTTTAGGAAAAACCGGTTATTTTTATGAAACAACTCCGTTAGCCCCCAACAGCCCTTATTCTGCTTCAAAAGCAAGTGCGGATTTGCTTGTAAGAGCATATTATGAAACATATAAACTTCCCGTACTAACGACAAGATGTTCAAATAACTACGGACCTTATCAGTATCCTGAAAAGTTAATTCCTTTCTTCATTTCTAAATTGTTGAGAGGAGAAAAGGTTCCGGTATACGGCGACGGTTTAAATGTCCGCGATTGGCTTTACGTCTATGACCATTGCCGTGCAATAGATACTGTTCTTCATAAAGGGAAAGAAGGCGAGGTTTATAATATCGGCGGACATAATGAAAAAACCAATCTTGAAATTACAAAATTGATTTTGGCTGCTATGGGGAAAGATGAAGAATCTATTGAGTATGTTAAAGACAGACTCGGACATGACAGACGTTATGCCATAAGTAATGACAAAATTACTTCGCAGCTCGGCTGGGCGCCCTCAATAACTTTCGAAGAAGGTATTAAGCTCACTATTGATTGGTATCTTAACAATCAGGATTGGATTAAAAGTATTGAAAATAAGAAAGCAGGGGCGCTGTAATGAAGGTGCTTGTTACCGGTGCAAGGGGAATGCTCGGACAGGATTTATGTCCGATACTTGAAGATGAGGGCTTTGATGTTATTGAAACCGATATTCATAATATGGATTTTACTAATGCACAAGAGGTTGAAAAAGTTATAAAAGAAAATTCCCCCGGCTGTGTGATTCATCTTGGTGCTTATACAAATGTTGATAAGGCGGAAGAAGAGCCTGAGATTGCATATAAAATTAATTATGAGGGAACAAAAAATATTGCAAAAATCTGTAAAGAGCTTGGTATAACGCTTCTTTATATATCAACCGATTATGTTTTTGACGGTACAAAAGAAGGAAAATATTTCCCTGATGATAAAACAAATCCGGTTAGTGTATACGGAAAATCGAAACTTCAAGGCGAAAAAGAAGTACAAAAATGCGATAAGTACTATATTACAAGGACAAGCTGGCTGTATGGGCATCATGGTAAAAACTTTGTTGAAACAATGATATCTCTGGCGGATAAACCCGAAATTAAAGTTGTGGACGATCAAAAAGGCTGTCCTACATGGACTGTGGAACTTGCCGGCGGAATTGTTAAAATTTTAACCGAAGAAATGCCTTATGGTATTTATCATGTTTGCGGCTCAGGTGAAACAACATGGTACGGTTTTGCAAAAGAAATCTTTAATTTGTGCGGATTGAATGTTAATTTGCATCCGTGTAAAACGTCAGAATTTCCGCGTCCGGCGAAAAGGCCTGCGAACAGCGTAATGGAAAACAATAAAATTTGCAGAAATTGGAAGACAGCGCTTAAGGAATATATAGATTTGAGGTGTGAATGAAGGGAATAATTCTTGCGGGCGGTGCGGGAACAAGACTTTATCCTGCCACAAGTACTGTTTCAAAACAACTTTTGCCGATATATGATAAGCCGATGATTTATCATCCGGTTTCAGTTCTTATGCTTGCGGGAATCAGAGACATCTTAATAATTTCCACGCCTCAGGATTTGCCTAATTTTAAAAAGCTGCTGGGTGACGGTTCTCAATTCGGTGTTGAATTCTCATATGTAGAACAACCTAGTCCCGACGGGCTTGCGCAGGCATTTATACTGGGAAAAGAGTTTATAGGAAAAGATTCTGTTGCGCTTATTCTTGGTGATAATATTTTTTATGGCCCCGGTTTCTCCGGTATACTTAAAAATGCCGTAAAAAGAACCGAGGAAAAAGGCGGAGCTACTCTTTTTGCTTATCAGGTAAAAGATCCTCAACGCTTTGGAGTCGTTGAATTTGATGAAAATCAAAAAGCCGTTTCAATTGAAGAAAAACCGGTTAATCCCAAATCTAAGTATGCTGTAACAGGCTTGTATTTTTACGATAATAATGTTGTTGAATATGTTAAAGACCAAAAGCCTTCTGCCCGCGGCGAATTAGAGATAACCGATTTGAATAATGTTTATCTCAAACAAGGTAATGTAACTGTTGAAACACTTGCAAGGGGCTTTGCATGGCTTGATACCGGAACTCATGAATCTTTACTTCAGGCATCTATGTTTATTAAGACCATTGAAGATAATCAGGGTATAAAGATTGCCTGTCTTGAAGAAGTTGCTTACCGCATGGGGTATATAAAAAGGGAACAGCTTTATTCCTTAGTTGAAAAATATCCTAACAGTCCTTATTATCAATATATAAAACATCTGAGTTAATTACCTTTTCGGATAATGATTTTGTTGTTGTAATATTTTACTCTTTCATAAAAGGAGTAAATTATGCGTGATAAAAAAAAGTCATTATTAAGGGAAATGAAGCGAAAATGTACCAAAAGAGTCAGAATCTGTACAATGCGTTTTTGTGTTGAAGGATGTTTAAATGAAAATTTTAATGATGATGATATCGTGTGTTTGGATAATGCGGATATAATGTTCACAAGCGGTAATTGCGAAACCCAGCACAGGGACAGTATTTGTATTTGCGATGATCATATAATCGCTTTTGAAGCAATACATGATCAAAAATAAAAGCATCGGGCAAGCCGATGCTCATAAAGTCAAACTGAACTCTACTTATGTCTGAAAACAACTATTCAACAAAACCGCTCTTAATGTCAGGCTGTTCGTTAAAGTTAAAAATAAAGTGTGAATATCTTTCCATTCTTAACTTGAACCATCCTAACATCGTGTCAGAGCCATATATTTTTATTGTACGCATTTTATCAAAGTTTTTGTGTGTACGGTTATATGATTCATCAATATAGGTCTGGCATTTACAATTAAGTTCTTCTACCAGGTCATATAACGTTTTTAGCCATGCGGCCTGAACTTGTAATTCGTTAACTTTGTACTCTAAAATCATACTGCTTTCTCGACTATTTACTAAAAAAGAACACTCACATAACTACTATATATATGCCAGATTATACGGCTTTTTAAACATGTATTTTTACATTTAAATAAATATCCAAAGGATATAAAATAGATAAGCCTTTGTGTATAAGGCTTTTAGTATCAAAAGCAATATTAACAAATATTAAGTATGAGATTTTGGAACAACCATAATAATTAAAAAATTATTCGGGGATTAATGCTCTTTGATACTGATAAAGTTCAAAAGTATTTTCCATCAACATTGCAATTGTCATAGGTCCTACGCCTCCCGGAACCGGTGTAATATAAGAGGCGATATATTTAACCTTTTCAAAATCGACATCTCCCGAAATACCGTCTTGTGTCCTTGAAATACCTACATCAATAATGATTGCATCTTTCTTTATAAAATCAGCCGATAAATATTTAGGTTTACCTATGGCAGAAATAATTATATCCGCTTGTTTTGCCTGAGATTTAATATCTTTTGTTTTGCTGTGTGCGAGTGTAACCGTTGCATTTTTTTGCTGCAGCATAAAAAACAGAGGTTTTCCTACAATATTTGAACGTCCGATAATTAGAACATTTTTGCCTTCAAGCGGTATATTATATTCTTCAAGCAATCTGATAATACCTTTTGGAGTACAAGGAAGCGCATACGGTTTGTATCCTAAGGCGAGCCGTCCGAAGTTATAAGAAGTAAATCCGTCAACATCTTTAATGGGGTCAATTGCTTCAAGTATCCGTTGTTTATTAATATGCGGACTAAGCGGCAGTTGAACCAGAATGGCATTAACATTATCATCTTCATTAAGTACATATATATGTTCCAATATATTTTCTTCGCTTGATTCTTCGGGAAGATTAATAACGAGAGATTCAAACCCGATATTTTGTGCTTTTATGCTTTTGTTTTTAACGTAAATTTGGCTGGCTGGATTATTACCGACCAGTATTACTGCAAGTTTAGGTTTTTTTGAAAGGGTTGATACTTTTTCTTTCAATTCACCGGTAATTTTTGAAGCAAGACCTTTTCCGTCCAAAATTGTTGTCATTTAAGTTCCTCGTTTTGCGGTATATTCAACCTGTAAAAAAGTTCCTCCAATGCTTTTTGAACAACTTTGGATTCTTTTGATACTCTGTTTATTTTGAGCTCGGAATCTTTAGGGATAGTGCCTATAGTGGTTAAACTGTATTTGTTCAATAACTGTAAAAGAGGTTCTATTTCCTGTTTGTTTACTTTGTTTAAAATAATACCAAGCTGCTCACCTGCAGCATATTTCGCCGAGTATTCTTCAATCCTTTTCGCTAAATGAATTGATGCTTCATTCGGTCTTGCTATAACAAGTGTTGTATTAATAGGAATATCAACCAGCTGATATAAATATTTAAGGTCAAATTCACAGTCGAAAATTACAAAATCGTATCTGGCTATAAGTTTAACCAGCGCATCATTAAGCTGCTTTGTAATAGGACAGCGGCAGTCCTTTGAACCGATAAGCCATGAAACGATTATATCGGTACAATTATCAAGCGGTTCAAGAATATCTTCAAGCGCCCATTCAATGAATTCCTGCTTTGTCATGTTATCGGGAATACCTGTTTTATATTCGTGTTTCCCGCTTCTTATTCCGTATATTGTTTGTCTGATATCTTTGCCGAAACTGTGAGCAAGTTCCGATGTCAGATCGTTATCAAAAAGAAGTACGGTTTTTTCCGGAAATTTTTCTCTTATTATATGCCAGAGCGCTTTAACAATTGTGGTTTTACCGCTTCCGCTTTTGCCTGTAACCGCTATTGATACCGTCATTAAATATCTCCATACCCTGTTGTGTATTATTATACCAGAATTTAAAATTATTGAACATTCATGAATTTATGAACCTGCGGAATAAGCCTTACTTTGTCATATTTGGAGTTGAAATTATTGAATATTTCACAAATTTTTACTGACGAAATTTTCAGCAGTTCTCCGTCCATTTTTGGTTGTAATATAAGTATTAATCCGTATTTCTTTGCAAGTAATATTGTTTGTTGTATTTCATTTTCGGTAATATTTTCGTCAAATACGGCTTTTAAGAATATTTCTTTACCTTCTTTTACCGCTGTTTCAATAAAATCCTGGTGCGCAATGAATAAATTTCCTGTTTTTGATGCGGAATCAAGTTTTATATCCATTGCAATGATATCGATGTATTTGATTATTTTTTTCAGGTCTTGTGATAAAGTTCCGTTTGTTTCAAGATAAATTTTCTTATTAACAAGCGGGAGAAAATTCAACAAAAATTCTGTTTCGGTTAAGGGTTCACCTCCCGTCAGGCTGACGGAGTGTATGTTTTTTGTGCCGTTGACTATATCTGCGAGTTCTTTGGCATTATATTCTTTCAGGTTAGTCTTAAAGTCCGTATCACAGTAACTGCAATGAAGATTACACTTTGTAAATCTTATAAAAAGTTGATTACAACCCGTGTATAATCCTTCTCCCTGAACAGAAGTAAATATTTCTTTTATATATACACTATTTTGCATTGTAAAAATCTTTCCTTATGTCGGATTTTGATATATTCTTCAATTTAAGGTAAAGTTCTTGTTCTTCTTTTGAAATGTTTTGAGGGATTTTGATTTGGACGGTTATAATTATATCGCCTCTTTTTGTCTTTGTTTTATTTTCAAGACCTTGTCCCGCAATTTTTAATTTTTGTCCCGAAGAAGTTTTTGGAGGTATCTTAAGCGTTATATTACCGTCTGATGAAGGGATTGAAACTTCGCATCCCAGAACGGCTTCAAAAGGTGTAATCGGCAGCGTACATAATATATCAAGTTTATCAAATTCATAATAAGGATTTTTTTGCACAGTGATATTTAAATATAAATCACCGTCTTTTCCGCCGAATAATCCTTTGTTTCCTTCTTTTGAAATGCGGACTTTTGATCCTGTTTTAACGCCGGAGGGAATTTTAACATTTATTTTTTTGTGCAGTGATTGTTCTCCCGTCCCCCCGCATTTACTGCATACGGCGCCGTTAATAAACTTTCTTCCGTTACAGTTTGTACAAGGTTCAGTGTGCAGAATATTTACCTTTTTATTTGTGCCGTTAATAGCTTCAAAACAGCTTATGACAACATCAACAGTTATATCTTCACCGTCTCTTGGGATTTGTGTTTTCTCCGCTGTTTTGTTTAGTTTTTTACCGTAAAACAGGTTATCAAGTGCTTCATTTATTGATTTTGTAAAAGTTTCGTTTTTTTCTTCACGTTGTGTTCTTTTTTTTGCTTCTTTTACAAAGCTGTCGTATTTGTTTTCTTTACGTACTGTTTTTGTTTCGGCATTTTTTTTGATTTCTTCCCGATAAAACCCGCGTAAAATATTATATTTTTTGCGGGCTTCTTTATCCGACAAAATTTCGTATGCTTCTTGTATTTCCTTAAATTTGTCCGCATTTTGCGGGTTTTTTGAAACATCCGGATGATAAATTCTTACCAGTTTTCGGTATGCCGATTTTATTTCCTCTTCGGCCGCATCAAAACTAATCCCTAATATTCTATATAAATCTTTATTGTAGTAATTTGCCATTACTTTTATTCTTACGAAAGATTATAAAAATATCAATGGAATTTAATAAAAATTAAAATAAACGTGCAGTTAACTTTATCAATTAGACATTTACACTCTTTTTTTTAATGCGAAATCGTATTAGAATATATTGGGTAGATTGATAACGGATTGGGGTAAGCATGGAACTTGATATTATAAGACAGGCTGATATAGAGGTCGCAGGATTAATAGAAAAAGAACTTAAAAGACAGCAGACAACGATAGAATTAATAGCGAGCGAAAATTTTACGTCTAAAGCGGTTATGGCAGCTTGCGGAAGTGTTTTAACGAATAAATATGCTGAAGGTAAACCTTATAAAAGATTTTATAACGGCTGTGAAAATGTTGATAAGATTGAAGAACTGGCACAGGAAAGAGCAAAAAAATTATTCCGCGCCGATCATGCTAATGTTCAGCCGCATAGCGGCGCACAGGCAAATATGGCTGTATTTATGTATGCCGTAAAACCCGGTGATACGCTAATGGGTATGGATTTGTCAAACGGAGGTCATCTCTCTCACGGTTCACCCGTTAATTTTTCGGGTTTATATTTTAATATAGTTTCATACGGTATTAATGAAAACGGCGAAATAGACTATGATAATGTAAGAGAGCTTGCATTGAAGCATAAGCCTAAACTTATAATAGCAGGTGCAAGTAACTATTCGAGGATTATAGATTTTAAAAAATTCAGAGAAATAGCGGATGAAGCCGGTGCATATTTAATGGCGGATATTGCACATATTGCTGCACTTGTGGCAACCGGCGAACACCCCAGTCCATTCCCGTATGCTGATTTTGTTACAACAACAACGCATAAAACGTTGAGAGGCCCGAGAGGCGGTATAGTTATGTGTAAAGAAGAGCACGCACTCGGAATTGATAAGGCAGTATTCCCGGGTATTCAAGGCGGGCCTTTGGAACATATTATTGCCGGTAAAGCAATTGCATTAAAAGAAGCCTTGTCTGATGATTTTAAGAAGTATGCACATCAGGTGGTTTTGAATGCTAAAGCCTTGGCTAAGTCGCTTATGGAAGAAGGTCTTGATATAGTAGGAAACGGCACCGATAATCATTTAATGACTTTGGATTTGAGAAAAACAGGCAAAACAGGCAAGGATGTTGCAAATATACTTGAACTTGTAGGTATAACCGCAAATAAAAATACGGTTCCGAATGATCCTCAGAGTCCTTTTGTTACATCAGGCGTAAGACTTGGCTCTCCGGCTGTTACAACCAGAGGTTTCAAAGAAGAGGATATGAAGGAAATAGGTAAAATTATTGCCGAAGCCGTTAAAATTTCCGATACAAAGGATGAAGATAAAATTAAAGAGTTGAGGGCGCGTTCTTTAAAACTTTGTGAAAAATACCCTCTTTATAAGGATTAATTATGACTTTTTTTCAGTTATCGGAAGCAAATATAATAGGTACGATTATTGCGTTTGTGACGGGATTATTTCTTGTGCCCGTAATTATTTCTTTTTCGGAAAAACAAGGTTTACTGGATAAACCTAACGAAAGAAAGATACATTCACATCCCGTGCCGAGGCTCGGCGGTATAGCTATTTGGTTTTGTACCGTTGTTTCTTTTCTGGTATTAATTTTATTAAGTTATTATCCGCATCGTTCTTTAGTTTCGGGGCTTCTTCTCGGCAGTTCTTTGATATTTCTTCTCGGACTGATTGATGATATATATAATTTAAGTGCTAAGTTTAAATTTGTAATTCAAATATCTATTGCTACAATAGTCTTTCTTCTCGGCGTCAAAATAACCGCTGTTTTTATTCCTGTATTAGGACTGGTTGAAATACCAAAGATATTATCATATATCATTACTATAGGATGGATAGTAGGTATAAGTAATGCGGTTAACTTTATTGACGGTGTGGACGGGCTTGCCGGCAGTGTTATAACTATAAGCAGTGTAACTTTAGGTTTAATATCACTGGCTATGTCGGATGTTGTGACGGCTCTTGTTGCATTTATTCTGGCAGGTTCGATGCTCGGATTTTTAACATATAATTTTCATCCCGCAAAAATATTTATGGGAGATTCGGGAGCGTTGTTCGCGGGGTTTTTACTAGCTACCTTATCCGTTATGTTTTCAATGAAAAATACCGATTGTAAAATGTATGTTCCGCTTCTTATCCTCGCTGTTCCGATTGTTGATATTACATTTTCTTCTTTAAGAAGAATATTTAAAGGTAAGTCCCCGTTTGTTGCGGACGCAGAACATATCCACCATAAACTTTTAAATCTGGGTTTGTCGCAAAATAAGGCTGTTTTGCTTCTTGTGGTTTTCTCTATAGCCATGGGCGCACTTGCAACTTACATTGCGGCATCCGATACTACAAAATATTTTCTGTATGCTGTTATAATGTCCATAGTAATGATAATATTAAACAGGTATGCAAAAAACGGTGAAGGGAAGGAATAATGACAGTAAGAAAAATTGTAAAATACGGAACACCGTCATTAAGAGAGAAATCAAAAGAAGTACATAAAATATCTAAAAAGGTGCAAATTTTAGTCGATGATTTGTATGATACTTTATATGCGGCAAACGGTGTGGGTCTTGCTGCCCCTCAGATAGGCGAAAATCTCAGGGTTTTTGTAATAGATGTCGGCATGGATGCTAAAACAATGAATCCTATTACATTTATTAATCCTAAAATTTTGAAAAAAGAAGGTGCCGTGAATTCTTATGAAGGTTGTTTGAGTTTTCCCGAAGCCTATACAAATGTGAGAAGATACAGCTATGTTAAAGTTAAAGCTCTGGATATAAAAGGCAGACCTTTTATTCTTGAAGCATCTGAAGGCTCGCTTCTTGCAAGGGCAATACAACACGAATTTGACCATTTGGACGGTGTTTTGTTTATTGACCATTCCAGAAACCGTTTCGAGGCAGATAAAATTCTGACGGAAAAGGGACTAAATCCTATTGATGCCAAATATCTGCTGGAAGAGACTGAGTTAGAGGAGGAAATCCAAAAACAGCCCGTGCAAGAGGAGAAAAAAATTGATTAAAGTTGTTTTTCTTGCTACTCCGGATATTGCGGTAAAGAGTCTTCAAGAGCTTTGCAAAAACGAAGATTTTGATGTATGTGCCGTGATAACGCAGCCCGACAGACCTAAAGGCAGAGGTAATAAACTTACTCCTCCTCCCGTTAAGGTATGTGCAAATGAAAACGGTATTGCGTGTTATCAAACCGAAAAAATAAGCAAAGATGAAAACTTAATTGAGAAACTTAAAGAAATAAATCCCGATTTTCTTGTTACTTTTGCATTCGGACAGATACTTTCGCAAAAGGTTCTTGATATTCCCAAAATTTCTACGGTTAACCTCCATGCATCCCTTCTTCCTAAGTACAGAGGTGCAAATCCCATTCAAAGATGTATTTATAACGGCGATTGCGAGACCGGTATAACTACAATGATTACCGTGCTTGCTCTTGATGCCGGAGATATTTGCGAAACGGATAAAATTGAAATAACCGAAAATATGACCGATATTGAACTTAAAGAGATGATAAGCGATAAATCGCCGAAACTTATATGTTCGACTTTAAAAGGTTTGTATAACGGAAGTTTAGTTCCGATAAAACAATGTGAAGAAGGAGTTACTATAGCACCGAAATTTACAAAAGAAGACGGGCTTATTGATTGGAGTAAAACCGCAAAAGAAATTCATAACCAGGTGCGCTCTATGGTTGATTTCCCGACGGCGTATACGTTTTTTAACGGAAAAATGCTTAAAATTATTGAAACCGAAATAATTGATAAGACCGGAATCGATAAAGTTCCCAAAATATCAACGGTTACAAAACAAGGGATAGAAGTTGTAACAAAACAAGGTTCTCTTTTAATAAAAAGAGTAAAGCCTGAAAGTAAAGGTGTTATGAGTGCTTTTGATTTTGCAAACGGTGCAAAAATAAAAGCAGGAATGCAATTTGGAGAATAATATGTATCAAAGAGGAATAAGAGGTGCCATAACTGTTGACGCTAATACAAAAGATGATGTAAAATCGGCCGTCATAGAGTTATTGCAGGAAATAAAAAGAAAAAATAATTATGAAGAAAAAAATATTTCCCATGTTATTTTTACTCTTACAAAAGATATTGATTGTGTTTATCCTGCTAAAATTGCCCGTGAAGAGTTTTCTTCCTGGAAATATGTGCCTATGATGTGCGTAAATGAAATGAATATAGAAAACTCACTTGAAAAATGTCTAAGAGTTTTAATTGTTGTTAATACACAATCAGAGCAGGATGAAATAAAACATGTATACTTAAAAGGTGCAATGAAATTAAGGGAAGATTTGAAATAAGATATGAAGATTTTAATTGCGGGGTCTGATATAAATGCAAAATTGCTGGCGAGTTATCTCAAAATAGAGGATAATTCAAATGACATTTATATTACCACTGATGAAGAATCTTCCGATAACTCTTATACTCCTATAAGAATAAAAGAAAATGATATTCCTTCTATTTGTGATTTTGTTAAATATAACCAGATAGAATTTACAATAGTAACTTCTTCAATGGCAATAATTAACGGCATAGCAGATGAGTTTAAAAAAGAATCATTTCCTGTCTTTGCACCTGCCTCTGAGTCTGCCAGAGTGACATTTTTTAACGGTATTGCAAAGAAAATCATGTATAAATTAAAGATTCCTACTGTCAGATTTGGGATTTTTGACCGCGAAAATCTTGCTCTTGATTATGTAAGAAATTCAAAATTCCCTGTCAGCGTAGTTAATGATTTTAATTTATTGTCGCGTTTTAATATAACATATAACAGTTTTTCGAAAGCAAAAGCAGGTATTCAAAAGATTTTTGAAGAGGGAAACAATAAAATAGTAATAGAAAATTATCTTGATGAAAAATCAATATATATGTATTTTGTCACGGACGGTTATAATGCGCTTCCTTTAACTTCTGTGGAACGTCTGTACGGTGATAAATATACTATTGCCATGTCACCGTCAGGCAAGGTTACGAACAAGATAACCGCAGATATTCTTCAAAGAGCGGTTTATCCGCTTTTAGACGATATTATAAAGTATGCGGATATGTATAAAGGGATTTTGGGAGTAAGATTTAAAATCCGTAACGGACAATTTTTTATATCCGAATTTTATAACGGTTTTGAAAGTATTGATTTTCAAACCTTTCTGCCGGTTATTGATGATAATTTGCTTGATATATTTTATGAAGCGTCGACGAATGGGCTTAATGAGAGCCGCAATTTTATAAAAACATCAAATAATTATTCTTTTACCATTTCCGTAGATAAAAGTGAAATTGAAGAAATTGACGGTGAAGAAGAGTTTATTTTAATTGAAGATTCTCAAAGATATGTAATAACTTCCTCGGCATCGACACTTAACGGCGCAAGAACAAAGTTGTTTGATTATCTGCAAATGATTATCAGACGTGAAACTTTTGATAAAATAATGCAAACAAGTTTGCAAAAGGAGCTTAGAATTTGAAATCCGATAAAAAATTTAAAAGACAATGCTGCTCTTGCAGACAAATAAAAGAGAAAAATGAATTGGTCAGAATTACAAAAGAAGCTAAAACCGATAGTTTATTCGTAAATACTGAAAATAAAGTTCATGGACGTTCTGTTTATATATGTAAAAACATTGAATGTTTGGAAAAAGCCTTGAAAAAAAAGAAAATAGAGAGTTCTCTAAAGGCTGTATTGCCCGAAAATATTAAGCAAGAACTATATACTGTACTTACAAGCTAAATTGTGTTACAACTATTATATGGTTGTATAAAAACAGGACACAATAATGACGGTTGAAAGCAAAAGAGTATATGAACTTGCCAAAGAATACGGAATGGCAAATAAAGATTTCATTGAATATATAGATAAAAATCTCGGAATAAAAGTTAAATCACATTCAAGTAATTTATCTCCGGCACAAATAGATAAAATAAAAGCATCGTTCGCAAAGAAGGATGATAAAGCCGAAGCCGTAAAAAAACCAAAAGCATTTATTGTGAAAAAAGCAAAACCGCCTGTTGAACAGCAAATTGTTAACGAAGAAAAAAAAGAAATTCCTGTTGAAAAAGAACCGATAAAAGAACAAGCCGTAAAAGAAGAAAGAATAAAAGAAGAAGAAAAAACCGAAATTAAAGAAAAAGCAGTTGAAGAAACAATGCCTGAAGTAAAACTTCCGGAGGCGGAGCCTAAGAAACCCCAGGTATCTGCAATACATTCTCTTCTTGAATATAATAACAGAAACAGCCAGAAAAAACGTCAGGAAATGCTTGCGGCTCAGCGCAGACAAGAAGCTGCCGCTATAGAGAAAAAAGAAGATCAAAAAACATCGGGACAAAAACCGTTCGGTCAAAAACAAAGTGAAAGACAAAGCCAAAAGCCGATGTTTGCAAGACCTCAAGGCGAAAGACAGGGGCAAAGTTCCCGTTTTGACAGAAATAAACCGGATTCTTCGAAAGAAAATAAAGAAAAGCAGTCCGACAGACAAAAGACAAATAAAAAGCCGCTTCAACATCATATAATTCCGCAGGATATATATGAAGGTAAGTCTTCTCCTAATTCTCAGGGAAAGAAAAAAGGCTCTAAAGATAAGAAAAAACAGTATAAGAATAAAGAAGAAGAACAAGAGTTAATCAGTCTTGAGAAAACCATAGCTCAAAAACATAAAAAGAAAGCAAAAGACAGTAATGAAGCGGAAGTAATTACGCAGGTCGTAATAAATAAGCCGATTACCGTCGGTGAGTTATCCGAAAAAATCGGTAAATCTCCTGCTGAAATAGTTAAATATCTTATGATGCAAGGTATTTTATCAACAGTAAATGAAGTTATTTCGGAAGAAACACAAAGAAAGATCAGCGAAAGTTTCGGGCTTGAAGTTCTTGAAGAAGATTTAAACGAGTATATTGAACAAGAACTTGAAAAAGAAGAAAAAGAAAAATCGATAAAAAATGTTGATGAGTCGCTTTTAACTCCCAGAGCACCTGTTATAAGTATAATGGGACACGTTGACCATGGTAAAACTACTTTGTTAGATTCAATTCGTGCTTCAAAACATAAGATTGTTGCTACTGAAGTAGGCGGCATAACCCAGTCAATAGGTGCATATACCGTATATCTGGAAGATAATAAAGACAAAAAAATTGTATTTATTGATACTCCGGGGCACGAAGCCTTTACGGAAATGAGAGCCAGAGGTGCAAAAGCAACGGATATTGCTATTCTGGTTGTTGCAGCTGATGACGGTATAATGCCTCAGACAATAGAGGCAATTAACCACGCAAAAGCTGCGGAAGTGCCTATTGTTGTTGCTGTTAATAAAATTGATAAACCGAGTGCCGACCCCGATAAAATCATGCAACAGTTAACCGAATACGGTCTTGTTCCTGAAGAATGGGGCGGAGATACTATTTGTGTTAAGGTAAGTGCACTTCAAGGCAAAGGTATAGACGAATTGTTGGAATATATTCTTCTTGTTGCGGAAGTTCAAAATCTTAAGGCAAATAAAACGGCAATGGCATCGGGTGTTGTTATTGAAGCAAAACTTGATAAGGGAAAAGGGCCTGTTGCAACATTGCTGGTTCAAAACGGAACATTGCATACGGGTGATTGTTTTGTAGTGGGAAGTGTTGCCGGAAGAGTCAGAGCTTTAATTTCGGATTCCGGTGAAAGAATTAAGGAAGCCGGACCTTCAACTCCTGTTGAAATTCTTGGATTGACGGAAGTTCCTCAAGCCGGTGATTCTTTTGAAGTTGTTGAAAATGAAAAAGTTATGAGAGCGATTGCTCAGGAAAGAAAAGAAAAAGAAAGAAATACTAAACTTGACAGTATGAAGCCTGCTCATATAAGAAACGAACAAGTAGGCGACTCTGAAGATAATATAAAAAGATTGAACTTAATTATTAAAGCAAACACACATGGTGCGGCTGAGGCTGTTTCTCAGGGAGTATCCCAGCTTGAGTCAAAAGAAATTATCACCAAAATAGTGCATGTAGGTGTCGGTGATATTTCAGAAGCTGATGTCATGCTTGCAAGTGCAAGTAATGCCATCATTCTCGGATTTACCGTAAAAGAAGATATGAATGCCCAGATTGCCGCTGAGAAAAACGGTGTTAAGATTAAAAAGTATAATATTATTTATCAGGTTCTTGAAGATTTGGAACAAACAATGCTCGGTCTTTTACAGCCTGAAATTAAAGAAGTATTCTTGGGTCAGGCCGAAGTAAGACAAGTATTTACAATAGGTAAAACTACTAAGATTGCAGGCTGTTATGTAACAGACGGTAAAATTATAAGAAATAAAACCGCTGTTATTGAAAGAGACGGTATTGAAATATTCAAAGGACAAATTGACCAGCTTAAGAGATTTAAAGATGATGTTAAAGAAGTTGCTCAAGGTTTTGAATGCGGTATTTCATTTGCTAAATTTAATGACCTTAAAGAAGGCGATATAATTAAGGTTACAACAACCGAAGAAATTGAAAGACAAGTATTAGTGTAGGCGGAAAATTATGTCTTTAAGAAATGAACGTGTAAGAAAAACATTAATGAAAGAAATATCCGATATTATTCAAAAAGAACTTAAAGATTCCAGAATACATGGTGTTGTTTCTATTACGGATATTGAAATGTCGCATGATAATTCTTATGCAAAAGTTTATTATTCAGTTTTCGCATCGGAGGCGGAAAAAGAACAGACAATAAAGGCAATAAATGAAAATACACCGAAAATAAGATATGAAGTCGGAAAACGCGTAAGACTGAGACTTACTCCCGAGTTAAGATTTATTCCCGATAATTCGCTTGAAAGAGGAGCGAATGTATCACGTTTAATTGATAAGATATCAAAAGGCGAGATTTAGGAAACATGTTCGGTTTTCTAAATGTAAATAAACCTTCGGGGATAACTTCTCATAAAATTATTTCAATGCTGCGTAAAATTACGGGTATTAAACAAATAGGTCATGCGGGAACGCTTGATCCGCTTGCTTGCGGGGTGCTTCCTGTTGCGATTGGAAAAGCCGCGAAACTTATTGATTATTTGACCGAAGATAAAGAGTATATTGCCGGCATGTATTTGGGAAAAGTATCCGATACTTTTGATATTGAAGGCTGTGTTGAAGAAACTTATGCGAAAAAAGCCGAACTTTCTGAAATAGAGAATGTTCTGAACAAATTCAGAGGACTTACGACTCAAATACCGCCTGCTTTTTCTGCTGTTCATTACAACGGAAAAAGACTTTATGAACTTGCCAGAAAAGGTACTATACCTGATGATATCCCAAAAAGAGAAATAAATATTTATAAAAATGAGATAGTATCTTTTGATTTTGAAAAACAAATTTTGAAATTGGATATAGAATGTTCCAAAGGAACATATATAAGAACGATTATAAATGATATAGGAAAAGCGCTTGGTACGGGTGCCGTTATGTATGAACTTGTCAGAGTAAAATCCGCATCTTTAACTTTGGAGAATTCTTTAATATTAGACGAAAGTATGACGAAAAGTGATATTGAAAAAAATATTATACCGCCTCAAAATATATTACCGATACACTGTATTGAAATTAAAAAATCTGATTTTGAAAAAGTCAAAAACGGAAACAAGATTGAAAATGTGTACAATGCGGAAAATACCGTTATCTTAACATTTAATAATATTCCTCTTGCTCTTTCGGTATCTGAAAATGAGTTTATTCAACCCAAAAAACTGTTAATATGATATAATTATTACGGTGAATGATGAGTAATTTTTCTAAGATTGTAATTTTAATTTTATTGGTTTTATCGTTTTTCTTTATAAAAGAAAACTACGGTTCCGCTATTCATAGTTTTATTTCATCTTTTGGTGATTTTCCTAAAATTGAATGGTCCGGAAAAATGAACAATAATAATAATGAAGTTGTCAAAAAACCGGTTGAAGCAGGTAATAAAAACGGTGTAAAACAAACGAAAAATATTGTTGATGTTTATTTTCTTGCACTTGATTCAAACGATAACGGAATTTACAGAAAAGTTCAAAGAGAGATTCCCCCGGGTGAGGATAAAATTGAATTTGCCGTAAAAGAACTTTTAAAAGGACCCAGTGTTATTGAAAAAGCACAGGGTACCTATAGTGAGGTTCCTAAAAATACGAAACTTTTAAAAATTAAACAGACAGGAAATAAAATAATAATAGATTTCAGTGACGATTTTCAGTATGGCGGCGGCACTGACAGCATCTATTCCAGAATGATGCAATTGATAAAAACCGCCGTGAATAATACGGAAAATAAAAAAATATATTTATATTTAGACGGTAAACAGGTTAACTTTATTGGCGGAGAGGGCATAATGATAACTCAGCCGCTAAATGAAAAATCTCTTGAGATATAAACGCAAATGCGTTAGTATGTTTTTTTCGCCCCGGTGTCATAATAAGATTGAAGCATTTTGGCTTCAACAAATAAAGAAACATAATAACGGGGGGAGAAATTTATTATGGAAAACAATTCCAATTCATTTGACGATGATGATATCGTTTTATCTGTTAAAAAATCTGATATCAAAAGATTCTTTGACGGAAAGCCGAACATTAGTGTTAAGGTTTACAGCAGAACATTATCAAATTTTGTTACGAATGCTGTTTCGGAAAATAAAACAAACGAGAAAAATAACGGCAAATTAACCGCAAGACAGTTGGAAGTTTTACAATGTATGGCAAAAGGACAAAATAATCTGAAAATTGCTGCTGAATTATGTGTAAGCAGACATACAATAAAAGCACATGTCGCAAATATATTACATAAGTTGGAAGTTGAAGACAGATATCAGGCTGTAATAAAAGCTATAAATGAAAAGATTGTATAGAATAGATTACAAATATTATCTTATGTGGTAGAATACATTTATAGTGTCAGTTTAAAGGATATAAATTTGTTTGAAAAATTTACCGAAAAGGCAATAGATGCGGTTAAATCAGCACAAATATATGCTATAGAATTTAATCATGAAAAAATATATCCCGAACATCTTTTGCTGGCACTTCTAAATGATTCTAACAGCATTATTGTTAAAACATTTTCAATTTACAAAATACCGATTGAAGATCTGAAAAATACAATCAAGGAAATCTTGAATAAAAGAGCGGTTGTAAAACCGGTTGAGTTTGTTGTATTTTCGGATTCTTCCAAGGATGTGTTTGTAAGAACTCTTGATATAGCTAAAACACTGGGTAATTCATATGTAAAAGCAGAACATTTGTTTCTTGCTATATGGGATTGTCCTAAACTTGAGCTTACAAAAGTTTTGAAAGAAGAAGGTGTTGATGTTGATGCAATGAAGGCAATGTTCTATAACGTTCTTTCCGCAAATAAACATAAAAAGCCCAAACATCCTGAAATTATTGAAAAAAGAAGAAGAAATGACGGAAATGACACTATAGTGTCATTGATTGAAAGTGCCGATTCGGCCAAGATTTTTGACCGCGCAATAGCAAAATTGTCGACATCAAACTATGAAATTCTTGGTACGGAGCAAATAATGCAATCTATTCTTGAAGATGAAAATTCGGATATTACAAAAATTCTGTCTGAGTTTGGTATAACTGCTGCAAGTTTCTCCGAAAAACTTAAAGAAGTATCTTCAAGACAGGCTGAATTTGGAGATAAACAAATAATATTTACTCCGAATGCTTTGACCGTTCTGATGAGAGCACTTGATATAGTCAGAGAATCAGGCAATGCTTCTATTTTGCCTGAACATATAATCTTAGGTCTTTTAAAGTCTAAAAAAGGTATAGCATATAATATATTGAAAGAATTTAATATAAATGAATATCTGCTTGAAGAAAAAGTTCTTCAGCCGATTGAAAAACAGAAAAACGAAACATTATATATTATGAGACTCGCAAAACAAGAAGCGAGAAGAATCGGCAATAATGTTGTCGGCAGCGAATTAATTCTTCTCGGTATTGTTCTCGAAGCAAACAGTATTGCTGCGGAAGTCTTAAGAGATTTGGGCGTGATAGTTAAAGATGCAAGGGATGTTATTGAAGAATTAATAGGCTCCGGCGACGATTATGCTTCAAATGAAATTACATTTAGTCAAAGGGCAAAATTAATACTGGAAGATGCATGGAATATTGCAAAATCTAAGAATAAAACTAAAACAACTGCGGATGATCTTCTGCTTGCAATATGTAATCAGAGTGATTCATTGGCAATGAAGGCTTTAAGCAGATTAGGGGTTGATGCTCTTGAAATCAGACAAGGACTTAAAAATAAAATGTCATGCTTCGGAATTTGAACTTTTAGTACCTGCAAACAATAAAAATGTTGCAATAGGTGCAATAAATGCAGGCGCCGATGCTGTTTATATAGGTTGTTCCAAATACGGAGCAAGACTTCAGGCCGGTAATTCGATTGAAGATATAATTGAGCTTGTTGAATATGCTCATAAATACCGTGTAAAGGTTTATGTCACTTTGAATACTATTTTGAAAGACAGTGAGCTTCAAGACGTACAGGCACTTATATGGAAACTTTATAAGATAAAAGTTGACGGTATAATAATTCAGGATATGGGAATTTTAGAGTGTAATCTGCCTCCTGTACCGATAATTGCAAGTACGCAGTGTCATAATAATACACTTGAAAAAATTAAATTTCTTGAAAAAACCGGATTTCAAAGAGTTATTCTTCCAAGAGAAATAACATTGGAGGAGATAAAAGAAATTTCCCGAAATACCCGAATTGAACTTGAATGTTTTATACATGGCGCCTTATGTGTTTCATACAGCGGTCAGTGCTATTTGAGCTGTTCTATAGGTTCAAGAAGCGCAAACCGCGGAGAATGCGCACAGCCTTGCAGACGAAAATATTCGCTGAAAGATGCTGCAGGCAATTATATTGTAAGAAATAAATATATTTTAAGTCTTAAAGATTTAAGTTTGGCTGGCCATCTTGAAGAACTTATTTTGTCAGGCATTACCTCTTTCAAGATAGAAGGACGGCTTAAAAATTTTTCTTACGTTGCAAATACAACAGCTTATTACAGAAATGCTCTTGATAAAATATTAAACAATTACGGATTAAAACGTTCTTCTCAGGGTAAAAGCTATATTGATTTTGAGCCTGATATATATAAATCTTTTAACAGAAGTTTTACTGATTTCAATATTACGGGTGAAAAGAAACATCTTGCCACGGTTAATTATAATAATTCCATAGGTGAATTTATCGGAATAGTCCAAAAGGTTCAAAAGGACAACTTTATGCTCAATACGGATATACTGAATAATGGCGACGGTATATGCTTTTTTGACGAATTTAAAACTTTAAACGGTACAAGTATAAATAAAACAGAAAACGGAAAAGTATATCCTAATTCAATAAAAGGAATAAAAGAAGGTGTAAAAATATATAGAAATTATGATAAGCTGTTTGAAGAAAAATTGAAAAATACCGAAATGAAACGTAAAATCCCGGTAAAAATAAAAGTCAGGGAACTTAATTTCGGATATTTGTTTATTCTTACGGATGAGGAAAATAATAGCAGTATTTATATTTCACATAAAAATTTTGATGATGCTTTAAATCCTTCAAAATCCGTTGAAACACTTAAAGTACAATTATCTAAGACAGGAAATACGGATTTTGAAATTGTAAAAACCGATATAAAAATAAAAAAAATACCTTTTATTAAAGTATCACAAATAAATGAGATAAGACGCAGTCTTATCAGACAGCTTGAGAAAATAAGGCAAAAAAATTATGTTTGTAAATCCCGTAAAACTCCCGTAAAAATTTCGGAATATCCTGTAAAAGAGCTTGATTACAGAGCAAATATATATAACAGCAAAGCAAAAATGTTTTATGAAAAAAGGGGTTCATCGGTAAAAGAACTTGCATTTGAAATGCAGGAATATCGGAATGAAAAGCCTTTGATGACTTCTAAATACTGTATAAAAAATCAGCTTGGCTTATGTCATAAGCAGACAAAAATAAATAAATATAAAGAACCATATGTTTTAATAGACGAATTCAACAAGGAGTATCTTGTTGAATTCTGTTGTAAGGATTGTGTTATGAAAATAATAAAGGTTTAAATTAAGATCTTTTTAATGAAGCATAAGCGGGTTGGTTAGCGATGAGGTTAGCGATTGAAGTATTTTGGTTACCGTCTTTTGCATATAATTTAGCCAAGTAGTTTAATCTTTTTACTAATTTAGAGCTGTTTTGTTTTAAAGAAGGGTTTACGCTTGTGAATGAGTTCCATGTTTGTACTTCAGTAGTCCATGCTCTTACTTCTTCTTCGTAAGTTTTTGTATTTTCGTGGTGAACGCTTTCGTGAGCGATTAAGCATGCTACTGCTTCAACCGGAGCTGTTTTATAATCAGCACTGATGATGATAACTAATCTTCCGTCTGCTGATTTTGCTGTTACTGCTTCACAAGTACCATAACCCATAGCAGCCATATTTCTGAACATCAATTTAATCGGTTTGCCTGTTGAATTGTTACCTTTAATAACATTGATAACTTGTGTTTTATTCATAGCTTCTAACTTATTTAAAGCGCTTACTAATACGGGTTGTTTTGTATTAGCGGAAAAATCTGCTGCAACTGCAACATTTGAAAAACCAAACAAAATTAATGCGCTGAAAAGCACAAGTACTTTACTCATAAATTTCATAACAGGGAATCCTTTTAAGAACAACTAACAACTATTGAGGAAATTTTAAATTAACCTTACACAAGACTTATCGGCAATATGAAATTTCAACTTTAGCTTTTACTTTAATTTTTTGTATTTTTTGTAACATTTCTTAAAATTTAAGTTTGGTAAGATTCTCTAAACTCCTGTCCTGAAAAGGATTTGGGCATTAAGAATAATTTTGAATTTTGTTATGGAAGGTAGTATTATATATTTAATGAGAAGGGATATTTTATGTTTGATATAGGAATAATAGGGGCAGGACCTGCAGGATATACGGCTGCAATAAAGGCAAGTCAGAAAGGGCTTAGTGTTGTATTGTTTGAAAAAGAGCATATTGGCGGGACTTGTCTTAACAGAGGATGTATCCCTACAAAAACAATTCTTCATTGTGCAAAGTTATATAAAGAGCTGCAAAATACTGCCAAATTTGGTATTTCTGCAGAAAATATAAACTTTGATTTTTCTAAAGTTCAAGAAAGACAACGAACAGTAGCCGAAAAAATAAGAAAATCTCTTACCGGACTTATAAAAAGCTATGGTATTAATATTATAGAAGGGAAGGCACTAATAGAATCCGAGCATATTATAAAATGTGAAGGACAAGATTACGAAGTCAAAAATATTATTATAGCATCAGGTTCTAAACCTAATAATATAAGGTTTAACGGAAATTATCCCGAAGGATTTGTGCTTACATCAGATGATGTGCTTAATATGAAAAAACTGCCTGAAAGTATACTGATAGTCGGCTCCGGAGCAATAGGTATTGAATGGGCACGTATTTTAAATTCGTTCGGAGTAAAGGTTTTTATTATTGAAATGATGGAAAAACTTATACCTTCAGCTGATATTGATGTTTCTGACAGAGTTGTACGCATGTTCAAAAAAAGCAGGATTGAGTTTTATACATCAACAACGATAGAAAGTATTGACGGTAAACAGGTCAAACTGTCTAACGAAAAAATAATAGAACCGGATTGTATTCTTCTTGGGGCGGGAAGAAAGATTGAAACTGATTTCGGTGAATTTTCAAAGAATCTTAAAATAGAAAAAAGCATTGATATCAATGATAATTTTAGAACAAATATGAATAATATATATGCTATTGGTGATGTAAACGGTATTTCCATGCTGGCACATGCAGCGTCACGGCAGGCGGAAAATGTTGTTGATTATATAGTTTCAGGAATTAAGCATAAGTTTGATAGAAATCTTGTCCCGTCTGTAATATACGGCAGTCCTGAAATTGCGTCAATCGGAAAAACAGAGTGTCAGCTTCAGGGCGAAGATATTTCATATAAAAAATCTTTTTTCCCGATTTCTGCACTCGGAAAGGCATATGCAGAAGATAAGATAGAAGGTTTTGTAAAAATTCTTGCATCTGATGATGAAATTCTCGGTGCACATATTATTTCCGAGGAAGCAAGCGCAATGATTGAACAGATTGCAATTGCAATGCAAAACAAAATTTCCCCAAAGAATATATGCGAAACGATATTTGCACATCCTTCTTATTCTGAGGGAATACTTGAAAGTCTTTTAGCATTGGACAACAACTCAACATATTTGCCCAAAGTAAATTTATAATACCTTTTGAAAGATTATGCCCGTATTTGCATCTATATAGCTTTGCAATCTTTGTAAAAGCACGGGTGAAAAGTTGTAGTTATTATCGGCGGGAGTAATTTTTATGAAAGAATTATATCCGTCTTTTGTGCAAACGGAGGCAATAAATTCTTTTGAATAGGCCTTAAAAAGGACACTGCCCGTTTTGAACTGAATTTCTTCTATTGAGTATTTATGTTCATTTATAGCAGCGAGCAATAAATACAGCAGATTTTCGGAAGAAGTTGCATATGTTTGTACAAAATCTTTTGCGGCAGGGGCGGGAGTCGGAACTGCGGTTTGAGCTGCCGGTGTGTTTGCTGATGCATATTGCATCAACATAATACAAACTGTTGATAATAATATAAAAAATTTCCTCATTATATTTCCATCCAGGATTTACCTTTGTATATGTCGACTTTTAACGGCACTAAGAAAGGTTGATCCAGTTCCATTGCTTTTTGTACCAGAGAAGATACCTTCTCTACTTCAGTATTTACTGTTTCGATGACAAGTTCATCATGCACTTGGATGATTATTTTAGATTTAATGTTGTTTTTTATAAAGTCATTTTGAAGGCGAACCATGGCAATTTTCATAACATCGGCTGCAGTACCTTGAATAGGTGCGTTAATTGCGGCACGGATTGCAGCTTCTTGAATTTTTGCATTTGTGCTCATAAGACCTGAGGCAAGGTAGCGTTTTCTTCCGTATATTGTTTCAACATAACCGTGGGACATTGCAAAATTTTTTGTATCTTCCATATATTTTTTTATGTCGGGGTATGTTGCAAAGTATCTGTCAATAAACTCTTGTGCTTCAAAAGGCGATATACCGAGGCTTGAAGCTAAACCGTAGCGTGATTGTCCGTATACTATACCAAAGTTAACCGCTTTTGCTTTAGAACGCATATCTTTTGTAACTTTGTCAATCGGTACTCCAAAAACCTTGCTTGCTGTTGATGCGTGTACATCTTCGTCTTCGCAAAAGGCTTCAATTAAATTATCATCGCGTGAGATATGTGCGAGAAGTCTTAATTCTATTTGCGAATAGTCTGCGGAAATTATAAAATTATCGGGATTTTCCGCGGTGAATGCGCCTCTTATACGGTTTCCAAGCGCGGTTCTTGTCGGAATATTCTGCAAATTCGGATTGGAGGATGACAATCTGCCTGTTGTTGTTATTGTCTGGTTAAAACTTGTATGTATTCGTCCGTCGGACGGGCTTATAAGTTCCGGCAGGGTATCAACATATGTACTTTTTAATTTTGCCAGATGCCTCTGCTCTAAAATATCTTTTGCTATCTGATTATCTTCTGCCAGATTTTCAAGTACTTTTGCACTGGTTGAAAAACCTGTTTTTGATTTCATCCCTTTTGCTTTGAGATTTAATTTCCCGAAAAGAATATCGCCTACCTGTTTAGGTGAGTTAATATTAAATGTTTCACCCGCCTGTTCATAGATTTTATTTTCTATTACATCAAGTTTTTCGTTTATTTCTTTTTCAATACCGTTCAGGCAGGCAGTATCGATATGTGCGCCGTTTTCTTCCATTTGCGCCAAAACAAGGCTTAATGGTGTTTCGATGTCATATAAAATATCAAGTTCTTTTTCATCAAGAGTTTCCTGCCAGTACTTTGTTAAAAGCAGAGTTGCAAATGCATCATCGCAAGCGTATGATGCGGCTTCTTCTATCGGTACGGTTTCTATTGTCAGCGAGGAGGAATTATTCTTCAAAAGCTGTTCATATTCGACCATCATATAGTCAAGATAATCGCTTGCCTGTTGTTTAAGTCCGTGTTTTCTTGAAGAATCTTTTATATAGCTTGCAAGCATTGTATCAAAAATTATATTTTTTACCGGCATGTTATGACGTTTTAATACGTGGCAGTCAAATTTCGCATTCTGCAGAGTTTTTGCTATTGTTTCACTTGCAAAAACAGGTGCAAGTTTTTCCGTTACTATTTCCAAATCAAGCTGCTGCCCGAACTGATGAAAAACCGGAATGTAGTATGATTTTACAAGGTCGCTTTTCGTGTTATCCGTTTTAACTCTGCCGTTTTTTACGCCTATTTGGCCGCAAATTGCTATTGAGATACCTACCAAATCGCATTCAAGCGGATTAATTCCCGTTGTTTCAACATCAAGAGAAAATATTGTATTTTGATTTAATTCTTGAATTAATTTATCAAGTTTTTCTTCTGTATCAACAACGTTTTTTTCATGATTGTATTCTTTTTGGGAAGCGGAAACAAGCATATCTCCGATACCGAGCCCCAGCTGCAATTGACCTTGCGGTGCGGTCTGAGAATTTTTATCCGCACAATCCGGTGATATTTTTGCTCCTGCTGCACCTATTTTGAATGGTTTTAGTATACTATCCGAGTTTTTCAAAAAATTATAGAATTGATTTTTTTTGAAAAATTCAATAACGGCATCGTAATTTGGCATTTCAAGTTTCGCACAGTCAAAATCATAATCAATATCCAAATCTTTTTGAATAGTGGCGAGTTCTTTGCTTAAAAATGCCGTTTCTTTACCTTCTTCAAGTTTTTTATGCAGCGCTTTTTCCGTTACTTCATTTATATGTTCATAAATTTGTTCTAATTTATCAAATCTTGAAAGTAATTTGCAGGCTGTCTTATCACCAATCCCCTTAATTCCGGGGATATTATCTGAGGTATCGCCTGACAAACCCTTATAATCTGTTATCTGGTAAGGATAAACTCCCATTTTCTCAAATACTTTGTACCAATCAAAAGTAACAAGTTCACCCTTTGAAGGCATTATAACTTTTATATATCCGTCTCTGTCAACAAGCTGGAACGAATCGCGGTCGCCTGTCAGAATATAGGTTTTGTGTTGTTTTTGTTTCGCTTTTGCGGCTATTGTTCCGATAACGTCATCAGCTTCATAGCCTTCTTTTGTGTATATAGGAATGTTCAGGGCTTGGAGACCTTCTATTATCAAACCAAGCTGGCTTTTAAGCGCATCGGGCATGCTTTCGCGGTTTGCCTTATATTCGCTGTACATTTCAGTTCTGTAAGTATGACGGGATACGTCAAACGTAACGGCTATAGCATCCGGTTTGATTTCCTGATTTTGCAAAAGGTCAAAAAGAGCTTTAAAAAAACCGAAAACTGCCCATGTGGGCTGATTATCGGACGTCTTCATGCCTGTTCTTTCCAGTGCAAAGAAATATCTGTATGCCAGTGCGTGACCGTCTATTAAAATAAAGTTCTTATCCTGCATAGGTATATTGTAGCTTTCATACAGTGTTTATACAAGCAAGTATTAAGATATCAGAATTTAAATTTAATAAAACATTATAAAATATAAATAATAAAAAAATAAAAAAATAAAAAACGATACCGATGCTTCGTATAGATAACATTAAGCTCAGATAAGGCTTGCAAACTCGCACATACGTGCTCAAACAGTGCAAGCCCTGCTGTTTCTTCGCTAAAATGTTATTACTATACTTCGCAAGGCATCTTATTTTTATTTTTTTTATTGTTTATTGTTCAAATATTATTTGATTAAAACTCATTAATCCAACTTAAACTGTTGTTGATACTTTTCTATGCCGTCTATGGGTTTTTGTTCTTCTTTTAAAAGCACAAAATTTTCTAAAACAAGTACGTCTAAATCCGTGAACATAAAACATTTATATGCATTCTCGGGGGTGTTTATTATGGGTTCGCCTCTTATATTAAAAGACGTATTTACTATAACCGAACAGGCTGTTAACTTCTTAAATTCATTGATAATATTCCAATATCTCGGATTTATTTCCTTTGATACCGTTTGAATACGGGCGGAATAGTTCACATGTGTTATTGCGGGAAGTTTTGAACGGCAGGCTTTTAGTTTATCTATGCCCTTATAATCCTTTTCTTCTTCTGTTAATTCTGTTTTTATTTTGTCTGAAACAGGCTGTGTTAAAAGCATATATGGTGATTTTTTTCCGTGTTTTATATCAAAAAATTCTTCAACATCTTCTTCAAGGCAGCTTGGAGCAAAAGGTCTGAAGGATTCCCTTTTCTTTATTGCAAGGTTTAAATTTTTCTGCATTTCACGATTTCGCGAATCGGCAAGTATACTTCTGTTTCCGAGCGCTCTTGGTCCAAATTCCATTCTGCCCGCAAAGTGACCGATACTTTTCCCTTCTGATATGTATTTTGCAATAACAGAGCAAACTTCTTCTTCACTGTCATATTTGATATATTTGGCATCAAATTTTTTGAGGGTTTCGATTATTTCTTCTTCTGTGTATTTAGGACCAAGAAGACTTCCCTTTTGAGCGTCTGGCAGATTAATCTTTCTGTGATTATCAAGAAACTGATAATATATTGTAAGAGCAGCACCCAAAGCACCGCCCGCGTCGCCTGCCGCAGGCTGAATCCAGATATTTTCAAATTGTCCGTTCTTCAAAATATTTCCGTTCGATACGCAATTTAATGCACATCCGCCCGCCAGACAAAGATTTTTCATTCCTGTTTGTTTATAAACATAATCGGCAAGTTTTAATATAATTTCTTCCGTTACGGTCTGCAGGCTTGCCGCTATATCCATATCGTTTTGTGTAAGTATGGTTTCCGGCTTTCTGGCGGGGCGGTTAAACAGTTTTTCAAATTTTTTATTGAACATGTAATCCGTTGTACAGTATCCGAAATATTCCTGATTTAACCAAAAAGAACCGTCTTCTTTTACATCAATGAGGTTTTCAAGTATTAAATCCTTATAAATCGGTTCTCCGTACGGTGCAAGTCCCATTACTTTATATTCGCCCGAGTTGACTTTGAACCCTAAAAAGCCTGTAAAGGCGCTGTAAAGAAGCCCTAGTGAATGAGGGAATTCTATTTTTTCTTTTATCTCAATTCTATTTCCTCTGCCTATAGCCCAGGTCGTTGTATCCCATTCACCTACGCCGTCTAAACACAAAATAGCGGCTTCTTCAAACGGCGAAGCAAAAAACGCGCTTGCGCAGTGTGATTCATGGTGGCTTGTAAAATATATCGGGCATTTTAATCTTTTATCAAAATGATTATCAATTTCTCTCGGAATAAACAGCTTTTTGTTCATCCATACGGGCATAGCATTTATGAAACTTTTCATACTAAAAGGAACATATGCCATTGCCGTTTCTAATATGCGTTCAAATTTTATAAACGGTTTTTCATAATATACAACGCCGTCCAGATCTTCAGGTGAAATCCCCGCTTCTTTTAAGCAGTAATTAACCGCATTAGAGGGATATTCACTGTCCTGTTTTATTCTTGTAAAACGCTCCTCCTGTGCCGCTGCAATAATTTCCCCGTCTTTTATTATAGCGGCTGCGCTGTCATGGTAATATGCACTTATTCCCAGTATATATGTCATTTCTCACCTAAAATTGATTTTCGTAATCACTGTTTTGATTCTCATATTTAAGCCAGTAGCTTTTTATATCAGACTTTTTTAGCCTTAGTCTGTCACGTTTCACAAGTTTCATTAAGATACCCGTCGGCAATACTGCGCAAATATACACAATAAAAAGTGCAATAATCGCAAGGTATTTGCCTAAAAATTTCCCGATTTTGCTGCCTGTCTTGTGTATAAAAAAACCTGCTTTAGGTATGATTACACATATGGCCGCAATAGATAAGAATATAACTAAAATACCTGATGCCAAACGTATGTGTGAATATTTGAACAGCATTAATGCTATTACTGACGGCATTACAGCGCAAATTAAAGCGGCTTTGATATTTTCTTTTATATGCATTTCTATCCTATATAATTGTGTAAATAAACGGAGAAACCGGTGATGTTCCTATCATAACTAAAAATATCAGAAGAATTAAAAACAATACTACGGGTACAAGCCAATATGCTTTTTTGCTCCATAAAAACTCAAAAATTTCCGATATGAAATTTTTTCTTTTCATTTTATTTCTTCCTCAATTTTCTTTGCCAGCTCCTGTGCTTCTTCATATTCAGGCAATATTTTCAGCAGTGTATCAAGGTGTTCTTTGGCTGTATCAAAATCTTTTTGCGCATACTTGCATTTTGCAAGGTTCATCAAAGTGTTTATATTATTCGGAAGCGATAGGTTTATAATGTTAAATAAAGCATATGCTTCATTGTAAGAACCCAGTTCAAAATAAACATTTGCAAGCAGATTTGAGATTTCTGGATTTGGAGCAAGGGCATATGCATCTTCAAGCAATTGTTGTGCATTTTTATAATTCTTTCTAACATTGTATATTTGGGCGAGATTATAAAGTACATCAACATTTTGAGGTGCTGTCCGAATTGCTTTTGTAAGAATTTCTTCTGCTTTTTCAATTAGATTCATTGACATATAATTTTTTGCAATGCCGACAAGCATATTTACGGGGAGATTTTCCTTTTGTAAAAGTTTTTCGAAGATGGTTTTTGCCTTATCAAAGTTTTCCGTCATATGAAAATAATTTCCGTATTCATAAAGTATATTTATGTCATCAGGTGCTGCCGAATATGCTTTTTCAAAATATTTATCGGCTTCATCAAACAATCTTCTTCCGAGAGCAATAATGCCTAAATCCTTATATGCATAAGCATGATCAGATTTTGCAGAAAGTATTTTCTTTAATATTTCGGTTGCTTTATCTGTTTCATTTGATTTTGCACATAAGATGGCATAGTCATATAAAATATTAATATCGTTTACTCCCGAGGATATTATATCTGCATATATTATCTTTGCAGTTTCAATCCTGTTTAGTCTTGCATAAAGTGATGCAAGATGTATTTTTAGTTGAATGGAGTTCAAGTTGAATGTCAGCAGTTGTTCGATAATTTTTACCGCTTCATCCTGTTCGCCTGCTCCGTCATATGCACAAGCCAGATTGTATTTGAAATTTTCTTTGTCAGGGTGCAGCTTTGTCAGTTTTTTATATAGTATAACCGCATCGGAATAATTTTTTGATTTTAAAGCTGCTATGGCAAATGCGCTCAGGCATGAATCTTTCGGTTCGAGAGAATATGATTTTTTCAGCATTTCATATGCAATTTGAAAATTTTCAAATGCAAACTGGGCAATACCTATATTGTAAAATGCGGAAGCATTTTTATCGTCAATTTCAATAGCCTTCTGATAGAAAGATATAGCGGTATCAATTTTGTTATCCGTAAAATAAGCAAGTCCCATTTTATTGTAAAGAGCTGCATTATCCGGAGAGAGTTCGATTGCTCTGGTAAGGTTTTGAATGGCAAGATTTACGTTATAATTTTCAAGTGCGGCAGTCGCAATGATATCATATACCTGCGGGTCATCCGGAGCAAGCTGCATCATTTTATCCTGAATTTTATAAACTTTTGAATACTCTTTGCGTTTTATATAGCAGGCTGCCAGACTTTTATATGCATCAAGATAGTCTTCTCTTAACTCTATAACTTTATTTAAAAGATTTTCCGCTTCTTCAAAATGATTTTGATTTATATATATGGTTGCAAGATAATATGCGGAAAGCGCATCAGTGTCATCAATTCTTACCATTTCTTCAAAGATTTTTTGCGCCTTTTCCATATCTGACAGATTTATACTGCACAATCCCGATAATTTTTTAACTTCAATATTATCAGGGTTTTCTTCAAGATAAGAATTTATAAGCTCACTGGCTTTTTCGTACTCTTCTTTTTCTATATTATTTAATATTTCTTGTTTATCCATAATTCTAAAACAACCTTACCACAAATATTATAGCCAAATTAATATAAAAGAACAATAATGTAATATCATTGAAAAAAAAAGACTTTTGTGCTGTAATATCTAGAAGGTTTACAGATAGTTGAAACGGAGACGGAAATGGCAGAAAGAACGTTTATAGCAATTAAGCCCGATGGCGTTAAAAGAAATCTTATCGGAAAAATTATTACCAGATTTGAAGAAAAAGGCTATAAAATTATTGGTTTAAAACTTCTTTTACCTACACTTGAAATGGCGGAAAAGCATTATGAAGAACATAAAGGCAAACCGTTTTATCCCCGTTTGATTGAATATATTACATCAGGTCCCATTGTCGCAATGGTTATAGAAGGATGTAATGTAATAGCAGAAGCAAGAAGAATGATGGGAGCAACAAAACCCGAAGCGGCAGAAGCAGGAACAATTCGTTTTGATTATGCCGTAAGTCAGGAATACAATATTATTCACGGTTCTGATTCTCCCGCCAGTGCTGAGAGGGAAATAGCAATCTATTTTAAAGAAGAAGAACTCTGTTCTGACTGGAATACGATGTTGGAAATAGTAACGAATGGAAAATAAATATTTTTCTTTTGAATTGTTAAAGGAAGATAAAAAAACACATGCCCGTGCGGGAATTTTGCATACTCCGCATGGTGATATTGAAACACCTATATTTATGCCGGTAGGTACTAATTCTGCGGTAAAAATGCTTACCGGACATCACTTAAGGGAAACAAAAGCGCAGATAATACTTTCGAATTCATATCATCTTTATTTGCATCCCGGACATAAATTAATACAAGAATTTGGCGGGCTGCATAAATGGATGAACTGGGATAAACCTATTTTAACGGATTCTGGCGGTTTTCAGGTATTTAGTCTTGCGCATCTGAATAATATAAAAGAAGACGGTGTTAAGTTTAAAGAACCCAAAACCGGTGATGAATATTATATAAATCCAGAAATTTCCATGGAAATTCAGCAGGCTCTGGCGCCTGATATTGCAATGGCTTTTGATCAGTGTGCGCCTTATCCGTGTGATTATGATTATGCAGTAAAAGCTATGGAAAGAACCCACAGATGGCTGGAAAGATGCTTTAAAGCTCATACAAAAGAAGATCAGGCTTTATTCCCGATAGTTCAGGGTGCATTTTTCGATGATTTAAGAAAAGAAAGCGCGAAGGTTATATCAACATATGATGCTGCAGGCTATGCGATAGGCGGTGTAAGCGTCGGAGAACCTGCCGATTTAAAAAATCATCTGGTGGAGCTTACCGCACCGTTATTACCGAATAATAAACCCAGATACTTAATGGGGGTAGGCACTCCTATTGATCTTTTAAACGGTGTAAAATACGGGGTTGATATGTTTGATTGTGTGCTTCCTACCCGTAATGCACGTCATGGCTCGTTCTTTACATATGAGGGCAAAAAAATAATTAAAAATGCCCAATTTGAAAGAGACACTCTTCCTTTGGATCCTGCGTGTGACTGTTATGCCTGCCAAAATCATTCAAGGGCTTATATAAGGCATTTATACAGAATGGGCGAGGCAACGGCAGCAATTCTTTTGTCTATTCATAACATCAGATTTTTAATCCGTTTTATACACGATATGCGCCAAAGCATTTTGGAAGACAGATTCGAAGAATTTTATAACTCTTATTCAAATTTGGTTTAAAGCCCTATATTTTGTTCCATTTTAAGAGAATCAATTATTTTCAGAATATTTATTAATTCAAAAACAATTGCTCTGTAGTTTTCAATCCTTGTCGCAGGTTTTAAAATCGGGATTTCAAACCAGTCCTTTGATGATTCAATTGCAAGATTTACATTTCCGTGTTCAAAGGATATTGTGATATTTCCTGCGCGGTTTTTCTTTGCAAGCTGCACCATTCTGTTCATAAATGAACTGGTTAAAAGATATCTTGCTTCTACCTGATCAGAGGAGTAAACATCATAATATTGCTCAAACTCGGGGTCTTCCAAATTTACTTTTTCTTTACCCGCAAATAGTGAAATACCGTTATTTTTAACTACTGTATATCCCGAATATTTTTTTAAGGATTTGAAACAAACAAGTATACCTTGGAAAATTGTAACGGTGTGGGTGTGCTTTCTTGTACGAACTACTTTTTTTAAATGCAATTCCGAGATATCCAGGTTTAATAAGCCGTATGAACCTGTTATGCTGTCATCACAAGAGTAGCGGTTAAAATAGTCAAATAATTTTAAACTTTTGACATAGCTTAGGTTAATTTTATTTGCTGAGATTTTAAAATCACCGATATATGATAATAACTTTTGCAGAATAAGTTTCTTTGCTTTTGTTTTATATAACTTGACCGAGGCACATGAACCTATAATAAACAGAGAACCCAATGGAAAAGTTATTCCAATATATGTTTCGAATTCATATGAAAAATTGTTATTATAGTATAATATGCCGGAAATTATAAACATAATTATGCTTATAACAGCACATACTACGGTGCCTGTAATATATTTTATTCTTTCTTTTTCAAGGGCATTCATATCGCCGGAAAGTTCTTTTCTGCAAAACTTTTTAAACTCTGCAGGATGTAGTTTTGACTCAATATTCATTTATCCGGGGTCCTTTTCTATAGAAAGTTAGAAGCATTAACCGGTTGTCTGCTTGCCGCATCGGTTTCAAAATAGCTTAAATCGGCAGCATTTCCGGCACATCCTGCAAACAGCGAACCGGGGAAAATCTGGATTAAGTTCCTCAACTGTGTTAATGCGGAGTTGTAAAATCTTCTTGATGCGGCGATATGTTCTTCTACCTCATTATACGTTTGCATTGCCTGCATCATTGATGCATCCGATTTTAATGTGGGATAGTTTTCAACATTAACCATAAGTGCTCTTAATTCGGTATCCAGCATCGCTTCTGTTTTAAATTTTTCTTGGGAGCCTGATTTTGCCTTCATTGCAAGTGCTCTTAATTCGGTAATTTTTTCAAATACGCCTCTTTCATGTTCCATAAACTTTTTGGCAATTGTCAGAATATTGGGAATTAAATCATAACGTTTTTTCAATTGTATATCTATACTTGAAAGTGCTTCATATACCGCGTTTTTTGCTTTTACCACATTGACGTAAAGACCGTATAAACCAAAAATGATTATTAATATACCTATAACGGCAATGACAAGCAAAGAATTATCCATATCTGACTCCTTTATAAATTAACAACAATTTTATAATACCATTTTTAAAAGAAAGTTAATCATTTATGGAAAGTATTTTTATTCTTATGTAAAGAAAAGGATAATGAGAACTGCATATAAAAACAAGAGCAATATACTATTGCTCTTGTTTTTAAAATGTTAATACAACTATTTTGTAACAAGTTCCATTTCTTCAGCGGAAGCATAAACGGCATGACAGCCGCAGTCTACATGAATTACTTCACCGGTAACACCTGAAGATAAATCAGATAAGAGATAGAGAGCAGTTTTTCCGTCATCTTCAAGAGTAACATTTCTTTTTAAAGGAGCTTTTAGAACAGCAGCTTTAAGCATTTTGCCAAAGCCGTCAATACCGGAGGCAGCAAGTGTTTTAACGGCACCTGATGATAAACAGTTGACTCTTATGCCGTATTTGCCGAGATTTTCGGCTAAATATCTTGCGGAAGCCTCTAAAGCAGCTTTTGCAACACCCATTATGTTGTAATTAGCAACAACTTTTTCACCGCCAAGATATGTTAATGCAAGGATAGAACCGCCTTCATTCATAATCGGCTGTGCATTTCTTGCCATTGAAACGAGTGAATATGCGCTTACTCCCATAGCTAAGTCCCAACCTGCTTTTGATGTGTTTATAAATTCGCCTGTTAAATCTTCTCTGTTTGCAAAAGCAACCGCATGAACAACAAAGTCAATCTTACCGTAAACTTTTTCGAGTTCGGCAAAAACCGCTTTCACTTCATCTTCTTTTGTTACATCACAGGACATGATGACTTTTGCATTCATTGATTCTGCTATGGGGCGAACACGTTTTTCCATAACTTCGCCTGCATATGTAAATGCAATTTCAGCACCGGCTTCAAAAAGCTGTTTTGCAATCCCGTAAGCAATACCATGTGTGTTAGAAACGCCGAATATAACGCCTCTTTTACCTTCCATTAGTTTCATAATATACCTCTTCTAATCCTGTTAACTTTCTCTAATTTTACTATTAAAACATTCATTTATCAACAAAAAAGGCTCTCCAATATTGGAGAGCCTTTTTATTATTTTTCACAAATTTCTTTAACCTTTTCTTTAAGTTGTTTTTTGTTATGGATTAAGGATGATATGAAGGCCGCACCTACAATTATTAATCCTGCAGAGCCCGTAACAACTTCCGGAATTTCAACTCTTGTACTTATGAACATTATCAGTGCTAAAAGCCCGATTGCCCAGTGTGCTCCGTGTTCAAGATATAAATATTGTTTTAATGTTTTCATATCCACCATAAAAATTGTAAGTGAACGAACAAACATAGCTCCTATTGCAAGTCCGATAGAAATGATAATTATATCCTTGCTTATTGCAAAAGCACCTAAAACACCGTCTAAAGAAAATGAAGCATCTATTAATTCCAAATACAGAAAGCCTATAAAACCTAATTTTGCGGTTCCTCCCATTATTGCGGCTTTTTTCTCGGCAATTTGTTCCAATAAATTGCTTATACTGTCAATAACCAGATAAAGAATTATGCCGATAAAACCTGCCATTAAAACCGAATTTTTTTGTTCTTCGGGTATGAAATTCTGCAGGATAAGTAAAGCCAGTAAAGCGAAAACTACGTCTATATATTTTACGCAATTTAACTTTATTAATCTCTTTTCCAGAAAAGCAATCCAGTGAACTTCTTTTTCTTCATGAAAGAAATAAGTAAGAAAAATCATCAAAAGAAAAGCACCGCCGAATGTAACTAACGGAGCGTGAACCTGATGAAGGTAGTGCGCATACTTATCAACATCGTATAAAGCTAATTTTGTTACACCTAAAACAGTAAGTCCGGAAAATGCAGCCACTACAAGGATGGGAAATAAAAATCTCATTCCGAATACAGCAATTGCAATACCCCATGTCAAAAATCTGTGACGCCATTTGTCATCCATCTTTTCAAGTTTCATTGCGTTTATAACAGCATTATCAAAAGATAGCGTAACTTCTAAAATTGACAGAAACACTACTATGAATAAACATAAAAATCCGCTTCCCGGATGCGTATGTTCGCCCCAGAAATAGGCGAGTAAAATTCCTATAATTGTAACGATTAAAGAGCCTTTAAAATATTTTAACATATATCCGCCTTCCATAACTGTTAACAGAATTATATAAAAAAAACAGAGCAAAGACTTCATATCTTTGCTCTATTTTTAAATTATTAGAAATTTCGCGTCTTGAAATTCTTTTCGCTCGTGCAGTCGCAAACTTCGCTTTGCTGCCGTTTGCTTTTGCCCTCGCTAACCGGGCTTTACCCGTACAGAATTTCGCTAATCTTTAGCGTGTCCTGCCGTTCCTAATACATCTCTCATTTTGTGCATTACCATTTCTTTAACGGCTGTTCTGCCAGGACCCATATATTCACGAGGGTCAAATTTTTCAGGATGTTCAACAAAGAATTCTCTTATTGTTGAAGTCATTGCCAATCTTAAGTCTGTGTCAATATTAATTTTTGCAACACCGTGTTTAGAAGCGTATGCAAGCATTTCTTCGGGAACACCCTGTGCATCGGGTAAGTTACCGCCGAATTTATTACATTTTTCAACAAATTCTTTCGGTACTGATGACGAACCGTGAAGAACAATCGGATAATCGCCGAATCCTGCTTCTTTAAGTGCATCTTTGATTTCTTTTAATCTTTCAAAATCCAATTTTGCTTCGCCTTTGAATTTGTATGCACCGTGTGATGTTCCTATTGCAATAGCTAAAGAATCACAGCCTGTTTGTCTTACAAATTCAACTGCTTCTTTTACGTTTGTATATTTAGCATCTTTTGCATCAACGTTAACATCGTCTTCAACACCTGCTAATTTACCGAGTTCAGCTTCAACCGAAACTCCTCTTTCATGAGCATATTCAACAACTTTCTTTGTCAATGCAACGTTTTCTTCAAACGGGAATCTTGAACCGTCAATCATAACTGAAGAAAAACCGCCGTCAATACATGCTTTACAAATTTCAAAATCAGCACCGTGATCTAAGTGAAGAGCAATAGGTACTGTAGTTGTAGCGAGTGCAGCTTCAACCAGTTTTATTAAATATGTTTGGTTTGCATATTTTCTTGCACCTGCAGAAACTTGCAAAATAATAGGTGATTGAGTTTCTTCAGCTGCTTCTGCAATACCCTGTAAAATTTCCATGTTGTTTACGTTGTAAGCACCTATAGCATAACCGCCTGCCAGTGCTTTCTTGAACATTTCATTTGTTCCAACCAGTTTTCTTTCTGTCATTGGTATTCTCCTCTTGTTTATTTAACATGTTAAATTTACATCAAACAAAAAAAATTTAAAAGATACTACCTTTGTTTGCTGCATAAGTATAATTGCATGTATTGAAAAAAAATGTTACAATCTTTTCAACAAAAAGAAAGTGAATGGAGGAAAAAATGGCAAAAGAAGATAATTCAATCAGCTTCGGTCTGGGGGTTCTTATCGGTGTTATAGGCGGTGTGATAGCTGCTGTTATGTATGCACCCAAGTCGGGAGAAGAAACCAGAAAAGAAGTTGGTGATGTAATAGCTGATATGGCTCAAAAATATACACCCGAAATTCGCGAAGCAAGAAAACAGGCTTTGACTTCAATAGATGTTATAAGATATCGCCTTGAACAGGAATATAATAAAATTAATGATTCCATTAAAGCGAAACATCTTGCAAAGGCAAAAGAGAGAGAAACTACCGACTTTGATATAAATTAGATATAGGAGCTTATTATGACGCCTCTTTTAGAATGGGGTTTATTCTCATTTATTATTATATTTTCAATTGTTCTCATTGTTATCGCGTTTTATCTTGTTAAGTTCTTACAAGAGTCGACTTTGGCAATGATAAATATAAAGGATATAACCGAAACTACAAAGAAAGAATTAGAACCTGCTTTGAAATCTATTAACAACATACTTGTTACGGTAAGTAATGTTTCAACTGCAACAAATAAACAGTTTGAGACGGTTAAGAAGATTCTTACAACATTATTGGGTGCTTCGTGTTTTGCATTTTCAAAAGCAAAAAACGGAGGTTTTATTAATGGACTGTTAAGCGGTTTTAAATTATTTAGTAAAAAAAGGAGATAAAAAATGTCAATAGGAAAATTTGTAACCGGATTTGCAATCGGTGCTGCCGTTGGTGCTGTTGTCGGTCTTCTGCTTGCACCTCAGTCAGGTGAAGAAACTCGTGAATTATTGGCCGATAAATCAAAAGAAATTTGCGATAAAACTCATGAAGCTGTTTCTGAGATCCAGGATAAAGCCGAAGGTATTGTCAGCGATATGCAGTCTAAAGGCGACCAGTTGATTTCAAAACTTCAGGAAGTTATTAATAAACAAAAACATTCCGAAGAAGTTTAATTTAATTCTTAAAATGATTGAAAGAGGAAACTTTTGTTTCCTCTTTTTGTATCTGTTGAGTGTCTGATTGTTCTTTTATACCGGGTTTAATTGCAAATATTTTTGGTTCATTGGATAATATTAGTGTTGTATTAACAAAATGAGGATTTAAAACATGACTGAAACAATCGTAAAAGATGTTACTTTAAGACTTGATATGTCAAATCTTTCAAAGTATGCGGATAATGCAAAAAAAGCAGTTGAAACAATAAAATCAAGAGCAGGTAAACAAGGACAATTCCTTAACTGGATTGGTGTTTTGCCTGAAAATCAATTAAAAACAATTGATGAATTATATGATATGGCTGAAAAGGCAAAAGCAGGTAAATATACGGATTTGGCAATCTTAGGTATCGGAGGTTCGCGCCATACAACAGAATCTTTAATCAGAATGATAGGCAAAGAGGCTAATATCCATTTCTATTCATCAGTAGACTCCGAAAGTTTCAGAAGATTTATTAATTCACTTGACTTAAACAAAACACAATTCTTAGTGGTTTCTAAATCTGGCGGTACAATTGAAACAACTGTTGCATATGAAAGTGCAAGAAAAGTTATGCAAGAATATCTCGAAAGAGAAGATGTATCAGATCGCTTTATTGCTATGACGGATGTTTCGGCTGAAAAAAGCAATCTCAGAAAAATTGTTAATGCAGGTGATATAAAATTATCGGGTCTTGTTCATGATGATGTCGGCGGAAGATTCTCTATTTTTGATGACGCCACAATCTTCACCCTGGCTTTTGCAGGTGTTCAAAAAGAAGATGTTATTGCAATGCTGAATGCATCTTTGTCTGCACAAAAAGAATTTTTAAATCCCGAATTAAATGAAAATATTGCCCTTCAACAAGCTGCTTTTAATGTTCAATCAAGATTAGATGGCAATCAAAAACATTTTGTTGAATATTTTGGTGATGCTTTTACCGGTACTACATTGTGGGAAAAACAATTAAAAAATGAATCTTTAAAAGCCAGAATTTCAACGGATACCAATGTCGGCCCCGGATACCTGCACTACAATGCCGAAGCTGATTTAGACAGCAATAATAAGGATTCTTTCTTTACTTTTGTATATGTAACTCCGCAGGAAAAAGTTACCCAAGCTGTCTTAACCGGCGTTATAAGCGCATATTCAAGTATGCATCCTGTTTCTGTTGTTGAATTGAAAGATTTATCTTTAACAACAATAGCTAAATTCATTGAATTTAAGCATTTTGAAACTTTGTATACAGGTAATATTTTAAGACAGCTGGACGGAAATATAACGGCAGAAGATTCCGCTCTTCCCGAAGTATTACAGCCAAATGTTGAAATATACAAAAAAGAAGTAAGAAAAGCAATGGCATAATTGTTTTTCATTATCACGCAAAAAAAGAGGAAACTTTTTGTTTCCTCTTTTTGTTATATTGTTTGTTATTAGCTGACACCGTCGTATTTCGGGTTTGCTCTTTCGATTGCGCTTGCTTCGGATTTTTCAATATTTTCAAGTTCTTTTTCGATTTTTGTGATTACGGTTTCAAGTCTTTTCTTTTCCATTTCATATATATTTTCTTTAGCTTGAAGGTCATATACCTGAGTATTGATATCTTGTTCTACACCGTCATAATATTCTGTTATTCTTGCTATTTCCGCTTCTATATCTTCACGTTCGCCGGTATCATCTGAACCTATGCCTGATAGCAGGGTGTATTGTTCTGATAATTCAGTTGATTTTGCCTGACCGGAGGAAGATAACTGTCTTTGCAATTCCAACTGATTAGATGCAAGTTTATATTGAATATCATCAATTTTCATTTCATCAAGCTGTCTGAAGTTTAATCTGGATGTAAGTGTCACTTTTCTGTGTGAAAATATTGCGTAACCCATCTTTTTATCCTCTATTTTATTTCTCTTGCTTATATAAAAACAAATTGATTTCCAATCATGACACATGTAGTACAAATCTGTTACAAAAGTTAACAATTAATATATATAATGTATATATAAAAAGCATATGTATTATATTTTTAATATTTAAAAAACAGATAATGTAATATATAAAAAACGACGAAAATATGCTTAGAAACCTTTGTCTGTAAGCAATTTAACTATTGATGCATTGATGTCACAATAAGGTGCATTTACGGCTCCTGATTTTGCTGCAAAGATTACTGATATGTATCTGTTTATTTTGTTATATTGATTTTCTTTTATTTGTTTTCTTATAATTTCGCGCATAAGTCTTTTTATGCGGTTTCTTACTACAGCCCTTTTGTGGATTTTTTTACTGACAACAAAAGCATATTTTGTTGTTATGTCAGGAGTTGTTTTTTCTTTACCGAAATAGATGCACAAATTTTTATCTGCAACTGTGTCATTATTTTTGTATGTTGCAATAAATGCCGAATATTTCTTTAGTCTGTATTGTTTTTTAAGCATTTTCTTTGACCTAAAAAAGGGGCTGAAGACCAGTCCCTTGATTATAATTATCGTACAAAACCTTATACGGAATTTCGCTACGCTCTTTCTTTTGCAGTAATAGCAATTTCGTGACGACCTTTAGCTCTTCTTCTGTTAAGAACTTCTCTTCCGCCTGCTGTTGCCATTCTTGCTCTGAAACCGCTTACGTTTTGTCTTTTTCTCTTTGTACCTTCCAGAGTGCGTCTCATTGTATTTCTCCTTGAATATATTATTTTTATTGTATCATAGTAAAAGAAACATAATGCTAAATCAAGAGGCAAAATCGGAAGGTTAAAAAATATGAATAAAATAGGTTTTATCGGCGGCGGAAAAATGGCTTGTGCTATTTTAAAAGGTATTGTTAATTCGGGATATGCCCCAAAAGAGGATATTTACGTTTCTGACAAAAATAAAGATGCTCTGGAGTCTTTAAAAAATAATTTTGGTGTTAATGTACATGATAATAATATATATATAGCGCAAAATTGTGATGTTCTCTTATTTGCCGTTAAACCTTTTGTCTTAAGAGATGTTCTGGAAGAAATAAAGCCTTATATAAAGGAAAATCAGCTTATAATGTCTATTGCCGCAGGTATTTCTATTAATACTATCGAAGAAATTACCGGAAATATTCCTGCTATAAGAATTATGCCAAATACTCCGGCTCTTGTTAATGAGGGTATGAGTGCGGTATGTAAAGGTACATATGCAAAAGATGAACATGTAAAAATAGCTGTTGATATATTTAAAAGTGTCGGCAAAGTTGTTGAAACACAAGAAAAATATATAGATATAATTACTGCTGTTTCAGGCAGCGGACCTGCTTTTTATTATTATATTATTGATGAAATAGCAAAAGCAGGTGAAAAACTAGGCCTTGATTATGAAACTTGTTTAACATTATCGGCGCAGACCGCATTTGGTTCTGCCAAAATGGTAATGGAATCAGGCATTAATCCCGAGCAACTGATTATTAATGTAACAACGCCCGGAGGATGCACCGCTGTCGGAAATGATGTTCTTAAAAGCAATAATGTATCGGATATTCTTGATGAAACAATAAAAAAGACAGCACAAAAGGCATTTGAACTGGGGAAAAAGTAATGATATATAAAAGCTGTGATATGGTAGAACATGGCTTGGCCTTTACCTATGATAATATCTTATTATGCTGCCTTTCGAACGAAAAATATATTATTGAACCTGATTTTAAAGGTAAGACGTTAGATTTGGATAAAATTGTTAAACAAAAAAGAGCACTCAGAGAGCGTTTTAAATCGGGTGATATTCTTCCGCAGTGTAAAAATTGCCATAATCTTAAAGAACAAGATTGGGATGATGAAGATTATATAAATAACCTGTTTATATGTCACTGGACAAAATGCAATTGTGATTGTTTTTATTGTTATTATGCCGATAATAAACCGTTTTTTCAAAAAGTTAAAAGTTATAATTTTATGAAAATTCTTAATGAATTAAAGAAAAAAAATTTATTCAAACCGAACGGAGAAATCAATATAGCCGGCGGTGAACCCACAGTTTTAAAAGAAATAGATTCCGTTATTGAGTTTTGTTTAAAAAACTCTTCCCGTAACATTACTGTTAATTCAAATTGCATTGATTATAAAAAGTCAATAGCGAAGGCTTTAAACAAAGATAAACTTTTATTTACGGTTTCTCTTGATTGTTCTGACAGGGAAATGTATAAAAAAATCAAACGAAGAGATGCTTTTGACAGAGTAATAAAAAATTTAAAGAAATATATAAAAGCTCAAGGTGAAATAAAACATAACGTAAGAGTAAAATACATTATTCTGCCCGGTGTAAATGATTCAATTGAACAGGTTGAAAAATGGATTACTCTTTGTTATGACATTGGAGTAAAACAAATAATACTCGATTTGGAAACGAATTATTATTTAACAAATAAAAATAATATACCTGATAATATATATGAAATAATAAAATATACCGAGAAGAAAGCTAAAGATTTGGGTATAATGGTAAATTATTACAGTCATATATTACAAATTAGGCATGAAAACGGAGAGATATAGGTAAAATATTATGGCAAAAAGAGCATTAATAAGTGTATATAACAAAGACAAACTGGTCGAATTTGCGGAAAAATTAACGGAAGGATACGGATGGGAAATAGTTGCAACTGGTTCTACGTTTGACCTGCTTAATAATAGCGGCATTAAGGCAAAAGAAATATCTGAAATTACCGGAAAAAGGCAGTTGATAAACGGTAAAGTCAAAACATTATATCCCGATGTTTTTGCCGGAATTTTAGCTGATATGAATAATGAATCGGAAAAAGCGGATATTGAAAAATCCGGGATAAACCTTTTTGATATGGTTGTTGTTAATTTTTATCCGTTTGAAGAAGCGGTTCAAAAAGGTGTTGATGAAATTGAACTTATTAATACTATTGATATAGGCGGGCCATCTATGCTGAGAGCAGCAGCAAAAAATAACAGACGGGTTCTTGCGGTATCATCTCCCGAACAGTACAAAAGAGTTCTTGAAGACCTGAAAGAACATAACGGTGAAACTTCTCTTCAATTAAGACGTGAATTTGCACTTAAGGTTTTTGAAAAAACTCTTGATTTTGATACAAAAATACTTCATGAACTTTCTAATCGATTTGAAGAAAATTCGGATAATTATTATTCTTTAAATATTAAAAAAGCAAAAGATTTAAGATACGGCGAAAATCCGCATCAAAAGGCAGGTATATATTATACAAACAATACGGTTAACTATGAAGTTTTAAACGGCAAAGAGCTTTCATATAACAATATTTTGGATGTGACAGCATGCACAAATATTTTAAGTGAATTTTACGATGTGCCGGGTTGTGTAATAATAAAACATAACACACCCTGCGGTGCTGCACTGGGCAAAGATATCACAGAGGCGTGGAAGAAGGCTCTTGATTGCGACCCTTTGAGTGCTTTTGGCGGCATTGTCGGCTTTACGCAAAAAATAGATGAAAAACTTGCAAAAGAGCTTACCGCTATGTTTTTGGAGGTAATTGTTGCGCCTGATTATACCGAAGAAGCCATAGCTCAATTGAAAACTAAGAAAAATCTAAGAGTAATAAAACTCAACACGTCACTATTGGAATATAAAAATTATTTATCCGAAGAAATCAGAATTACTCCGTTTGGTACGCTTGTTCAGGATATGGATAAGGGAGAGCTCAATAAAGATGATTTTAAAGTGGTAACGAAAACAAAACCTACCGCCGAAATGGTTGAGGATATGATTTTTGCCTGGAAGATAGCAAAACATGCTAAATCAAATGCCATTGTAGTTGCGAAGGACTTTAAAGCTATCGGTATAGGGCAAGGGCAGACAAGCAGAGTAGATGCATTTGAAATAGCACTTAACAGAGCCTGCGATTCGTCAAAAGATGCAGTAGCGGCATCAGACGGGTTTTTCCCCGCAATAGATAATATTCATGTTGCGGCTCAAGGCAGAATTGCCGCAATAATCCAGCCGGGCGGCAGTATTAAGGATGAAGAAGTTATTAAAACTGCGGATAAATATAATATTGCAATGATAACAACCGGAATCAGACATTTCAGACACTAAAATGGAACATAGTATTAATAAAAAAGTTATAAATACATTGTCGGCGGGACATTTTACTATTGATGCATATTCAGGCTTCTTAAACCCTATTATGCCCTTTATTGCTGCAAAGATAGGTATCACAATGGCAGTTGCAACATTGTTGATTTCTTTTTCCAATCTGACTTCAAATTTATCACAACCATTTTTTGGATACATAGCAGATAAATGGCAGAGAAGATTTTTTATCTTCTGGGGCATGATGATGGCATCCGTATTTTTATCTTTTCTGGGATTTGCCTATAATATTTATATATTAATAATATGTCTTATTCTCGGACATATGGGTGTGTCTTTTTTTCATCCGCAGGCAACAAGTATTGTTTCAAATTATTCTGAAAAAACAGGCAGCAGTAAAGATATAAGCGTGTTTATTGCAATGGGTACTTTTGGTTTCGCTTTAGGACCTGCAATTTCTTCCGGCATTACACAGCTTTGGAGTTTGGAAAAACTTCCTTTTGCATGTTTTCCCGGAATAATAATGGCATTTATTATTTTAAAAAATATTCCTAAAATCAATTCTTTTTCCGATAAAAAATCAGGAGTTTCTCTTTTTAATGCCATTAATAAAATATTTCATAATAAACCTGTTTCTGTGCTTGTTGCGGCGTCAATCGTAAAGTCGTTTGTTGTTTCATCTTTTCAAATCATTTTACCCTTTTATTGGAAATCTGTAGGATTCAGCGTTTCCAAAATAGGTATTATATTATTTATCTTTATGATGGCGGGCGCTTTAGGTGTTGTTTCAAGTCCTTATTTTGAAAGACGAATTGGTATAAAAAATCTTTTTTATTTATCACTTTTAACTATATTCCCGCTCGGAGCAATATTTTATTTGTTTCACGGACAAGGTGTTGTTGCTTTTCTTTCTTTCATATTGATAGGTTATTTCAGTTTCCTTGCCGTGCCTGCGAACATGGCTCTTGCGCAAAAATTGATGCCCGAATTTAAAAGTATGATTTCAGGATTTATAGGCGGTTTCAGCTGGGGCGTTATAGGAATTATTCTTCCCGTAATAAGTTTAATCGCCGAAAAAACCGGAATTATGTCCATACTTTTAATTATGACAATAGTTCCGGCTGTTTTTGCTTATTATATAAAGTTTTTACCTGAATCTGAAGATTAAGCATCCGCCAGATATTGCATACTTTGAACATCATATATTTTTCTTTTTGCCGCATTCCATAATGCTCTTCTTTCGGAATCCGTGCAGGCTTTTAAATCTTTGTTCTCTCCGTTTGAACGCAGTTTTAGCATTCTGTCCATTACGTTTATTCTGTTGAAGAATTTACGGTTTGTAGAGCGGAAGGCTTCTTCGGGATTTATTCCGGTATTTTTTGCAATACTTGCCGCAGTGTAGAAAATATCGCCCATTTCTTCTTCCATATGGTCATAGTTTTGTTTTGTCGGGCTTTGTTCATACTCAAGTCTTGCTATTGTAAATTCTTCCATTTCTTCCAGCAAACAATTATCCCAGGATTCTTTTGATCTTACAAAGTTAATTTCTCTTGTTACATCATCAATCTTTGTAAAAGTATCAAAAACATTTCTGTTATTGGGATTTATACTTTTCATTAACGGCAGCGGGGAAACAGTTGCTGTTTTTGACTGTTTTAATGTGTCCAAATAGCTGGACAGTTCATTTTCTTTCTTTGCTCTTCTTGTTGTTTCTTTTTTTGAACCCATTGACGGGGATGTTGAAAATGTATTAAAAGTAATTCTCATGCTTCTCTCCTTATGAGGATTATAAACTGCCTAAAAAAACTTTTTGCCATATTTGTATTAACTTTTGTAAAAAATTATTTTATGTTTATCAATTCTGAATATTCATATTCTTTCATTGAAGAGTAGTAAAGGTAGGTAATTATGAATATTTCGACAATCTCTTTTCAGGGCAGACAAGATAATGATTTTGATATTCCTTCATGGGTAAATCAAAATCATCCTCAAAGCAGAACATCAAGAGATTCTGTTCGCAGAGGTTCTTCGGATATTCACTCAGCCCGTGCAAGATATGCTTATCAACAAGAACCGGCAAGCCGTCTTGAAAGAACACCGAGGACGGATTCTTTCTCAAGAACAGGCGGAAAAAACGGAAAATCTTCTAAAAGAGGGGTTAAAATACCGGCACCTTTAAAAACATTTGCTCTCGGTATTTTGACATCTTTAGCTGTGGTTCAAGGCTCTAATATGATAAACCAACCCGCACAGTCGGTTACCGTACCCGTTGATTCCTCAACATCATTGGTTGAACTTGCTGATTTATATGACAGTGATATTGATGCTATCTTAAATTATAATAATTTGACTTCTGAAGATGATTTAAATTCGGCAATTGAAGTTGTTATTCCTTCAACATTTGATTATTTACAGGAAGAAATTGATAAACTGCAGGATAAACTTTATAACAAAGACTTATCCGAACAAGAAAGAGCTGATATAGAAGCAAAATTGGCAGCATATCAGGAAAAGCAGGAACTGCAGCAAAGTATTGCTACCTCTTATACTGACGGTAAATATGTTTATTACACAATAAATGAATTGCCGGACGGAGATACAAGCATTAATGTTGAAACATTCAAAGATATTTTTGATATTAAAGACGGCGCTTTAAGAAAATATAATGACCTTGATTATGTATGGGCACGCGACGAAGATGCTCCGCCGGAAGACAGAGGATACCGCGATTATACAGGCGAAAGATTGCATGTCGGTCAAACAGTTAAAGTCCGTCCCGGTGATATTGAATTAGACGCAGGCGAATAAATTATGATTCTTTTAAAATAACTGCGCCTTGTCTTAATATTCTGATATTTTCTTCGACTGCGAGAACTACAGTGGATTCAAGACCTTTCGCCTTGAATCCGTAATCATCAAAAACGTAGTCAACAATATTTCCTATTGAGGACATTGTTTCTTCATATGTTTTTGAAGACGGATGATTGGACAGATTTGCACTTGTTGTTGCAAGAACACCTCCGTTTATTACGGAACATAGTTTTTTAAAGAATTCATTGTCCGGAATTCTTATGCCTGCGGTATTTTTACCGGCAGTAATATATGAAGGAGTTTTATCGGATTTTTCAAGTATGACCGTTAAAGCACCCGGCAAATATTTATTGATTAAGAATGATGCTTTATCTGAGATATTTTGTACATAGGGTATTAATTTTGCAATATCATCCGACATTAAAATTAACGGCTTTGATCTGTCCCGCCCTTTTATTTCATATATCTTTTCTACTGCTTTTTCGCAATAAGGAAGGCATCCGAGTCCCCATACCGTATCGGTAACAAAGGCTATAACACCTCCTTTTTCCAATTTTTTATTTAATTCATCAACGAACTGTTTTTTGTCTAATATAGTTTCTAATTCTTTCAAGAAGTTCACCTACAAATTCTATTTTTAAAAGTGCTGAAATTATTATATAAATCGTCATGCTTGATATGAATATTGTAATTGTTTTAAATGCAAGAACAAACCATTGTGAAGAATCTATAATCCATAGTCTGTATAGTAAATAATTAATTGAAAATGCAATTATTGCGGCAAGAAGCATTTTTAAAAGATTTTTAAAATATATCTTATAATCCAGATTTATTTTTTTTGTTAATATACAACCGAGAAGAGTTGCGTTAAGCAAGGTCACAAGCGAAGTAGATAATGTAATTGCTGCTATCCCCAGCTGCTTTATAAACATTGCATTTAATATAAATTTTATAATAATTGATGAAAAGGCAACGAGGAATGGTGTTTTTGAATCATTAAAAGAATAAAAAATTCTTGTTATTGAATCTCTGAAAACATATGGAATAATTGCAAAGGAAAGAAAGATTAATGCCTGAGACACCATATATGTTGCCTCTGAGTTAAATTCACCTCTTTGGAAAATAAGTTGAATAGCATCATAAGCAAGCATTATTATGCCGAACATTATAGGAATGGCAACAAAATTCAGTAGTCCGACACCTTTATGAAAATATTGTTTTACTTCATCATATTTCTTTTCGCCTACAAGTCTTGAGAAAATAGGAAATAAAGGCACCAGAAAGGCGGTCATTAATATACCTACCGGAAATTGAAATACTCTGTTTGCATATCCAACGGCGGTCCAGGCTCCGTCTTTTAACTGAGACGCAAAGAACATATCTACATAAACATATATTTGTCCTATTGTAGAACTTAATGCTGCAGGTAATACCAGTTCTCCAAGATTTTTCAATTCTATATTATTTTTTATATCTAAATTCGGTTTTATTTTAAATCCTAATTTTTTGACTGCGGGCAGTTGCATTAAAAATTGCAGTAAAGCTCCTATTGAAGTCGCAATTGCAAGGGAAGTTCCGAAATTATCGCTTTTCGTCAGTGCAATTATTACTATGATACTTAAACTCATCAATACAGGTGAAATATTGGGAAGAAGAAAGCATCTGTATGTTATTAAAAGTCCGTAATAAATTCCGATTATCCCGCCGATAAGAATTACAGGTGTCATAATTTTTAAATGATTGCTTGCTAGTCCGATAAGCTGAGTATTATTGCCGTGAATAATAAATCCCATAATCTGTTCGGAAAATACAAACACCAATATTGAAAGAAATGCAAATATTATAAAACTGACGGTAAGAAAAGTGTTAAAAAGTTTGTTAACTTTTTCATCGGGAGTTTTAGAATCAGGATTTACAAGTTTTGCAAAAACACTTACAGTTGCGCTATGAAAAGGTCCCCCGACCCCTCCCATTAAAATTATGGCAAGAGACGGTATTTGATATGCATAAAAATAAGCATCTGATACAAGACCTGCGCCGTAATAATTTGCGATGCAAACATCACGCAAAAAACCCACAAATTTTGAAATTATGGTTACAAAAGCTATAAGCCAGGCGGCTTTTAATAAAGAGGTCTCTTTAGCCATCAACAGCCTCTTTTATTTCTACATATACTTTTAATGATTTGTTATAATCAGAATCATCATTAACGGTATATGATATTTTATTTATGCCGTTATTTATATATTTTGAAATATCCGCTATTGTCATTTCATCTTTTAGTTTAACATTTATTTCTTTATTATTGACAGTTATTGTCATTTCGTTAATGTTTTGAGGATTTATAATAAAAACCTTTGCATGTTTATTGCAGTAGAAAACCCTTTCGACTGTTTTATTATTTGCAATAACATTTACAGGTATGGTTGCAAGTTTTATACCCCTGTAATAGTGCTGTAGTATCTGGTCAAATGTAAAACCAAGACTTGCCATCTTACCTGCACCCCATTGGCTTAATCCGACCCCGTGCCCGAAACCTCCGCCTGCAAATTTATAAACCGGTGAAGCTGCCTGTATGTACGTGATTACAAAATTTGCACTCGGAAGTGAAATGCCGTTTTTTTGAAAACATCTTCTTATGACAAGTTCTTTTTTCACAATAAATTTTTGAAGATTTGTTATTATTTCAAGTTCAATAACTTTTCCGGAATTACCTCTTTTTAAGACCTTTATATTTTCAAGATGCCCGAAATCTTTTTCATTTTTAAGTTCAGGCGAAACAAATCCTGTTTTTGATTGTGCTACAAGTGTTTTTGAAAGAACTTTTTCAAGCTCCGATTCTGTCCAATCTTTTGACCATCTGTAATAAGGTGATAAATCATCAAAGGAATCGGGCATGGTCATATAAAAATTTTCTGCCGCATCATCACTGTCAAGTATTCCGAATTCTTCTCTGTCCGGAACAGCCTTTAAATAATGCACGGCTTCAGAGGGAAAGTTTTTTGTTTTTGGATCAGAGAAGGCATTCTCATAACTTTCCGTGTATCCGCCCGCAGTTGAACTGTAAAGTGCAAGTATAGGTTTATCTTCTTTATCCAGTGCAATTATTCCGTTTGTTTCTTCAATGGCTTTATCAGAAAGTTCTTCTTCTGTATTGGCGCCAAAATAAACTTGACAAGCTACAGAGTCACATACGTCAAATTCTTCATATGCCTTAACTCTTGGTGTAACGGCATAATTCCTTGCCGCAACTGTTTGAGCTTTTAATGCTTCAAGTCCGAATCTTACGGGCATTTCATTCGGGACTACGCCTCTTAGATAATTCTTAAGACTTAATACATTTACAATTGCAAATTTATTTATTCCTTTTTTGCTTTCGGTAAGTTCTATTGCTCCTCTGTATAAGGCCTGCTTTCCTTTTCTCTTCAAATCTTTTATTGATATTAATCCGCTGTCTCTCGGTGTTATCAGAATGGGACCTGTCAAATTTCTTGCAACAAGTACATCATCAATATAAATTCTAAAAAGATTATTGTATGAGGTTACTTTCAATATTTTACCGTTTTGAGGCGGACAAACCTGATAACCCGTTGCTGCATCCATTATATTTAATGTATTTATGTCATTGAATTCAATAGAATCAAATAAATAAGTATTAAAATTTGTATTGCTTATTCCTACGCGGACGGGAATGTGATTATCACTTGCCTCTGCCGTTTGAAAGGTTATCAGTAATATTAAAATAAATATAATAATTAATTTCTTAAAGTTATACATATTTATCCCTATTAGCTTTTATTATAGAATAAAGTGTAAATATTGTTAAATAAAATATATAGGAATTTTATGAGTCTTAATTCAACACCTTCGGCAAACAGAATACATATTGCTTTTTTCGGCAAAAGAAATGCGGGAAAGTCCAGTTTGGTTAATGCAGTAACTAACCAGAATTTGTCGGTGGTATCTGATGTGAAAGGGACAACTACAGACCCTGTTTATAAGGCAATGGAGCTTCTTCCTATCGGCCCGGTTATGATTGTCGATACTGCCGGCATCGATGATGAGGGGGATCTCGGTAAATTGAGAGTTGAAAAAACTAAACAGGTTCTCAACAAGACGGATATTGCAATTCTTGTTAAAGATATAACGGAAGAATTGCATGAGGATGAAATTCAGCTGATAGAACTTTTTAAAGAGAAAAATATTAAGTATATTATTGCTTATAATAAGGCTGATTTAATTAATAATTTAAAAAATGTATCTTTCAATGAAATCTGTGTCAGCGCGAAAAATAATACAAATATCTATGAACTTAAAGAATTAATAGCTTCATTATATGAAGAAAAACAAAGTAAATATCCGCTTGTATCCGATTTGGTCAAGGCAAATGATATTGTTATTCTCGTTACGCCTATAGATTCCGCAGCTCCGAAAGGAAGGCTGATTCTTCCGCAGCAGCAGGTTATAAGAGAATTACTTGATATCGGAGCTATAGCAATTGTTGTTAAAGAAACCGAATTTAAAGAAGCTCTTAATAGTTGCAGCAAGAAGCCCAAACTTGTAATAACTGACTCTCAGGTATTTGAGTTTGTATCCGATCTGACTCCGAAAGATATTTTTCTGACATCTTTTTCAATACTTTTTGCAAGACACAAAGGAATTTTGTTTGATGCTTTAAACGGAGTAAAAGCATTAAATCTTTTAAAAGACGGGGATACTGTTTTAATCTCGGAAGGATGCACCCACCACCGTCAGTGTGATGATATCGGCACTGTTAAACTGCCGCGTTGGATATCATCATATACAGGAAAAAATTTAAAGTTTGAGTTTTCTTCGGGAACATCATTTCCGCAGAATTTAAAAAACTATGCAATGATTATTCATTGCGGGGCTTGCATGTTAAAAGAACAAGAAGTAATATATAGGTTTTCTTTATCAAAAAAACAAAATATTCCAATGACGAATTACGGAATAACAATTTCGCAAATACACGGGATTTTAGACAGAAGTATCGAAATTTTTAAATAAAAAACACGGATTTTAATTTCCGTGTTTTTTATTTGTATTTTATTTATTTGTGAGTTTCTGTTTCTATATGGCCATCTTCAAAAATTTTTTTACGTGTTGTTGTCCCATTATCGTTACGGACTATTTCCTCTTTAATTTTTTCTTTTGACCCATCCGGCCGTTCTATTGTAATATCTGCAACTTCTTCTTTTTCTGAGAGTTTTTTCAAAATAATAGTTTCTTTTCTTCCGCTTTCGTAATCTCTAATTTTTTTTACTATATTTCCGTCAGAATCTCTTGTGTATTTTTCAACAAGTCTTTCGGTTTCTCCGTCAGAATAAGTTCTTTCTATTTCTTTTTCAAGCAATACCTTATCTTTGTATTTTTCTTTAATTATTTCAACAGTGCCGTCTGTTTGAGTCATTCTCATTGTTTTGGTACCGTCAGGACCGGTTAAATCTTCAATAACTTCTCTTTTTCTTTCAAATGTTTGGTTTCCCTGTTGATAAAGTGCTTCCGTATCGTTTTTAGTTGTTTGAGTACAAGCAGCTAAAAATGTAATTGATGTTATTATTAAAATTGATAAAATCAGTTTTTTCATAATGTTTCACCTTTATAAATAAATTTATTATAAGAAATAACCCTTTTGAGGATTTTTTATATATTCTGTTTTTGATGTTCCGTCACTGTTAAATGTTGTTACAACTTCGGCGGAATCTTTTGTTCCGTCGGGATATACTACATATAATTTTGCATAACGTTTCCCGTTTGCTTGTTTTGCAACAATCATAACCTTACGGCCGTCATCATATATTCTTTTAACAACCATTGTATCATCATTTTGTTTTTTCCCAGTTTCGGAATATTTAATTATCTTTCCGTCTTCTTCTATTTTTTCACCGGTTCTGGTTATTATACCGTTTTCTTCTTTAGTTGAGAAAATTTTGGCTTTGTCTTGTTTTTTGGGATTTGTACCTGCTAGAAGCACGTCTTTTGGTGCTTCATTAATAGAATTTCTGTTTATAACTTTATGTTCTTCTGATGTGTTTAAATCGGCATTGTTTTCTTGCTTATTTGTGTTGCTGCCGCAAGCGGAAAGCATTACGACTGATGTGATAATTAAAAAAGATAAAAAGATTTTCTTCATATTACTCCTTACGGATTATAAATTATCTAAACTTTTTGTTCTTATATTCTACCATATTATTATACATATTTCAACGAAACAAAAAGAGAGGCTTGTAGACCTCTCCTTTTGTTTATTTTATGGTGTGCTTATTTAATCAACTCACCTACTGCTTTAAATACGGCCATACGTTTTGCCGCATCTTTTTCAGCCTGAGCGTACAATTCTTCAGCTGCTTCGGGATTGGTCTTAACAAGTGATTTATAGCGGCCTTCCGATTTAATGAAGTCTTGATAGCTTTCTTTAGGATCTTTTGCATCCCAGCTGAACGGTTGTTCGTTGGCAGGATTATATCTGTATAGCGGGAAGTAGCCTGCTTCAACGGCACGTTTTTGTTCGTTTTGGGTCTTGCTCATATCAATACCGTGTGCGATACAAGGAGCGTATGCAAATATAATAGAAGGTCCTTCATATGCTTCAGCTTCCTGGAATGCTTTTAATGTCTGCATTCTGTCTGCCCCTAAAGCAACGGAAGCAACATAAACATAGCCGTATGACATACTCATTAAGCCCATGTTCTTCTTATATGTTTTCTTACCTCCTGTAGCAAACTTGGCGACTGCACCTGTAGGTGTTGATTTTGATGCTTGACCGCCTGTATTTGAGTATACTTCCGTATCAAGAACAAGAATGTTTACATTTTTGTTCTGAGCCAATACATGGTCAATACCGCCGTATCCGATATCGTTTGCCCATCCGTCGCCGCCGATAATCCAGATAGATTTATCTGTAAAGTAATCTTGTAATTCTCTTACTTTCGCAAGGTCAGGACATCCGCAATCAGCATATTTCGCGATTACTGCTTTTGCTTTTGCTTGAGCGGCAATAGCTTCGTCTGTTTTTGAATTATCGAAGTGAGAAAGTGCTTCTGTCAGAGCTTCTTTTAAATCTGCAGGAGCTTTATCGTTTCCGATAATTTTTTCGGCATATGTTTTCAATGTGTCTCTGTTTTGATCAACTGCCAATCTCATACCGAAACCGAATTCCGCGTTATCTTCAAATAATGAATTAGCCCAGGCCGGTCCTCTTCCTTCTTTATTTGTTGTATAAGGAATTGTCGGGAATGTTCCGGAGTATATGGATGAACAACCCGTTGCGTTAGCTACGATTGCATTTTCACCGAATAATTGAGAAACGAGTTTAACATAAGGTGTTTCACCGCAGCCTGCACAGGCACCCGAGAATTCAAATAAGGGGGTTCTTAACATTGCGCCTTTTATTGTTTTTGTTGTATTTCTGCCCATTACATTATCGGGAAGTGCATCAAAGAATTCTTCGTTAACGATTTCACAGGCATCCGTTTCTTCTTCAATTGAAGACCAAACAAGAGCTCTCTTTTCTTCGGGCATTTTCATTGTCGGACACTGATCCACGCAAACACCGCAGCCCGTACAATCCATGCAGTAAACCTGAACTTTAAATTGTTCATCAGCCAGAGCCGGTTTTGCCGGAACTGTTTTGAATGATTCAGGCGCATTTTCTAAATCTTTAGCTTCGATTAATTTTGTTCTGATAGCTGCGTGCGGGCAAGCAGAAGCACAAACTCCGCATTGTAAGCAGTTTTCTTTTACCCATTTCGGAACTCTCGGAGCAATACCGCGCTTTTCAAGTTTTGCCGTTCCCGTAGGAATAACGCCGTCAACACTCATAGCTGAAACAGGAATATCATCACCTTTTTGTCTCATTGAAGGTTCAATGATTTTCTTTGCAAATTCATCTGCATTATCAGGTATCATCTTAACTTCATCAGCGGCACAAACACCTTCTAATGAAGCGGGAATAACAACTTCTTCGGTAGCATTAACCGCTGCATCAATAAGAGCAAGGTTCATGTTAACAACATCATCGCCTTTTTTCTTAAAGGTTTTGATTGTCATTTCTTTCATACCTTCATAAGCCTGTTCAAACGGAATAATGCCTGAAACTTTGAAGTATGCAACCATCATAACCGTATTTGCACCTTTGCCTCTTAAACCGGGCTGTTCTTTTATAAGTTTTTCAGCGTCAACATTGTAGAATTTAACTTTCTTTTCAATGATTGTTTTTTGCATATCTCTTGTTAAGTGGCTGAATGCTTCTTCTTTTGAATAAGGGCTGTTTAATAAGAATGTACCGCCTTCTTTAATTCCCTTTAATAAATCGTATCTGCCGATGTATGAGTGAGCGGAGCAAGATACGAAATCCGGTGCAGTGATTAAATATGTTGATTTAATCGGTTTATCGCCGAATCTTAAGTGGGAAACGGTTACACCAAATGATTTTTTTGAGTCATAAGCAAAATATGCCTGAGCATCTTTATCAGTGTATTGACCGATAATTTTAATAGAGTTTTTGTTTGCACCGACGGTACCGTCTGAACCCAGACCCCAGAACATACAGTTTGTAGTTCCTTTTGGTTCTGTGACGATATGTTCTTCAATTTTTAAAGATTTGTTTGTAACATCATCTTCAATACCGACTGTAAATCCGTGGAAGCCGTTGTTTTCTGCATGTTTGTATACAGCTAATACCATTGACGGTGTAAATTCTTTTGAAGATAAACCGTAGCGGCCGCCTATAACTCTGATATCTTTGTTTTCCAAAGCTGCAACAACATCTAAGTATAAAGGTTCACCGATAGAACCTGGTTCTTTTGTTCTGTCAAGAACAGTAATACGTTTTACTGTTTTTGGAAGTGCAGCATTGAAGCGTTTAACATCAAACGGTCTGTATAATCTTACTTTTACCAAACCGTATTTTGTTCCGCGTGTAGCGTTAAGATATTCAATGGTTTCTTCTATTGTTTCGCAGCCCGAGCCTATTGCAACAATAACATCTGTTGCGTCAGGAGCACCTGCGTAATCGAACGGATGATATTGTCTTCCTGTTACGGCTGCAACTTTGTCCATATATTCCTGTACAATATCAGGAACAGCATTGTAGTATTTATTAACAGTTTCACGACCCTGGAAATATACATCTGTGTTTTGAGCACCGACTTTACATACCGGAGCTTCAGGTCTTAATGCTCTTTTTCTGAACTCTTCAATATATTCCGGCTCAACTAATTTAGCGATATCTTCATAAGAAATTTCTTCAATTTTGTGTATTTCATGAGAAGTTCTAAAACCGTCAAAGAACTGTAAGAAAGGAACCTTTGCTTTATAAGTAGCTAAGTGTGCGACTAAAGCCATATCCATTTCTTCCTGAACTGAGTTTGCGGCAAGCATTGCATAACCTGTATTACGGCATCCCATAACGTCGGTATGATCACCGAAAATTGCTAATGACTGGGCAGCTAAAGCACGTGCCGACACGTGAATAACGTGCGGAAGCATTTCACCTGCAGCTTTATGCATAACGGGAATCATTAATAATAAACCTTGAGAAGCAGTGTAAGTAGATGTTAAAGCACCTGCAGCTAAAGAACCGTGAACGGCACCTGCTGCACCTGCTTCGGATTGCATTTCCGCAACTCTTACTTCTTTTCCCCAGATATTTTTCTTGTTTTGTGAAGCCCATTCATCAACCCATTCACCCATTGTAGATGACGGAGTGATAGGGTAAATTGCTGATACTTCGCTCAGCGCATATGCAATATGTGCAGCAGCGTAGTTACCATCAACAGTAATTGTTTTCTTTGGCATTTTTTTACCTACCTCCATTAAAATTTAATCTTGTCCACCAGAACATGGTATCACAAAAATAATTACAATGCTTTTTTATCCTGTTTTATTTCTGTTTGTTCAAATTCCCTTAATCCGGGGGCTGCGTTTGAACCTGTTCTTTTTTCTGTTAATTTATATTGGAGTTTTGGTATTACAATGCCGAGAGCGACAGCTGAAACCGCAATTGCTGCAACCCTGAATAATCCCGACATTATATGGCTTTTTTTGTTAAGATTTTCTATGAGAGATTTATCAATAATGCCGTTGTTCTTCTTTTTTGCGGTATCTAAAACGGCTTGTATATAATCATCAATATTTGTTCTGAATTTTGTTATTTTTTTCATTGAAATATATTTATAAGGGTCAGTCAGCGCGCTTCCGAATTTTTTACCGTAAATATTCTGCATAAATTCAGGAGTATTAATACTTCCGTCTTTTAATACGTCCATAACCTGCTGTTTTGTTAAAACATGATTAATTCCGCCTTTTTTTGGCTGTAATTTTGCCATTTCGGCAGCTTTTTTTATAAGGTTTTCATCAGTAATATGATTTTTTAATTCATCCAATGTTATAACATCCGAATTAAACGGAAGTTTTGACAATAGTTCTTTTGCCTTTTCACTCATTGTTCCCATTGTTTTCTTTTTAAATTCATCGACGGGCATTGAGGTGAATGATCCGTCTGATTTTTTGAGCTGTTGAATTAACTGTTCCGTTATTTGTTTTGCAGCTACCGGATCAATACTTGTGAGATTTGAACTGTTGGATACTTTTTGCAGCATTTTATACACAAGCGGTGTGCTTGCAAAATAGAAGAAAGATGAAGCTGTGTCACGGAAAAGGAATTCGATTCCTTCGTCAGGATTTCTTGATGTTACAACACGGCCTGATAATATACCCAGGTCGTTTGTGAGCATTTTAACTATAGGCTGGCTTTCAAGATTGTGTGCCACCGCTGTTAACAGTCCGGGCTGAATACCTTTAAATGTAGGGTCTTGAGATTTTTCTTTTTTATTTAAGATATGTTTTTCAAATTGTTCAAAAGAAAAATCTTTAACAGGACTATATGTCTCGGGCTTGTTTTTCTTTTCCTTACCCTTCTTTCCCATCATCATTCTTGTAATAGCCTGATTTATTTTCGGCAGTGCAAAACCGATAAAACCTGTCGCAAGAATTGTGGATATAATAATTTTTGAAAATTTGAATACCGAAAGTTTCTTTGCGAGTTTTTTTGTCATATCTGGATCTGATGATTTTTCGCCCAGATCATGTATAAGATTGTCAAAAGGAGCTCTTAAGGCATCTTTTCCCACATCAAATTCTGTTGTTGGAAGTTTTAATATGTTTTTCCCTATCGAATCTCCGATTTTATTAAAAATATCAACACCCTTCATCCAGAAAACAGCAGAAATAAGGTTATCCGTAAAACATTCGCGAAACTCGGGGAAACCTCCGCGTTTATAGGCATTTGCGCTTCTTCCTCCCGTTACGAATGACTCAAGAACAACCGTTGTCATTAAAGAATCGGGATCTGCCAGTGTCCTTACTATTTCACGGCTTCCCTTATAACTTACCTGTTTGTTAATATCTCGGTTCCCGTCTTGCACGGGAGTTATATTCGTTATTCGCATTTGTCTGTTTCTTTTGAATATATCCGTGTCTTATAAAAAAGAACATAAATATTTTTTGCTATAAAGTAATATTTTATTTAATATTTTTAATATTTCTGTTTACTTTATTTTTTTAAATTATATAATAAGCATACTCACTAATCCTCTATGCAGATAGCGTTGTACAAAATCTGACATAAGAAAGGAAAACAAAATGGCAAATATTAAATCGGCAAAGAAAAGAATTTTAACGGCAGAAAGAAACTATCAAAGAAATCTGGCTTTCAAGTCAGCTCTTAAAACTGCAGTAAAAAATACTTTAGTCTTAGCTCAGGCCAAAGAAAAAGACCAGGAAGCAATTAAATCGGCATTATCAAAAGCATATCAATTATGTGATAAAGCTGTTTCAAAAGGTATTTTACATAAAAATACGGCTTCAAGAAAAAAATCAAGATTAACAAAAGCCATAAATAAATTAATGGCATAATTGATTTTTTTAAGGTTAAAAAAAGCTCCTGACATTGAGGAGCTTTTTTATTATATAAATTTTTTGTTAACCGACTAATCCCGAATCATCATATTCCGATGCTTTAACCATAATTGCGTGTTCTACGGGATTTTCTTTTTTTATTGATGTATCAAACGGAACATCCGTAAAACTGTACTCTTCTCTTACACGTTTTAACTGGTTTTCATCAACTAATTTTTTTGCAAGTTCTGCTATTTCATATACTAATTGATATCTGTTTTCCGTGCTTTCGTTTAATTCCCACGCTATTTTTATAATTTGGTTCATATTTCCTCCAGTATAATTATTTATTTTTATATTACAATGCTCATTTTTTAATATCAAGTGATGAGAAATGTTAAATTTTGTAATACGGTGAAAACGCATGAATGGTCATGGTTTTGACTGAAAGGTCAGTTTCTCTCCGGCTTTTATTAAAAAATGTTAAATTAAATTTATTTCATGCAAAGCCATGTCCTGTCATGGTTTTGCATGTTTTTTGTTTTTCCCGTTCCGAAAATCATATAGCCCTGCGGCATGCCCAAATTATATGATTTTACTAACAGAAGTGAACTTTTATGCAGAATACGGTTAGTAATTATATAAACAATAAGGTTATTAATATAAAATCCGAGATACTTTTCAGAGAAGCCGAGGATGAATTTTTTTATTTTAATAATATAAATAAGGCGGCTTTAAAATTAAAGAAGGCAATTAGATATACTCCTTCTCATGTTAAAAGCATTGTTTTGTACGCCGATATTTGTTTTATAAAAGGCAATTTTGATGAAGCACTCTCATTGTATTTGAGCGCAAATATTTTAAAGAAAAATGATTGTAAGATAATTGCTTCAATTGCAAATTGCTATAATTCTTTGAGAAAGTATGAAGAGGCTTTAAAATATTCTAATGAGGCATTAAATCTTATAAAAGACGAGGATTGTTCTTTGTGTGCTCAGGTAATTGAGCTGAAAATAAACAATCTTGTGTATCTGGGAAAATATGATGAAGCGCATAAAATTTTTGTACGGTTTTGTGATATCTTAAAGCAGAATCTTGTTCATTATGTATATAATTCTTTAAATAAAAAGATAAAACTTCATCAAAAAATTTATTATTCCGGTTTAAAGATTGTATAATTTTATTTGTAGATAATTTCCGGCGGAAGACAATGAAAAAGGGTTTAAAAGGACTGATATTACTGTTGATAACCGTAATATTTCTGTATCTTATTTTTGTTAATATTAACTTTTCCGAACTTAAAAATGCGTTTAAAACTTTTAGATATGAATATATATGTCTGTTAATCGTTTCCATAACTGTTTCACTGTCTTTCAGAGCATTATGTTTTAAACAATTAATATATAAAACGGCACCCGATGCAAAACTTGCGGATTTAATTCCGTTATGTCTGACGGGTGCGGGGTTGAATATTTTGCTTCCTGCACGGGCGGGAGATATTTTCAGAGCTTATTATACGGGGAAAAAATACGGCGCGGATAAAATAAAGATTTTTGGCAGTGTTATGATGGAAAGGCTTTTTGATGTTGTAATTATTTTCTGCCTTTTGATATTAGGAGTTTTTATTTATCATAAGAATCCTATTGCGGAAAAACTTTGTCTTTTCGCGGGATTAGTTCTTGTATTCGGTATTATATTTGCTGTTTCGGTTTACAGGTTTAAAAATATAAATAAAGTATGCGAATTTATAAATGCAAAAACAAATAATTGGCCGTTTTCATCTTATATAGCAAAAAGCCTTTATTTTTTAAATAATACCTGCAGTTCTTTTTTTAACGGATTTGAAATTATAGATTCACCGAGAAAGGTTTTTTTTGCCGTTACATCTTCTGTCGGGATATGGGTATTTGAGTGTATGAACTATTTTATTGTCATACAAGGGTTCGGATATGATGTTCATTGGTCAGTATCTTTATTTGTTATAGCTTTTATTTCTCTTGCATGTATGGTTCCTTCAACATCTATATTTATAGGGCCTTATCAGGTAGCGGTAATTGCAGCTTTTGCGATATATGATGTATCAAAAGAATCTGCACTTGCAATATCCGTTCTGGAACAATCAATAGTTACAATATTTTTGATGTTTATTGCCTTTATATTTTTAATGAAAAACAATATATCAATAAAAAAACTCAGGGAAAAAATGGAATAAAAAAGGACATCTTTAAGATGTCCTTTTTTATATTTATTATTTATCAGCCAGATATTCATTTATTGCTTTAGCTGCGCGTTTACCGGCCCCCATTGCATTAATTGCCGTAGAAGAACCTGTAGGAGCTACATCGCCTCCGGCATAAATTCTGTCTACGGAAGTTTCTCCGGTTTCGGCATTTATAACAATATATCCTTTTGGGTTTGTTTCAAGATTCATATTGTCATTCAGCATAGAAGCCTGAATTGTCGGGTTTGGCCCCGTACCTAATGCAACAATAACTGTATCTACATCAAGGTCGATAGTTTTGCCTGTCGGAACAGGTTTTCTTCTGCCGGATTCATCAGGTTCACCCAGTTCCATTATCTCAAATTGCATACCTGCAACATATCCGTCTTTGTTGTAAATTTCTTTAGGAGCGTGTAAGAATTTAAAGATAACGCCTTCTTCTTTTGCGTGGCGGATTTCTTCAAGACGTGCTGGAAGTTCCGCTTCCGTTCTTCTGTATACAATGTATACTTCTTTAAATCCGATTCTAACCGCAACTCTTGCAGCGTCCATAGCTACGTTACCGCCTCCGATTATTGCAGCTTTTTCGCCCACTCTGATAGGAGTCGGAGTTTCTTCAAGATTTGCCTGCATAAGGTTAACTCTGGTTAAGAATTCATTTGCACTGTAAACTCCGTTAAGGTTTTCGCCGGGTATTCCCATCATTTTTGGCAAACCTGCGCCTGAACCTATAACTATTGCATCAAATCCGTCTTCTTCAAGCTGTTTAATTGTTATTGATTTACCGACAACAATGTTTGTAACAAATTTAACACCCATATCTTTTAAGTTTTTAATTTCTTTGTCAAGGAACGTTCTCGGTAATCTGAACGGCGGAATACCGTATCTTAAAACGCCGCCTAATTTATGAAGCGCTTCAAAGACAACCACTTCGTGTCCTGCACGTCTCAAATCTGCTGCAGCTGTTATACCTGCGCAGCCTGAGCCGACTATTGCAACTTTTTTGCCTGATTCTTTTATTTCGCCTATTTTTATATTTGTTGCGTCACCTACATATCTTTCAAGTGCGCCGATTGCAATAGGTTCTGATTTAATACCCAGAACACATTTCCCTTCACACTGGCGTTCTTGAGGACAAACTCTTCCGCACACAGACGGCAAAAGGCTTGATTCTCTGATTACCTCGCCTGCTTTCTCAAGGTTACCTTCTTTTAATTCTTTTATAAATCCGGGGATATTAATGTTAACGGGACAACCTTCAACGCATTTTGGTTTTTTGCAATTTAAGCATCTTGCCGCTTCAAGTTGTGCCTGTTCATCCGTTAAATTAGACTCAACGGCATCAAAATTTGTGCGTCTTACCATTGGGTCTTGTTCATGTTGTCTTTGTCTTACTGCCATTTTTTTATCCTTTTAGTTTATGTTTGTCCATGTTATTAAATTATACTATAACAATATTTTTTGTATAATAATTTTAACATGAGGTGAGAATATGAACATAAATGAAAATTATCTTAATTTGGAAGACAGTTATTTATTTTCAACGATAGCAAAAAAAGTTGCGGAATATACAAAAGCTAATCCCGATAAAAAACTTATTAAAATGGGTATCGGTGATGTTACGCTTCCTCTTGCTCCTGTTGTTGTTAAAGCAATTAAAAATGCAGCTGACGAAATGGGTGTACAGGCAACATTCAGAGGATACGGCCCCGAACAGGGTTATGATTTTCTCAGAGAAGAGATAAAAAAATATTATGCCCGTAAAAATGTTGATATTGCTCTCGATGAAATATTTATTTCAGATGGGGCAAAAAGCGATTTGGGAAATATTCTGGATATTTTTTCTCTTGATAATACTGTCCTTATTCCCGATCCTGTTTACCCTGTGTATGTTGATACGAATGTAATGGCGGGAAGAAAAATTATTTTTGCCGATGCAAATGAGTCTAACGGGTTTTTGCCGCTGCCTGATGATAATGTAAAATGTGACATTATATATATATGTTCTCCAAACAACCCGACAGGTGCGGTTTATACAAAAGACGGTTTGAAAAAATGGGTTGATTATGCAATCAAAAACGATGCGGTGATTCTTTTTGATGCCGCATATGAATGTTTTATTAAATCAAGCGAGCTTCCAAGCAGTATTTATGAAATAGAAGGCGCTAAAAAATGTGCGATAGAGTTTTGCTCTTTCTCAAAAACCGCCGGATTTACGGGTACAAGATGCGGTTATACGGTTGTTCCCAAAACCCTTGTACGTCAAGGTCAAATGCTTAATAAATTTTGGACGAGAAGACAAACTACAAAATTTAACGGAGTTCCTTATATTGTCCAAAAAGCTGCTGCTGCAATATTTTCAGAAGAAGGACAGAAGCAGATAAAAGAAAATCTTTCATATTACAGCGAAAATGCAAAGATAATTTCCGAAACAATGGATAAGAAAGGCATTTGGTATACAGGCGGGAAACACTCTCCTTATATATGGCTTAAATGTCCAAACAATATGAAATCGTGGGAGTTTTTTGATTATCTTTTGACTAATATTGCTGTTGTCGGTACTCCCGGAGCAGGTTTTGGCAGAAACGGCGACGGATATTTCAGATTAACATCCTTCGGAAACAGAGAAAATACAATTGAAGCAATGAGAAGATTTTCAGAATTAATAAATTAAAAGAGGGTTTATCCCTCTTTTAATCTGATGACCTTCTTATAGGGCCGAATACGATTTCTTCAAACTCCATTTTTACAGACGGCTGCTGATACCAGTCTCTTATATATCGGTCTATTCCGTAGCAGTTGCCTTGTTCTTTCAAACCGTCAGCCATGTTAAACTTTGCTTCCATCATTCCTATTTGCACGGCAAAAGTTATGTGCTTTGCATTTCTTGCGTCAATTTTTAAGGTTAGCGATTTAACCCTTCTTGCCCCGCCGTTTACTTTATCTTCAATATCTTTTCTTCTCAGCAAAAAATTTATTAAAGATTGTTCCAGTCCTTGCAGTTTCTCATTGTCAGCCATATTCTTTATTCCTTTTATTTAATGAGTAATTTCTTTCTCATATTTTCATTTATTAATTTCCCGCTTTTTGTTGTTGCTAAACCGCCTTGTGAGGTTTCTTTCAGAAGAGGAGACATTAATTGTCCCGTTTGAAGCATTGCATCTACTATTTCGTCGGGCGGGATTTTTGTTTCTATCCCCGAAAGTGAAATCTCGGCAGCAGTAACAGCGTGAATAGCAAGAAAAGCATTTCTTTTAACGCACGGAATTTCAACAAGCCCAGACACCGGATCACAGGTTAATCCAAGAATATTTTTTAATGCCAGTGCCGCCGCATTTACCGCTTGAGTGTCCGTTCCGCCCATAATTTCTACTGCAAGCGCGCTTCCCATTGCCGAGGCTACTCCGCATTCTGCCTGACAGCCTGCTACCGCGCCTGCCGGTGCAACTTTTGATGATATAACATAACCTATTGCACCTGCTGTTATAAGTGCATTTATCTCATCTTCTTTTGATAAATCGTATTCTTCGGAAAGTGCAATAAGTACGGCGGGGACTATGCCGCAAGAGCCTGCTGTCGGGCATGCGGCTATTTTATTCATTCTGAGGTTTTCCTCTATTGTTGCAAGAGCGTAACAGGTGATTTTTTCAAAAGTGCTGCCGAATAATGCCTTTTTATGCCTGAATCTTTCGGATAATTTATTGGCATCATCCCCGCATAGTCCGCTGATGGATTTTTCTTTTGAAATAATCCCCTTTTTTATTGCATCTTTCATTACCTCAATTATTTTATATGTTTTCTCCCTGACTTCAATAATACTTTCTTCAAAGTCATAGGCTTCTTTTTCCTGCATAATTTCATAGATTTTTTTGTTTGTTTCTTTGCAGGTATTTAATAATTTTTCAAATGTATTAATAGAATATTCCAAATTTAAACCTCAAATTTATCGACATTTCTTACAAAATAAACATCTTCAATTTTTTCAATATCATAAACAATATTGCAGGGAAGTTTTCCGTCCAGACAAATGCACATTGAGGCGGTTTGTCCTCTTGCATTTCTGTCGCAGTCCAACGATGCAATGTTAATATTTTCTTTTTGAATAAGAGAAGAAACTTTTGAAATCATCCCGGGTTTATCTTTATAAAAAAGAATTAATGTATTAAATTCACCTGATATTTTTGCTGCGAAATCATCAATTTTAACAATTTCAATATTCCCTGCACCGACGGAATTACCGGAAATTGTCATATTCATATCTCCTTCTATGATGAAATCTACGGCATTGGGATGTCTGTCGGGGTCTTGTTCGTATTCGTATGCATATTGAAATTTCTTTGCTTCATTCAGGTCGAAAATGTTTTTGATTTTTTCGCTGTCGACGCTGCAGCCTAAAAAACCGGCCAGAAGCCCCTTATCTGTTCCGTGGCCTTTTCCTGTTTGTGCAAAAGAATTATACAGCCTGAATGTGACTTTTTCGGGCAGAGAATTGTATATATTTTTTGCCATAAGCCCGAGCCGTACGGCACCTGCCGTGTGCGAACTTGAAGGCCCCGTCATTACGGGAGATATTATGTCAAATAATGAACGCTGCTTCATAGCAGTTATTATATTAGACTTTTTCTCTTTTGTCCTTATAATTTTTGCAAAAAAAAAGCTCTTTTTTAAAGAGCGTTAACTAGGTTAGTTTTGGTAGATAGTTGTTCAGTTTAGACTTTATGAGTCTTTCATTTCTTCTAAGTCTTGTAAAAAATTTTATATACATGTATGTTATTAAATTGTTACATTTATTTACATATTTTGCGGAATTGTTATATACTCTTTTTATTGAACGGAAGGGGAATAGCTTGATTTCACAAATTCTTACCGCAAGTGTAATAGGGCTTGATGTTTATAAAATTCTTGTCGAGGTGGATGTTAATAATTCACTTCCTTCGGTTTCTATTGTCGGTCTGCCCGATACCGCGGTTAATGAAGCTAAAGAAAGAGTCCGTTCCGCAATAAAAAATTCAGGATTTGAATTTCCGAATAAAAAAGTCATAGTAAATCTTGCGCCTGCGGATATAAAAAAAGCGGGCAGTTATTATGATCTTCCTATAGCAATCGGAATTTTATCAAAAACGGGAATTATTCCTCAAAATGCTTTTAAAGATACTGCATTTATAGGGGAATTATCTTTAGATGGTTCATTAAGAGCGGTTTCAGGAGTTCTTCCCATAGCTGCAGGACTTAAACAACAGGGTATAAAAACGTTAATTGTACCTTTTGAAAATGCAAAAGAAGCTGCAATTATTCAGGGGCTAAATGTTATAGGGGCCGAAAATCTTTATTCCCTTGTTAATCATTTTAATACCAATCTTCCTTCTCATGAGCTTATAAAACCGACTGAGGCGGATCTTTCAATTTATCAATGTGAGGAAAGTGAAAAAGACGGATATTTTGATTTTAAAGATGTAAAAGGTCAGATAAAAGCAAAAAAAGCAATGGAGATAGCTGCAGCCGGTGCACATAATCTTTTAATGTCAGGGCCTCCGGGGTCCGGTAAAACGTTACTTGCAAAATGTTTTTCATCAATCCTGCCGCCTTTAACTTTTGATGAATCAATTGAACTTACCAAAATATACAGTATTTCCGGACTTGTTAATCCGCAAAGACCTCTAATTACAAAACGTCCGTTCAGAAGTGTGCATCATACGGCTTCTGCTGTCGGAATAATCGGAGGCGGATCCAATCCTAAACCCGGTGAGATAACCCTTGCACACAGAGGTGTATTATTTCTGGATGAATTTGTAGAATTTCCCAGAGCCGTTCTTGAGGTTTTGCGCCAACCGCTTGAGGATGGTAAAATTGTTATTGCAAGAGCAAAAACAAGACTGGAATTTCCGTCGGATTTCATTTTGCTTGCCGCAATGAATCCTTGCCCGTGCGGTTATATGGGGGATAGTGAAAAGCAATGCACCTGTACGGATTTTCAAATTAAACAGTACCGCGCGAAATTGTCGGGGCCTTTGCTTGACAGAATAGATATTGTGATTGATGTTCCCAGATTGAAACTTGATGAACTTGCCGATAAAAATAATATTGCAGCGGAAACTTCCGCCGATATAAGAGAACGTGTTGTGAAAGCAAGACAAATCCAGCTTGAAAGATATAAGGGGCTTGGAATTTATACTAATTCCGAACTTACACCCAAACTTATCAAAAAGTACTGTATTCTTGATGAACCTTCAATAATGCTTATAAAAGAAGCGGTTAAGAAATTTAATCTTTCCGCAAGAGCTTATGACAGACTTTTAAAACTTTCAAGAACAATAGCCGACCTTGACGGCAGTGAAAATATACGAGTAAATCATATTGCTCAGGCTGTTCAATATCGCTCTTCAATGTAGTTTAAATATATTTGCAAATACTTTTTTCTGTAATAGACTAAAATTATGAAATATATAGATAATGTCAGAAACTTTTGTATTATAGCTCATATTGATCATGGCAAATCTACACTGGCAGACAGGCTGCTTGAGAAAACAGGAACAATTGCACAGCGTGATATGCAGGATCAATTGCTTGATTCGATGGATATTGAGCGGGAACGCGGTATTACTATTAAATTGAATGCCGCAAGAATGAATTATAAATCAAAAGACGGCAAAGAATATGTTCTTAATTTGATTGATACGCCGGGGCACGTAGACTTTTCCTATGAAGTTTCACGCTCGCTTGCAGCCTGTGAAGGTGCTCTTTTAATTGTTGACGCAACGCAAGGGGTGGAAGCTCAAACCCTTTCAAATGTTTATCTCGCAATAGAACAGAATTTGGAAATTATTCCCGTTATTAATAAAATTGATCTTCCCTCTGCCGATGTGGAAAGAGTAAGGGAAGAGATAGAAGAAGTACTGGGTATTGATGCGTCCATGGCAATACCTGTCAGTGCAAAAGAAGGAATAGGTATTGAAGAAGTTCTTGAGGCAGTTGTTGAATTTGTTCCGCCGCCTGAAGATACCTCTTTAAAACCTTTAAGGGCGCTTGTTTTTGATAGCGCATATGATCAATATTTGGGAACTCTTTGTTTCTTTAAGGTTGTCGACGGTAATATTAAACTCGGCGATAAGATAAAATTTATGGCATCAGGAAGAGAGTATGAAATAACCGAACTCGGTTATCTTAATCCGAACAGAGTTCCGGTAAAAGAACTTAAAACTGGTGATGTAGGCTATATGGGTTGTTCCATAAAGGAAATAACAAGGTTTGTAGGCGATACTATAACACATGTTGAAAATGGCGCAAAAGAACCTCTTGCAGGATATAAAGAAGCTCTTCCCATGGTATTTTCAGGACTATATCCCGTCGAAAATAACCAATATCAGGATTTGAAAGAAGCGCTTGAAAAGCTGAAATTGAATGATTCAAGTATTACTTTTGAACCGGAAACTTCATCAGCATTGGGGTTTGGATTTAGATGCGGCTTTTTGGGTATGCTGCATATGGAAATTGCTCAGGAACGACTGGAAAGAGAATATAATTTATCTCTTGTAACGACGGCTCCCAGTGTTATCTATCGTGTTCATAAAACAAACGGCGAAGTTATTGAGATTGATAACCCGGCAAATCTTCCCGATGCTCAGTTCCGTGAATATATAGAAGAACCGTATGTTAAAACAACTATAATTACTCCCAATGAGTATGTCGGTTTGTTAATGGAGCTTGCCCAGTCAAAACGCGGAATATTTATTAATATGACATATATTGATAAAATAAGGGTTTCGCTTCACTACGAGATACCGTTAAATGAAGTTATCACAGATTTTTATGACCAATTGAAGTCGCGCTCAAAAGGCTATGCAAGTATGGATTATGAATTTAGTGAATATAAACGTTCCGACCTTGTTAAACTCGATATTTTGCTGGCCGGTGAAGTCGTTGACGCCTTGAGTGCAATTGTGCATAAAGACAATGCATTTTATGTCGGACAAAAATTAACAACAAAATTAAAAGATATAATTCCGCGTCAGTTGTTTGAGGTTGCGATTCAAGCGGCAATCGGCGGAAGAATTATTGCAAGAACCAATATAAAAGCACTCAGAAAAAGTGTACTGGATAAGTGTTATGGCGGTGATATTTCACGTAAACGTAAACTTTTGGAAAAACAAAAACGCGGTAAAAAACGTATGAAATCAGTCGGCAGGGTAGATGTTCCGCAGGAGGCATTTATGGCTGTTTTGAGTTTAAATGAAGATTAAAGGAGGTAAAATTGGCGCTTGATACGTCTCTTGTTATGATTTTGGCAGGCGGTGAAGGTAAAAGATTGTATCCTTTAACCAGAGATAGGGCAAAACCTGCGGTTCCGTTCGGCGGAAGATACAGAATTATTGATTTTGTTATTAATAATTTTATCAATTCGGGGTTTTATAAAATAAAAATATTGACCCAGTATAAATCTGATTCTTTGAATCAACATATAGCAAGAAGCTGGCCTGTTTCTCCTATTCTTGGGCAGTATATTGATCTTGTTCCCGCGCAGATGAGAACGGACGGAAACTGGTATAAAGGTACGGCGGATGCGGTATATCAGAATTTAACGCATATTTATGATGAAAATCCCAAGCATGTTTGTGTTTTTGGCGGCGATCATATCTATAGAATGGATGTTTCTCAGATGATGAGATTTCATAAGAATAAAAATGCGTCTCTTACAATTTCTGCAATTCCTATTCCTATCTCAGAAGCAAGTGAATTCGGAATTATAGAAGTTGATGATGACTGGAAACTTACAGGTTTTCAGGAAAAACCGCAAACGGCTCCAAAGTCTATACCGGGAAGACCCGATATGTGTCTTGCTTCAATGGGTAATTATATTTTTGAAACAGAAGAACTTATACATGAAGTTAAAGAAGATGCGCAAAATTCAGAATCAAGCCATGATTTTGGCAAAAATATAATACCGGAAATGCTTAAAAAAGGGATGTCCGTGTATGTTTATGACTACTCTCAAAATGAATACACGGGTATGACAGAGTCCGAACGAGGATACTGGCGTGATGTCGGAAGTATTGACAGTTATTGGCAGGCTAATATGGATTTATTGGACTATAATCCGGAACTGAATCTTTATTGTATGGATTGGCCTTTAAGAACGTATAATTATAATCTTCCGCCCGCAAAATTTATATGGGAAGAAAACGACAGAGTCGGTATGGCAACAAATTCAATGGTATCGGAAGGCTGCATAATTTCAGGCGGCAGCCTGTCAAGATGTATTTTATCTCCGCAGGTAAGAATTAACAGTTTCTCTAACGTTACGGATTCTATTTTGATGGAAAACGTAAATGTCGGAAGATATTGTGAAATAAGAAAAGCGATTATAGATAAAAATGTGGATATACCGCCTTATACAAAAATAGGAATAAATCCCGATGAGGACAGAAAAAGAGGCTTTCTTGTTTCGGCCGGCGGAGTAACGGTTGTGCCTAAAGGTGCTATATTATGAAGAAAAAGTTTTTTATAGGTTTATTCTTATTTGCTGCAGCGGGTTTATTTATATTTGCCCATATTGTCCTTAAACAAAATGATAACTATTATCAAATACAGCAAAATTTGAATGCCCCGATTGAAATTCCAGATGCCTCTGTTAAAACAATTGAAGAGGCGGAAAAAATTGATAAACCCGTAGTTGCGCTTTTCTATGTTGATTGGTGCGGTTATTGCAGGAAATTTATGCCTGTTTTCGGAAAAATAGCATCCCAATACGTTAAAGATTATACTTTTGCCGCAATAAATTGCGATAATCCGGCATATTCTCAAATGTTAAAAGACTTTCATATTATAGGATTTCCTTCCGTTTTCGTAATTGATAAAAAAATAAACCATAAATTTATATTAAATACTGCCGTTTTGTCAGATGAATCTCTTATTAAAGAAGAACTTGACAGCTATTTAAGAGTGCGAAAAAATATATTAAAATAATGTTGACAAGTAAATTTGATTCAAATATAATGGTCCATAATCGGACGGTATAAAATCGGACTAATTATGGGGATTTTTACACTTGAATGAGCTGAAAATAAAAGAATATTCCGAAAAATTGTGGCAGATGCACATGGATATATCAGGTTTTTATAATGAATATGCGAAGTCTGTCGGTTTGACGTTAACAGAATTTAAAGTTCTTGATATACTTTATAGAAAAAGGGCTTTAACCCAGAAGGATATTACCACAATAGCTTATTTACCGAAACAAACCGTAAATGCCATAATAAAGGGCTTCATTAGTAAAAATATTATTAAAGAGCTTACGGAGTCAAATCTTGATAAAAGAAATAAAGAAATAAACTTCACTGAATATGGTTTAAAATATGCGGAAAAGTTGATTTCAAAAGCAAAAGAAGCCGAGTACAAAGCATTGGATGCTATTGGAGAAGATGAAATAAAAATATTAATTAAATTAATTACCGAGTATAAAGATAATCTTAAAATAGAATAAGAGGATAAAATAATATGGGCTACTTAAAAAATAAAAAACACAGATGGATAGCATTTCTTCTGGTATTAATTCTGGGTTCAATCGGATTCAGGCAGGCTGTCAGCTGGTATGACGGTTATATGCAGCAAAGAGCGGCAAAAATTCCTAAATCCGTTCAAACAATGAATCCCGTGATGATGGATATTTATTCTGAATCCGAATCTGCAGGCAGAGTTGAGGCAAAATATTCCGTTGATATTGTTGCAAGAATTAACGGATGGCTGCAAAAGAGTTATTTTGAAGAAGGTGCAAAAGTAAAGAAAGGGCAAACATTATTCTTAATTGAGCCCGACCAGTACCAGAACCTTGTAAATACAGCGGCTGCTAATGTAAGACAGGCTCAGGCTTCTTTAATTAATGCGGAAAAAGAACTTATCAGAGCGAATGAACTGGTTAAGAATGATTATGTAAGTAAGTCATATTATGATCAGGCACTGGCAACACGTGATACAAGCAAAGCTGCATTAGATGCCGCAAAGGCACAGCTTGCAGATGCAAAATTAAATTTGAGTTATACAAAGATTGTTTCCCCTGTAGACGGAAAAATCGGTAAGATTATTATTACCCAGGGTAACCTTGTAAATACCCAGACCGGACCTATTGCCAGAGTTGTAAGTACAAGCCCGATGTATGTTTTATTTAATTTAAAAAGCAGTGAGTTTTTGAAATTTAAAAAGAATGAATCCGCTGCAGATTTCAGCAATATGGAAGTTACTCTTAAATTAGCCGACGGTACTATTTATAAAGAAGTCGGTAAAATTGAATATATAGGTAATGAAGTTGATAAAACCACGGGTACGATTGATTTAAGGGCAACATTTGAAAATAAAGACGAATTACTTGTTCCGGGTGACTTTGTAAGTGTGGTCGTAAAATCTAAAGAACCGGTTCCTACACTGACAGTTCCTCAGTCTGCCGCATTAAATGATGCTCAGGGATATTATGTATGGACGGTTGGCGACGATAACAAAGTTTTAAGAAAGAATATAAAAGTATCTCAGGAAGTTAACAAAAACTGGGTTGTGGAAGAAGGTCTTGAAATAACAGATAATATTGTTGCCAAAGGTGTTCAAAGTATTCGTATGCCCGGGCAGGTTGTTAATGCAACACCATTGGAAGAAACAGCAGAAGAAACGAAATAATAGGTAGAATATAAATGGAAGATAATAAAAAGAAAAAGGGATTATATTTTTTCATTACTAAACCGCGTTTTGCGATGGTTATATCAATATTTATAACTCTCGTGGGTTTGGTATCAATGTTCGGATTGCAGCTTGAAAAATATCCGAATATTACGCCGCCGCAGGTAACGGTATCAGCATCATATCCCGGTGCAAGTGCTGCGGTTATTGAATCATCAGTTGCTTCACTTGTTGAATCTCAGGTTAACGGTGTTGAAAATATGCTTTATATGTCATCAACATGTTATGACGAAGCCTATCAGCTGAATATATTTTTTAAAGTAGGTACCAATAAAGATATTAACCTTGTAAACGTTCAAAACAGACTACAGCAGGTTGAACCCCTTTTGCCTGAAGATGTAAAACGTTTGGGGGTAACTGCTACAAATAAAGTAGCAGGTGCAGGTGCTTGTATTTTAAATCTTGAATCCAATAACCATTCCTGGAGTCAGTTAGATTTGACAAACTATGCAACTATTTATATTAAAGATGAAATTAAACGTTTAAAAGGTGTCGGCGAAGTTAACGTATTCGGTGCCGGTGATTACAGTATGAGAATATGGCTTGACCCGAGTAAAATGGCAAACTTAAATGTTTCGGTTTCAGAGGTTCAGGCTGCCATTGCTGCCCAGAACGTTCAAGTTGCATCAGGCGCTTTGGGTGCACTTCCGAGCAAAACAAATCAAACATTAAGAATGACTCTTATGACAAAAGGTCGTTTAATGGAACCTGAAGAGTTTGAAGAAATTATTGTCCGTTCCAATACCGATGGTTCTCAGATTAAATTAAAAGACCTTGCAAGAGTTGAGCTCGGTGCATATTCATATGATAAAATCGGTTTAATCGGAGGAAGTCCGGCTTCTGTTATTCAGGTTGTTCCTCTTCCGGGTGCAAATACAATTGAAGTTGTTAATTTGGTTAATAAGAAAATAGCAGAAATTAATAAAACGCTTCCGGCTACACTTGAAGTTAAAATGATGCATGATGATTCAAAATTCATTCGTGAATCAATGAAGGAAGTATTCTTTACGATTATTTTAACTGCAATAATAGTAATTGTTGTAATATTCGTATTTCTGGGGGATTGGCGGGCAACACTTATTCCGTTTGTTACCATTCCTGTGTCTCTGGTGGGGGTATTTGCCGCCTTGCCGATATTTGGTATGTCTATTAACCTGTTGACGTTATTTGCGATGGTTCTTGCGGTTACGGTAGTAGTCGACGATGCTATTGTTGTTATAGAAAACGTTAAACGTCACCTGGAAGAAGGGAAAACACCGGTAGAAGCTACACAGCTTACTATGCAGGAGGTAGGCGGCGCGTTAGTTGCCATGGCCATGGTACTTATGGCTGTATTTGTTCCCGTATCGTTTGTTGCAGGTCTTTCGGGTTTGATGTACAGACAATTTGCCGTATGTATTGCCGTATCAATTGCTTTGTCTGCGGTTTGTGCTTTGTCTTTATCTCCCGCTATGTGTACTATGGTATTACGTGCGGAAGATCCCAACAGAAAACCAAGCAATTTTATTACTGCTTTTATTAAGAAAGTGTTTGTTGCTTTTGATAAAAAATTTGATGAAATTACAAAATTTTATTTGGACGTAGTAAAGAAATTTGTTTATAATAAAAAGTTAACGGTTTCCTTATATATACTGTTTATAATAGTAATGGGATTTTTATTCAAAATAATTCCGACAGGGTTTATTCCGGACGAAGACCAGGCTGTATTGATGGCTCAGGTTGTACTTCCTCCGGGTAGTGCTTTGAATAAAACACAGGATGTTTTGTTAAAAATGACCGAAGAAGCAAAACAGGTTGAAGGTGTTGAAACCGAAAGAATTATTACTTTTGCGGGTATCGGCCCTACAAACCAGGCATTTTGTGTTACTCCGTTAAAAGAATGGGGCGAAAGAAAAATCTATCCATGGGATTGGGTTATAAGAAAAATTCAAGGCAGACCCACAGATCTTTCTCATAACGGAATACTGAAAGAATTGAGAACAAGATTTGCCAAGATTAACGAAGCATCTATTGCATGTTTTTCGCCTCCGGCTATTTCCGGTATGAGTATGCTGGGCGGTTTTGAATTCCAGATGTTATCAAAAGGCGAACACTCACTTCAGGAAATTGAGCAGTTTGCAAATAAATTAACAGTTGCGGCAAACTCGGATCCGACATTGAGCAGTGTATATACAACATATCAGGCAAATGTTCCTCAGTATCGTTTGAATATTGATTACGGTAAAGTTCTTGCGCAAAATGTTGATATACAGGAATTATACTCAACAATGGCTTCAACTTTAGGTTCATATTACGTAAATGACTTTAATAAATTAGGTCGTGTATTCAGAGTTCAGCTTCAAGCGGAAGATGATTTCAGAAATAAAGCAACCGACCTTGAAAAAATTTATGTTAAAAATATGAAAGGTCAAATGGTTCCGTTAATGACCATGGTAAGTCTGGAACAGACAGTCGGTGCCGCTTCTATTACAAGATTTAACCAGTATAGAAGCGTACAATTCTCAGGTCAGCCTTCTTCGGGTAAATCATCAGGTGAAGCAATGGCCGCAATGGAAAATGTTGCTTCAACAACACTTCCTTCGGATGTGGGTTATGACTGGTCCGGTACATCAATGCAGGAAAGAGAATCATCAGGACAGACAGGTATAGTTGTAGCTTTGGCTTTGACATTCGTATATTTATTCCTTGTAGCATTATACGAAAGCTGGTCAATACCTGTTGCAGTATTATTAATTGCACCTATTGCAGCACTCGGTGCTTTAATCTTCCAGATGATGATGGGATTATCATTTGACTTGTATGCTCAAATCGGTATGATTACCTTAATAGGGGTTGCCGCAAAACAGTCTATCCTTATTGTTGAATTTGCAAGAGATTTACACGAAAAACAGGAATTGAGCATTGAAGATGCTGCAATTGAAGCTGCAAGATTAAGATTCAGAGCTATTATGATGACGGCGTTGGCTTTTGTATTCGGTGTATTGCCGATGGTATTTGCAACGGGCGCCGGTGCTCAGTCAAGAATTGCCGTAGGTGCTACCGTATTTGGCGGTATGGTTGCTGCAGCTACAATCGGTACAATCTTAACTCCTGTTTTCTATGTACTTGTTCAATCTATGGTTGAGAATGTAGCAAAAAGAAAACAAGAGAAATTAGAAAATAAATAAAATATAGAGTAGAGTGGATAAAATGAACAAGAAATTATTTATATTTTTATTTTTAATGATGTCAGGTTCCGTTTTTGCACAGGAAGCAGCTACAGACGATGTCGTTAATGAAGTAAGACCTTCTTTGAACGAAGTATCGGCTCGTGCTGTTGAAAAAACGACATTTTCCCAGAAAGTGAGAAATATATTTTCAAGAAACCAAAAAGATGAAAAGCTGAAATTGGGAAAAGAAGCGGATGCTGTTGAACCTTTTAAGGAAACTTCAAAAAATTTAACAAAAGAACAAAAAAAGGCCGAAAAAGAACTTAAAAAACAGCAAAAGGAAGCTGAAAGAGCAGCAAAAAAAACTCAAACAGTGGAAAAAGAGTTGAACAAAACGGAACAGCTTGTAGAAGAAACGGCGCAAGAAGCTGAAATGTTAACTGAAACTCCTGCGGTAAATAAGTCCGATGAGTCTAAAGTTTTGACCGACACAGCTTATCATGGCAGTATTAATACAAATAAAATAATTGAAGTTGATGATTGCGTAAAGATTGCTCTTGAAAAACATCCGTTAATCCATGTTGCAATGAGTAATGCGGAAATATATAAAAGTAAAATAGCACAGGCCTGGGCAAATTATTTTCCCACATTTTCGGCAGGTTTAAGTTATTCAAGAAATGATATGCAGGTTTCTAACTTTGCGTTTCCTATTCAGAAATATGATATGTTCTATGCTCCTACTTTGTCGGGGAATATGCTGCTTTTTGACTTCGGTAAGACAAAAGCACAGGCTGATCTGGCAAAAAGAACATATGAATCCGCTCAATCGAACTTGCAAAACAGTATAAACAGCGTAATTTTTACTGTTAAACAGGCATATTATAATTTGCTTTTTGCACAGCAGCAGGTAAAAGTATACGAAGATACAGTTGCTGATTATACTTTGCACCTGGAACAGGCAAAAGCATACTATGATATAGGAACTAAGGCAAAAATTGATGTACTTACTGCGGAATATAATCTTGGAAAGGCTAAACTCGGATTAATTCAGGCTAAAAATACGTTAAAAATTGCATATGTACAATTAAGTAATGCAATGGGTATGCCTGATTATTCAGACTATGACGTAGTTGATAATTTAACAACAAAAGCATACGGGATAACTGCAGAAGAAGCCGTTTCAACAGCATATGAAACAAGTCCGGAACTTTTGGCTGCAAAGAAAAAAGCAGATGCTTCGGAACTATTGGTAAGAGCATCCAGAAGAGCTTTTGCTCCTAATCTTTCAGGGTTTGCTTCATACTCAAGGGGCGGTAAAAGAATTGATACCGACTATGGTTACCAGTTTGGTGCACAGCTTTCATATTCAAATATAAACCTTATGTTATTGAAAAAACAGGTTGATGAAGCAAAGGCAACTTATAAAAAAGACTTGGCAGATTATGAAAATACAAAACAAACCATATATTTTGAAGTTAAACAGGCATATATTAATCTTACAAATGCCCAAGATAGTATAGCAGTGGCAAAACTGTCTATGGACCAGGCAAAAGAACAATATGATCAGGCATCAGGCAGATACAAAGTCGGTTTGGGCGATGCCATAGAATTAAAAGATGCCGAAACAACGTACAGAAATTCGCAGCTTGATTATTATAATACACTGCTGAACTATCATGTGTCGGCCGCAAATCTTGAAAAGTTGATGGGTTCGCCGCTTAAATCTTCAGATGTTGATTTGTTGTAATCTTCAGGATACAAATGCCTTATTAGATTAATAAAATGTAATGTTTTTGACTATTACGTTTATTTGTTGTCTAATTATATAGTCTAGACAATTGGTATCATCGAATTTAATGTACATAAAAGAACTTGAAGTTGATAACTTTAAATCTTTCGCAAATGATATTACAATTCCGTTCTTAAAAGGATTTACAACAATTGCAGGTCCGAACGGTTCAGGGAAAAGTAATATCATTGACAGTATTTTGTTTGCTCTCGGGCTTGCAAGTGCAAGAAACTTGCGTACCGAGCAGTTATCCGATTTTATTTCCACTCATACCAAAAAGAATGAAGCATATGTAAAAGTTGTTTTTGAACCTGATGATAAAACCGAAGAACCGATTACTGTTGCAAGAAAAATAAGAAAATCAACGCAAGGTTTTAACAGTGTTTATTATTTAAACGATCAGGTTTCAACACTGACTGAAATCCATGCAAGGCTTGAAAAATACAGAATTACTCCTAACAGCTACAATGTGATAATGCAAAGCGACGTTATGAGTATTGTTAACTGCTCTAATGTCGAAAGAAGAAAAATCATTGATGAAATAGCCGGCATTGCAGATTTTAACAGAAGAATAGAAAAGGCGCAGGAAGAACTTTTAACTGTTGAAGAAAGAGTTGAAAATGCTAATCTTATTCTGACAGAAATAGAATCGAATATTGAAAGGCTTGCTCAGGAAAAAGAAACAGCGTTGAAATATCAAAAATTAAAGACCGAAAAATTCCAATTGGAAAGCCAGATTACAACAGTTAAATTTTTTGATATTAAACGCAATCTGGAACTCGCTCATCAAAATATTTTGGAATTTAATAAGAAGAAAAAAGAGGAAGAATTAAATCTTAAAAAACTTGAGGAAAAACTCGTTGAAATAAAAAAACGCTACGGTGAAATTTCCGATTTGGTCAAGAATAACGGTGAAGCGGAGCAGATTGAGACAAAAAAACAACTGGAAGAATTAAAAGGACATATTCAAAGAAAAGAACTTGCAATAAGCTCTGTTGAAAAAACTATTCATGATAATCTGAAAACGATTGAGAACTCTAAAAACGGGATTGAAAATCATAAAGAAAAAATTGAGAAAATAACATTAAAGATAGAAGATAAAAAAGTTGAAATTTCTCAGATTGAAGAAAATATAAAAATTCAGGAAAAAGAACTTACAAAAATTCTTGAAGAGGTTTCAGGCTTAAATCAAAATGCGGATAAACAGATTGAAGAGAGAAATAACCTTAAAAAAGAACTTGAAAAATTGAAAGAAGAAGAATGGAATATTAAATCCGAATCAATTCCTCTTGAGACAGACCTCATTTCAATAAAAAAAGATATTGAAAATGCTAAAAAAACACTTGCGGAATTAACTTCTTTTAAGGCAAATTTTAAAGATAATCAGGATAAATTAAATCTTCAGGTTGAGGAATTAACGAAAGAGCTTGGGGATTATAAACTGGCGCAGGAAAATATTATGTATAATCTCGATAAAAATAAAAACGAGATATCTGATATTATGCATGATATTCAAATGGCTCAGAGAAAAATCGTAACGATAGAAGCGCAAAAAAGTGCTTATGAAGAAATAAATCTCGGAAAGGCCATTGATTCCATAATAAGAGCTAAAATAAACGGCGTACATGCTCCTTTATTGCAATTAGGAAGTGTTGATAAAGAATATTCAACGGCACTTGAAGTTGCAATGGGTGCAAGAATGAAAAATATAGTTGTTGATGATGAAGATGTTGCAAGGGTTTGCATTGATTATTTAAAATCGGCAAGAGCCGGCAGTGCAACATTCTTGCCGTTGAATAAAATCAGAAAAGCTCCGTCGAGCCTTAAAGTTCCGAGAGAAAAAGGTGTTGTTGATTTTGCAATTAATCTTGTTGATTTTGATGATAGGTATATTGACGCTTTTTATTATGCGCTCGGAGATACTCTTATTGTTGAAGATTATGACAGTGCAAAAAGATTAATCGGTAAATACCGTCTTGTAACACTCGACGGCAGTTTATTCGAAAAATCAGGTGCTATAACGGGCGGCGACAGACAAAATAGCGGTCTTAAGTTCAGTCAAAATCAAGATGAAGAGCTTTCAAAATTTAAAGCACGTTTTGCCGAATTGCAAAAGCAATATTCACTGCTTGAGAAAAATCGCGCGGAACTTGAAGCTAAACAGGAAAAAATACGTTCAAATTATTCTAATACAATGACAGCATTAAACGGTGCGAAAATTGAACTTAATAATTTGAACAATAATGCCGGGAATAATGAGCAGCGTATTGATGAATGCAATAAAATTATAAAAGAGTCTGTACCGAAAGCTCAAAATATTGAGAAAAAACTTGAAAAATATGAAGAAAAACTTATTTCTTTGAATGATAAGATGCTTGTTCTTCAAGATAAAATTGCTGAAATTGAAAGTAAAATGACAGAAGGCGAACTCAAAAAACTTAAAGAGATGACCGCTGCCATTGAAAATCAAATAAAAGAATATCAAAATAAAATCTTTAAATGCAACAATGAAATAAATGAATCAAACAGGGATATTGATTTTAACAAAGAGTTAATTAAAGCAAAAGAAGAACAAATCCAAAGACTTTTAAAAGATAATGAAATTGCTTCTGCTGATAAAATTAAATATGGAGATGAAATTAAAGATATTGAAGTAAAAGCCTCAGAGCTTGAAGCAAAAATTAAAGCGCTCGGCGAAAAACTTGTTGAACTTCAAAAACAGCGTGATCTGGTTCAAGAAGAACTTCTCGGTGCCGAAACACAGAAAAATAAAGTTTCAAATGAAATAGATAAAATTGCCGAGCAGGTTGAATCCTTTAAAACAAGAAGGGCTGAACTGGAACCGATGCTTGAAGAAATAAGGAATGAACTTAAAGAAAATCAAATTGATATAAATTCTTTGGTTCCGACAGAAATTTCAACGGATGAAATAACTGCCAAAATTCATCGTTTGCAAAAACGTATGGAGGAAATGGAACCTGTAAACATGCTTGCTATTGAAGCGTATGATGAAGTAAAAGCCCGTCAGGAAGAAAAGAAAGAGCAAATAGCAACGCTTACAAATGAGCGCAGGCAAATACTTGAGAAAATGACCGGATATGAGCAGATTAAAAAAGAAACATTTATGAAAACATATAATAACATAAATGAACATTTCAAAGATATTTTTGCCAAATTGTCGGAAGGTGAAGGCAGTTTGGAGCTTGAAAATCCTGAAAATCCGTTTGAAGGCGGTATGACAATTAAAGCTCAAATAAGAGATAAAACAAAACAAAAGCTGGGGGCAATGTCAGGCGGTGAAAAGTCGCTTACCGCGCTTGCATTGGTTTTTGCTATACAAAAATACCTGCCTGCGCCTTTCTATGCACTTGATGAGGTAGATGCAAGTCTTGACGGTATTAATTTGGCGCGTTTATCGGATATAATAAAAGAGCAGGCAAAAAATACGCAATTTATAGTAGTTACTCACAAACAAAATATGATAAAATCTGCAGATAGAACGATAGGTGTAACTCAAAAAGAACATGGAAAAACCCTTGTAACGGGGATTAGAAATTAGGGAATAGTTAATGTTAAATCCAAAGGACGCGGAAAATTTTTATATACACAGCCAAGAAGAAGCATTATCAAACGGTTTTACGGTAGATTCTATTCTGGATACTCCGTCTGATGAGCTTGATGGAATTGAAGTTCTTGTTCAGATGGCTAAACAGGGGAAAATTGACCCTTGGAATATTGATATAGCCGATATTGCAGATAAATATATGCTTCATATATCGGAAAGCAAGTCAAATAATTTGCGTCTGAGCGGCAGGGCATTGTTCTTTCTGGCTGTTTTATTAAAGCTCAAATCTAATATATTGGTTGGGATTGATCCTATGCAGTTTGAGCCTGCAGCACCTGTAGATCCTGAATATGACGACAGTGATGATTCAAGATTTTCGGATGATATGTATTATCAGAATTTACCCGATAACGTAATTCCTATTGAAGATATTATTCAAAGAAGAACGAGCGTTAAACTGAACAGAAACAGGATTGTAACTTTAAAAGATTTAATAAGACAGTTGGAATTTTATGAAGAACTGGATAAGAAACAGGCTTTGAAAAATTCGCTGGAGCGTGCAAAAAGACGAGTGCAAAGCTATAAAAATATGTCTAATGAAGACATCATTAATCTTGCTCAGGAGGAGTACATAGAAACAAGTGTTAAAGTTCTCAGGGAAAATCTTACAAAAATATTTGAGAAGGAAGAAAAAGTTGAACTTAATACATTAACTCTTTTAGGCTTGGATAAGATAACGGCTTATATTGCGCTTCTGTTCCTGTCGGTAAAAAGTGAATTTGATATTGAACAGAAAGAATTTTACTCTGATTTATATGTGGTAAAAGGGCAAATGTCAAAAAAAGATGTGCAGGAGCAAACGGCATAGGTGATAATATGGACTTAAAATCAAGAATTGAAGCTGTATTATTTGTAACAGGGAAGGCTGTTGATATTAAAGAAATTGCACAGATACTTGAATCTGATGAGCAGGAAGTTGAGGAGGCTATGCTTGCTTTGATTTTTGATTATTCCTCACGGGAGGGCGCCTTAGAAATAGATGATGAAAACGGCTATATTATTCAGGTTAAACCGGAGTATATGGATATTGTCGAAAAACTCTGCCCCGTCGATATTTCAAATGCAGTTTTGAAAACACTTACCGTAATTGCGTTAAAAGAGCCGATAAGACAGGCTGAATTGAAAGAACTCAGAGGCTCGGGAGCATATGATCACATACAAGAGCTTCTTTCAAAAGGGCTTATAAGCAGAAAGAAAGATAAAAACGGGCGTTCTTTCAATCTTAAAACCACTCCTAAATTTGCGGAATATTTTAAAATGAAGGGTAATTCAGAAATTTTATCGAAAGTTGAAACTACAAGACTTGCCGAATTACTGGAATTAAAGAAATAAAAAGGTTTTTATATGGAAGAACATTCAGGAAAAAATATGCCCGATAGGGATAGAAATGTGCAAAAAGAAAGAAGGGAACGCAGCCAAAGAAGGAAGAAGCTCCTTGAAGAACAAAGAAGAAGAGAAGAACAAAAAGCCCGAAGAGCAAGATTTGCAATGTTCAAAGTTACTTTCTTTTTGATTTTGGCAGCATTGCTTTTGGGCGGATATTATGTGGTAGAAAACGGTATTGCCGCGGATTTTCTTATGCATCAGGGACAAAAATATATAGAAATAAAAGAATATGATAAAGCATTGCAGCTTTTGAAAATCGCGGAAAGTATGAATCCCGAAAATGAAAATAATGTTTATCTGCAGGTTGTTGCGCTTTCCAAAAAACCGATTTCTTATGAAAGCCAAAAAGCCCTGTATCAAATATCCCAATATGATGATCTGGAAGAAACAAGTGAATATGCGTATAAAGTATTATCTTCCCAAAGAAGGCAAATTGATAATTTAATGGGCTCAAATTATGTTGATAATGTTATATATAACGGGATTATATACAGATGGAACAATAAAAACCCGATAACTTATACAATTAATGCTCATGTGCCGCCTTTCTATGCAAATGAGTTAAAACGCGCATTTGTTGCATGGTCAGCTTTAACTAACGGAGCCGTTTTGTTTAAAGAAATTCACACCGTTACCGATGCCGATATTGTTATTTCTATGGCAGATGTTCTGCCTGAAATTGATCCTAATGATACGCAGCGCAGTGCAGTCACAATTCCGGTTATTAATGATAATATTTTAAGTTATGTTGAAATAGTTCTGAATGCATCGCAAATTAAACAAGCACAAGATAATCCCATGAGTTTGGCGACGGTTCTTAAATCTCAAATAGGTCATGCACTCGGTATAGCAGGATACAGTTATGATGAAAATGATGTTATGCACTCGTCGGGTGATTATATTTCAAAGGCTGCTTCAGACAAAGATTTTTCTTTAAGAGATTTTAATACGATTACTCTTTTATATAAAATGGTTCCAGATGTTATCAATGACCCTCTGCTGCCCGAAGAATATTCAAACTTATTCTACGGCGATGCAATTATCTCTATTCCGGGCAGCGGTATTGATTATGATATGAAACTTCTAATGCAAAGTCTTAATTATAATCCGCAGGATATTCCAAAATGGGTTGAGCTTGCAAATAACTACGGTGAAAAAAGATATTACAGGCATTCGAATGCAATTTTGAAAAATTTGTTACCTTTTGTCCGCGATAATAATCAAAATTATTTTGCTATTTTATATAATATTTCTGTTAATTTTTATAAAACAAAAGATTATGCTAATGCTTCAAGATATATAAAAGAAGCACGAAAGATTGATAATGCGGACATCGATGCTCTGGTTCTGGAAACTTTTATTAATCTGAAATCAAATAATAAAGAAAAAGCGTTATTAAATCTTGTCAACATTAATAAAAGATATCCCGATAATATAGAAGTTGCGCTTAAACTTGCTTATTTATACAGAAAAAATAAGGATACGGAAAAAGTAAACGATGTAATACGCAGCTTGATAAAATCTAACCCCCGAGCTGATTTGGACAGCAGAGTAAAGAAATATAAAAATTAGAAGTTCTATAAAGAACCGGTTAAATCATATTCATTTGCTCCTGTTATTTTGCAGGTAATTATATCACCCGGTTCAACCGGAGCATCTGCTTTTATAAATATTAATCCGTCGATCTCGGGTGCATCTTTATATGTCCTCGCCGTTATTATTCCATCTTCGGATATTGATTCTGCTATGCAGTCGATTTGTGTTCCTATCAATTTCTGATTGATTTCTTTAGAAATTTTTTGCTGCAATTCCATCAAAATCTTTTTGCGTTGCTTTTTTACTTTTGCGGTTATCTGAGGTTTTAACTTATATGCTTTTGTATTTTTTTCTTTTGAAAACTCAAAAACGCCGACCCTGTCCAGTTTCATTTCTTTAATGAAGTTATATAGTTCATTAAAATCATCTTCTGTTTCACCGGGATATCCTACAATGAATGTCGTTCTTATTGCGGCATTGGGAATAAATTTCCTTATTCTTTTTATGAGTTTTCTGTAATCTTCAACGGGTCTGTTCATAAGTTCAAGCATATTCTTACTGACATGCTGAAGCGGAACATCAATATATTTAACAACTTTATCCAGTTTATTTATTGTTTGTAAAAGTTCATCTGTAAGCAGTGAAGGATAGGTGTATAAAATTCTTATCCAGCTTAATTCTTCAATTTCGTTAAGTTCTTTTAAAAGTTCCGTAAGTGCAGGTTTTTTATATATATCTTTGCCGTAGCTTGTTGTGTCCTGGGCAATAAGACAAATTTCATTTACCCCTTTTTTCGCCAGATTTCGGGCTTCTTTTATAATATTTTCTTTCTTTCGTGAAATATAAGGGCCTCTTAATTGCGGAATAATACAATACCCGCATTTGAAGTTACAGCCTTCCGCAATTTTTATATAAGAACTTGCTCCCATTGTTATTTGCTGGCGTTCAATATCTTCGGGATATATATAATTAGGTTTTTCATTTACCGAGTATATTTTTGTTTTGTCTTTTGTTACTTTTTTTACGGTATCAACAATTTTATCTATGTCAGATGTTCCTAAAAATGCGCCTGCTTCAGGAATTAGTTCTTGCAGTTCTTTTTGATATTTTTGGGAAAGACATCCTGTTATAATTATTTTTTTACCTTTTTGTATCATATCAAATATTGATGCTACCGATTCTTTTTCCGCATCATGAATAAAAGAACAGGTATTTATAATAACTATGTCAGCATTATTATCATCTAAAGTTATTCTATAACCGTTTTGTGCAAGTTTTCCGAGCATAAGTTCCGAATCGACGAGGTTTTTTGCACATCCGTGATTTATTAAAGCAATTTTTCTCATATATTATTTTCTTTCAAATATTTTGATATTCTTTTCTTCTTTTACCAAATTATATTTTGTATTAATCATCTCACAAAAATTATGAGCATAACTGCAAAAATCGGGGCTTCCGTATGCATCTGTAGGCAAAGGCAGAATTATAATATATTTCATAATATTTTCCGTTTCAAAATGCTTAAGAACTTCTTCTTCTCCGAATGTATCTTTGTAATAAAGGGGAACCAGATTATGATAGGTGTTATCCGATTTTCTGTCTGTTGCAAAGTTTATAAAAGCTCCTTCGGGTACAACCAGCACTTTATCGTTGCTTTCTGAATTTTCAGTTATATAATCAATCGGTATCTGCATCATCATTTTATCTTTATAATAGGTGTATATATTGCCTTTTGGTGTCTCAAGCAAATGGGTTTTTAATCTTAACGAATCAAAATCGGAATATGCAAAAAATAAGATTAAACAGGTTAAAAGCAAATATCTTATAATGTTTGAAAACTTGTCCGATAAAATAAAAGCGGTTAAGAAACACAAAGGAAATAAAAATGCACCCATATGATTAATTTCTAAAAAAAGTGTGAATTTTATAGCTGCAAGTATTGATGCAATACAGAATACAAATAAAACTTTATTTTGATATATTTTTTTTATAAATACAAGAAAAAGGATAATATTTATAACGGGTAAGAGTCCTAAAACGGTGTATAAAGGATTATTTAAAATCAATTTTAAATAATAAGCCGGTTCAAAAAAACAACCGTGTATGGAATAGAAAAGTTTCATACTTTCGGATTGTGCCATAATCGTCATTAAATTCAGCGCTGTTTGTATATCTTCAATTGTCAGTCCCTGAAAAAATAAAATTGAAAATGATATTAAAGGGATACTTATAAAACAAACTACTGCTTTTATTGCGTTTTTTATACCTATAGGTTTTATAAGGCCGAAAGTATATATTAAAAGAATCGGATATAAAATGAATTCATATTTATTTAAGATGCTCAGTCCTGCAAAAAGACAGGAAAGATATACAAAATTTACTTTAGCGGATTTAATATATTTTATTAAAAATAAAATTGAAAGTAATAAAGCGGATAAAGCATAAATAAGACCGAAAGAATATGTTATGTTTGAATTAAATAAAAATGTTGAAAATACAAGAGAAAACATTGTAAGAACGGTTATCATAAAAGAAAAACTTTTGTTTAAGAATTCTCTTGCCAGTAAATATATTGCAGTTAGGATAATGAAAGAATTAATAATACCTGCAATATAAAGCGTGTTTATGCTTTGTCCGAAAATAAAGAATAAAAGCGCGTTAAACTGATAAGAAAACGGCCCGTATATATTAAAAATGTCCTTATATAATACTCCGCCGTTTGAAACCTGCTGAGAAATATAAAACTCACGTCCCGTGTCAACGGTCAAAAGCCCCTGATGAAGGAAAAAAAACGGTAAAATACTAATAAAAATTAAAAATATAAGTAAAACAATGAAAATATCCGTTTTTAAAAATTTCTGCATAACGGCTTCCTATTCAAAAGTAAGTGAAAGCTGGGGAACGTCTATCGGTGAATTTTTTGATTTTCTTGAAGACAGGTCTTTTGATAAATCTTTTTGCATTTTATTCATAAGTGTTTGAGCTTTTGATACAACGCTATCCGGAAGTCCTGCCATTTTTGCAACCTGAATACCGTAGCTTTTACTTGCGGAACCTTCAATAACTTTTCTTAGGAAGTGAATTTCACCGTTTTCTTCGGATAAAGTTATTCTGTAGTTTTTAATTTGCTCAATGGATTTTGGCATAACATTTAATTCATGGTAGTGCGTCGCAAAAATAGTTCTTGCTTTTATTTTTTTTGCAATGTGTTCTGCTACCGCCCAAGCAATTGCTACACCGTCATATGTAGAAGTTCCTCTTCCTATTTCGTCAAGCAGAATTAAACTTTTTTCCGTTGCACTGTTTAAAATATATGCGGTTTCATTCATCTCAACCATAAATGTTGATTGTCCCAAAGACAAGTCGTCAACGGCACCCACACGGGTAAAAATCTTATCAACAACGCCTATTCTGGCATAACTTGCAGGGACGTATGAACCTATTTGAGCCAACAGAACAATAAGTGCGTTTTGTCTCATATAAGTGGATTTTCCCGCCATATTAGGCCCTGTTAATATCATAAACTGGGTATCTTCATAATTATGAATATCCGCAACAAGTTTCAAATCATTAGGCACATACTCTCCCATGGGAAGAATTTTTTCCACAACGGGATGTCTTCCGTCTTTTATATAAATTTCATTTGATTCCGTTATTTCGGGTTTTACATAATTTGATTCAATTGCCACATTTGCAAAAGATAATAAAACATCGACTTTTGCAAGAAAATGAGAGGTTTCCTTAAGAATATCCACAAATGATTTTGAATATTCGGTCATATCCGCAAATATTTTTTGTTCAATTTCAATTGACTTATATTGAGAAGATAATACGTCATTTTCATGTTTTTTTAACTCTTCTGTTGTAAACCTTTCAGCGTTTGTTAGAGTTTGTTTTCTGACGTAATACATAGGAACTTGGGCAAGGTTTGACTTTGTAACTTCAATGAAATATCCGAAGTTTCTGTTATATGCTACTCTCAGGTTTTTAATACCTGTTTTTTCTTTTTCCTGTTCTTCAAAGTTATTAAGCCATTCTTCTCCGCCCGTAAGCAGTTGTTTATAATAATCCAATTCCGCGCTGACATTTTCTTTTATGACTCCGCCGTCTTTAACCGTAATAGGCGGATCATCTTTTATTGTTCTGTTTATAACGGACGCGAAGTCGGTCAATTCTTCTGTTTTTGTTGTGAAATTCTTTAAATAATCATTTTTAAAATTTTTGAAAACGCTTTCAAAATTCGGGATTAGAAATAAAGTTTCTTTAAGCGCAATGTAATCTCTGGGATTTATGCTTCCGTTGCTTAGTTTTACGCTTAAGCGTTCAATGTCGCACACTCTTGAGAGCAAATTTGAAAGATTTATTCTGTCTTTTGCACTGTTAATAAGCTCTTCAACAGCATCTTGGCGGCACTTTATTTCGGCTGTATTTTTAATGGGCTGATTAAGCCAATTTTTAAGAAGTCTTGAACCCATCGGTGTTTTAACTTTATCTATTGCCCATAAAAGACTTCCGAATTTTTGCTTGTCTTTTGATGTTTGTATTAATTCAAGATTTCTTCTGGTATTTGTATCCAAAGATACGAACTCATCCAGAGAATACGGCATAATCGTATCAAATTTAGGAAGAATTCCTTTTTGTGTTTCGGTAAGGTATTCAATAATTGCGCCTGCGGCAAAAAAAGCGGGTTTAAACTCACTATAGCCGAATGATTCCGGAGATACGATTTTAAAAAGTTGTTTAATGTTATCAATTGCACGGTTTTCTTCAAAATAGGTGTTTGAAACTTTTGTACACGGATATATTGAGGTTATTTCATCGGGCAGATTGATTTTTTCATCCGGAACGATTTGAAACGGTAATACCTTCTGCTGCTTTACGGGGGCAAGTATTTCAGCAGGCTTTATTCTTGCAAGTTCGGATAAAATATCATTTAAAGAACCTTTTGTAACTTTAAACTCTCCTGTTGAAATATCGGTGTATGCAAGTCCGAAAGTATTATTAACCTCAATAACCGCAGCAAGATAATTGTTGCCTGTCGGTTCAAGAAGATTAAGTTCTGTTATTGTACCTGCTGTTATGGTTTTTACTATATCTCTTTTTACGAGTTTATCCGTTGTTTCTTTCGGGTCTTCAAGCTGCTCGCAGACTGCAACTTTAAAGTTTTTTTCAAGAAGTTTCGGGATATATGTATTAATTGATTTGACGGGTATTCCTGCCATAGGAACTTTGCCTATTTTCCCGCCGTCTTTGTGGGTTAAAGTAAGTCCGAGCTCTCTTGAAAATAAAATTGCATCTTCAAAAAAGCCCTCGTAAAAATCACCCAGGCGATATAATAAAACAGTTTCTCCGTATTTCCTCTTTATCTCGAGGAACTGTTTAAACATGGGTGTGGCAAGTTCTATATCCACATCACAACTATTTGCGTTCTTGATTTCTTCATCTATCATATATATACTTAATGTAATATAAATTAAGCGATAATTCAATGTAATATAAAGGAGTTTTAATGAAAGGCTGTTTAAGTTTCATAATTAAAATAATCGTTTTGATTCTTGTTTTTTTCGGACTTGTACATCTCGGAGTTATTGATTTTATTAAAAATAAAATTGAGGAAAGAACTTCAATATCTCAGGAAAAACTTCTTGACGAAACAAAAGATATCGTTGATTTATCTGATATAGATGATGAATATTCCATTGCTACAAATTTTGAAATACTTAAGAACAGAATGATTGCGGCTGAACATAACGCAACATCACAAAAAATGGTTATGATAGAGCCCAGAAAAGAAGATATATTAACAAAAGCGGATATAACGGATGAAAATGTTCAGGAAAAAATTGAAAATGCGCTTCAAAAATATAAATATAAACCCGTAAAATTTAACAAGGTACAGGTAGTAAAACACGGAGAATTTGAAGGACTCGGACAACAAATTCCTTATGTTAAACTGAATATTGAAATAGCGAATCTTCCTGTTAAAGATATGGAAGGTATTGTCGGAGTTGCGGAACTTAAGAACGGAAAAAATCTTATAATAATTTCCGCAAATGAAAAAGGGAAATACTCTCAGATAATAACAGAGGCTTTTTATAAGAAAGTAAAATAATGCAAAAAAAATATGAAATGCTAATGAGAAAGTGTCTCAGTCTGGCAAAAAAAAGCTGTGGCAGTGTATCACCTAATCCTCTTGTGGGGTGCGTTATTTTTGATGATGATTTTAATATAATTTCCCGGGGCAGGCATGAAAAATACGGTCAAAATCATGCGGAAAGAAATGCCATATTAAATTCTCCGATTGATGTCAGAGGAAAATCATTGATTGTTAACCTTGAACCATGCTGTCATCAGGGGAAAACTCCTCCTTGTACGGATTTGATTATAGAAAGCGGTATTAAAAGGGTTATTCTGGGCATGACAGATCCTAATCCTCTGGTGGCGGGAAAAGGAATAAAAAAGTTAAAAGAGGCGGGTATTGAAGTTATAACGGGAGTTTTGAAACCGGAGTGCTTTGAGCTTAATAAAATTTTTATTAAAAACAAAACAGAAAATAAGCCTTATATAACAATAAAAACGGCATCTACCTTGGACGGAAAAATTGCAGGCAGAACGGGTAAACCCGAAAAAATTACGGATGAAGCATCATGGAGAGAGGTTCATAAATTAAGGAATTATTATGATGCCGTATTAACTTCTTCAACAACCGTTATTAATGATAATCCCCGTTTAACATGCCGTATGCGCGGAGGGAGAAATCCTGTCAGAATAATTTTTGATAAAAATCTTATAACGCCGCAAGACAGCAATGTATATAATAACGACGGGACAAAAGTTTATATAGTAACCTCTGAAAATGTATCTGACGAAAGAATGAAAAAATATCCCGAACATGTAGAAATTATAAAGTGTTCATTGAAAAACGAATATATAAATCTTAACAGTGCGGTTAGAATGCTTTATGATAAGGGCATAATGAGTATACTGGTCGAATCCGGCGGAACAATGAATAAATCCTTCATTGAAGAAAGACTTGCTGACGAACTGATTCAGTTTGTTGCGCCGAAAATTATGGGCGATGATACCGCCATAAGCTGTGTTAAAGGTTTTAACAGAGAATATATATCAAAATGTAATAATTTAAAAGCGGTCTCGACTAAATTATTAAAAGGTGATATAATTATAGTCTGTAAGTTTATAAAATAAGTTTTGTCGAGGAACTATATGATACAACCTATTGCACAAACGAGTATGTCCGATTCTTCAAATTCCCGAAAAGCAAAAACGAAAGTTTATTCCGGAATTAATCAAAACAGTCCTTATATCGCAAGATACGCAGACAGTTTTGTAAGACATTCCGTAGAATCTGTTCCTGTTATGGGCGCTTTAACTGTTTTTTGGTCTTTTGTTGATAAAAACAGATTCGGTTCTTTGCCAAAAGCAATCAAACATAATGCAAAAAACTTCTTTCTTCCGGTTGTATTGATAACCTCTGCGGTTACCGCATTTATTGAAAACAGAACCAAAAAATCGGCAAAAGAAACGCCCGATAGATAGTAAAATGTAATATTAATGTTATGCCTGAAGATTTAGCTGAAAAAATATATTATTTGCAAAAAAACGTATTGGAACTTCATAACCTTTTTGACCTTAATATGGTCGCAAACAGGTCGCGTTCTATGGAAGATTTGCTCTCAAAGGTTTCTTTTTTAATTAAATCGTCGTTAAGTCTTACAGATATAAGGTTTTTTATTAATAATAACGGTGTTTTTCAAACGAAAAATATTTCATCTGACAGCAGTGAAGATTATGAATTTAACGGTGATAATGCGCCGTTTTTGCAGCATGTTACGGATGATATTATAAAAATAGTAAATGAAGACGGAAGCTATATATATAAATCTTTCTGGAGCTCAAACGGTCTGGAACCGTTAAACAGTGAATACATGCGAATATTCCATAATGATGATGCCGCATTTTGTCTGGCTCTTTTTGGCAAGAAAGAAGACGGCTCCGCTTTCAGTGAAGAAGATATGAATTATATACAGCAGATTTTCAGCTGTATAGAGCCTGCACTCAGAAAATTCGTGAGAAATAAAGAACAGGAAACGAAGATTATGGAGCTTAATAAAACCATTCATAATCTTTCAATTTTATATAATATTTCTCAGGCAGTAAATTTCATTGATGATTTGAAACGATTAATAAGTGTTATTCTTGACAAAGCGATAGAAACGGTAAATGCCGAAAAAGGTTCTTTGATGCTTTATGACCATACAGATAACACTTTGCAGGTCAAAGTTGTTTTTGGTTTAAAAGATAAAGAGACTGAAAATGCCATTAACAACGGACTTATTGAATGTCAAAAAATTAGTCCCGATACGGGAATAGCGGGAAAGGTTTATACCGAGAAAAAATCTATTATCACAAATCTCGGAGGAAATGACCCCAGATTTCATATGACAAAGGATAATAATGATAATGTTTCATCATTAATCTGCGTACCGTTGATTGCAAAAGGTGAATGTATCGGAATAATTAATATTACGAATAAGAAAAACGGCAAGCTGTTTAATAAAAAAGATTTGGAATTTGTTGAAGCACTGGCAAATCAAGCCGCAATTGCGGTTGATAATGCCCAGCTTTATGAACTTGCGACAAAAGACGGACTTACAAAACTTTATATTCACAGACATTTCTATCTCTTGTTGGAATCCGAAATAAACAGAGTTCACAGATATCACCATGTTCTGTCTCTTCTTATTATGGATATTGATGAATTTAAATCCGTAAACGATACATACGGACACCTTGTCGGGGATATGGTGCTGAAAGAAATAGCAAATGTTATACAAAAAACCATCAGGCATGTGGATATTCCGGCAAGATACGGCGGCGAAGAATTTACTATTATTATGCCTGAAACATCTTTGTTTACTTCACTTGTTATTGCGGAAAGATTAAGACGAAAAATAAGTGAAATAGAAGTGAAAGTTGATGAAAATACGTTTATAAGACCTACCGTTAGTATGGGGGTTGCTGAATATCCCAATGCTGCCGATAACATAAAAGATTTAATGGAGTCTGCAGATAAAGCATTATATATGTCTAAACAAAACGGCAAGAATTGTATTCACTATTATTTTGATGAGAAATTTAACCGATATATTCCGCAACAGTAAATTGTAAACAATCATAAATATTTGGCGGTTCGGAATAATCTTAAAAGCATGCTTGCAATATAATTGTCATGTAAGTATTAATGTCAAAAGGTAGGAAATTTGAAAACGGCAATATATCCGGGGAGTTTTGATCCTATAACCAAAGGTCATTTGGACGTGCTGAAAAGAGCCGCAGATATCTTCGATAAAGTTATAATTGTTGTTTCCGTAAACATGAATAAAAAGAGTTTTTTACCTTTAGAAGACAGGGTAATGCTTATAAAACAGGCTTGTAAGGACTTGGAAAATGTTGAAGTGGATACCTTCGGCGGGCTTACAATAGAGTATGCAAAACAAAAAAATGCCAATGTTCTTATAAGAGGACTTAGAGCAGTATCGGATTTTGAATATGAAATGCAATTATCACAGGCAAACAGCGCTCTAGCTTCTGATATTCATACCGTTTTCCTGATTACAAAGCCTAAATATAATTTTATATCATCAGGTACGGTTAGAGAAATAGCACTTATGCACGGAGATATATCAAAGTTCGTACCCGAGCCGGTGGCAAAATACTTAGAAAATAAATATATGAAAGGTTAAAATCATGACAGAACTCAGGGTAAGTCATTTAATAGATGAAGCGGATGAAATATTGGATAATAAATTTCATATGGGCAGTTACTGTTTCTTTATGAATATTGATGATATACAGGATATCTTGAGTAAAATAAGAGCAATTTTGCCTGAAGAAATTAAAACGGCGGAAATGATACTTAAAAGACGCGATGATATATATATGGAAGCACAAAGCAGAGCCGAAAGAATTATAAGCGAGGCTCAAAATACCGCTTCAAATATATTAAGCGAGTCTGAACTTATAAGAGCGGTAAGAGAAAAAGCGGCTAAAATACAGGAACAGGTTAAAGAAAGCTGTGAGGAAATGAAAAATAAAGCTGCTCAGGAAGCTGAAACAATGCGCAGAAATGCATTGAAAGAAGCAATGGAAACAAAAGAAGGCGCTCAGGCATATGCCCAGCAGGTTCTTGACAATTTAGACAGAAATATAGAAGAAATTCACAGAATTGTAAGAAACGGCCGTGATTATTTGTCTTCACAAAAAGACAGAAGACGTGAAGCCGTTCAGGATTCTCAAAATTCTAAAACATATGCACAGTAGTGCGAAAACGGGAATGGTTATAAGTATTATTTGGAGGTAACTTGGCGAATAAAGTTGTAAGGCAGGCAGATAACGGCATGCTTAAATTATTGCCGCAAAGTGTTGAAGCGGAAGAAGCTGTATTAGGTGCGATTCTGGTTAATCCTCTTTCTTTGGGGCGTATTGTTGAGTTCCTTAATCCCGAAAGTTTCTATAAACCTGCTCACAAGGTTATATATCAAGCTATGCTGGATTTATTCAGAAAAAATGAACCTATTGATATAGTAACTGTCTCCGAATTTTTAAGAAACGATGAAAAACTTGAGGCTGCAGGCGGAAGAGCATATATAAATGATCTGGCTTTAAATGTCGTAACAACTGCCAATGTTGAGTTTTATGCAAAAATAGTACAGGAAAAAGAAATAAAAAGAGCACTTATTAATGCGGGTTCTGAAATTGTATCAATGTCATATGAAAATGAAGAAACCGATGTCGTTCTTGATAATGCTCAGAAACTTATTTTTAATATAGCTTCGCAAAAAGATGTCGGAGATATGGTTCCGATACAGGATTTGATTGTATCAAGCTATGAACAAATTGAGTCAAGATATAATAATAAAGATGAATTAGTGGGTGTTACAACAGGCTTTTATGATTTGGATGCATTAACATCCGGTCTTCAAAAATCCGATTTAATAATACTAGCAGCACGTCCTTCAATGGGTAAAACAGCATTTGCTTTAAATCTGGCTCAGAATGTGGCGTTAAAAGGTAAAAAAGGTGTTGCAATATTTTCTTTGGAAATGCCTAAAATACAAATTGCAAAACGTATGCTTTGCGCGGAAGCTGAAGTAGATACGCAAAGAAGTAACACGGGACATATGCAGCTAAAAGATTTTCAGAAATTGACGGATGCGATGGAACGATTAGCTGACACAAGAATATATATTGATGATACGGCAGGTGTTACCGCAACTGATATTAAAGCAAAATGCAGGCGCTTAATGCTTGAAGAAAAAGAATTAGGGCTTATAGTTATAGACTATCTTCAATTAATGGAGGGCGGTGGAAATCCTAATGACCGAAATCAGCAAATATCTGCAATATCCCGTTCTTTAAAAGGGCTTGCCAGAGAACTTAATGTGCCGATTATTGCACTATCACAGCTTTCAAGAGGTGTTGAAGCAAGAACGGATAAACGTCCTATGCTCTCGGATTTAAGAGATTCGGGTGCAATTGAACAGGATGCTGATATCGTAATGTTTATATACAGGGACGAATACTATAATAAAGATGATGTTGAAAATAAAGGCAAAGCTGAACTTATTATTGCAAAACACAGAAACGGACCTGTCGGAACGGTTAATTTGCTCTTCCAATCAAATATAACAAAATTCAAAAACCAAACCAAAACAAGTGAATTTTAACGATTTAACTTATGCTTCGATGAAAAGTTTCTGACCGACTATATTCGGCTTGCCGTTATAGTATCCTGCAAAGTAACCGCCTTTTACGGGTTTGTTAACAGCATATGTTTTACTTGGCTGACTTTGAATAAAAGGATTTTCAAACGGATTGTATTCGTTCTTTGTTTCAATTGCCGCGGTTTGTGTTGTTTGCGGGGCATAAAACACCTGGGAAACAAGATTTTTTAAACTGTTAATCATAAAATAATTCCTTTATACACATATTCAGTTTAATGAAATATTTTAGTATGTCATTATTATAAAATAATTTCTTAAAAAAACTTTATGATATTTTAAAAATCATATATTTGTATGAAATTGTCTGAAAAAAACTTTATTATTATGTTTGAAAATTACTATAGACGGGAACAGTATCTCTATATAAATCGCTAAAGTCAATAAAGAACATAAGATACAACTCTTGTTATAAAGTAATAATCTTGAAAATCGGACTGTAGCCGGACGGCAGGTATTTATTATAAAAAAAGAAGTTATTACAATAAAGGATGTTGCTGTTATTATGTGAGAGTTTGACTTAAATGTGATTTAAATTCATATAGATAAGTATTTGCAATCCTGATGGATTGTAAATATCAGATTGTATTCTCATTAACAGTCAGATGTCGATGCAAATCAATAAAATAATGCAGTATATATAAATATAAATAATATATAAAATAAGAATAAACTTGCTATATAAAACCAATAATATCCGTAAATGTGCACGGCTGTTGTTTATGCAATGCGGGCTTTTGTTACAATGTTTTAACCTATTGACTCTTGCTTAACAAAGGTATATAATTATCTGGTATTTATTTGAAGTAAGTTTCGAAAAAGATGAAAGGCAAACAAACGATATGAAAAAATTAGGTTTCACTTTAGCCGAAGTTTTGATTACTTTGGTAATTATCGGTGTAATTGCTGCCATGACAGTACCTACATTGATGAACAACACCAATGCTCAAGAGTTCCGTTCGGCTTTGAAAAAAGCTATTTCCGGTACTAACCAGGCTTTGACTCTTCACTATGCATTAGAAGGTTTATCGGCTCAGGATTACACCACGGGTGCAGATCTGGTAGACGGTGTTTTTAAAACAAGAATGAGCACAATTGACGGAGAAGAAACATTTACAAGTAACGATTGCTCCGGTGGTGCCGTATTTACAACTGCTGACGGTATGATGTTCTGTGTATCATCTAATTATACTTCTGCAAACAGCGATGAAGATACTTCAGCTTGTGACTCATACAACATTAATCCTTGCTCAAGCTCAAATGCTACACCTAACTTATGGATTGACGTAAACGGTCTTAAAAAACCGAATGTAGCTACAACATCTTCAAAAAGACCGAAAGATATTTATCAGGCAATGATTTATTCACAGAAAGTTGTACCTTTCGGAGCTCCTACACAAGAAGTTATGTTTGAAAGAGGTACTGCAGGTTCAGGTGAAAATGCTTCATCCGGCGGCTCAGGTGCATAACCTTATAATTTAATAGAATTTATCAAAAAGAAGAGCATTTCGATGCTCTTCTTTTTTTATTATAAAAGTTTAAATCTGTTTTTATGAAAAATTAAAATGCCTTCATCTCTCATTTTACATAGTTCTCTTGACATTGCGCTCCTGTCTACACATAAAAACTTTGCCATTTCTTCTCTTGAGTATGGAATTTCAAATATTTCGTTTTCGCTTTTATATTCTTGAAGCAGTGCAAGAATTTTTTCTCTTGTTGTTTTTTGTCCGATTATATCAAGTTTTGTATTTAATAATGAGTTTCGTTTTGAAATCATTTTCATTATATTTTTAATTAGTTGTAAATGATAATTGCATAATCTGCCGCAAGGGGTTATTACTTTCTCAAACGGAAGGAATAAAATTTCGCAATTTGTTTTGGCAATTATGTTTACGGGACTTTTATTTATTCCCAGACATACAATATTATGTCCGAATATATCATTTACTTTAAGAGATTCAATAATATTTTCTTTGTCCGGATAATTATTTTTTGTTATTTGGGCATTGCCGTCTAAAATTACTCCGAGAAAATCGATTTTTGAACCTGTTTTTAATATGTAAGCTCCTTTTTTATATGTTTTTGTTTTTATTCCCGTACATTTCAGAAGCTCCAAAATTTTTTCATTTTCAATATTCTCAAATAAATCAATATCGAGCATTATACTTTTTTTCTTTTCTTTTTCTTCTTTTCAAGGTCAGAAATATTCAAATCTTTTTTTGCATTGTCGATTGATATTTTGGCAAGCGGTTTATGATTTTTTCTGTCATAGAATACCAGCCAGTGTTTTCTTTTTGGGTTATCAACAGAGAATGATAATATGCCTGAGACCTGTTCTCCTTTATCAATATTTTTCATTGCCAGTGAATTTCTGTAATCCGTGAAAATGGACGGATTATAACTTGTATGCAGGTCATTTACGAGGGCAATGTCAAAGGTTGAGAAATTTGTTTTCGAATAATTCTTAATTATTAAGTCAAGAGAAATCGTATTAAGGTTGCCGAAAGGATCTTCTTCCAGGAAGATATCATTAATGTCTACATCAAGTCCTTCATAGGCAATTTCTTCCTGTCTTAGTGCTTCATGCTTCATAACAGGAATTTCTTCGGAACTTTTTATTTTAACTTTTATTTCGTCTCCGGGTGCAATTAAAACATCTTTTCCTTTTCTGAACAGACTTAATCCCAGTGCTATAACTCCGCCCAGGGCTGCACCGCCCAGAAGAGTGTATCCCTGGCTTAATATTGCGCCTTCAAGTCCCAATATCTCAACTGCCGCAGCTACACCGTATGCGCCGCCTGCCGCCGTATATGCAATATTTTCTCCGACCGCTTTTGCAACAGATTTTGACGGAGTAAGTTTTGAGGTCATACCGCCTTCAATCGGTATTTCTCTGCCATCGGGAGTTATCAAATAATCAAATGAAAGTTCTATATACCCGTCTCTTCCCAGCCTTTTGGGATCTTCTATATTCTTAATTTTTCCGTGGGCAACGGTTCCAACAGGAAGAAGTACGCCGCTGCCTGCCAGAACATCATCCGATACAACTGCAAAAAACTCATCGCCTTCAACCGAAGTTGTACCTGCAAGTACCTGTGAAACGGTAAGATTAATTGTTTTATCGGTTTCTATTTTTCTGACTTCATTTGTAAAAATCTCGTTGTCATTATTATTTTTTATATCCGTTTCTTCAATATGTCCCTGATATGGTGCGGACGCAAATGAAGTTAGTGCAATATTTGGTGCCGATAATCCCAGTATGATAAATAATGTTAACAGTTTCTTTTTCATACTTATATTTTACTACAGAGAGCTGTCTATTTCAAAATAATTTAAATTTTAAAATGTTTATAATAAAATGTTCGTATAAATTACACTATGATTAGGGAACATTAATAATGGATAATACAAAAATAAGAAACGTGGCAATAATTGCTCACGTTGACCATGGAAAAACCACTCTTGTTGACAGCATTTTAAGGCAAACCGGAGTGTTTAGAGAACACCAGCAGGTACAAGAAAGGGTTTTAGACTCCAATGATTTGGAACGCGAAAGAGGAATTACGATTCTTTCAAAAAATGTTTCGGTTAATTATAAAGGATATAAAATAAACATTGTTGATACACCAGGGCACGCGGATTTTGGCGGCGAAGTAGAGCGTGTTTTAGGTATGGTTGACGGTGCACTTCTTATTGTTGATGCGGCGGAAGGACCTATGCCTCAGACAAGATTTGTTTTATCTAAAGCGCTTGAACTCGGAATAAAGATAATAGTTGTTATAAATAAAATCGATAAAACAGGCGCAGACCCTGACGGTGCCGTTGATAAAGTATTTGATTTGTTTACTGAATTAACGGATAATGAGGAGTTGATAGACTTTCCTTACGTATATGCAAACGGGCTTTTAGGTTTTGCCAAAAAAAATATGGAAGATGATTCAAAAACTCTTGAACCGCTTTTGGATTGTATTATAAAAAATATAAAACATCCTTCTGGAGATAAGAATAAAACTTTGCAATTTCAGGCTACAACACTTGATTATAATGACTATGTCGGAAGAATTGCCATAGGCAGAGTACAAAACGGTATTATAAAATCGCAGCAGCAGGTTAATTTAATAAAAGCCGACGGTTCTGTCGAACGCGGCAGGATTGTTAAATTGTATGTATTTGAAGACCTTGGCAGAGTCGAAGCCCGGGAAGCAGTGGCGGGTGATATTGTTGCAATAACCGGGTTTGATGATATTCATATCGGTGAAACAATAACGGAACCTGATTGCTTTGAAGCACTGCCTTTAATTAAAGTTGATGAACCTACGCTTCAAATGATTTTTTCTGTTAATGACAGTCCTTTTGCAGGTCAGGAAGGAAAATTTGTTACTTCAAGACAGGTAAGAAAAAGACTTTATGATGAACTTGAAAAAAATGTAAGTTTAAGAGTCGAAGACACGGATACAACGGAAAGTTTCAAAGTGTCGGGAAGAGGAGAACTGCATCTTAGTATATTAATTGAAACAATGAGGCGTGAAGGTTATGAGTTTCAAGTTTCAAAACCTGAGGTTATAACAAAAACGATTGACGGTGTTCTTATGGAGCCTTATGAAAATTTACTTGTGGATGTACCTGAAACATGTGCCGGTGCCTGCATAGAAAAACTTTCAAACAGAAAGGGCGAAATGCTTGAAATGCAGAATGTAAAAGGCAGAACAATTTTGAATTTTTCTATTCCCGCAAGAGGTTTAATCGGTTTTAGAGGGGAATTCATAAGAATGACCCGCGGTGAAGGTATTATGAATCATACTTTTGATAAATATAAACCATATGCAGGAGATATTGCTAAGCAGAGAAACGGTTCTCTTGTTTCCCATGAACAGGGCGAAGCTATTCCTTATGCACTTGCACAGTTTGAAGACAGAGGCGTATTTTTCCTCACTCCTAAAACAAAAGTATACAGAGGCATGGTTGTAGGTGAACATAATCGGCCTCAGGATATTGAGATAAATGTATGTAAAACAAAAAAACTTACAAATATGAGAAGTGCTACGGCTGATGTAATGGTTACTCTTCAAGCGCACAGAAAAATGTCACTGGAAGATTGTATGGAATATATTTCAGATGACGAGCTTTTGGAAATTACGCCGAAAAATATCAGAATCCGTAAAGCTGATTTGACAAAAGTAAGATTTAATTAGCAAAACTTTCAATAATATCATCTGCAGGGGTACGCTTTGCATTGATATATTCAAATACGGGGGCAAGATATTTTTCTTCGCCCTTGTTATTTTGTTCAAGGCTTGCTTTTGATATTTCGAAAAATTCTTCTACCAGATCAAGAACTTTTGTATTTTTTAATTTCGCATCAATAGCTTGAACAGGTGCATCTTTTCTTAACTTCATAAAGTCTTCGTATTTGTATTTTGATAATATTTTTTCAATTTCTTCAATTGCCGCGCTATTATACATAATTCCTTTCCAGAATGCCGGAACGGAGTACGTCATTTTTCTGTTTTGTGCATCGTGGTTTCTTATTTCAACATAACTTTTTAAACGTACGTCAGGGAAATAAAGACTTATGTGATTTTCCCAGTCTGATATTTCTGCGGTTAAACCGTTATAGCCTTCTTTTATAAATTCTCTGAATGTTTTTGTGCAGCCAAAACATGTGTTTTGTCTTTGTATAAATATCATCGGGACATCAAGTAATATTTCGGTATAATCATTGAATGTAAATATTTCGTTTTCATCAAATAATTTTTTACTTATATATCCGCATCTGTCTTCATCGACATTCAGCCATGAATTAGCTCTGAATGATTTATATCCTGTCAATTTTGAATCTCTGACCGGAGAGTTGGAATAAATTGAGCTTATAACAGGACTCATTTTAACAGCTAATTTAAGTTTTCTTATTGCATCTTCTTCTGTTTTATAATCAAAATTTGATTGTATGCCCGCTGTCTCTCTCATCATTATAAAAGGAGTCAGTCCTTTTGAAGGCAAGTATTTTGTCATATATTCATAACGTTTCTTTGGAATTATTTCAATGTTTTCATATGTTGAAACGGGCTGTATACCCCAATTTAAAACCTCTGCATCGTTATTTGCGGCATATTCGTCAAGCATGTTATAAAACTCGTTTAAATGATTTGCGATTTCTTCGAGACTTTCAAAAGGCAAAAGACTTAGTTCTACCTGACTTCCCGGCTCCAGTGTTATTAATCCTATATTACTTTTTAATGCGGTTAAATTATTTTGTTCATATATTCTTTGCCATTTATTTTCAGGAAAAGATTCAAGTATTTTAACAACATTTTCATACGGAACCGCTTTTCGGCTTCCTTTTTGTATGAGAAGTTTTTCTGACTCTACGCCTATTTTTTCTTGTTGTTTACATCCTGAAAAAAAGATTTCAGATAAATCTTCTTTTCTTAGCAAAATGTCTTTTTCCTCATTTACTGCAAGCATATCTCCTGCCTTTTAATATGATTTTGAATTATTTTTTCCAAATGCATCATTATTTTATCTTCAAAATGTATGCCGTAGTGTTGATTGATTTCACGGATAAAATAACAAGGACTTGTAACATTTATTTCAATAACTTTTTCTTTTATAACATCAAGACCTATAAGATATAACCCCTTAAAGGAGAGTTTTCGGGCTATTTCTTGAGCCATAGTTTTTTCGTTCTGTGTTAAAGTCGCGCTCTTAAAATATTTATCCGAATGAATTGAAAATTTGAAATTATGATCACCGGGAAGTTTTTGTATACACTCATCCAAAACTTCTTCGCCGATTATTAAAACTCTTTTATCTCCCAGCGCGGCTTCAGGTAAGTATTCTTGCAGCATAACCGAGGTTTTTCCGTTCTCGGTCATTGTATTTATAATGGTTACAAGATTTTTGTCATTCTTGTTCATATAATATACGCCGCTGCCAAAGCATCTGTTTAAAGGTTTTAAGATAGCTTCGTTATTTTGTTCTATAAATTCCAAAATTGCTTCAACAGAGCTTGTTACTATATTCTTAGGAACAAATTGCGGGAAATAATTTATATGAAATTTTTCATTAAAGTTTTTAATTTCGGAAGGATCGTTGATTAAAAGAGTTTTTTCCCTGTCTACATAATCGAAAACATAGCAGGCATTAATATAATCTATATCAACGGGCGGATCGGGACGGAAAAATACCGTATTAAAATCATTTATTAATGATTTATGCATCTCTTTTTTATAGAATATATCTTCTTCTTTTAAATATGTTTCCCGTGAAAAAACGCATCCCTTTGCACTCTCAACGAATAAGTCTCTTTTTACGGCAATGGATACATTGTAATCCCGTTTTAAAAACTCTTTTATAAACCAGAAATTTGTTACCAAATCATTAAATTCAAAGTACTTTAATTCAAGTTCATCAATTATAAACAGAATATTTTTTGTCATAAATATCTCTTAAATTTTTCCTGTAATCCATGCAACAATATCGTTATAACATATCAAAACAATAAGTGCTATTAAAAGGAAGAAGAATATATTGGTCAAAATTTCCGAGGCTTTTTTGTTTATAGGTCTTCCGGTTATTTTTTCGATTATAAGAAACAATAAATGCCCGCCGTCTAAAGCAGGAATCGGTAAAAGGTTCATTATTGCAAGGTTTAACGAGATTACTGCAGTTAATAAAAGTCCCTGGAAAAGTCCTTTATATGCAATAAGTTCCGTTCCTACTTTTGTTATGGCAATAATCCCGTTCATATTGTTTACCGGAATTTTGCCCGTAAATAACTTTTCAAGAGCATTTACCATTAATTTCAGGTTTTCATTTGCATAGTTTACCGTTGCGGTGATTAATTGTCTGAAAGTTTTTGTTTCCGTGTAATTTTCACTGAAACTTTGTTCTATTCCGACAAGTCCGCTGTTGTTAGGATATACGTTTGAAAGTGCAATTTTTTCACCGTTTCTTTCAACAATAATTGAAACCGGCTTTTTTGTATCTGAAATTGCAGCTGCCAAATCTTTTATATTTATATCTGATTTTGTTTTAAATATTTTTTGATAATTAATTTCGTTTCTTAATTCTCTTTGCTTGTCAGTTAAAGCAATTTCCGGTGATACATATTTTTCAAGTCCGATAATGTTATCCTGAGTTAAAATGACCGGCTCTTCATCCGTAAAATCGGGCAATTTGACTATTGTTCCTTCTTTTATCGTTTCTGAAATTTTGGGATTCAGTGCTTTTATTTCGGAAATCTTTTTTTCTATTGTTTTTTCATCGGCAAAACCGTCAAATTCTCTTGAAAGAGTGAAAAATTTGGATACGGTAACAGGATATTTGACTTCAAGACCGTTAATTGAATATATTTTATCTCCTTTTTGAATGCCTGAATTTTTGATTGATTCAACGGCAGACGGTGCGAAGTTTTCAAAGTATACATTATAGTTATTGTCGGGAAGATGTTTCCATAAAAATCCGGTCATAAATATAAGAATATATGCAAGAATAATATTAAATATAACTCCTGCAGAAAAAACAAGTGCTTTCTGCCATGCATTTTTATTTTTTAGCCTTTTATCCGAATCCTGCGGCAAATCACAATCTTCTTCATCATCGGGGAATGAAACATATCCGCCGAATAAGAAGGCATGGATTGTTAACTCTGTTTCTCCGACTTGTTTTTTAAACAAAGTGGGACCTATAGGAAGTCCGAACCCGAATTTATCAACTCTTATTCCGACAAATTTCGCGGCAAGGTAGTGCCCGAATTCGTGGACAATAATTAATAAACTTACCAATAAAATCATTGCTATTGCGCTAAAAAACATATGAATGAAATTTAAAAATGCTTCGCTTGTAATAGAGTTTATAAAATTCATTTTAATTATCTCTTTTATCTAATATAATCAAATTATATGATAAAGATATTGGAAAAACTACTTAATCTTATATATATCAAAGTATGCTATTTTTGCGGTTCTCAAAAAGAAGACAGTCTTTTATGTTTGAAATGCCGTTCAAAAATACATTTCCTGCCTCAGGGGGTATATAAAAATATTCAGGGAATTGATATATATGCGGCTTCACTTTATGACGGAATAAATAAAGAACTCATTAAAGCGGTGAAATATAAAGGTCAAAAGCAGCTTGCTTCTGTTATGGCTGATTTAATGTTTGATTATTGGAAGAAACTTAAGGTCTGCGATTCCGAATTTATTGTTTTACCTGTTCCTATCCACAAATACCGCCGTAAAGAACGGGGGTATAATCATATGGATATTGTGGCTAAGGAATTTTGTGCGCTCTCAAAATACAGATATAATACGGATTTTTTAATACGAATAAAAGATACAAAGAAACAATATAATTTAAATAAACATGAACGACTTGAAAATATTAAAGATGCTTTTGATTTAAATGTAAAAAATATACCGGACAAATCCGATAATTTACTTATAATTGATGATATAACTTCGACGGGAATAACTTTATCGGAAATTATCAAGGTTCTTAAGAACAACGGTTATATAAATATAACGGCATTAACTCTTGCTACACCTGATATATGGAATAAATAATTAATCAAAATAAAAACCGAAATGATTTACCATTTCGGTTTTTATGGTGGGCGTTAAGAGACTTGAACTCCTGACATCCTCCTTGTAAGGGAGGCGCTCTACCAACTGAGCTAAACGCCCTCAGCAATTATTATATTACTTGCTAAATATTTTTAGTCAATAGCTAAAATAAAAAAGACGGAAACTTCTTGTCTCCGTCTTTTTCTGCATTTATTACTTATTGAAAATATCTTTTAAGTAAGCCTTGGAAGCCTTGTCCGTGACGTGCTTCATCTTTTGCCATTTCATGTACTGTATCATGTATTGCATCTAAGTTAAGTTCTTTAGCTCTTTTTGCAATTGCCATTTTTGCTGCACAAGCACCGGATTCTGCTTCTGCTCTCATTTCAAGATTTTTCTTTGTTGATGTTGTAACAACTTCGCCTAATAATTCAGCGAATTTTGCAGCGTGTTCAGCTTCTTCAAATGCATATCTTTTATATGCTTCGGCAACTTCCGGATATCCTTCTCTTTCTGCCTGACGGCTCATTGCAAGATACATTCCGACTTCCGTGCATTCTCCCATAAAGTGGTCTTTTAAGCCTTGAAGTACTTCTGCATCAACACCTTTTGCCACACCGATAACATGTTCTGTTGCCCATGTTAAACCTTGTGTTTCATCTACTTTGTTGAATTTATCAGCCGGAACTCCGCACATAGGACATTTTTCCGGAGCTTTATCAGCTTCAACCGTATATCCGCATACACTGCATACATATTTTGCCATAATTTACCTCTTTTCTTTTTCTATATATATGGTATGTTCTGTTTTTTCTTTTATACATTATATACAGGCATGCTGTTTTTGCGCAATAACAACTCTGTCTGTGTTATTTAAATCTTTTATAGTTTTTATGTTTATATACCCTTTTTTATTAAGCATTTCTTTTATATCTTTGCTTTGATTTATACCTATTTCAAAACACAGGCTTCCGTCTTGTAATAAAAAATCGTCAGCGGAATCTATTATTTTTTCATAAAATTCTATGCCTTTATCATCATTTGTAAATAAGGCAATATCGGGATCAAAATCCCTAACTTCACTTTGCAGAAAGGGTTTTTCTTTTACCGGAATATATGGAGGATTTGATACGATTATATTATATTTTTCGGTAACGTTTTGAAACAAATTTGAGTTAAAAATTTTTATACGGTTTCCTGTTTTGTGCAAAGCTGAGTTTTTTTGTGCAACTTCAATTGCTTCTTTTGATATATCAACCGAATGCGCAATAATTTGGGGATTTTCGAGCGCAAGAGTAATCGGTATGCATCCGGTTCCTGTTCCTATATCAAGAATTAAAGGCCGTGTTATTTTTTTTGAAAGTTTTAATACTTCCGTTACCAGAATTTCTGTTTCGGGTCTCGGGATAAGAGTATGTTCGTTCACATAAAATTTTCTGCCGAGAAAAAAGCTGTTTCCCGTTATTTGCTGGATAGGCCGCTTTGTTTTAATTCTTTCGGAAATTATTTTCTTAAGATGCAAAAATTCTTTATCGGAAAGTTTTTTTCCTAAAATAAAATCTTTCGCTTTATAGTCAAAAAGTATATCAAGTACAAAGTCAATTTCACTTTGTGCTTCTTTTTTGTCAAAACCGTTTTCCAGATATTGCTGTATAAAAAAACTTCCGTACATATTCTCATTTTACAATAGATACGGAAGTTTAAAAATGTTTTTGTTATCTGAATAAATCTTTTATTTTAAATTTCATTTTTTTTGCAGCTTCATTACAATTATGCATTTTTTGTACAATCGGATTTGTCTGCAAATTGGCAGTCAACTTCTTTTCACAATATTGTTTTTTCTCTGTTTTGTCTGTTTGCGTATTGTTAATTTCTTTATTGTCCATATTTAATATAAAAACATATTAAGGAAAAAATTGCCGTTATTGAAGATCAGAACCGCAGAATGCACATTTTTTTGCATTGATTTTAATTTCCGAACAGCAGTAAGGGCACTCTTTTATGGAGGCGGGAACTTCCTGCTGAGTTTCTTCCTGTTTCTTTTCCGCTTTCAGTTTATTTATACCCTTAACAAGCATAAATACGGCAAAAGATACAATTAAAAATGTAATTAAAGTATTTATAAATGCACCATAATTAATTGTAACGGTGCCTGCTGCCTGAGCTTCGGCCAGTGTATCAAAATGTTTGTCCAAATTATTTACGGGAATATAAAGATTTGAAAAATCAACATTTCCCAAAACCATACCAATAGGCGGCATAATAATATCATTTACCAGTGAGGTAACTATGGGTGAAAATGCTCCGCCGATAATTATACCGACAGCCATATCTATTACATTGCCTTTTACGGCAAACTCTTTAAACTCTGCCAAAACTTCTTTCAACATGATTTCTCCTGATTTACTCTATCTCTTTTCCTTTTATAACACTTGTTACTACCTGAGAGATTGATAATTTATTTGCATCATAATATTTCTGAATATGTTCAAGAATGTCATTAAGACTTCTCCAACCGGGTTGTGCATTTTCAACCGCTTTTCTTTCATCACCGGTTATATATAATTTTATTTTGTTTCCGTTTCTTGCTGCTTGTGCCATTTCGCCTGTCGGCATTGCTCTTTGATAATAATCGGTTACATCTTTTATCATAACCTGTCCTGATGCCGCAATTTTTTTATCAATATTTTTAATTTTTTTTGGAGTTCCAGATACGGTTACTACTTGACCAAAGGATACGTTAGATAATTGCATTTGTAAGAAACCTCTTTGCTGATATAGTTAGTGAATTATTTTCATTTATAGTATCACATGAAGAAAAAATTTTTTGCTAGTTTAACTCAAGAAATTGTTATTTTTTTACAAAATATAAAAATAATTTGTTTTTTATAATCCCGCTGGCTAATATTTTGCATTAATATTAGCCAACTGTCCGATGACAATGTGCTATTGCATAGTTTATTGTATTCCTATATCAGAGAGAAACTAAAAAAAATGAAATATAAAATAACGTTTTTATTCCTAATTTCGGGAATAATTATTTATGCAATTACGGTTGCGGCCAGTTCTGTAAGTAATTTGATCTTATTGGCAGTATGCATATGTCTTCTGGTAATGTTACGCCGCGGCTCGACTCTTTTTCCTTCTTTTAACGGAACTCAGGAAGAACTTTGCAGAATCATTGATACAATCCCGATGCCTGTATTTATTAAAGACACTGATAATAATGTCTTTGCCGCAAACAAAGAATTATTCAAGTTGTTTCATCTTCCGGATGTTACCGCTTATGATGTAATAACACACAAAATATATTCACTTCTTAATACGGATGAAATAAAGAAGGAAGAAGAAAAACTCCATAGCGGTAATAACGTAATCAGTTGTGAAAAATTTATCAGGAAAGACAACGGAATAATAAAATATCACATTAATAAAACAGGTATTTATGATAAAAATAACAGATTAAAAAGCATAATTGTTTTCATAAAAAGTGTTGAAACGGATACCAGGCATTGTAATAACGAAGATTTAATCGCTACTTTAACTCACGATTTAAAAACTCCGGCAGTAGCTCAAATCAGGGGAATTGAACTTTTATTAAACGGATATTTCGGAGAAATTAACGACAGACAAAGAAATTTTTTGACAGATATCTGGCAGTCGGGAAATTATATGCTTAGTATGCTTATGGATATGTTGTGGTTATATAAGTTTGACAATAAAAAAATCGCGCTTAATATAATATCTTTTGATGTTAATGATTTAATAAGAGAGATATTAAAAGAGAATAAATTAACATTAAACATAAAAAATTCAAGTTTTATCCAGAAAAATAAGACTGCAAAAATTCATATTGTTGCCGATAAATCTCATATAAAAAGGATTATTCATAATATTCTTATAAATGCAGTTACTCATAGTATTGATAATTCGGTAATTTATATTGATACGGATATAAAAAGCAATGAATTTGTTTTTCAGGTAACAAATAAAGGAAAACAAATTCCTAAAGAATTGTTAAATTGTATGTTTGACAGAAACAGTATTTTTAACCAAAAATGTGAAGGACTTTCTACCGGATTAGGTTTGTATCTTTCAAATTCGTTATTAGAGTTAAACGGCGGGAAATTTTTTTGTGAATCGACACCTGAGGGCAAAAATACATTTGGCTTTATTATAAAACTGGGTATGTGTAATTTAGAGAAAATTGAAAATAAAAGTTTTAAAACTAAGTTATAATTTGCTTGCTTAAGGTGCATGTGATATTCTATAGGAATGGAAAATAAACGACCGGAGTGGACATCTTATATAAGTTTTATTATAGCTACAATAGGTAGTGCCGTGGGCTTGGGAAATATTTGGCGCTTCCCTTATATTATGGGGGAATATGGCGGTGCCGTTTTTTTATTGGTTTATTTATTTATGGTTGCTCTTATATGTGCAATTCCGCTGGCAGTTGAGCTTGCAATGGGTAAAATTTATAAATCCGATGTTGTTTCCGTTTATGAAAAAATAAATTCCCGCTTTAAGATTTTCGGAATTATCGGAGGTATAACCGCAGTATTAATTCCTGCTTTTTATTTTGTTGTCGGGGGCTGGATAATAAATTATATATGGATTTTTCTTATAAATGATATACCGGCTGATTTCAGTGCATATTTCTTAACAATGAACGCAAATCCCTATATTCCTTTATCTTTAACGGTTTTATTTTTGTTGTGTACGATTATTTTTCCGTTTATAGGTTTGAATAAAGGTATTGAAAGAGCAAATAATATCATGATGCCTTTATTCGGAATTATGTTGATTTTACTGGCAGGTTATGCACTTACACTATCAGGAGCGCAGGAAGGTTTAAGATTTATGTTTAAACCTGATTTTTCGAAGTTCAGCGGGGAAATGATTTTAGCCGCCCTCGGACAGGCTCTTTTTACGCTCAGCATCGGGATGGGGGCTATGATAACATATGGAAGTTATCTTAAAAAAGAAGTTAATATAAGAAAATCGGTTTATACTTTGATATTTTTTGATACGGTTGTTGCTATGCTTGCCGGTATTATGATTTTCCCGATTGTGTTTACAAACGGAATAGAACCTACGGCTGGTGCAACTTTGGTCTTTATATCTCTTCCTCAGATATTTTTAAGTCTGCCTTTTACAAGAGTTTTAGCCGTTATCTTTTTCCTGCTTCTGTTTTTTGCGGCGATAACATCAGGTATAAGTTTGCTTGAAACATCTATTGCCTGTCTTTGCGACCGTTTTAAAATGTCAAGAAAGAAATCTGCCTTGCTTATCTTTTTAGCCGTTTTACTGCTCGCACTGCCTTCTTCATTATCTTTTGGTTTAATGACAGATATCAGAATATTTGATAAAACGTTTTTTGATTTTCTTGATTATATAACATCTAATATTCTAATGCCGTTTGGTTCATTGGCTGCGGTTATTATTGCGGGATGGTATGCAAAAAATATCGCAAAGGAAGCATTCGGAGAAGGAAACTTTGCGCGTCTGTTGACTTTTCTTCTTAAATTTGTTCTTCCTCCGGTTTTGATTGCCGTTTTAATTATAGGGTTGAATTAATTATCTTTATAACAATCGCAGGTTTTTGTGTGTGCGTTTATGATTCCGATAGACTGTAAATAGGCATAAACAGTTGTTGAACCCATAAATTTCATTCCGCGTTTTTTGAGGTCTTTTGAAATTTCGTCGGATAAAGGTGAGGTTGTTCTTATATCACAGCTTTCAAATATTACTTTTCCTTTCGTAAAGCCCCAAATGTATTTATCAAAAGATCCGAATTCTTTTTGAATTTGTTTAAATATAATACTGTTTGTTATTGCAGCTTTTATTTTAAGTTTGTTTCTTATTATATCGGGATTTTCCAATAACTGATTGAGTTTTGTTTCGTCATATTTGTTTATTTTTTCTATGTCAAAATTGTCAAAGGCTTTTCTGAAATTTTCTCTTTTGTTTAAGATACATTCCCAGCTTAAACCTGCTTGAAAACATTCTAAAATAAGCATTTCAAATAACTTTTTATCAGAATGTTCCGCAACACCCCATTCCGTGTCATGGTATTTAATATAAACCGGGTTTTTCATATTAACCCAAAAACAGCGATTAGTTATTTTTTTAGTAGTCATAAACACTTACTTACTTTTTTCTGTCGGAACTGATATATTAATTTGTAAACAAATATACTAAAGTATACGAAGGTTTGTCAATGAAAAGAGGCTGATAATGAATAAGGTTAAAATTACTGTATTGAAAACAATGTTAGACGAAGAACTTGCAAAAGAATACGGCAGGGAAGGTTTAACCGCTTGTCCAATGATGAGGGAAGGACAAGTATTTTGGGCAGATTATGCGAAACCTGACGGGTTTTGTGATGAAGCATGGAAAGCTATATACCAATATGTTTTTGCGTTGGCGCATATGAAAAGTGATGAACTTTTTTATTTCGGAGACTGGATACGAAAGCCGGGTATTGCAATTTGCAGTTGTAATGACGGATTAAGACCCGTTATATTTAAACTTGAAAAAACCGAAACAGAATCAAAAATTGATTATGTTCCCGTTGAAAGATAATATCAGATTTTTTGCTTTAATTTTGTATATTTGTCAAAGACTTATTATGTAAAAGGAGAATTGATATGGAACTATATGAGGCTCTTTATAACAGACGAGTAACAAGAGATTTTAAAAAACAATGCAGTACCGGATGAAGTTTTAAAAAGATAATTAACGCAGGTTTGCGCCTATGCATGACCACCTTAGAAATTGGGAATTTGTAATATTTATAGGTGCGCCTGAAAATTATTTATTGTCTTGTTATATCGGTTTGGGGTATCCGGCTGATGAAAAGGTTGAAGTTGAACAGGTTCAATACAAGGCAGAAGACAAAATACACTTTGGAAAATGGTGATAAATTTCGTAAAAAAGTCTTAATTTGCAAGTTTTAAACCAACAGTTCCAAGAACTATTAATAAGATTGAAGCAATTTTTATGAAACTTACGGATTCCTGGAAGAATATCATTCCAATAATACTAACTAATATAATGCCAAAAGCACACCAAATTGCATATGCGATGCCCATATCGATTGTTTTTAACGCATAAGATAAAAATGCAAAACAACAGATATAGCCAAAAATTGTGCCAATAGATGGCAATAATGCAGAAAATCCGTTTGACATTTTTAGAAGTGTTGTTGCGATTGTTTCAAAAATAATTGCTAAAATTAAATATAACCAACTCATAAAATTTTTCCTTTTCTGTAAGTAAGAATATTATCTTGAAAAAAGTGAAAAAACAATTAATTATAGGTTCTATAATTATTGTTCCTGTGCGCAGAATTTATATCCGTGTCTGAAATTTGATTTTGAAAATTTATTTTAAATATCTATATTATAGAATTATTTCGTATAATCGATTTTTTATTTTTCTTCTGTTTCTTTCACCTGTATTATCAAATGATATATTATAGTGGGGTTCTGTGACCCCGATACCATCCGGTGCATGTTCTTCGGTTAGATATTGCATAATCAGATTTATGTTCTGAAAGATGCTTTTATGATATATGATAACATAAAGAAGGATATTTATGGAAAATATTATAATTAGGCAAGAAACAAAAAAAGACATAGTTGACGTCTATAATTTGATAAAAGAAGTTTTCAAAAATGCAGAACATTCTGATGGGGATGAACACAATCTTGTTAATCGTTTAAGAAAAAGTAATGCATTCATACCGGAACTTTCACTTGTTGCAGAATTGGATAAAAAAATTGTTGGACACATACTTTTTACGAAGGTTATGGTTGGAGATTCCATACAACTTGCTCTTGCACCTATATCTGTAGATACTGCATTACAAAAACAAGGTATAGGCAGTTTGCTAATTCATACCGGACATACAATAGCAAAAAATATGGGCTTTGAGTATGTAATTCTTTTAGGTTATCCAAGATATTATTCGCGTTTCGGTTATAGGCCTTCAAGGGATTTTAATATTATATGTCCTTTTGATGTTCCTGAGGAATATTTTATGGCTGTAAATCTCCAGGGAAAAAATTCTCTGCTTAATGCTAAAGTTGAATATCCGCAAGAATTTTTAATATAATTTTCAAATGTTTAATTAAATCTAAAAAAGTTTATAATTTACAATTTTATTCTCAGACAATTTATTAGGATAAGATAGAGTTCCATAATTATGGCTCAAAATAAATGTCGTTATTGTGCCAATAATGGAACCCAACAACAAAAAAATAGTATCACAGAAAACAAATGTAGTAAACCTTTATAAAAACATTGTATCAATAATGAAAGAATCAACAAATGAATATTACAACATGCGTATGGTATTAGGATATTAAAAATATATTTAATTTTATATTTAATTATTGAATTTTACTTTTATTATTGGATAACCTACTTTTTGTAGAAGACTTAAACATGAAATAATATTTTTTCTCATTTTCGCTATATTATCTTTTCTTGCATACTGGTTTTGCAAGAATGAAGTAAAATCATACTTTTCTTTGTTAGATTTTAATGTATGGACAACAGGTTCTAATAAAAAATTATATAGATTTATATATATTCCATCATAGTTTTTTAGATAAATTTTATCTTGTACAATTGTTTTATTGCTTTCAGAAATATTTTTTTCCTGATGCAAGAGTTTAGAGGATTCTGTTATAATTGCTTCTAAATTAAAACATATAAATTCGGCTTCATCTCGATTTTGTGTCTCTAAAATTACATTATCATTGTATTTTATTATTAATTTTTCTAAACAACCACAATTTGCATAGTGAGAAGCGGTTTCTAAATTTAAATCCTTATCATAGATACACTCAAAAAGTAGATTATTTGGCAAAAAATATGTTATGTTTTCAAATAGCTCATTGAATAATGAATTTTTATAATCATCGTTCCAGTTAATTTTTTTTGGATTTCTATTATGCAGATATTCATAATCATATAATGCCCATAATCCATTTTGTTTTACTGCTACATAAAATTCAGCTTGAAATTTTTTTGCAAAATTATTCATTTTTTCTAATCCAGTCTTTGTGAGATTTATATTGTTTTCTTTTATTTCAATAAATAATTTTTTCCCATCTTTTAATTCTATGTATAAATCAGGACATGCTACCTTTGTTAAACGGGCAATACCTTCTTCAAATCCGATAATTTCATTACAAATATCCAACATGTACAAGGTTAATATGAATTCGGTTTCTATATCTAATCCTGAAAGTCTTTTTAAATCTTCTTCTGTAATTCCCATCATAGTCTGTAAGAGAAGTTGATTACTTTTCGATAAGTAACCTTTTGTAGAATGGTATGCTTTAATTTTTTCAATAGGCGTTCTTTCATTATTCATATTTTTATCTCCTGTTATAAACTATATTTGTTTCTAAAATTGTTTATAATTGCAATATTTACGAATTGTATATAGTACAAATATTATCAAAAATTTCTTAATATGAGAATAATAGTTTTTGTAGTATAATTATTATGGGTTTTTAGTATGACAAAGAGTGAATCACCAAAATTAGATATCAAAAATAGAGATATGAAAGTTTTAATACAACTTTCAGGTGGTCAATGTGCTATTTGTAAAAAGAAATTGTATATACGAAATGATGATAATTCTGTTTTTAACATTGGAGAAATGGCTCATATTTGTGGTGAAAAGCCTGGAGCTGCAAGGTATGAAGATGGGAAAGATTTAACCGATGAGGAAAGACAAAGTTATGATAATTTAATTTTTGTTTGCCCAACATGTCATACAATTATTGATAATGATGAAAAAACTTATACGGTAGAAAAATTAAAAGAATTAAAAGCAGAGCATATAAAAAATGCCATAAATGATTTAGAGGCTTCGGTAGATAAAGTTACATGTGCAGAGTTGGATATTATAATCAAATGTATTACAAATCCAAATGAGCAAAATAATCCAAGTGAAGATTATAGAATAATAACACCACAAGAAAAAATAGATAAAAATTCATTGTCATTAGGTACTGCACAATGTATAACAATGGGGTTAGCAAATTCCAATTTGATTAGAAATTATATAAATCAAATTACAAATATAAATATTTCTTTTGAGCAGAATTTAAGAAATGCTTTTATTAATAAGTATTTAGAATTAAAAAAACAAAATTTATCTGGTGATGATATTTTTACAAGTTTATGGGATTTTGCAAAATCTAACTATGATACAAATATTGTAAGTGCGGCCGCTTTATCGGTTGTATCTTATTTCTTTTTGGAGTGTGATATATTTGAGAAATGATAAAGCCTAACAAAACAATAAAACTTTCATATTCTATAATTGGTGTAGGTGCATTGATTTTACCAAGATTGACCTATCCACAGTCTGTATCAGCATTATGGAATAAACTGAAAAAATATAAAGAAATTACAAGTTTTGAAAAATTTGTTTTAACATTGGATTTCTTGTATATGTTTAATTTGATAAAATTTGATAAAGGTTTAATCATGAGGGTAAAAAATGATTAAAGCAGTAAAATTAATAAATGAAAACAATGAAATTGTAAAAAATATAACATTTCATAAAGGGTTAAATGTTATACTTGCTGATGTGGCATCCGATTTAAAACAAAAAAATAATAAAAATTCAAGAAATGGAGCAGGTAAAACTTCTTTAATTGAAATTATAGATTTTTGTTTGGGTGGTTCTATTAAAACATTAGATTCCTCGTTAATAGGAAATTGGACATATGCTATTGAACTTGAAATATATGGCAAGATACACACAATATACAGGAATGTTGCAAATAGTACAAAAGTATATTTTATAGATGGAGAATTCTCAAAGTGGGATATAAAACCCATTGAGATTAAATCTGATTCTGTCGTAGCAACAATTTATAAATATTATATGAAAGAGGATGATTGGAAAGATTTTTTAGGGATTTACATTTTTAAGATAGACAATAATTCTACAGAAAAATATTATCCAAAATACAGAAGTCTTATACCTTATTTTATAAGATATAATGAAGGTGCCTTTTTAGACCCATTTAAATATTTTAAAAATCAAAAAGCATGGCAATCACAAATATACAATGCATATTTATTAAATCTTAATTGGGAATATGCTATAACAATGCAAAATCTAAAAGATGAAAAAGAAATGATAATCAAATTAAAAAATGCCACAAAAAATGGATATTTTAAAAATTATACTGGTACTCTTGGGGAATTAGAATCTGAAAAAGTAGTCTTGCAAAACAAAGTTAATAGATATGATAATGAATTGGCAGAATTTAAAGTTCATCCACACTATGAGGATATTCAACAAGAAGCGAATCAATTAACCAAACAAATACACAAATTATCAGAAACAGTAACAGTTCAAAAAAGTTTACTTGAAAAATATGAAAAAGATAATTTAGAAGAAAAAGATTCAGATATAAGCACTATTAAATTGATATATGATGAGGCTGGTCTAACATTCCCAGATAATGTAACTAAATCATTGGAAGAAGTTGTTGCTTTTCATTCTACTGTTATTCAAAACAGAAAAGAATATTTAAATGATGAAATAAAGCGATTAAATGATGAAATAGAAAAGAATGACCATTATTTAAAGACTTTCCTTGATAAACGTGCTGAAAAAATGAAAATATTAAAAACTCATAATGCTATTGATGAATTTAATAAACTACAAAATCGTAATGCTGAATTGAGAGCACAATTAAATGAAATTGAAAAACATATCGAAAATATTAAGAAAATGGAATCTGATTTAACAGAGAATAAAAAACAAACATTAGAATTATTAAGCAAAGCAAAGCAAGACCTTGATGAACGAGAAGAACAACGGACAATCGCAATTAAAACATTTGCTGAAATCGCAGATTTTTTATATGCAGAAAAAGATAAAATCGATAAAATCGGACTTTCAATTGATTTTGATGATAATGGATATAAATATAATGCTTTTATTGGTAAAGATAAAAGTACGGGTAGAACTGCAATGAAAGTATTTGATTATGATATGACTATTATGACTATACGAAATCAAAATAACAATCTACCTGGATTTTTAATACATGATAGTGATGTATTTGACTCCGTTGATGAAAGGCAAATTGCAAAAGCATTAGAATATGCCGATAATTCTGCAAAAGAATTAAATACTGAATATATTTGTTTTATGAACTCTGATAGAGTACCAGAAAAATTATTCAGTAAGGAATTTAAAAATAGATTCAATAAATGTGTTCGTTTAAAATTAGAAGATACAGAAGACGGTGGGCTTTTTGGTTTTAGATTATAAAAAGGAGATTTTATGAGAGAATCAGATGCAGAATATGCAGAAAGATTAAGAAAAGAATGGGGCGATAAACCATGCGATTGTACACATAAAAAACAAGAGCATCTTTTAGGCATGGGAACAGGTGATTATTATTGTATACAATGTGGTAGATGGTATACCGCAGAGGATTTAAGAAATAAATAAGTAATTATTGTAATGTATTCGTAAAAGTGTACCTTTACGAAGTCAAAAAATTTGTCTTATTTTATATTCGTAAATGTATGTAAATATATTTTACGAATATTCACATACAATATTGACTTATGCGAATAGTAGAGTCATAATATTAGTATAGAGTACAAAATTTAGGAGAATATTATGACTGTTAAAACTTTTGGCTATTGCAGGGTATCTACTACAGAACAAAAAGAGGATAGGCAATTAGAGGCTATGCTTGAATTAGGTATCAATGAAAGAGATATTTTTATTGATAAATGTAGTGGTAAGGATTTTGAAAGACCGCAATATCAAGCATTAAAGTTACAGTTAAGAGAGGGGGATATACTTGTAATCAAATCCATAGACCGTTTAGGAAGAAATTATAAGCAGATTTGCGATGAATGGAGAGAAATTACAAGGGATATAAAAGCAAATATTAAGGTCATTGACATGCCTGTACTTGATACAACAAGGACAGAAGGGCTTATTGGTGAAGTAATAAGTGATATAGTTTTACAGTTATTAAGTTATGTAGCAGAGCAAGAAAGAGCATTTATCAAGCAAAGACAAGCAGAGGGAATAAAGTTAGCAAAGGAAAAAGGAAAAAGATTAGGAAAACCGCCAATACAATATCCTGATAACTGGCATGAAATATATCCTATATGGAAAAGTGGCAGTATTACAGCAAGAGAAGCAATGAAACAAATGAATCTTAAGCCTACATCATTCTATAAGTTAGCAAAGAATTATAAGGGGTAACGGTAAAACATACCGCCCCCCGTTTTTGATTAAACCATTAAACAGGCTATTGGCATGGGGATGATATTTTATAGATAAATTTTATCAAATTAAAACTTCACAAACATTCAACAAAAACAAAAAATTAAAAAAATGACTCTGAAAGCCTTATGTAGCAAGGTTTAAATTTGAGTAAATTCTATTTCTTTAAAAAATCGGTTTTTATGATGTTCATGGTGTATTTATACCTATTGGGGATTTAACAAGCCTTAAAATTGGCCGGAGATTACTCAAATTTGATTAAATTATTTATATGTTTCTAACTTTTTTCCTGTTTTGGAATACTTTGTTATTTTGCCTGTAGAATCTTTTTTGTAGGTGTATTCTACTTGCCCCTTTTTGTTGTATTGTACAGTTTTACCGTTGCTATAAGTCTTTGTATAACCCGTAGTCTGCCCTTTGCTATTTTTGATATAGTGCTTATCATAAGCAAAAGCACTACAAGAAGCAACGAACAAGCCTATTAAAGTTATAGTAAAAAGTTTTTTCATTTGTATTACCTATAGTTAAAATATGTATTAAAATCTTTTTTAAAATCTTCTAATGTAGATGTAAACAAAAGAGTATGACTAAATTCTATGTCTTTTATATTTTTTATCTCATTATTACTTATCTTTAAGGAAAATTCAACTTCATATTTATAATCTTGTTTTATAAGTTCACCAACAGTTATTACTTTATTTGTTACTTTATAGCCATTTTTGTCTATAAAAACAATATCTATTATAGGAGCATTGCCATAAAATGATTTTGCATATTTTATTAAATCATCATCTAAATTTTCTATTGAAAGTTTTGCCTTTAATATACTGTCTTTAGGGTAGTAATGACTATGAAACCAGCATACTCTTACCTCATCTCTGAAAAATTTTGTATCAATTTTTGAAGTTTTATTGTAATAAAATTCTGAATTTATAAGTATATTTAAACCAATAAATGCAAGTATAATTACCAATATACTTGAGATAATTATTATAAGTGCTTTTTTTGAAATTGTAATATTATCATTCATGTATTATTAATCCTTTATGACTTGCTTAAAATATCTTGTCATTATTCTATTAAAAGGTCTTTTATCCAAAATTTATCATTTTCTTGGTCGATAATAATTTCACAGCCAAAATTTTGTCTAACCATTGCTCTAAAAGCATTTTGTCCATCAATAGTACCATATACGGTATAACTATTACCATTTATATAATTATCCTGTCTAAAGTGTACTTTTGCTGATGGTATTCTTGCTTTTATTTCCTTTTCACATTGAAATTTAGCAAACCATGTTAAATCTTCTGAAGATTTTTTAATTGTTTTTTGTGTAGTTTCTACTTGTGATTTCGGAGAGTCTGTATTTTTTGACTTTTCAGTGAATCCCGCTATGGAGTGTACTATTGCCCATATTATAAGTATTAATAAAAAACCTATCCAATTATTTTTTTTTATTTTTGTCATACTACCCCTTTGTGATTATTTAGGCTTGATTATCATATATCAATCCAATATGATTATAAATTAAAAATCCAATTAGTCAAATAGTATCAATAATCTTTTAATCAATACAATTTGCCATTAAAAACTAATCATATTGTATCTATCATAAAATGAGGTATTATATATGATTAACAAAACCGATATTGGTCAAATTATACAAAAGTTAAGAAAAGATAAAAATTTAACGCAAGAAAAACTTGCGGAGAAAATTGACTTATCTACAAACTACTTAAGCAAAGTAGAAAGAGGTTTAAGTGTTCTTAATGTGGAAGCCTTTTTAAAAATGGCCGGTGTTTTGAATTTTACATTAGACGATTTTGGAGTAAATACGGACTCAAAAATAGATGAAACAAAAAATGAATTGGTTAAGCGGATTTTGTCATCATCAGAAAAGGAAATAAAGGCATATACTGAACTATTAGACACAATGGACTCCATAGTAAAGACTTTGAGATAAAAATATACTATTTTAAAAATTTTAATTTTCTGTACCATTTAAATACTCAAAAATCATCGAATTATGCTATAGGTTTTTAGCCGTTTTTTGGTAGAAATATTTTACGAAATTATAAAAATTTAGGGTGCTAAATTTTTAAAAATAAAAGATACAATTTTTTATTATACCACACTAAATTATATTTGTAAAGGTTTTTTGATTACCTGAAATGCAGTCATAGACTCTGTTTTCTCTTGACATTTATAAAAATTTGTGATACGATTAACATAACTTGATAAATTTGTCAAGTAGTTGTTAAAAAATATTAAATAAAATTAGGGAAGTCGAGAGGGTTTAAAATGGTACTAAAATAAAAAGCTGACAAAATCTTAAATAATGAATTTGTCTACCTATTAATTCTCCAGAATTATAGTACCACATTTTCTTTATTTGAGCAAGCACTAATTTTACTACTGCAATACAGGTAAATGCTATCTGTTAGCATAGGTTTTTACGTGTAAATTTAATTTAATAACCTTACAAATTAACCATATAATATGGTCTATTTGTAATACAAGAAAATGAGGTATTGAGAATGAGTTTAGAATCTCAATACATAGAGTTTCTTTGTCAAAAATTAGATAAAGAAATGCTATGCAGATACAAAAATCTTAAAGTTTTGGGAGCAAATTTAATCAATGGTATTTTGATTGCTCTTTGTGAAGTAAATCATGGATATGCAAAGGTCGATAGATATATTTTTACTATTGAAAAAGACAAAATAAAAAAATATGAAATAGCCACAAGTAATAATTATTCTAATTATATTGTAGTCAATAAGGAATTTTTACAAAGAATTTTACCCGCAAAACTATATAAAATATTTGTGAATAATGGTCTTGCCTTATCAGTCAAAGTAGGGATAAACGAAAAAGGGCAATGCAGTTGGCATAGATTGGTTATGTGTTTATATTTTAGTATCTTATCATATGAAGTACATCATATTGATACTGACGAACAATATAATAGTGTAATAAATCTTACACCAATAGAAAAGGAAGAACATATTGCTATTCACACAATAAACAATAAAAAAAAACTTATTAAACAAGGCTTAAATATAAGAAATGCCTACATCCGTTACTTTAACGGATTAAAACGGCAAACATTGGTGAATAATGAAGAAATTGTTTTATCCGTTTTGAAAGCAAAATGTAGCGGTAAGAAAATTAAAGAAATCCACAAAATTATAAATAAAAAAATATCCATAAGAAGTATATCGAATATTCTCAAAAAATATTCTTCTTATAGGAATGGATTTATAGAAAGTCTTGAAACACACAAAATACTACCATTTCCAGACTTAAATGCAAAATATAAAAAGAGATGGAGTGAAGTTTATGAATATAAGAGGATTTTAGCTGCATGATGAGTTTTTGGAATTTTGGTTTATATATCAATTACGATAAATATTTTTAGTATTATAAAGAGTCATATATCTTAAGATTTATACATGTATTACATATAGACTTAAGAAATATAACTTAAAATATAATACACAAAGAATATAAGTGTTTATTATTCCTCTTGATTGGTCCTCAAAAAGCCAAAATCAAGAGGAAAGAATAAAAAGTAAAAGAAAGAGAGCAGAAGATTTTAACGAGGTTAATCACCTCAAAGGCTGGTCAAAAATGGCAAAACTGAATATAGAGTTTATCCCAAGCGAATTAAATAGTAGTGATTTAGAAGACAGTTGTTTAATTGCTCAACTGATGCAAAATATTACAATTATTGGATTAAGAGTAGATAAAAATGAATTCCCATGCAATAATGGGAAGGGAGTAAAAAATGAACAAGTTGCATAGTGCCAAAATAAAAAAGGAAATAGTTGCAATTTACACAAGAGTTAGTTCCGCAGAACAAGCAAGCAGTGGCTTAAGTTTGGATATGCAAAAAGACGAGTGCGAAAAATGGGCAAAAGCAAAAAATTATAATTTTGTTTATTTTGAAGATGCTGGAAAAACGGGGGCTAATACTAATAGGCAAGGCTTAAAAAATTTATTACGATACATAAAACATAATAAAGTTAAATGTGTAATTGTCTGGAAGTTGGATAGACTATCAAGATGTCAAGAAGATTTTTTTGGTGAAATCTTGAAACCTATAAAAAACAATGATTGTACTATCGCAAGTATTATGGAAAATTTTGAAGACATAAGAAAAGTTAAAAAAGTTTTATTAGGTGTATATATCGGGCAAGCAGAAGATGAGCTTGAAAACACAAAAGATAGAACAAGAACAGTAATAAAAAATAGGGCAGAAAAGGGTTACAAATTAGGCAAAGCACCTGTAGGGTACTTAAATGTTAGAGATGAGCATAAACATGGCATTATTGTACCAGACCCAAATAAAGAATATTATATAAAACGAATTTTTGAAATGTATGCTACGGGTGCTTTTTCGATGGAAAAATTAGGAAAAGAGCTTGCAAAATATGGTTTTGTTGATGGTAAAGGTAAACCATACCCTAAAAAAAGAATAGAAGATATACTTAAAAATGCTGTTTATGCAGGTAAAGTTACATATGGTGATAAAGTTTATGACGGAGTGCATAAACCAATAGTATCAGAAGAATTATTCTATAGAGTTCAATTAATGTTTAATGGTGCAAGCAATAAGAAGCCCAGAGGAGAAACATATATTTACTCTAACTATATAAAATGTGATAAATGTGGTTATACTATGGTTGGTACAACTAAACATGGCGGTCATAATAGCGGTACATACATATATTATCATTGTTCGAATTATAAAAAGGTGCACAAAAAAGAAGTTAATATTAGAGAATGTTTAATAGATGAAGCAATGCAAGAAGTTTTGGACAGTTTTAATATTTCAGATATTGAACTAAAAAATGTAAAACATCAAATTTATAGTGCGATTAGCGATTTACAATCTTATGAACATAAATCATTAGAAGAACTTAAAAAACAATATAGCAAGATTGTAGATACTATTTCCAATGGTATTAAGAAAAAATTATCTGGGGAATTAACTATTGATAATGATACCTTTAATGAAATTCATCGTAAATGGCAAGCAGAGAAGGATTCTATAAGTCAACAAATTCAAAATTTAAGTGAAAATTCAAAGGATAGAATGACTCGGATGAATATACTTGCTGATTTCGCCAATAGAATACCAGAACTTTATTTAAAAGCGACATTGGATGAAAAACGGCTTATTTTATCTACGATTACGGATGAAATTTTATTTGATGAAGCTACAAATACATTAAAGGTTAAATTAAAACCGATATTTGAACAATTGCGACAAAGAAAATTGCAAAATAAACAAAGTTTTTCGGCAGATGTAAAATCATTGACTGGAACCCTCGAAAGTCGTACAGAAAAAGCAAAACAAGCATGTGAAAATTACCCAGAAGATTTTAGCAAAATAATAGACTTTGGAACCCGTAAAGAACAAATACAGACTAAAAAAGAGCCTATTAACAAAGGCTCTAAAAAGTTAAATGTCGTAGGGGGGACTTGAACCCCCAAGGATTTCTCCACACGCCCCTCAAACGTGCGCGTATACCGATTCCGCCACTACGACAAGTCTCGCATTCATCCAATATCATAAAATGATAAAAATGTTTCGTCAATATACAATTTTGATTTTTTAATCCTTATCACATACAATAATCTTACTATGAATTATATCTGGTATTTCTTAATTGTTATATCTGTTGTATTCGGTGCAATTAACGGCACATTAAGCGAAGTTGTGAATGCAATATTATCAGGCACCCAGCTGGCGGTTAAAATAATACTTACTCTGTTAGGCATTATGACTTTTTGGCTCGGAATAATGAAAATTGCCGAAAAATCGGGTATTGTTGAATTTTTGTCCAAAATCCTGCGTCCTGCCGCCAAACTTATTTTCCCGGAAATACCTGCCGATAGCAAAATTATAGGAGATGTGGCAATGAATTTTTCCGCAAATGCTCTTGGTCTTGCCAATGCCGCAACTCCAATCGGAATAAAAGCAATATCGGGCATGCAAGAGTTAAATAAAGATAAAGAAAGCGCCTCGGATTCCATGTGTACATTGCTTGCTATGAATACCGCAGGATTTCAATTAATTCCCGCAACTGTCATAGCAATTCTTGCCGCAAACGGATGTGAAAATCCTACGGAGATTATTGTCCCCACTTTTATAGTAACTCTAACGGCGTTTATAGGTGCAATATTAACAGCTAAAATATTTAAACATATTTTTCCTCCGCAGATTATAAGGGAGGAAAAAGATGCTTAGAACAGTTATTGATTTGATTTCTTTATGGGCTTTGCCGTCAATAATTTTAATTATTTTGACGGTTGCACTTATTAGAAAAGTTGCTGTTTATGAATCTTTTATTGAAGGAGCAAAAGACGGTGTTAAAGTAACGGTTAATATAATCCCGTATCTTGTTGCGATAATTGTTGCTGTTTCAATGCTGAGAGCCTCGGGGGTAATAGAATCTGTTTCTGTAATGTTTTCCGGTATACTTGCCAAAATTCATATGCCGGCGGAGATTTTGCCGCTTGCTTTTGTACGCTCATTATCCGGTAGTGCTGCACTTGGTGTGTTTTCGGATATAATTTCAAATAATGATGTAAATTCTTATACTTCAAAACTTGCAGCGATTATGATGGGAAGTTCCGAAACAACATTTTATGTATTAACGGTATATTTTGGCGCTGTGGGGATAAAAAAATACAGATATGCTTTGTTAACGGGTATAATTGCAGATTTAATCGGTATTGTTATGGCGGTTATTGTTGCAAGATTTTTCTTTCTCTAGTTCAATGTTCGTGATATCATCTATATAAAAAGGATTGTAAATTAGAGGTTTTGATATGTCTATGGCGACAATGGAAGAGTTAAGAAAAAAATATGAAGTTGTAATAGGTTTAGAGGTTCATGCACAATTAAAAACAAAGTCTAAGATATTTGCGTGTGATTCAACAGAGTTCGGAAATGAGCAAAATACCCAGGTAAGCCCGATAACGCTTGGCATGCCCGGTGTCCTTCCCGTTCTTAACAAAGAATGTGTAAATATGGGTATTTTGACTGGGCTTGCACTTAATTGTACAATTCCTCAATTCTGCAAATTTGACAGAAAACAATATTTTTATCCTGACTTACCAAAAGGTTATCAAATTTCACAATATGACCAACCGATATGTATAAACGGTCATATTGATATAGAAGGCAAAAGAATAGGTATAACAAGGGCTCATTTGGAAGAAGATGCCGGAAAACTTGTCCATATGGGTGCTTCCGGTATTGCAGGTTCAAGCTATTCTCTTGTAGATTTAAACAGAGCAGGCACACCTCTTCTTGAAATAGTATCAGAACCTGATATGCGCTCATCTGATGAAGCAAGAGCTTATATGGAAGAATTAAGAACAATATTGAGATATATCGGTGTTTGTGACGGCAATTTGGAAGAAGGTTCAATGAGATGTGACGCAAATATTTCAGTGCGTCCTATCGGACAAAAAGAATTCGGTACAAGAGCCGAGATTAAAAATGTAAACAGTTTTAGAGCGCTTCAAAGAGCTATCGAATATGAAATCGACAGACAAATTGATTTGGTGGAATCGGGTGAAGAAGTTGTTCAGGAAACAAGATTGTGGGATGACAATCAGGGCGTTACAAAGTCGATGAGAGGAAAAGAAGACGCACATGACTACAGATATTTCCCAGAGCCGGATTTAATGCCGCTTGAAATCTCCCGTGAATGGGTTAATGAAATTGCTGCGACTATGCCTGAACTTCCCGCTGCAAGAAGACAAAGATATGTTTCTTACGGTTTAACGCCTTATGATGCTAATGTCTTAGTTGAACAGATGGATATTGCGTTTTTCTATGATAAAGCTGTTGAACTCGGGTCTGACCCTAAGACTGCAAATAACTTCCTTATGAAAGAAATAGCCGCATATTTAAAAGAAGAAAAAGTTACAATTGAAGAGACAAAACTTACGGTTGAATCTTTTGCTGAGTTGATTAAACTTGTAACTTCCGGTTCTATTTCAAATAATATAGGCAAGCAATTGGTTGTGACATTGTTAAAAGAAGGCGGAAGTGCAAAAGAACTCGTTGAAAAACAAGGCTTAAGCGTAATTTCAGATGAAGGTGCTTTAAAAGAAATTATTGATAAGGTCATTGCAAATAATCCTTCACAGGTTGAATTATACAGAGGCGGAAGAGATAAGCTCTTTGGTTTCTTTGTAGGGCAGGTTATGAAAGAAACCCAAGGAAGAGCAAATCCGCAAACGCTTAATAAACTTTTGAAATCGGCTTTAGACGGTTAATAAATCAACGTTATATATGAATGAAAAAAGAATAAAGTTTAACTTTATTCTTTTTTTATGTTTCTCCCAAAAAAAATGAGCCTTATCGGCTCCTTATAATAAAATGGTACTCCCAAGGGGATTTGAACCCCTGTCGCATCCGTGAAAGGGATGTGTCCTAGGCCTCTAGACGATGGGAGCCCGTCAACATTTATAAGTTTATCTAAAGCATAATTGATAGTCAAGTGTTTTATTTATATATATTTTAATATTTATATTAATGAAATATATAGCCTGTTGTTTATACTGTACAGGTTATAGTATGGGGTTTCTTTTTTTCGTATTTTTGGATTAGAAATTGTCCGAACAAAAATTCACGATAAGCCCAAGGCGTGAGTGAATTTTTGAGAGTGGCAACTTGAAAAAGTGAGCAGTGTGGCGGCGGCGATGAGACGGTGACAAACTGCGACACTAGATTAAATACAAAAAGGGGTATCTGTTTGAGAGGTTTTTCCAAAAAGAAATACAGAGATATGAATTCTTACGATTTGATTTGTACTGCTCAAAGCGATGACTATGATGCTTTGGAAGAGCTTATCAGACGTGAACAAAAGAATGTTTATGCTTCATTTTGCTATTTTGGTGCAAATAAGGAAAGTGTTTCCGATTTGACGCAGGAGGCTCTTTTTAGAATGTCCAAAAATATAAAAACTCTTAAAAATCCCAAACTGTTTAAGTCATGGCTGGGACAGATTATTTCTAATCTTTTTTATGATGAACTTCGTAAAAAACAAAGAATTCCCGATACCGTATCAATTGACACTTTCTGGCATAACGATGAAGAAAATGAAAGCTGCGTGCTTCATATTTGTGATAATACACTAAATCCGGATGATAAAACAATGGGAAAAGAACTTACGGAAATTATACAAGAAACAATATGTGCTTTGCCGGCAAACTTCAGGCTTGTAATCATTCTTAGAGAATTGCAGGGTTTAAGTTATGAAGAAATAGCAAAAATAACAAAAACAAATGTTGGAACCGTAAAATCAAGAATTGCCCGGGCCAGAAGTAAAATGCAGGAATACTTAAAACCTTATTTAACATAGAGGAGAAATAAATTTGAATAATGCCGAATGCAAGAAGATTACTTCAATGCTTCTTTCGTATATTGAACATAAATTAAGTGACGAAGACAGATTGTTTGTTGAGAATCATTTTAAGTATTGCAGCGATTGCTATACTAAGTATTTAGAAATGAAGAAAATTGTTAAAAACTTGCATTTTGAATATGAAAAATTATTGAATGAATTTGAACGCGTGGAAGCAAATCAGCTTTTTAATATTCGTGAATATGAAACTTTTTATAAAAATATATCACCATATATAGACGATGAACTCAGCTATGATGAAAGTGTTAAATTTAGAAAATACCTTTTAAAATCTAAACCTGCCAGAGTCGAACTTGCAAATGCTTATACTTTAAGAAATAATATTCGTCATTCTACGGCTGTATTCAAAGATAATTTGAATGTGAATTTCTCAAAAAAAATAATAAAACAGCTTAAAGACGAAAATAAATATACTTTTGATGCCGTTTATAAACGTGCGGCTGTTATAATAGGTATAATGCTGAGTGCACTTATTTTGATATCCGTTCTTGTCGGGTTTAATTATATGACTAATTCCGTTGCAAAAGCGGAAGCTGTTACAAATAATTATTCTGAAATTGTATTCCCGAGCGCGGATGATATGGTGGAGTTTACTTTTGATTATGGGCCAATGGCTCTGCTGGTAAATAAATAATATCGGTTATGCTATAATTTTTTTATGCAAAGATTGCCCGAATATTTAAAAAAAGGAATTATAGATACAGAAAAGACAAAAACAGTAAGACATGTCTTGAAGGATAATTGTCTTAATACTGTTTGCGAGTCTGCGCGCTGTCCGAATAAAAGTGAGTGTTATGCTAAAAATACCGCTACATTTTTGATTATGGGTAAAAATTGTACGCGTAATTGCAGATTCTGTAATATTTCCTGTGCTCTCCCCGAACCTTTAAATCCTGAAGAACCTCAAAAAATTGCAGATGCGGTTTTAAAACTTTCTCTTAAATATGTTGTTATTACATCGGTTACAAGAGACGATTTACCTGACGGCGGGGCAAATCATTTTGCTTCTGTAATAAAGCAAATAAAAAAAGCCGATTCTAAAGTAAGAACAGAAGTCTTAACACCGGACTTTAAGGGTAATAAAAATAGTATTGATACTGTTATTCAGGAAAAACCCGATGTTTTTAACCATAATATTGAAACTGTTCCGTCTTTATATAGAAAAGCCCGCCCGCAGGCAGAATATAGCCGCTCATTAGAATTTTTGCAATATATAAAAGAAACATCGAATATTTTAACAAAAACGGGTTTAATGGTCGGACTTGGTGAAACAAAAGAAGAACTTATAAATACATTTGAAGATTTAGCCGGAATAAAATGCGATATAGTTACTATCGGTCAATATATTCAGCCTTCAAAACAGCATCTTGAAGTTGTTCGCTATTATAAACCCTGTGAATATGAAGAATTAACCCTTATTGCCCGGAAAATCGGCATAAAACATACCTTCTTTTCTCCGCTTACAAGAAGTTCATATAATGCGGCAAGTATTTTTCCCGAAGGTTAAATTTGTTTCTCTCTTCTGTAATTTTCAAAGTAAAGAAAAATTCTGTCTTTGAATACGACAAAAAATATACCGACGCCGACAAACATCAACGAATTCAATAAAACGAACCATACTAATTTATTACCGCTTAATAACATCGGCATATTAAAGTATAATACACCGAACAGCATCAAAACTGCCAGTAATAAAAACATTACCGAGAAATGCAATGAAAATCTATGCATAAAAACCGCCTTTACTCTTATTCTTTAAAATTAAATTGACACTAAAAACGAGAACACTCACTTCAGGTGTCAGATGAATAAGATGATAAACAGTTCAACAATATTTTTCTCATACTTGTATTCTAACATGTTTTTTGCGAAAAAAAAAGCCCCCTGATGGGAGGCTTTTTCTTTTATTCTGCTTTTTCGCTCTCAAAAACGATTTTTTGATCTTTGAGTTTAAGTATGATTTTATCACCTTGCTGATATTTACCCGAAAGAATTTCTTCTGCGAGACCGTCTTCGATTTTCTTTTGAATTAATCTTCTTAAAGGTCTTGCACCGTATGCTTCCGAATATCCTGCTTCGCCGAGGAAATCTTTGACTTCTTCCGTTACTTCAATATTCAGATTTTGTGATTCTAAACGTTTAAATAAGTCATTTAACATTAAGTCCACAATCTGACGGATTTCCGGTTTAGACAGGTGCGCAAATACAATGATATCGTCAATTCTGTTAAGAAATTCGGGACGGAATGCTTTTTTCATTTCATCCATTACAGTGTCTTTTAGTTTTTCATATTTATCTTTCTGCTCATCATCAGCGACTGAGAAACCGAGTTTGCTAGTGGTTGTAATCATGCTTGCTCCGACGTTACTTGTCATAATGATGATTGTATTTTTGAAATTAACATGTCTTCCTTTTGAATCCGTTAATCGTCCGTCATCTAAAATCTGAAGCATTATGTTAAATACATCCGGATGTGCTTTTTCAATTTCGTCAAAAAGAATAACGCTATAGGGTTTCTTTCTGATAAGTTCGGTCAATTGACCGCCGTCATCATAACCTACATATCCGGGAGGTGAGCCGATTAATTTTGATGTCGAATGTTTTTCCATAAATTCTGACATATCAATACGAATCATGCTGTCTTCACTGCCGAATACCGCTTCTGCAAGTGCTTTAGCAAGCTCGGTTTTACCAACACCGGTAGGTCCCGAGAAGATAAAACTTCCGATTGGTCTGTTGGGCGATTTTAAGCCGACTCTTGCACGTCTTATTGCTTTTGAAAGAGCAACGATGGCCTGTTCCTGCCCGATAACTCTTTTATGCAGAGTCTCTTCCAATTTTAACAGGCGTTCACTTTCGCCTTCGGTTATTTTTGTTGTAGGAATACCGGTCATCATACTGACAACCTGTGCAACCTGTTCCGCAGTTACCGTCGGCTTATTATCTTCATTATCTTCGCGCCATTTTAAGGACATTTCACGAATTTTTTCTTTTAAATCCGCTTCATCATCTCTTAAGTTTGATGCTGTTTCAAACTCCTGATTTCTTATGGCATCTTCTTTTTGCTTGATAACTTCTTTAAGCTGTTTTTCAAGTTCTTTTCCTTCGGGAGGAAGAGCACTTGTTTGAATTCTTAATTTTGAAGCTGCTTCATCTATTATGTCTATTGCTTTATCAGGCAAAAATCTGTCGTTAATATATTTATAAGAAAGTTCTGTTGCCGCTACAATTGCTTCATCGGAAATAGTAAGTTTGTGGTGGTCTTCATATTTGGGTTTTAACCCTTTTATGATTTCAATTGTATCTTCAACAGACGGCTCTTCAATAAGAATTGATTGGAATCTTCTTTCAAGAGCAGGATCTTTTTCAACATATTTTCTGTATTCATCCGAGGTTGTCGCACCGATAACCTGAATTTCTCCTCTTGAAAGAGCAGGCTTTAATATGTTAGCAGCATCTATTGCCCCTTCTGCGGCACCCGCACCGATTAAGGTATGCATTTCATCTATAACCAGGATTACATTACCTGCCTGCCTTATTTCATCCATAATTTTTTTGAGACGTTCTTCAAATTCTCCGCGGTATTTGGTACCCGCAACCAAAAGTCCCATATCAAGCTGAATGACTTTCTTTCCGTCTAAAATGTCCGGAACTTCCGAATTTATTATTCTTGCTGCAAGCCCTTCAACAACTGCCGTTTTACCTACACCCGGTTCACCTAGAAGAACGGGATTATTTTTTGTTCTTCTTGCTAGGATTTGTATAACGCGCTCTATTTCTTTTTCTCTGCCAACAACAGGATCAAGACGCTGTTCCTGTGCTGCCAAAGTTAAGTCTGTACCAAATTCATCAAGACTCGGGGTTTTTGTTTTACCTGATGAAGAGCTTGATGTTGATGATGTTTGCGCCGGCTTTGTTTCGCCGAGCATTTTTATAACATTGCTTCTTACTTTATTAAGATCAACACCCAAATTTTCAAGTACTCTTGCCGCAACACCTTCACCTTCTCTTATCAATCCCAAAAGAAGATGTTCCGTACCGATATAATTATGTCCGAGTTGTCTTGCTTCATCCCAGGATAGTTCCAAAACTCTTTTTGCTCTAGGCGTAAAAGGAATTTCTACCGCAACGAAGCCCGAACCTCTGCCTATAATTTTTTCAACTTCTACTCTGGCATCTTTTAAAGTAACACCCATTGCCTTCAATGTTTTAGCGGCAACTCCGGTTCCTTCACCTATTAACCCCAGTAATACCTGTTCCGTACCTACAAAATTATGACCCAGTCTTCTTGCTTCTTCTTGTGCAAGCATTATTACTTTTATAGCCTTCTCCGTAAAACGTTCAAACATGCTTTACTTCTCCTAATAAGACTCTTATATATTTATTTTACAACATAATACAAATAATACAATCAGCCCTGCAAATCTTTTATACGCTTTTGTGCAGGTTTATATATCCCCGATATGGCAATAGCCTTCTTAAATTCCGACAATGCTTTTATTTTGTTTCCCTCTTTTGTGTATATTTCTCCCAATATGTAGTGGGTTTCGGGATCTTTATAGCACACATCAAGACTTTTATTCAAAAACATCTTCGCTTCTTCATTAAATCCACGGTTAAAAAGTACTCTTGCGCTATATTTGTATACTTCCGAATTAAACTTTGCAAAATACGGATTATTATCAAGAATTTTCTGAACGATTTTGTATTGCTTTGTATTTAAAAGCATTTCAAGATCCTGTTCATAAAAATTTCTAATTTGAAAGAATGTGGGATGAGTATCTGTTTTCCCTTCGCTAAAAGAGATAAGGAATAACAGCCATTTCGTGAACGGTGAAGATTCTTTTGTCAGAAGAAGAACCGGTATTGCTTTTTGCAATTCCCCCATAAGAAAATAACAATATCCCATACACTCCGTGTTTCCGGCTTTTTTAAAAAGTTCAAGCGCCTGTTTTATTTTTCCTTCATTTAAAGAAATTTTTGCAAGTATATTAAAACTCCAAGATTCGTCTGAATTTTGAAGTAATTCTTTAATCTTGGAGTAATTTTTTTCTGCATATAATAAATTATTTATTTCTGTTTTATTCATTTCTATGATTTTGCTGCCGGCTGTTGTTGGCTTGGATTTGACTTTAATGCGTTAAGTCTTGATGCATTCATTTTTGATTGTTGAATTTTAATTCTTTCCTGATCAATAAATGCTTTTGCATCGGGATGAATATTTCCGGAATATGCTCCGTCAATTAATTTATCAATTTCCATAATATTTTCATCTTTAATTTCGGGTTCTGCATTTCCTGCATTTAACAAACTTTCAAAGAAACCGTGAGGATTTGATCTTAATTTTTGTATTTCATCAACCGTGAAATTTTGATAATTACATTTTGTAACATCATCCATGCATAAATTTGCTTGAATTGCATATGATGTTAACTGGGGAACAGTATTAAGACTTATTACTTTTTCAAAAGCATTTCTGGCCTCATCTTTCATTGCTATGTTCATATAAGAACTCCCCAGATAATACCAGGCCACTGCGCTTGACGGATCCTGTTCATTATAAATTTTTAAATCGGAAATACACCCGAGATAGTTTTTCTGTTTGTATTTTGAAATAGCCGTCTGAATTATTTCCTTACTTTCTTGAGGAGTATATGCCGCTTGTACCGCATTAACGGTAAAAGAACCGATTAGTGCTGTCATAACAGCCAGTATAAAAGTTTTTTTCATTTTATTATCCTCTTCTTTGTTTTTAGGAAAAACAATTTTCTATAATTTAAATTATATACTTTTTTGAAAATTTTTCCAATTTAAAACAATTATAAGAATAATATTCCTCAATTGAAATAAATTAAACGTATGAAATTATATTCATACTTGTTTTATAGGAAATTAATTGAAAATAGTCCTATAAACGGATGAAAAATAGACTAATATAGTATATTAACAATTGTAACAAGTGTATAATGATATACATATTTGTTGAATAATCAGCGGAGGCGAGATGAAAATAAAAATCAAAGAAACGGTAAAAGCGAAAAAGGGGTGGAGTTTATATAAACTTGCAAAGGTTTTGGATTTGCCCCAGCAAACCGTGTATTCATGGGCAAGCGGAAGAACGCAGCCTTCGTATGAAAATATGGACAGACTTTGTGATGCTATAGGCTGCAGTGTCGGAGATTTGTTTGAAGCGGAACCCGTTCAGCAAAGGTTTGATTTCGCCGTAAATCAGTAAACTATGTCATTTGATGCGCTTCATCAACGGTTTTTGAAACCTCAATATCCGTATCTTCGCCTGTATTTGAAAGATAAATAAGATATTCGATGTTTCCTTTCGGCCCTTTTATCGGAGAAAATGACAATCCTTTAATTTTAAGATTTAATATTTTGGCGTGGTTTATAATGTTATTTATAACTTCAATATGAGTTTCTTTCTCTTTTACTACTCCGTTTTTTCCGACCTGATCTTTTCCTGCTTCAAATTGCGGCTTTATTAAAGATACGATTTCAAAATTCGTTTTATCCGCCAGCAAAATAAGGTTATTTAATACTTTTGTTATTGAGATAAAAGATAAATCCATTGTAAGAAAGTTTGCTTTTTTTTCACCGGGAAAGTAGATATCTGATTCATTGCAATTTTTTATATTTACTTTTTCTATAACTTTAACCCGTTCATCGGTTCTTAATTTCCAGGCGATTTGTCCGTATCCTACATCTACGGAGTATACTTTTCTTGCACCGTTTTGCAGCATACAATCAGTGAATCCTCCGGTGGATGCTCCGGCATCAAGACATATTTTACCGGTTAAATCTATATTAAATGTTTTTATTGCTTTATCAAGTTTAAAACCGCCTCTTGATACAAAAGGCATAGACTTGATTTCAAAAACTGTATTTTCCTTAGGTTCAATAAGAGATCCTGCCTTTGTTATAACCGTGCCGTTAACTTTCACGTCACCGGCCATAATTGCAGCCTGTGCTTTACTTTTCGTTTCAAAAAAACCTTTATCCGTAAGTATTTTATCAAGACGTTCTTTTTTCATTAAAAATTAAATAACCTCTTTGCATTTATTGTTGTTTGCTGCCGGATTTCTTCCGTACTTGTATTTCTGAGATTTGCAATTTCCTGTGCTATATATTTTAAATATTCGGGCGAATTTAATTTCCCCCTGAAAGGAACAGGGGTGAGATAGGGTGCATCTGTTTCAAGAAGAAGTTTATCAGCAGGAACAATTTTTGCAGTTTCTTTTAAATCTTTTGCATTTTTAAATGTTACAACTCCGCCGATTGCTATATAATAACCCTTGTCCGTACATCTTTTTGCAAATTCGGGCGTCCCGGAAAAACAGTGAAAGACAACATCTTTTAAATTTTTAAATTCGTTTAAAATATTAAATGTATCTTCATGGGCTTGCCTGTCATGTATAATGACGGGAAGCTGCACCTCCTGTGCTATTTTCAGCTGTTGTCTGAAAACGGATTTTTGCTCTTCTTTTGTTTCTGTTGTCCAATAATAGTCCAGTCCGATTTCTCCTATTGCAATAATTTTCGGATTTTTCACTGCTTCACAAATTATTTGCCGTGTATGTTTTGTGTAGGTTAAGCACTCTGAAGGATGTACTCCTATTGCACCGTAGAGCATGTCATATTTCCGGCATAAGTTTATTATTTCATCAAAAGTTGACGGGTCTACTCCCGGAATTATCACTTTTTCAATGTTTTCTTTTTTAAGATTTTCTATGAATTCAGAAAAATTTGTTCTGTATTCCGGAAAATTTATGTGCGAATGTGTATCAATCATGTTAATATTGTAAATAATGATAAATAATATGACAATAAAATTTATTGACGAGTTTTAAAGAGAATGAATTTCTTATGGAGAAACAATGAATATACTAAGCACAGCCATTAATAACCCGGGAAGATATAATTGGAGCAGCAAAAAGCATGTTGCCGAAAATGAATATACTCCGATTCCTGTTGAAACCGGCAGTGATAAATTTGAAAAAAAGGCGAATAAGAAAATTGCAGCTGCATCCGTTATCGGAACTTTAGCGGGTATTGCTGCTACTGTGGGCGGAATATATACAATGGCGAAAAGAAAAAATCCTGCAGTTTCACTAAAAAATCTTAACTACGAAGAAAAAGATGTTATTCTCTTAGGCGTAGGTTCAATACTCGGCGGACTTGCAGGTGGTTTATTGGCTGACAAAAATAAAGAAAATCATAAACTAAAATTAAGAGAAGCCTCGCAGCAATTCTTCGGAAATGTATTGTGTCCTGTCGGTTTATTGGCCGGCGCTTCAAAACTTCTTGAAAAATCCGGTTTTAAAATGCCTCAATTAAAAGGAAATAACAAATTTACAAAGGCTGCCAATGTTGTTCTTTCCGCATTGCCAAAGATGGTCGTTACAATAGTATCTTTGGTCGGCGGTATGGAAATCGGTAATGCCGTAATGAATAAAATCAATAATAAAGTTTTTAAAGAAGAAGTTGAACATGATGTTAAAGCGGAAGATTATCTTTTGCATGCGGATGATCTTTGTCTGACAGCAAATTTATTATTAAAAGATGCCGAAGCAATTTCAAAGGTTACATCTAAAGTTTTACCGCTTACTTTTGTTGTGGCAGGTTCTAAAACCGGCATGTATAATGCAGAATCCGAACATCATTAATCAATAAATTCCGACATTATTTCATTGCTGAGAAGAATACCCTTTTCGGTAAGTTTCAGATGATTTTTTTCAACTTCCAGAAGGTTATATTTTTGATATTTTTCGATTATTTTGTGATGATGAGGTTTCAGTTTTGATATATTGATACCCTCTTTTAGTCTTAGAGCAAGAAAAATTTCTTCTTCTTCTGTCTGTTTTTTTGTAAGTGTTATTTCTTCTTCTCTTTTTATCGGATTATTAATATATTCATTAAAAATTGATGTATTTTTGTATCTTATATTACCCTCATAGCCCGAAGCATTTAATCCGAATCCGTAGTAGTTTTTATTTTTCCAATAACAAAGGTTGTGTCTTGACATAAATCCGGGTATTGCAAAGTTACTTATTTCATAATGCTCAAATTTATGTGATTTTAAAAAATCACATAATTCTAAAAAACATTGAACCTGCATATCTTCATCAGGAAGCAAAGAGGGAGGATTTTTATAAAAATATGAGCCTTCTTCAATTTTTAATCCGTATGCGGATATGTGTTTTATTTTTAAATTAACGGCTTTTTCCAAATCCGATTTGAAAGACTCAGTTGTTTGTGAAGGAAGCCCGTATATAAGGTCAATACTGATATTTTCAAATCCCGTGTTTAATATTGTTTCTATTGCCTTATATATGCATTTTTCGTCATGATTTCGACCTATTTGGGATAAAATACTGTTATTAAATGTTTGAATACCGAGAGATATTCTGTTTATCCCTGATTTTCTGAAGAGTGAAAATTTTTTTGAAGATACTGTTTCTGGATTTGCCTCAAGAGTTATTTCGGCATTATCTTTAAAATTAAAATGATTTATTATATTTTCTATATCTTCTGCTTCCAGTAAAGACGGAGTACCGCCTCCTATATATAAAGTTTCTAATGCTTCCGATTTATATTTTGATTTGATTTCTTTCAATAAAGATTTCAAATACAAATCTTTCTCGGATATATCAAGTCCCGAAACAAATGAACAATAACGGCACTTCCTTATGCAAAACGGAATATGAATATATGCATGTTTAATCATAAAAACATTATAACATTTGAAACTTTCAATGCTCTTTGATAAAATTTTGTGGGGATATATAATATGCAAAAAGTTGAAATTACACGAATGACAAGAGATGATATAGACGGTGTTTTTGCTGTTGAAGAAATGGTCCGCCCCGAACATCACTGGTCAAAAGAGTCATTTTACGGTGAACTTTCCAATAAACTTGCATATTATTATTGTGTAAAAGATGAAAACGGCAAAATTCTTGCATTCCTCGGCTCATGGCAAATATTGGAAGAAAGCCATATAACAACGCTTGCCGTTCATCCTGATTACAGAGGATTGCAGCTTGCACAGCTGCTTATAATTAAAACAATTGAAGATTGTTATAAAAATATGGTTAAATATATAACTCTTGAAGTTCGTGAAAGTAATATAGCCGCTATATCATTATATGAGAAGTTTCTGTTTTCCTCTGTCGGAATGCGGAAAAAATATTATCAGGATAACGGAGAAAATGCTCTTATTATGTTTACTCAAAATATCTGGTATGATACATTTAAGAATAATTTTGAAAAAATAAAAATAAGTATCAACAAGGTGAAATATTCTTATGATAAGTAAAAGAGTCAAAGCCGAAATAACAAAATTTCACAAAAAAAACTACCGCATAAAATTTTGTCTCGGAACACTCGCAATAATGAGTGTTTGCATTGCTGTTATTATAATAGCAACATTTACTCAGGTTAAAATTAATTTTAATTTGGGAGAAGATTCAATCGGTTCTTATTTAAAGTTTGAATACATACCCCAGATTCCCGTTATTCTCTTTACTGCTGCATTATTGGGTGAGTGCTGGGGGCTTATTGCCGTAATTACATATATTTTGATGGGGCTTACTCCGTTTTTCCCCGTTTTTGCTCTTGGCGGCGGTCTTTCATATGTATTTCAATATAATTTCGGTTATATTTTTGCTTATATTTTCGCTGTTTTAATTTCATCTAAATTTTTAAAAGGCAGAATTTCTGTTTTAAATATGGTTAAAGCTGCTGTTTTCGGAGTTCTTGCAATACATATAATAGGAATTTTATATATGTCTGTAATAGCGGTTTTAAGACATGATTCATTCGATTTCGTTACAAACTGGATATATTATCAATCGATTTCAAAGTTATTATATGACCTTGTTTTCTCATTTATGGCAATATTAATTGCACGTGGACTCAGAAGAGTTTTGTGGGTTTTGATGGGATAGTTACAGTCCGAAATAAAATAATATTTTGTATATGCATCTTTCTGCAAAACCTAAAACCAGAAAAGCAGCTATTGGTGATATATCAATCATTCCTATAGGAGGAATGATTGCTCTGAAAGGCGCCATTATTGCATTAAATATTTTTATTACCGTAAGTGCAGGCTCTTTTCTTATATCTATAATAGGTATCCAGCTCAACAATACCGCAAATATCATAATAAAATATATGACTTTAAATAAAATTGAAATTATATAAGATATCATAGCTGCCTCTTTTATGAAGTGTGTGATGTGTTATAACATGTGCAGTTGTTTCTTTCAACCGGAATCTCTTCTATTATTGAGAGCAATAAAGTTTTTAATCTTGAAATATTTGATTTAAATACCTGAATAACTTCCTGATGAGTAACGGGCGGAACATCTCCGACAAGACCCGCATCATAATCTGTTATAAGTGCTATTGTGACAGGGCACATATCTAACTCCCTTACCAGATGGACTTCAGGGTATTGACTCATGTTAATAACTTCCCAGCCTTGATTAGTAAAGAATTTCGATTCTGCTTTTGTTGTGAATCTCGGGCCGTTTATAACAACTACAGTACCTGTTTCATGAACTGTTATGCCAAGTTCTTTGGCTTTTTTAATTGCAATTTGTCTTAGTTCGGGACAATAAGGATCTGCAGCGCTCGGGTGTACACAGTCAGGGCCCTCAAAGAAAGTATTTTTTCTTCCGTCCGTCCAGTCAACAAATTGATCGCATACTACAAAATCTCCCGGTTTTACGTGCTTTTGCAGGCTGCCTGCCGCGCAAGGAGAAATGACTCTTTTTACGCCGAGTGATTTTAATGCCCAGACATTTGCTCTTGCATTGATTGTATGGGGTAAAAATCTGTGGTCACGCCCGTGTCTCGGTATAAATGCAACGGTATGTCCCGATATTTTACCTATTGTAATGGTATCCGAAGGTTTTCCGTAGGGAGTATCTACGTTTATCTCTTCAAAAGGATTTCCGGATTCTTCAAAAAAACTGTAAAATCCGCTTCCGCCTATTATACCTATTTCAGCACGTAAATTTTCACTCATATTTTTCTCCTTAATTCTTCTATCTATTTTCTACCATGGAAAAATGGTTTATACAATACAAAAAGAGAACCGTTTTTTCGGTTCTCTTTTATTTTGATTTTATCGGATATTATTTTTGAATAACGTCAAGAGATTGTTCTATCAAGCCGTTTTCATAACCGTAGCTGTCATCATCGGGAGTAAATACTTTACCGTCCCATTTAACTCTGATTTTCATACCAAGGTCATTGTTGCTGGTTATTTCGCTGTCTTTCATACGAATTCTTCCGAGACTTTTTCTTTCATTTTTGCTGACATTTCTGTCTACATAAATATCTTTATAACCGTTTCCGTCTGTAGTCGAAAATTCGGAGTCATCTTCCAATCCCCAGTATCTTATACCATCTGTGGTAATAAAGTTAGGATTGTCGTAGCTTGAAGGTCCGCTGCAGTTAGTGCCGCCGGCAATATTTAACGAATCAGCAACAGCCTTGCAAAAAGAATTGCTTCCGCCCGAATCAGAGCCGTCACCTGAACCGTCGCCGGAACCGTTGCCTCCGGAACCGTCACCCGATCCATTACCCCACCAGTTTGAAACGTTTGACATATCTCCGCCGGGATTATTTCCGCCAGCCCAGGACGTATCTCCTCCGGTGCCGAATCCGTCAGATACATATGCCGAATTCATTGCATTTGCAACAGCTGTTTGCAAGCTGTATAACGCCTTCTTGTATACTATTTTATCCTTATCCGGACGCGCATTATTTATTACCGGAATCAATATAGCAGCCAAAACACCTATAATAGCAAGTGTTACCAGTGCTTCAGAAAGGGTAAACGCTTTTTTCATCTATCTATCACTTCCTTATATGTACATATTATTATAGTACCACATTTCTTGTATTTTAATACATATATTCAATTGATTTTTAAATATTTTTTAAATGTAACATTTTAATTTTAAAAGGAATTATATTACTTGATATAAAATTTTTAGTGAATATAATTCAATTATTGAATGAGAACAGAGGTGAGTTAAAATGAAAAAAGAAATACATCCGGATTACAAAAAAACGGTTATAAAATGTGTATGCGGTAACGAAATTGAAACAGGTTCCGTTTTGGATGATATCACAGTTGAAATTTGCAACAACTGTCATCCTTACTATACAGGCAACCAGAAAATCGTTGATACTGAAGGACGTATCGAAAAATTCAAAAAACGTTATCAACAAAACAAAAAATAAGTACACGTTATGCAATAGTTTAATACCCACATTAAATGTGGGTATTTAAGTATCAAAAGGAGAAAAATATGCCTGAAGACAAGTATGCCTGTGTAAGGCTTATATCAAAGCCGCAGAATCTTTTAAAAACAATATATACGGCTTGCCGGACTTGTTACAGTGCAGATTCTCCGCTGAATATTTTTGACTGTGAATCGGCACAGGATAAGGAAAAAATGCTGAAACTCATCAACAGAGTTATATCTTCAGGGCATTATTCCACAATTGAACATGTTCAGGTCAGTTTCGCTATCAGTAATATTTCAAGAGCATGCTCTCATCAGCTTGTAAGACACAGACATGTATCATTCTCACAAAAATCGCAGCGATACGTTAAAGAAAAAGGACAGTTTGATTATCTTATTCCGGATACAATCGAAAGAAATCCCGAACTGAAAGAAAAATTTGATAATTTTATGTCCGAAATTTCAAAATTTTATCTTGAATTAACAGAAAACGGAATACCTGCAGAAGATGCAAGAGCAGTGCTTCCTAATGCCGCATCAACATCAATGGTTGTAAGTATGAATTTAAGAGAACTTATTCATCTTGCAAATTTAAGATTGTGTACCCGCGCTCAGACGGAAATAAGAATTTTGATTAAAAGAATGTGTGAAGAACTTGTAAAAGAAGAAGAATGGCTTAAAGATTATCTCGTTCCGAAATGTGAACGTCTCGGATATTGTGATGAAGATAAATCTTGCGGCAGAAAACCCACTAAGGAACAAATACTATGAATGATATGCTTGATAAAATCCTTCAAATAGAAAGTAAATATGAAGAACTCGGTCAAATTTTATCCGACCCTGAAGTTATTCAGGATTATAATCGTTTTAAGACATTGTCAAAACAAAGAAAAGCAATGGAAGAAACCGTTGAAGTTTATCATACCTGGAAAGATTGCGAGCAAGCGGTAGCAGATGCTCATGAAATGATAAAAGGTGAAAATGACGAGTCCATGAAGGAATTTTTGCGCGGAGAAATTGCAGCAAATGAACAAAAAATGGCCGATTTGGAAGAAAAGATGAAAGTTCTTCTTTTACCGCGAGACCCGATGGATGATAAAGACATTATGCTCGAAATAAGAGGCTCGGCAGGCGGTGATGAGGCTAATATTTTTGCGGGCGATTTGATGAGAATGTATTTGAGATACGCCGATAAACAGGGATGGCAAACCCAAATATTGAGCAGAACGGATTGTGAAGCCGGAGGTGTCTCGGAAGTAATTATTTCAATTAAAGGCGATAGTATATATTCGAAATTGAAATATGAATCCGGAGTTCACAGGGTTCAAAGGGTTCCGGCAACAGAATCTCAGGGCAGAGTTCATACTTCGACAGCTACAGTTGCTGTTATGCCTGAAGTTGATGATGTTGAAGTGGAACTTAATATGAATGATATTGAAATAACAACTGCACGTTCGGGCGGTGCAGGCGGTCAAAACGTTAATAAAGTTGAAACTGCCGCAAGAGTGTTCCATAAACCTACGGGAATTATGATTTTCTGTACGGAAGAACGTTCACAGCTGCAAAATAAAGAAAGAGCCCTGCAAATTTTAAAAGCTAAACTTTATGATTTGGAAGTTCAAAAGCAGATGAAAGAAGTTACTGACTTAAGACGTTCTCAGGTCGGTACGGGAGATCGTTCGGAAAGAATAAGAACATATAATTTCCCTCAAGGCAGATTAACCGATCACAGAATAGGTCAAAATTTAAATGTATGGACTGTTATTGACGGTGACCTTGATGAGCTTATAGAGCTCCTTATGGAACATGATCAAAAAATTAAACTTGAAAAACTTGCGGAAATTAATTAAAGGATATTGATTAAATGTCTGAATTTAACCATTATCCTGTTATGTTGAAAGAAGCTGTCGATGCACTTAACTGTGAAAGCGGGAAATTATATATAGATGCAACATTGGGCGGCGGCAGTTACAGTGAGCTTATATTAAAAAGGATTTCCCCTTCTGGCAGATTGATTTCTTTTGATGTTGATATTGATGCGGTGAATTTTTCAAAACATAAGTTGAAAGATTACGAAAACTTAACTATTGTTCATTCTTCATATACAAACATTAAGAAATATTTAGAAGAAAATAATATTAATGAAATAACGGGCGGAATTGTTTTTGACTTTGGTGCGTCAACTCACCAATTGACTTCTGCTGAAAGGGGTTTCAGCTTTTTAAAGGATTCGAAATTAGACATGCGATTTGACCGATCGGCTGATTTCTCAGCTTATGACGTGGTGAATGATTACAAAGAGGATGAATTAGTTCGTATTTTCAGTGAATACGGAGAAGAAAGATTTTCAAAAAGAATTGCAAAAAAAATAATTGAAGAACGCAAAAAGAAGAAAATAGAAACGACGCAAGAGCTTGTCAATATTGTGTTTGATGCAACACCAAGAATAAAATCAAAAATTCATCCGGCGACAAGAGTATTTCAGGCAATAAGAATTGAAGTTAATGATGAACTTAACAATATTAAAAATACATTAAATGAAGTGCTTACATTATTATCAAATGATGCTATACTATCAATAGTTACTTTCCACTCTTTGGAGGACAGAATAGCAAAAAGATTTTTAAAACGTTATTCTAATGAGTGGATTGACGATCAGATACCGACTGATAAAAATGGGGAATCAAAAAGGTATGCATTATTGCAAATGAGTGCTATGCCGGTTTATAACAAGCCTTTGTTGGAAATGGTTAATAAAAAACCAATAGCCGCAAGTGATGATGAAATAAGACGGAATCCTCCGTCAAGGTCAGCCAAACTGAGAATCGCAAAAAGAATTAATAAATAATATCAGGGGAGACATCTTTGGGCAGAAGTTCAATAAGATATATAGACAGTTCATATATATACGGTCAAAATGCCGTTAAGGCTCCCGTATCAACTCCTGTTATATACGGAAAATTTCCAAAGCATGCCGAAAGAAAATCATACAGTGAAAAACTTAACAGGCTTTTAAATAAAGTTCTGATTTTTCTTGTTATCCTTTCTGCTGTCAGTTATTATTTTGTTTCGGACAGTGAAAAGAGTATGAACAATCTCGGAAGAGAAATAATTGCTCTTTCAAACGAGAATATTGAACTTCAAAATAAACTTGATAATTTACATTCTTTCAATAAAATGGATGTCGTTATACATAATAAAATGACACTTGATACCGCAAAGAAAGTTATAGAAATTCCTGCAGTCAGAGTTGCCGAAGTTCCTAAAAACTCGGAAAAAAATATAAACTATAAATGGTCTGTAGGATATTAATTTTAATTAAGTCTTTTACTCCGGCATGTTCTTGTGATACTCTTTTATAGAGGGATTTGGTATATGCCTGAAAATGACAGCAGGGAAAAACTCAGAAATATTGAAAAACGAATAAAGTATGCGCACGTTTTTGTATTGGCGCTTTTTTGTATTTCAATTATATATTTGTTTTTGCTTCAAATTGTCGATATAAGACATTATAAAGTAAGGGCAAATAATCAAAGATACAGTAAGAATTTTATATACAGAGGGCAAATAGTCGACCGTAACGGATTAAGACTGGCAAGTGATCAAACATCATATAATCTTTATGCACACCGTGAGTATTTTGATCATAAACCTTCGGAACTTGCCCAAATACTTGCACCTGTTATAGGAATAAGTAAAGCAAATATAGAAAAGACTATAAACAGAGGTTCTACGGTAATCCTTCTAAAAAAAGACATAGACAGGAAAACTGCGGAGCAAATAAAAAAATTAGGGCTTCGTGAACTTAGTCTTGATAAAAAAAATGACAGAGTTTATCCGCAAGATGAGCTTGCCGCACACATTATAGGATATTATAATCCTGATGCCGGGACATCATCAGGAGTTGAATATACTGCAAGAAAAGCACTTGAAGATGTCGGTGAGGATGTAAAAATCCAAAGAACTCCGAGAGGCGATATTATTTATGATGCCAAAACGGATCCTATTTCCGCGGCAACGCCAAGAGTGGGTAAAACCGTCACTCTTACAATTGATTCGGCTATACAGCATGTTTGCGAGCGGGAACTTTTAAATATGATTAATTTAAAGCAGGCTTCAAGAGGTGCAGTCATCGTAATGAATCCTAAAAACGGTGAAATATTGGGATATGCCGTTTATCCAAGATATAACCCGAACAATTATAAGAAAACAGAAGCAATCCGTCTCAAGAACTGGACTTTAACAGATGTTTATCCTCCCGGGTCAACATTTAAAACATTAACTGTTGCAGCCGGAATAGAAAGCGGAAAAATAAAACCATGGAGTAAGGTTCTTGATACAGGTAAAATGCAGCTTGGAAATTGGACTATAACTAATTATGACTATAATAAACATCCTAATCCCGGAATGATAAGTCTTGTTTACTTACTTGAACATTCAAGCAACGTAGGAAGTGCTAATATAGCGTTGATGATGAATCCAGTTGAATTTTATACAATATTATCCAAACTCGGTATCGGGCAAAAAAGCGGAATTGATTTGGCGGGTGAATCTTCCGGTTTGCTTCCCAAACCTTATAAATGGGATAAATCAAGACAGGCAACAATGGGTTACGGTTATGGCGCTTCCGTAACTGCCATTCAGATGATATCCGCAGTTTCCGCATTGGCAAATAACGGTGTAAGAGTTACTCCGCATGTTATTAAATATTCACCTGAGGAAGAAAAAGAAAAAATCAAGTATGTTCAGGCAGTAAGTCCCGAAACGGCTCAGATTGTCACACAGCTTCTTGCAAAAAGTGTCTCTAACTCAAAATCATATATCAATCTTGATAAATATTCTGTTGCGGGGAAAACGGGTACTTCTAAAAAACCTATGGAAAATAAAAAAGGATATTCCGATGCGCTTTATGCATCTGTTATCGGATATTTGCCCGCCAATAATCCTCAAATATTAATTTATGTTGTAGTCGATTCCGCTTCCGCAGGCGGGCCTGTTTGGGGTAATACCGTTGCGGCACCTATATTTAAAGAAGTTGCTCTTCAGGTTGCAAGAATTTTAAATATACCGCCCGATAAAAATGTTGTAGAATAATTTCAGTGAGGTATAAAGGATATGTTGTTAAAAGATTTATTAAACCTTTTGGATAATTATGAAACCGTAAATTTTAATAATATTGAAATAACAGGAATTTCATATAATTCTTCAAAAGTTGAAAATGGTAATATTTTTATTTGTATAAAAGGAGAAGCGTCAGACGGGCATGATTATGCTTTGCAAGCTGTAAACAAAGGTGCCGCTGCACTTTTTTGCGAAAAAGAATTGAATATTAATGTTCCTCAAATTATTGTAAAAGATACAAAACGTACAATGGCTTATATTGCCGCAAAATTCTATGATGAGCCTTCAAAAAAAATAAATTTAATAGGAGTAACCGGAACTAACGGAAAAACGACGGTTACGCATTTAATTCAGAAAATATATGAAGAAAATAATCAAAAGTGTGCACTTATAGGTACTTTGGGGTATAAATTGTCGGGTAAAGATAAATATCATGAAGCAAAACATACAACACCGCAGCCGCCCGAACTTCAAAGAGATTTAAAGTTAATGGTTGATGAGAACATTGATAATGTTGTTATGGAGGTCAGCTCTCATTCATTAGAGCAAAACAGAGTCGGCTGCTGTGATTTTAACGGAGCCGTGTTTACAAACCTTACACAGGACCATTTGGATTATCATATTACGATGAGAAATTATTTTAAGGCAAAAGCAATGTTATTTGAAAACTTAAAAGAAGGAGCTTTTGCCGTTATAAACGCAGATGATGAATATTCAAAAGATTTTATTGATATTGTTCCCAAAGGGGTAAGATGTCTGACATACGGTGTAAAAAATCAGGCGGATGTAAGAGCTTCCAATATTGATTTTTCAGTTGACGGTGCAAGTTTGACTGTTGAATTTAATTCAAAAAAAGAAAAAATGAATTTACATTTGAACGGCATGTTCAGTGTTTATAATGCTTTAGCTGCTTTTGCCGCAGGGCTTGCTTCAGGAATAGACAGCAATATAATTATAACTGCGCTTGAAAATACGAAAAGTGTTGACGGAAGGTTTGAAATAGTTGCCAAGCAGCCGCTTGTGATTGTTGATTATGCTCATACTCCCGACGGACTAGAAAATGTTTTGAAAGCGGCGCGCGAACTTACTCCCGACGGCAGTAATCTTATTTGTCTGTTTGGCTGCGGAGGAGACAGAGATACGACAAAACGTCCTAAAATGGGTAAAATAGCGGACGAACTTTCTGATAAAGTTATAGTTACATCCGATAATCCCAGAAGTGAAGACCCGCAGCTTATAATATCGGATATTATGACAGGCATTAAGACCGTTGATACCCGCAGAATTTTTGTTGAACCTGACAGACGCGAGGCAATAAAATTTCTAAAAACCATTGCAAATCCCTCAGATGTTGTCGTAATTGCGGGAAAAGGGCATGAAGATTACCAGATACTTAAAAACGAAACAATTCATTTTGATGACAGAGAAGAAGCAAGAAAAGTTTTTGCTTGTGTTTAATCGGAGGTAAATTATGAAATTAACTGTACTTGGTCCCGGCTGCTGGGGATTAACCATAGCAAAAATGTTAAATAACAATTTTGATGAAATTTGTGTATGGGGAAGAAAAGAAGATATTACGGATGAACTGAGATTATATAAAAAAACAACAAAGCCGCTTGAAATTCAACTTGATAAAAAAGTTGAAATAACCGATGATTTGAAATATGCAATAAAAGATGCTGAGATTGTACTTCTCGTTGTTGCAACATCGGGTATAAGACCTGTTTGTAAACAGCTCGGAGAAGCAGGATTAAAAGATGAACAGATTCTGGTAAATCTTTCAAAAGGACTTGAGCTTCCTTCTTTAAAAAGAATGTCTGAAGTAATAAAAGACGAACTTCCTGCATCAAAACTTGTTATTTTATCAGGTCCTACACTTGCAAAAGAAATATTAAACGGCTGTCCTACGGCTGCGTGTGCGGCAAGTGATGACATGAATGCGGCGGAATTTGTTCAAAAACATTTGACTGTTCCGTCTAAATTCAGAATTTATACAAATTCGGATGTTATAGGCGTTGAGCTTGGCGGAAGTCTTAAAAACGTTATAGCTATAGCATCAGGATTTGCGGATGCTATGAAACTGGGTGACAATTGCAGAGGCACTCTTTTAACAAGAGGAATGGCCGAAATAGTAAGAGTCAGTGTTGCTTTAGGCGCAAGTCCTTCCACTTTATACGGGCTTTCGGGTATGGGAGATTTAATTGCAACATGCTCCAGTCCTTTCAGCAGAAATTTTACCGTAGGTTCTATGCTTGGAAAAGGCAAGAAGATAGATGATATACTAAATGAACTCGGCTCTGTTGCAGAGGGAGTCAAAACATCAAAGGCACTTTGCGAGCTTGCGCAAAAGTTGAATATTGAAGTACCCGTTTCTTCTGCAATATATGAAGCGGTTTATACGGATATTACACCGGAAGAAGTATTAAATAAATTAATGAACCGTAAATTAAGACAGGAAGATTCATATAATCTTATTTAAAGGAAAATGAAATGGCTGAAAAGAAAAATGCCGTAAGTTCTTTCCAAAAACTTATGGAGGAAGGCAAAGCATTATATGATAAGGCTCTTTATAAAGAGGCCGTAAAAACTTTTAAAACGGCTCAGGTAATGTCTTCGAAATTGGATAAATTCCAACTCGGAAGTTTATATATATGGCTTGGAAATTCATATTATAATTTGAAAGATAATGACAAATACAGATATTATTACGAACTTTATCTGAAAGAATATCCGGAAGGTCAGGCGAGCGTTTTTTCAAGATTGGCACATGCTTATTATTATATCGATGTTGATAAAAGCATTGATTATCACAATAAAGCGCTTAATTGCGGAATAAATCAATATGATTCAAGCAGCAAACTGTTTGCAATGACAAAATCCTCATATTACAGCCAGCGGGATATAAAGGAAGAGTCCGAGTACGAAACAAATCAAATTAAACAATATCTTTATAAAAATATCCAAAAGTATATTCATGACGACAAAAAACATATAAAAAATAAAAAGCTGAATATAGGCTATTTGTCTTCTGATTGCCATGCTCATACAATGATGAATTATATGATTCCCATATGGGAAAATCATAATAAAGAAGAATTTAATTTCTTTATTTTTAACGGAGCGTCAAAAAAAGATTCTGTTACGCAGACAATTGAAAATATAGGGTTTAAAGTCATACCATGTGCAGATTTGAATGTTTGTGAAACCGCAAAATTGATTTACGACAATAATATTGATATTTTAATAGACCTTGGCGGATATACCCATTTAAAAAGCTATATGGCATTTTATAAGCCGGCGCCTGTTATAATATCATATTTGGGATATCTGAATACTCTCGGAATAAGTGAGTTCGATTATATTCTGGCTGACAGATATTCTATTCCCGAAAAAAACAGTTGGATGTACAGTGAAAAACCTCTATATCTTGAAAGAGGATATCAAATTTACCGGGGGAAAAATCTTCCCGAGCTGTCTGAAAATCCTTATAAAACAAACGGGTATATAACTTTCGGAAGTTTTAATTGTACATCAAAATTTAATGATACCATAGTTTTTTTGTGGTCTGAAATTTTAAATAACACCGCGGATTCAAAACTTCTTATATATCGCACCCAGCTTACAAAAGATGCAATAAAATATTGGAGTGATAAATTTTTGCAGCGCGGAGTTTCCAAAGATCGTATTTTGTTTGATAATCACCCTTATAAACCGCATTACAAAGCATATTCTCAGGCGGATATTTCGCTTGATACATATCCTTTTAACGGAATGTCAATAGCAATAGAAACGGCATTAATGGGAGTTCCTTCAATAACTTTGCTCGGAGAAGGATTACAGGCAAGAGGAGTCGGCAGAATAAATAAAACTCTGCATCTTGATGAACTTAACGCATATTCAGGAGATGAATATATCCAAAAAGCGGTTGAGCTTGCGAATAACAAAGAAAAACTTCAAAATTTAAGAAAAGTGCTCAGAGGTAAAATGCTCGAAAGTGAAATAATGACATGCCATGCTGAATTTACGCATGATTTGGAAGAAAAATATAAAAAAGTATGGGCGGATTTTATAAATAGTCCCTAAAATTTTTCTTTTGAATTTTATAAGAACAGCCCTCAATCATTTGTTTATCAAAGCAAATCTGTTTTTTAGGATAATTTCTGCATAAAAGAGGACGAAACATATATATTGAGCATTTTCCTTCTTTGGTTAATTTTTTGCAGCTTAGTACAATTTCTCCGTTGTCTTCAATCCTTGATATATAAAAGTATCTGTACCAGGGAAAAATATATTGCATGAATTTTAAATCATTTTCATTTTTCATTCCCAAAGAGCGGATTTCTTTACAGCATTTCCCGCACTGATTGCATTTTCCTGTTATTTTATATTTTTGTTTTTGCGGAACAAAATATGATAAAAATTCATAAAAGACCGATTTTATTAAATCAATAGACATTTATTTACAATGGTTTCTTTAAGATATTTATTTGGTAAAATATAGCATAAGGTTATTATAACAAATCGAGGAAAATAATGCCGTCTAAAAATAAAAAAAAGAGAAATCCTTTTATCGGTTTTGTAAAAGTTGTTTTTGTAATATTTCTGGCCGTAATGCTTGCGGGTTATGTTGCGGTTAAATCATATTTATCCGGACTGCCGCCGATTCCCCAGTTGAATAATTACAACAGAAATATTGTTACCCAGGTATTTTCATCTGACGGTCATTTAATAAAAACATTTCAAACATTTCATCATGAACAGGTTACTATTCAGGAAATTCCCAAACAGATAAAAGATGCAATTATATCAACCGAGGATAAGAACTTTTATGCTCATGACGGATATGATTTGTTTGGTATTGCTCGTTCCGTTATTGTAAATATTATCAACAGAAAAGCAAGTCAGGGGGCAAGTACTATAACCCAGCAGCTTGCAAGAATATTGTTTCTTTCAAACGAGAAAACAATAATAAGAAAATTAAAAGAAATACAAATTGCCGCAAGGATAGAAAAATCTGTTTCCAAAGATAAAATTCTTGAGATGTATTTAAATAATGTTTATCTCGGATCCGGAGCTTATGGTGTAGGAGCTGCCGCATCAACATATTTTAATAAAGATTTGTCACAGCTTACACTTTCGGAATGCGCATTGATTGCAGGACTTCCTCAGGCTCCTTCAGTTTATTCTCCTTTTAAGAACATAAAACTTGCAGAGAAAAGAAGAAATAAAGTTCTTAAAAGAATGTATATAATGAATACTATTACAAAACAAGAATACGACGCTGCAGTTAAGGAAAAGATAGTATTAAACAAAAAACCCGGTTATACAAAGACCAATGTTGCACCGTATTTTATAGATTATGTGTTGAAAGAACTTGAAAATCTTGGATTTGATGAAAATGAAATTTCACAGGGCGGCTATAAAATAACGACAACACTTGATTATGATGCGCAGGTTGCAGCAAATGAAGCTATTGATAAAAATATGGCGGCATGGCGTTTAACAAAACCCAAACAAAATGCTGCATTGTTTGCATTTTCTCCTATGACCGGCGCTATAATAGCATATTGCGGCGGAAAAGACTATACACAGAGCCAGTATGACAGAATAACACAAGCGGTAAGACCTCCGGGTTCATCTTTCAAACCGATAGTATATGCTGCTGCAATACAAAAAGGCTGGCTTCCGAATGATATCGTTGAGGATACTCCTGTTACTCTCGGCGATTGGAGTCCCAGGAATTACGGCGGTAAATACAGAGGAAGAATGCCGTTATATAAAGCGCTTGCATTGTCTTCAAATGTTGTGGCGGTAAAGTTGATATATGATATTGGTATAGGTCCCGTTATTGATATGGCTAAAACACTTGGGATAACAACGCCGCTGACTCATGATTATACAATTGCGTTGGGCTCAAACGGCGTAAAATTATATGATATGGTAGTGGCCTACGGTACTTTTGCAAATGGCGGATATAAAGTACAGCCTTATGCAATAGAAAAAATAGAAACTCAAAGAGGCAAAGTTATATACGAGGCAAGAAGAACCAAAATTTCAAAAGTTCTTGATACTGATACTGCCGGAATAATGACAGCAATGCTTAAAAAAGTCATATTAAACGGAACCGGACGCGGAGCGTATATAAATAAACCTATGGCAGGAAAAACCGGAACTACAAATGAGAATAAAGATGCCTGGTTTGTTGGTTATACTCCCGATATTGCGGCAGGTGTATTTATGGGTAATGATGATAATAAAAGTATCGGACTTACCGGCGGAAGTGCTCCTGCACGCATTTGGAAAGACATGATGATTGTTGCGACGAAAAAATACGGCAATACGGATTTTGATTATCCCAGTTATGACTTTATTGAATATGAGGAAAAACATCCTCCCGTTGATGCTGCAATGGAAGAGGACGGTACTACTTTAAATGATGATAATAAGAAATCTGCTGAAACTCAGGATTCTTCATCGGAAAAACAAAAAGAAGAAGCTCCGACGGTCATAAAAGATAAGGCAGAATCCGAAGGATTTAAATCAATTCCGGCTCAGTTAACAATCTCTTTAAACGAAAAACTTCTGAGAAAAAAAGAAAAAGAAGCACCGGTGCCGATTAATGCGGAAGATTAGTACATATTGAGTTTGGGAATTTTCATTTTGAAAACATCCTGAACGTCAATTCCGTTTAAAATCTCCGTAATTAATCCGCTTGCGCTTACGCTTTTTCCTTTGAAGTTTCTTATCAATCCGAGCACTTTTGCATCGGAATATTTTTCAATCAAAGACGGAAATGTTTTTACTTCAAGAGATTCCGAGTATGCCGGGTATTTGTTGATTATTACTCCTGCTATGTCAAGTCCTATGGATTTTGCGGAGTTTATTTCGGAAAGATATGCTCCAACATTATCTGAAGAAGGTGTTATGACTATTATTGCGGGTATTTTAAGATTTAAAGGGATGTTATATGCAAATAAATTGCCGGATATAGGTGACATAATGCTGCAAGGTGCCTCAACAACAATTGTTTCCGCTTTCTTTGTAAGAGTTTTATAATCTTTTTTTATATCATTAATGTCTATTTTGATATTCTCTGCTTCCGAACTTACTTCCGGCAGGGCTTTATTGGTCATCATATATGTTGAATGTGTTATTATATAAGGGTCCAGCATTTTAACAAATGTTAAATCCGGGGAAACCAGATATTTCCCTTTATCTATAGCACCTGTCTGTATAGGTTTATAAACACATGCTTTATACCCTAATGATTGCATTACGGCGCTTATCCCCGCAGAGATAATTGTTTTTCCGCAGCCTTTATTTAACCCTGTAACATATATATTCATAACCGAATTATATCAAAAGAAATAATAAATACCACCTGCAAATGTCTGATAAAATATAGAAAGAATGTCAAATTTATGGTAAATTGTAGTTATGAGAAAGTTGTTTCCTATAATTTTTTTAGCTTTTTTTATTTCGGTTATGTGTGTCAGAGCGGAAGAATTAAATCAACAGGGTAATGCCGTAAGACAAGGTACCTTTATAAAAGTTATGGTTCCCGAAGAAATATCTACTTTAACTTCAGATATCGGCGATGAAGTATGGTTTATAAATACACAGGATATGTATATATATGAAACCAATGCGATTCCGGAAAATACAAAAATATACGGAGAAGTTGAAGATGTAAAAGAACCCGTTCAAGGCCGAGACGCAGCTTTAAAAATACGAATATATAAAATGATAACTCCCGATAAAAAAGTATACAGAATTAAAGGTCATATCTATAGTGATAACGACAATTATATCGGCGGTAAAGAAACAGCAGCGGTTTATTACAGAAAAGTTCCGCATTATAATTTCAGACTGAAGCCGTTCTTACAGGCAGCTCCATTAAAAGTACTTGAGATGGGCAGACATACAATTGTTAAACCGGGGGAAGAATTATTCCTTATATTTGAAGAAGATGTTCCCATAAAATGAACTAATATAAATGTTGGTCGTTTTAGGAGAAGAGTAATATAATATTTAATGAGGAGAAACATATGAGAAAAGAATTATTATCATTGGCTATTATTGCTTCATTTTTATCGGCACCTTGCTGTGTTATGGCAGAAGAAAATTACAATGTGCAAACTCCCCAAATTCAGTATAATCCGCAGGAAATGCCGGTTCAGACACAATATCCCGTTCCTCAGCAAACACAATATTCCGTACCCGTAAATTCTTATCAAAGTCAAGGGTATGGCACGACTTCATATCAAGGAGGATATTATAATGCAAATCAGCTTCAGGGAAATGTAGTGATGGTTCCTGCGAATACTTCATTTTCTGCCACGACCATGACCGCAATATCATCTGAAACAGCAAAAACCGGTGACAGTGTGTCAATGTATTTATCCTCTGATTTTTATTACGGCAGTAAATTGATAGCGGCTGCAGGCAGCAGAATAAACGGAACCGTGTTGTTGTCTAAAAAAGGCGGTTTTGGCAGCAGAAACGGACAGCTTCAAATTAAGTTTACCAATATAGTAACCCCGTACGGTCAAATGATACCTATAAGTGCAACAATAAGAACGGATGACGGAACGGGTATATTAAAAGCAGGAACAGCAAAAGATGTAGCTAAGGAATATACAAAAGATGCCGCAGTCGGAGCTGCAGTAGGTGCTGTACTCGGAACGGCAATGGGTGCATTATCATCGGGCAGTGTCGGTAAAGGTGCTATATACGGTACAGCTTTAGGCGGCGGAATGGGGCTTGCTTCAAATGCCCTTCAAAGAGGCGGTAATGTTGAAATTCCGCAAGGTGCATCCGTAGATATTGTTACGGATCAACCCATAACAATTTCAATTAATAATCCATATTAGGTAGTAAACAGGCTATTTGTTTTATCATCGTTTTTTTGATAAGATAAATGCAAATGAGATTTTAGGGATGTCAGTTTTAAAAAACGAAGATAATATAAAAGATAAGAATAAAGGTGAGGAAGTTATATATGAACTTCCCGCCGTTATTCGTGATGAAAAAGAAGATATAAGTTTCGCCAAAGCGTTTGTAATTTCTTTTATTTTTCATCCTGCCGTTGTTGTAATTATACTTTTGGTCTCTTTAATATTGAGATATCTCGGTTTAAATTTTGATTTATTCAAGAAACCCGATTTAAAACCAAAAGATATAGAGTTTGTGCTTGTTGAAAAAGAAGCACCGCCTGTAGACAAAAATACTAAAAACAGAGCGGATAAAAACTCACGTGCGGGCGGAAAACATGATCCGAACAGACCTGAGTCTTTGCCTCAGCCTGCGGCCCCAAAAGCTGAAAAAAAGCCTGCGGCACCCCAGCCTAAGGCACCTGCTAAAAAACCGGCGGCACCTAAACCTAAAAAAACTCAGACTCCGCAGCAGCAACAGCCTCAGCAAAAACAACAAACCGCTCCGAAAACTCAGCAGCCTGCACCAAAAGCACCTGCTCCGAAACCAAATCCGGCTCCGGCAGCACCGAAAATAACACAAAAACCAAATTCTACATTTAATATACCCGTTCCGAAATCATCAATTCCGCAGGTGGCTCAGCCCACTGCTCCATTGACTCCCGCTCCGAAAATCGGCGGCGGAGGAACTTCAACGGGTGTTAAAGGCGGAACCGGCAGTGCTCCGGCTCCTACATTCTCGCAATCCAAATCAATATCTTCTTCCGGCGGAGGAAGCTCGGGAGGAAGCGGCGGAAGATTTTCTTCTTCAAGCGGTTTAGGTGGAGGAAGTGTAGGTAACCCCAGCCCCGGTAACCCTAACGGAGCTCCCGGCATAGATGCAATAAAAGAACCTGATTTCGGTCCTTATATGAAAGAACTTCAAAGACGTATAAAAATGAATTGGGATCCGCCTAAAGGCAATGAAAGCAAACGTGTAATATTACTGTTTACTATAAGCAGAGACGGCAGATTAATGAGCGTCAAAGTCCACAGATCATCAGGTCTTCAAGCAGCTGATAATGCGGCAGTAAATGCGGTAAAATTAACGGCTCCTTTCAGACCCTTGCCGCCGGAATTTAAAGGAAACAGCGTTGATATTCAATTTACATTTGATTATAACGTTTTAGGTGCATCAATGCATTAAAAAAGATAACAATAAGAAAAGAGGAAATAAATTATGGAATTACTATTACATTCAATTCAACTGGACTGGCCGGTATTATTACCGATATTCCTGTGTTCTTTACTGACAATTGCAGTTGCAATAAACAGATTCAGCTTCTACAACAAAAATAAAAGAGATGTTGTAAGATTTATAAGAGCGTTAAAAACAGAATTGGTTAATAACAGATTAGAAGCGGCAAAAAGCCTCAGTATACAACTTGGCGGCGTTATCGGTGAAGTTGCCGAAGAAGCGGTAAGAATATTTTCCGAACAAAAAATAGGTTTCTCACGTTCATTTGATATTTCCGCAAATCTTGCAACAAGAAAACTTGAAAAACATTTAACCATTTTAGGTACAATAGGCGGTGTTTGTCCGTTTTTAGGTTTGTTCGGTACCGTTGTCAGAATACTTTATACTTTCCAGGATTTAGCATCTCAGGGTAATCAATCAGCTGCGGTTGCAATGGGTATAGGTTCGGCTCTTATAGCTACGGCATTCGGTTTAGGTGTTGCTATAGTTGCCGTTGTATTATATAACCTTTTCCAATCAACAGTTAAAAGATATGAAGATGACTTCCAGTTAATCAAGTTATTATTCTTAAGTTTTACCGATTCCGAAGAAAAAATACAAACAAAAACATTAGTATAGGAAATTAAAATGGCATTTTCAAGTTCAGATAATAAAAAGACTCTGTTTACCGAGATTAATATAACTCCTTTGACCGATATCTTTTTGGTATTGCTAATCATAATGATGGTGATAGCTCCCTCTTTTCAATCGATGGATACGGATATTAATATCCCCGAGATAAACAGCGGAATTTCTATTGAGCAAAAAAATGCAACGATTTCAGTTACAAAACGCGGACAGTATTATATAAACGGTAAACAAATCAGCTCAGATGCACTGGTTGCGGAATTAAACGCATTAAAACCCGCACTTGAAAAACCCGAAGTTGTTGTAAAAGCGGACAGTGAAACAAAAAGCAGTGAAATACTTAAAATTATGAAAGCGGCTCAGGAAGCTGAATATGCGAAACTTGTTGTTGCCGGTGAGCCTTTAACAAAAAAAGAACAGCGTGAACTTGAAAAAAAAGTCTCCAATCAGACAACTGAAGAGCAAAAGACAAATGTTCAAGACTATGATTGGAATGAATAAGGAAAACAAAAATGGCAGGACAGAGAAAAACATTTAATGAAATTAATATAACTCCTTTAACCGATATATTTTTGGTTTTGCTTATTATAATGATGGTTATTGCACCGTTATTGGATCAACAGGGATTAAATCTTGCCGTACCTAATATTATTGAAGTTCAAGATGAAATTAAAGATTCAAAGTTGATTAAAATAACCGTAACTGATACTGACACATACATGGTTGATGATGTTGAAATTGCAACGAATGAATTGGGAAATTATATAAAAGAAAATGCCGGAGAAAACCCTGACGGATTGTTAATTTTGACTCAGGAAGAATCTACGCATGGTGCAGTTGTTAAGTTAATGGATGAAGCAAGAAATGCCGGCGTAACAAATATTTCGATTTCGGAATATTAATACAATCCGCCCAGTTTTTCTTCAATTGCTTTTATCAGCTCAGGAATGTTCTTTTGTAAATCTTCATAACTTCCGTTGTTGTCAAAAACATAATCCCAATCTTTGATATTATCAAGTTCCGTTTCTGTTGTGTCATTTCCGGAAACAAGTTTCCCTCTTTTTCTTCTTACCTCTTCTTTTGCCTCAACACGTACGGTAAATGCACCGTGGGAACGAAAAACATCAAGTTCATGCTTCATTCTTATATCTGTTACAATTGTATTTCCTTCATATTCAATAATTGAATTAAGCCAGTAATCAGGATTTTGAGCGCGTCCCCAATTCCCTAAGTCTATTAAGTCCTGCCTGTATACGGGTTTATTTTTCTCTATTTCTTCGACTGAAAGTCCTGTTTTTAGAGAATATTTTAATTTTATTGCATCAGCAATGCCTATTCTCTTAAATGACTTGAAGTTTTCAAGCAGAACCTTTGCAACAGTATCCTTTCCGGAAAATTGTTTTCCGGAAAAAACTATGATTTTTTTTGAACTATTCATTATTAATACTTAAACTTATTCTTCTGTCATCGGGGTTAAATTTTAGTATTGTTGTTTGTATTTTATCTCCGACTTTTAAAATGATATTTTTCTGATTTTGATATTCAATAAGTTCATTATTCGGCAGCAATGCTTCAACGCAAGGGAATACTTCCACAAAAGCTCCGAAGTGTTTAATCCTTGTTATTGTACCTTCAATTTTATCGCCGTCTTTAATTTTATCTTTTGCTTCAAGCCAAGGATCTTTTTCAAGATTTTTAAGACTGAGGCTTACTCTTTGTTTTTCATGGTCAATAACAATTACTTCCGCACTTATGGTATCTCCTACTTTTAAAATATCTGAAGGATGTTCCACCCATCTCCATGAAATTTGTGACAACGGAAGAAGTGCATCGATGCCGCCGATATAAACAAAGGCACCGAAGTCGGTAATTCTTACAACTTCACCTTTTACAACCTGTCCTACTTCTAAGGTTTCAAAAATGTTCTTTTTGTTTTCATCTTTGTCTTCATTGAAGACTTTACGATTTGAAAGAATAAAGTTACCTTGCTGTATATCCATTGTAAGTATTTTTAATTCAAGCGTTTCACCTACAATATTTTCTGTTGATTTTAATTTTAAATGGCTTGAAGGAACAAATCCTCTTACACCTTTAACTTCAACAAGAACACCGCCTTTAACGGCTGAGACAATAACACCTTCAACAGTTGCATCATTGGCTTTCAATTCTTCAAGTTCTCTCCAGCTGTATGCCATTGCAACTTTTTTATATGAAAGCATAAATCTGCCGTCTTCATCTTCTTCTCTGATTATTAAAAATTCATATTCATTATTCTTTTTTAAAGTTTCTTCAACAGGTACTGATTTATCGACTATTGCTTCTTTTATGGGCACATATGCCGCTGTTTTTGCTCCGATATCAATTATGACACCCGATGAATCGTAGGAGCATACAATACCTTTTACTAAATCTCCTTTTTGAAAACTATAGTCATATTTGTTTAACAATGCTTCAAATTCACTATCACTATACTTTTGTTCTGCCATGCTCTTACCCTTATTTAATAAACTTTCACCAATTTTCCTCTATTCTACCCCTTTTTCCGCATGTTGTAAAGATTTTCATCTTCTTCTCCGCTGAAAACGATAAAACTATATAAAAAATGCCCCGTCTGAGGGGCAAAAATTTAGTAAACATATGTTTGAAGCAAGTTTAAAGACATAGAATCATTTCTCAGTTTATTTAATGCTCTTGTTTCTGTTTGTCTGATACATTCTTTTGTTACGCCGTATATCCTGCCTATTTCTTCAAGCGTTTGTTTCTCTTGGCCGTCAAGTCCGAAGTGTAAAAGAATTACTTTTTGTTCGCGGTCTTTTAGGCTGTTTAATAGGGAAACAACTTCTTTTTTCATTGATTCATATTCTATTTTTTGTTGAACCGATGCTTTTTTATCTTCAATAATATCAACAAGTCTTACTTCCGAACCGTTATTTATTTCAAAATCACCTTCCAAAGATAATGTTTTTTTGTAAGCATTAAGATAATTATCTATTTTTTCGGGTTCAATGTTCATTTTCTTTGCAACATCTTCTGTTTTGATGTTTGTGCAATTTTCTTTTTCCATTTCAGCTTTAACTTTTGAATACTTTGAAAGCGTTTCTTGAATGTAAACAGGGATTTTTACGCTGTGTGATTGCTCTGAAATGGCTTTAAACATTGCCTGTTTAATCCACCATGATGCGTATGTCGAAAATCTGTAACCGAATTTCCAATTAAATTTATCAATTGCAGCAATAAGTCCGATGTTTCCTTCCTGAATTAAATCAATCATGGGTAATTTACTTGAATGTATGGCTTTTTTTGCTATGGTTACGACAAGTTTAAGATTTGCTTTTATTAATTTTTGTTTTGCCTGTTTGTTTCCTTCTTTTGCAAGGCGGGCACAATCTTGTTCTTCTTCTATGCTTAGATTTTTATACTTAAAAATCTTTTTGATATAACTTGAAAGGCTGCTGTCTGCAAATAAAGGATTTAATAAAGTTTCCTGTTCTGTTTCCGCAGTATAAACACAATTTAAAACCATAATGAATACTCCTGATTACTTTTAATACACACAAATTTGCCGGATACCGGCAGGACAAGCTGACCTGTCTAAGGTCTTGTATACAGTTACCAAATAAAAAATCAAAATTGAATTATTATATAATATATACTTTGTATATCTTTAATATATCACTTCAAAAAATCAAAATCAAGTCTTTTGTGAAGTTATGTGAAGATAAATTTAAAAAACTCATTTTTTTCTTAATAAGTTGTTACATTTTTTTGCTTGTGAAGAGTTATTATAATATATATATTATGCTTATAAACAGAAGCTCAAATACTTCGGCAAACGAAATAATTATTGAAAAATATAATAGCCTTATTTCTCGGGGGGTATTACCGTGTGAGATTCTTTTTGTTGTGTTAAATCCTTATAAAAAGGCGTTATTTGACGATAAATTTTATTTAACGGCAGGTACCGGAAAAAAGCCTGAAATACATACATTAAACGGGCTTTATTACAATGCATTTAAGGATAATTCTTCATATATTAAATCGCTTTTAAAATATTCCGATAATGATGTATTAAATCAATGCGGGCTTGAAGTCTCGCAATATATTTTTAAACAAAGTATTAAAGATGCAGATTTCAGCGATTATATTTCAAAAATAAATCTCTTGCACCAGCTTTTCAGACGTTATTCTTTGATTGTACAAAATTCTCTGTCAGATAAAGAAGTTATAGAACGGGCTCGGCTCGTAAATGAAGTTTTTGCCGAAGATGCTTTTAAAGCAATTTACGGGTATAAACAAAGGTCAATTGAGTATAAAAGTTTTGATTATTTGAGGCAGGCTGCGATTTTTCCGTTAATTTATAAAAATACGGGATATTTTAACGGTATTAAATATTTAATCATTGATGATGCGGATGAAATGCCTTATATTTTCTGGCAATTTGCAGATTTTATCATGCCTCAAATCAAAGATTATATAATTGCTTATGATTCGAACGGTTCATCAAGATGCGGCTATCTTTGTGCATATAAAAACGGAATTCCCGATTTTAAATTGAAATATTCTCCTAAAGAAATTGTTTTATCCGATAAAAGTGTATATGCAAAGACGGCAGAGAATTTGTTTTCCGTTTTTAAAGAAGGAAAGAAAACAAAAATAGAAAATATAAAGCATTTCGGATATGTTAATCGTTTGGATATGCTGGAAAAAGTTTTTTTGGATATAAAAGAACTTATACGCACGGGTGTGAAACCCGGGGACATTTCTGTTATTTCACCTTTATCAAGTGAACTTATAAGAAAATGTTCATCAGGTTTCGATTTGGAATTTCAATCGGTTTCGGGCAGCGAAAAATTATCCGGTGTAAGCGGGATAAAGCATATAATTTCAATTCTTAAATTGATAAATAATATAGATGTCAGTGAATATGAGATAAAAAGTCTTCTGGTTAACTTGTCTAAAATTCCTTACAGAAAGTGCCATAAGATGATAAAAGACTTTAAAATATCCGAATTATTTGATTTCAATTTTTCAGATGATGTATATAATGCAAAATATAAAAAACTGCAAAACATAGTAAAGTCGCTGAAAAATACCGGATATTTACTTTCCGAACAAATAAAAATAATTTATGAAAATCTTATTAAAGAGAATATTGAACCTGAAAATCTTCAAAAATACGAGTTTCTTTTAAAAGAAGCGCAGACTTTTGAACAGGCATTTTCAGGTAAAATTGATAACTTTGCTGCTGAATTTATTATCCAGATGGAAAACAGTGTAATAAGTGAGAATCCGATAAATTCATTTAAAATTCAGCCTGATAAGGTAATAATTTCTTCGCCGCAAAAATCCGTTGACTATTCTATAAAAACCGGATATCAGCTGTGGATTGATGTTTCAAATTCAGAGTGGATTAAGCAGGATACCGGAACATTATATAATGCATGGGTGTTTTCAAGAGATTTGAAAAAAAATGAATACGGCTTTGAAGATAATATAAAACATACAAATGATAAAACGGCGCGTGTTATAAGAAAGTTAATGCTTTGTGCGCAAAAAGAAATAAGATTTTATTCTAGTATATATGACAGTGAGGGGAATGAAAATTTTGGCGGACTGACTGATTTTATATTATTTCCGGAACAAAAAAATGCCGGTTTTAAAATAATACCGAGATATGACCAGAAACCTGTTTTAGACTATAAAAAAGGCAAGATGGGAATAATGGCTGTTCCCGGTGCGGGAAAAACCACTATATTACTTGCGCTTGTTGTTAAACTTATAAATTCAAAAATTCCTCCAGAAAATATTTTTGTTCTTACATATATGGAATCTGCCGCAAAAAATTTCAAAGAACGTATTAAAACAAGTATTCCTGACGGCGCCGAACTTCCTAATATTTCAACAATTCATGGGCTTGCGCTCAGGATTATCAAAGAAAACGGTAATTATGCAAAAGTCGGATTGGATGAAAAATTTGAAATTTGTGATGACAGTGAGAAAGAGCGCATAATAAAAGAACTTTTTTACAAGTTGAAAATACAGGATGATAAATATGATAACTATTTAAAATGTATTTCAATTGTAAAACTTGCTGATAAAAAGTGTAATTTAGAACCAAAATACAGTGATATTCGAGAATTTTACAGATTTTTAGAAGAATATAATATTGTCTTAAAACAAAAAAATCTTATAGATTACGACGATATGTTAAAGTTTGCGGTCTCTCTTTTAAAGGATAACAAAGATATAAGGGAATATTATCAAAATTTATGCAGATATATTATAGAAGATGAAGCTCAGGATTCAACCGAAATCCAGCAAACTCTTATAAATCTTTTAAGTGCGGGGTATAATAATGTTTTAAGATGCGGAGATATTAATCAATCAATAACTGCAACTTTTACAAATTCAAATCCCGATTCGTTTAAAGATTTCATTTACTCAAATAAAAAAATCGAGATGGTTTCATCGCAGAGATGTGCTTTTCCGATATATACGCTTGCAAACAGAATGATTGAATCCGCGTGTAAAGATGAAGATAAAAAACAGGCTTTTTACTCAATTAAAATACAAGGTACGGATGATAATCCAAAAAGTGATACTTTACCTGAATACAGTATATTAGAAACGGAAAAAGAAGAAAAAGATTTTATCATTAAACGAATAAAAGAAATACAAAAAGAAAATCCGAATGCTTCTATAGCTATACTTTTACGGCTTAATGCAGATGTAAACAGATATAATGAATTTATAACATTGAACGGAATAAAAACGACAGTAAGGACGGATTTGTTATCACAGAAGGAAATATATAAATATATAATTAATGTATTAAATATTATTGAAAATCCTTTAAATAATAAATTGATAAAAGAACTGGCAATGTTATATCTTCAAAATTCTTCAATAAAGGAGAAACAACCGGCGGAAAAGTTCTTTGAAGATTTAAAGATTCCCTTTATAAATATTAATCCCGATGATTTGGACAGTGAAATATTGTCTCAATTATATTGGGATATTGAATACTGGCTTAACAATGCCGATAAAAATCCCGAAGATATAGCTTTTAATATAGGGTTATATTATTCAAAAAGTTCGGCTGATAAGTCCAACACATATCTCATATCCACATTTATAAGGCGGTTAAAAGAAAATAATGCCGGAAATGATTTACTTAAAACGATTGATTATTATTCTCAAAAGCCAATGAGCACGTACAAATTTTTTGAAGATGACGTAAAAAAATCGTCGAATGCCGTTCATATAATGACTATGCATAAATCAAAAGGTGATGAATTTGATTATGTATTTATTCCTCAACTAAATGAAGATAATTATCCGGTTGAAATACAAAATGTAAAACTTAAAAGCGGAGGTCATTTTGTGGAAACGGTAAGATGCTTTGTACAAAACAATAAAATTAAAATGCCCGATGAACTAAAAAAAGAGCAGGCTCTTGAAACATTGAGGCTTTTATATGTTGGTATTACACGTGCAAAATACGGGTTATTTTTATCAACCGCAAAGCATTATAAGACAAGAAAAAATGTTAAGATATCAGAATTTATCAGCGGACTTTTTTCTAATGATTTAATAAAAATACAAGAATTTTAATATTCATTCACAAATTGCTGATATTGGAAAAGACAAGTGCTATAATAGTAGTATTAAAGTGTTTAAATTATTTTTTTATATATAAAATTGAATATTAAAAGGATGGATTCATGGCGTATGCACACGGAACTTTAGAAAATGAAATCATGAATGCCGTATGGACAATGGAAGAAAACGGCATAAGTACAAAAGATATTTCCGTAAGTGAAGTATTGGAAGAAATTAATAACAGCGGAAACATAAGAGCTTATACAACAATAAAAACAGTAATGGACAGACTTGTGGAAAAAGATCTTTTAAAAAGACAAAAGTTCGGAAAAAAATTCTGTTATAAGTCCGTGGAAAGCCGCGCTGAAATGGCTGCAACGGCTATCAGCAAGCTGGCGGGACAATTTTTTAATAATGATATAAATTCATTAATGCGGGCACTGGAAAAACAATGCGGAACGAAAGTGTAGATTATTCAAATCTGCGAAAACAGGTTTCGGGGTTATATATTTCGGTTCTTACAAAAAGACTCTCCGTCAGAGAAGCGCTTAATGCTTTTCCGCAGGATTGTGATGATAAAACTATAATTGCTGCCTGGCATGCGCTTTGTCATCTTGAAGCGGATGAAGATATCAGAGCTAAAGATGAAATGTATAAAAAGGAGCAGGATGAATATATTGACTATATAGCTTATACTCTTGATAAAGGTGAAGAGCTTCCCGAAAATATAGTAAATGCTTATATTCCTTATCATGAAAATGCTCTGGTTGCTGATTCCACAAAGTTAAAAGGAATAATACGGAATATAAAAAAATTCCTCTGCTAAAAATAAAACACCGTTTGAAGTATTCAAATTATGCGGCAAATTTGCTACAATAATGAAAATAGCAGGGAGAATCGTATGAGAAAATTAACCTATATAGGACATAGTGCTTTTTTTATCGAAAAAGATTGGGACGGCATTTTAATTGACCCGTTTATATCCGGAAATCCTAAAGCTGATTTTGATTTTAAGAAAAAGAGAATATCTCATATTATAGTTACTCACGCTCACCTTGATCATCTCGGTGATGCTATTGCAATATCAAAGCATACCGGTGCGGCAATTATAGCAATGGTAGAACTGGCAAATTACTGTATGGAAAAAGGAGCTAAAGCTATAGGGGTTAATATTGGAGGCTGTCTTGAATTTACCTGGGGCAGTGTGAGATTTTTGCCCGCTTTGCATTCAAGTTCAAATCCGGATTTGCCTTATGGCGGACTTGCAGCGAGTGTTTTGCTTGATATCGACGGTACAACCGTATATCACGCTGGAGATACCGGGTTAATGAGCGAGTTTTCATTGATAGGTGAACTGTATAATCCTTATTATGCGCTTTTACCTATAGGCGGATATTATACAATGGATATAAAAGAAGCTGCAATGGCGGCAAAGATGCTTTTTGCAATGGAAATTATTCCTATGCACTACAATACTTTCCATAATATAAAAGTTAATGTTGATGATTTTGTTAATTTAATAGAATCTCAGGGGCAAAAATGTGTTCCTCTGGAGATTAACGGTTATGTTGAATTATAGTTATGACAGAAAAAAACCGCTGGTTGCTTTTGTCGTCCCGACGGGCATTGGTGCTTCGATTGGCGGCTTCGCCGGTGATGCCTCTTGTTTCGCACGGGAGTTTACCTGTAATTTTAATGTTATTGTGAATCCTAATGTTGTTAATGCCGCATGTTTTTCCGGAATTAATGAAAGTATGCTTTATACCGAAGGGTGGACGCTTTCTCAATTTTTCAAAGGAAATATAAACCTTGTCCCGTCAAAACATAATAAAATAGGGGTGATTTTTGATAAGGGTATTTCTCAAGGTGTTTTAAATATCCATTTGAATACTATAAATGCGATAAAAACAGTTTACGGAATTGATATTACCGGTTATGAAATAAGTGAAGAGCCCGCTGCTGTTGAATTTTTTAATATGCACTCCGGTATATCGTCAGGAAGTGTATCAAATCCCGAGACTCTTGTTTCTGCGGGCAGAAAACTCATAAAACAAGGTGCCGAGGTTCTTGCGGTTGTTTGTAAATTTGAAGAACCGCCTGAAGATAATTATAAAAACGGAGGTGATGTTGATATAGTCGGCGGAGTTGAAGCTGTGATATCACATTATTTAACAAGAGAACTTCTTGTTCCCGTTGTTCATGCGCCTGCTTTTGAAAATATAGATATTACAAAAGAGCTTGTTGATCCGAGGGCTGCTGCTGAGTATATTACACCGACATTTTTACCTTGTCTTTTAATTGCTCTTGATAATGCTCCGTTGATTTCTTGTGAAAACAGGGAATATTATATCAGTAGAGATGATGTTTCTGCTTTGATTATGCCGTTTGATGCGCTGGGTTCATCAGTTGTTCTTGATGCCGTTGACAGGAATATTGATGTTTATGCGATAAAAGAAAATAAATCGGTTCTCAATATAAACAAAGACGTTATTAATAAAAATGGTATAATAAAAGAAGCAAATACGTATAAAGATTGTTTAAGAATTTTGAAGGAACGTTTTGATGAAAAAAAATAAATCAGGATTTACGCTAAGTGAAGTATTATTGATGCTCATGATAGTGGGCATTATTATGGCGCTTTCAATACAAACATTTAAAATGATTCAGTCATCATATACTCCTTTGGCTTATTATGCTGATAATAATGTCAAAATGATAGTCAGAACATTATTTTTAGGAAGAACCGCACAGGAAAATACAGTACTTTGTAAAAAAGCAGACGGAAGTATTATTTCGATATTAAGACCGGATGGAATAAGCCAGCCTGATGCAGTTTATTTATGTTCTCAGTTGTATGCCGCATCCTCAGGCGGCGGAGAAAGCCGGGTTTGTAATGCTATGGTTGATTTTATCAATGTCTCTGGCGGAACAAATTGCGGCAACTTATATTCAGTAGCATATGATGCTCAAAATAATAATGAACCTTATATTTCGGATATAACTGACGGTAAAAGTCCTACATTTATTACAACAAACGGACACAGATACTATTTATCAGGGTCTCAATTTTCATCAAATGTTTCATCGGAACTTGGATTTAGAGTTCTTGCCGTGGATTTAAACGGTTCACGACGGCCAAATTCTTCTGAGTTTTCTGCGTCTGCACCGCCTCCTGATATAATAAATTTCTTAATTATGGATAACGGTGAAGTATATCCGTTGGGTGCAGCAGCAGATAATATTGTCATGACTGATAAAAGCTCAAATAAAACAATTAATATTCGTTATATAGCTTCTTCCGTAAAAGGATATTGCAGAAGAGGACTTAACAAATCCGATTGCCAAAATGTTCTTAGTACTACAGCCTCGGTTCCGCCGAATTGTGTAATCAGCGGAAAACCCGATTCAAGCAAGTGCGGATTTGTTGACCAATCACTTTCTTCAATGAGCTACAGGCAGGCTTATTGTGCATCAATAGGCTTGAATGCAACAAATGATTCCATGGCATATTCCGCATATTGTCAGCCTGTTGAAGACTCTTGTATGTCAAACAGCAATCAGGAATTTTGTAATTATTTATTAAGGTGTCCTCCTTCGGGATATTCGGGAAGATATGACTCTTGCAAACAGGAAAATATTAAACCCATATTCAGATTTAATTTTAACTAAAATGTAAATATTTATTAAAATAACGTCAAAAAAAATATTTTCGTATTTTACACCAATTGTGTTACTGCAATTGGTGTAAATATTATGGTTGAAATAATTCCTGTAGGCTTGATTAAACCGCAAGGTCAGAGTCTTGAAAATGTAGAGTTAAGGGCAACATTAGAGAAAGCTGTTGACGATGCCGGCTTAAATGTTAGTGAAAGACTTGCTTTAAATAAAAAGTTTTTTCCAAATGGCGGAGGTTTTCCTCTTGTAAATAAAAATGTTTCAATTCCTGAAGTTACGGAATTTCATCAAAAAGGAAAAGGTCTTGAACAAGATTCGTTTTCAAGGGAACTTGCCGATGTGGAACTTGAACTGCAAGGAAAAAACGGCATTATTTATACTTCGATGCAAAAGTCTACAAAGGGTAACTTTCAAACAAATCTTGAAAATGCATTGAATAAATTGAAGGAAGTATTAAAAGGACATATTTAATATCCGAATGATATAAAGAAAGAACCGCGGCAGCTGCCGCGGTTCTTTCTTTATTATTCTATTACGGCTCCATAACAATCATCACATATTGTTTCATACCCGATATGGGTGCCAAGCTGTCTGTATTTCCAACAGCGTTCGCATTTTTCTCCCAATGCTTTTGCGACATATACTTTGTATCCGTCTTCTTCGTATTCATTCATAACATCGGCGGGCTTTTCATTTGTTGTAAACGCTTGCGATGTTATGAAAATATTACATAGTTCTTTTTCGTATTTCTTTAAAAGCTCTTGATTTCCGCCCGTAATATAAACGGCAGTTTCTAAAGAACTTCCGATTTTCTTCTCTGCTCTCATCGGTTCAATTGCCTTTGTTACAATTTCACGAACTTTAAGTATTTGAGAAAATTCTTTTTCGAGTTCGGGATTATTCCATTTTTCATTCACTTTAACCCAATCGGATAAAAGAATACTTTCAAGTCCGCCTCTTTGTATTTCAGGCGTGTTCTGCCATATGTCTTCAGCCTGATGAGGCATAACGGGAACTAATACTCTTACAAGCGCCTGAAGTATTTCATAAAGAACACTCTGGCATGCTCGTCTTGAAAGTGATTTTTTACCGCTGGTATAAAGTCTGTCCTTAACGATATCCAGATAGAAGGAGCTTAAATCAACAGCCGCAAAGTTCTGCAGGTATTGGAAATAACGGTAAAATTCATAATTTTCAAATGCATCTGTTACGTTTTCAACAAAGATATTTAACTTATGCAGTGCAAATTTATCAATGTCTTTTAAATCTTCGTATTTAACGTAATCAACTGCGGGGTCAAAATCAAAAATATTTCCCAGCAGAAATCTTGCCGTATTTCTTGTTTTTTTGAATATTTCAACAAGCTGGCTTACAATGTTATTTCCAATTTTTATATCGTTTTTATAATCGACGGATGCTGCCCAGAGTCTTAAAATATCGGCACCGTAATTTTTGATTATATCATCGGGGCGTATGTAGTTTCCTAAAGACTTAGACATTTTTCTTCCGTCTTCACCGAATACAAATCCGTGGGTGAGCACCTGTTTATACGGAGCTCTGCCTGTTGTTGCAACAGATGTCAAAAGTGATGATTGGAACCAGCCTCTATGCTGGTCTGAACCTTCAAGGTACATGTCAACCGGAGTAGAGCCGAGTTCATCACTTCTTTTATCAACAACTGCTCTCCAGGAAACGCCCGAATCAAACCAAACATCCATAATATCTTTTTCTTTTCTGAAGTGTGTCTTGCCGCATTTGGGGCACTTAAAGCCTTGAGGCAGGAGTTCTTCGGCGCTGTGGTTTACCCATGCATCCGAGCTTTCTTTTTCATATATTCTTGCAATATTTTCTATAGTTTCTTCGGTGCAAATTACTTCACCGCAGTCTTCACAATAGAAAATAGGAATAGGAACACCCCATGCGCGCTGACGTGAAATACACCAGTCGCTTCTGTTTGCCACCATATTTCCTATACGGCTTTCTCCGCTTGCAGGAATCCATTTTACATTCCTGATTGCTTCCATTGCTTTATCTCTGAATTTATCAACTCTGACAAACCACTGAGGCGTTGCCCTGTAGATAACGGGATGTTTGCATCTCCAGCAGTGAGGATAACTGTGGGAGATATCATGTTTTGCCAGAAGTGCTTTCTTTTCTTCAAGTTTTGTTATTACTATTTCATTTCCTTTGTAATAAGGAACTCCAATCAAGTCTTCATCATTAAAGCTGTCACTTTTTTCCCATTCTCCCCTGCCGTTTAAGGGTGATAAAGTCGGAATGCCGTATTTCTGGCAGACTTCCCAGTCTTCAAGCCCGTGACCGGGGGCTGTATGTACGCATCCCGTACCTGCATCAAGAGTTACATGGTCGCCGAGAATTATTTTACTTGTTGTATTATACAGCGGGTGAAGCGCTTCAAAATTTTCAAGCCGGGCCCCTTTTATTACCGCGATTTTTTGTATTTCTTCTTCGCTCCAGTCAACATCTTTGATAAAGCTGCTTAAAAGTTCCGAGGCAACAATGTATCTGTCATTTTTATATTCAAATATAATATATTCAAGTCTTTCATTTAAACATACCGCCAGATTTGAAGGAATTGTCCAGGGAGTTGTTGTCCATATTACAACGTATAAATCTTTTTCGTCTTTTTCATTTATTAAAGAATATATTTGTTTTGCATCATTATCTTTAAGTTTAAAACGAACGTGAATGCTTGTTGATGTATGATCGGCATATTCCACTTCGGCTTCGGCAAGAGCGGTTTCACAAGCCGCACACCAATAAACAGGTTTTAATCCTTTTTCAATATAGCCTTTTTTGTACATCTCTCCGAAAACTCTGATTTGTTCGGCTTCATAGTCAGGTGCGATAGTAAGATAAGGATGTTCCCAGTTACCGAGCACACCAAGACGTTTAAATGCGGCTTCTTGTCCTTTTAAACTGTTTTGTGCATATTCACGGCATTTTTGTCTCAATTCACCTTCCGTAATTGAATGTCTGCCGCCTTTTAGGGTTTTTACAACGGCATTTTCAATCGGAAGTCCGTGGGCATCATATCCCGGAACATAAGGAACATAATATCCTCTTTGAGATTTATATTTATTTATTATATCTTTTAAAATCTTATTTAAAGCTGTTCCTACGTGAATTTTATCCGAACTCAAGTAAGGAGGCCCGTCATGAAGAACAAAGGAGTTTGATTTATTTTTTGAAGAAATCATTTTTTCATAAATATTATGTTCTTCCCAGAATTTTTGGGTTGCAGGTTCTTTTTGAGTTGCATTTGCACGCATTTCCAGTGTTGTTTTGGGCAAGTTTATACTGTTTTTATAATCTTTTTTTGTACTCTCTGTCATATTATCCACCTGTTTATGTTTTCCGAACAATATTTTAGTACAAACAAGGTTAATAGTAAAAAATAAAAATTATACGGCACTTGTCATCTTTTTATGTGTTTTGTATCATGATACAGATGAGTATTCACATTGGGGGATATTATGGCTGAAACATTAGAAAAACAACTTTATACATCTGTGGAGAAAAATACTCCGGACTATATTAAAAACAATAAGTATATTGATATTGATAATAAGGATGAGTTCATCTTTACTTTGAAAAAAGCGCACTTGCTGCCTTATGACGAGAAGACAAATCCTGAAGGATTAAATCTTGATAACTGGTTAAAAAATTATGAAAAAGAAGCAGCTGTTTCAACCGCAGGAATTAGAGGTCCTCAAAATATTCTATATCCTTATGATGTAAGATTTCCTATAAATATAATGGGAATTATGCTTGCTACTTATGCAAAAGCTCTCGTTGCAAAAGATAAATACAAAGGACAAAAACTTTTAAAACTTGCGGGCAGAGAAGTCAGATATAATTCTGATAAGTTTTTGGATTTAATCGCAAGAGTTCAGGCGGCTCAAGGTATTGAAACACTTACGACATATCAAAGACGGACAATGCCTATCTGGCTTGCATCATTTTTGGCATTTAAGCTCGATTTACTCGGCGGTGAATATATTACTTCAAGCCATGGTATAAGCGTCAAAAATGCCACAAAAGATTTAAATTCACAGGGCAGTCAGTATTTGCCCGAAGAATCAATGGAATTTGTTAATAAGATTAAAGAAATTTTTGATATCGTACGAACAAAAGGCAGCTATGATATTAAAATTGCCAAATCAGATGATGTCCTTATAAATGAAAACTTTATGAAAACAATAAATAACGGTATTGATTTATATAAAGAATATCTTGAAAAAGGTGTTGCAAACAGGGAGAATCTTAAACTCATAGAAGGTCTGGAGAATAAAATAGTTATCGAAAATGTCGGCGGCAGCGCTTATAATACCCTTTCGAAAATTCTTGAGGCTTTTAAAATTCAGGATAAATTTGTGTGGATGAATATTGAGGAAGATCCGTTTTTCCACGGAATAGGTAAATACGATACAGACCCTAAAGGAAACAAATGTTTTTATGATTATTCCGTTGATGCAACGGTTGTTGCTAAAAAAGACGGCATTGCATATTTCCCCGTTATTGATACATTGAATTACGGTGAAAAACTTAAAAACTATCCTTTAGGTACGGTTGTTTTAATCACGGACCCCGATCATGACCGTTTAACCGTTTGTCAGATAGAAAATCAGTCACAAGCAGCATTTTTGGAAAAAACAGGTATAAGTTATTCAAAATTGGACGGCGACAGGATTTTGTGCGTGTATACGGCAAATCAGTCTTTTCTTTTGATTATGGATTTTTGGGCAAAACAATTAAAAACGGCAGGATTGTGGAATAATCACCCCAGATTTATGATAAAAACGACAGCAAGTGCAAAATCCTGGGATGAATGGGCTAAATTTAACGGTGTAAAGGTTGTTAATGTACCTGTCGGATTTAAAGAAATCGCAAACATAATGAAAAAAGTTGAGAAACAAATTATTGATAATCCCGAAAAAGATGTTATTGTAACCGATGTTCTGGGTAAAGATATTAATCTGGGTAAAAACCCCAGAATGTTATTTGGCGGTGAAGAATCAGGCGGTATGATTATAGGCAGCGAGGAGCTTATAAAATCAAAAGCAGGCCGAATAGCAATAGCAATGCGTGAAAAAAGCGCATCAGAAGCAATAATTGTTGCCTCCGCTCTGGCTGCAAAACTTGAAAAAGACGGTAAAACTCTTTCTAAAGCACTCGATGAAATATTTTCACAAAATGAAATTATAGCTAAATATGATATGCGTGAAGATATAGCATATTATAATGAGTCGGAGCCTGATATTGAAAAACTTACACAGGCTAAGAAGGACGGCGAAGCGCTGAGAACTAAGAATGATTTATTTTATTTAACTATGGCTTTGGCTGTTTTTGAAGGCAGAATAACACTCGAACAAGTTAAATCTGTTTTATCATCAACCTTTAAAACATTAAACTTTGATAATTTAATTGATATTAAATTTGTAGGTGACGGCACATATCTTGAATTTACCGATAAATTTATTGAGATAAGACCATCGGGTACTGATGCAAAAACAAAAGCATACGGTGCCGGAAGTGACAGAGAGGATATATCAAAATTTGCAGCTTTGCTCGGTAATTATTCGGGTGACTTGAACGATGAATATCTTGCAATAATCCCTAAAGATTATTACAATAATGCTAAGGAAAATTCTATGGCTCAATATTTGAAATTTACAAATAAGGACGCTGATACCGGAATTTTTGAAATACCGGATTATAAACATACATTGAATATTTAGGAGGAAACATGGCAGAAGATGCAAAAATACTCGCAACTATACCGAGAAATGCAACGGAACAATTACAAATCAGTATAAATTCATATAAAGAAAAAAAATATCTTGATTTAAGAATTTATTATACAACCGATGACGGAGTAAACTGGCTGCCGACAAAAAAAGGTGTAACCGTTTCTCCCGATAACCTTGTTTTGTTGAAAGATGCGGTAGAAGAGGCAATGCAGGAACTTTTAACTATTGAAGAAGAATAAAGATTGATGACAGCTGAAGATAAAGATAATAAAAGTACAAATCAGGGCATATCGGGCAAATATGCCCTGTGTCTTGTTGATGTTAATAATTTGGGTACAAGAACTTTTTCGTATCTTATTCCTGATTCTATGCGGGAAGAAATAAAAATAGGGCAGGCTGTCTTGGTTCCGTTCGGGAACAGAAAACAAAATATTATTGCTTTTGTTGCCGGTTTTTCCGATTATCTTCAAGAGGGAATAAAAGCAAAAGAAATTGTGAAAATAATTGACAGGCGCGCTGTTTTCTCTCTTGATTATCTTAAAATGCTTGATTGGATTGCGAATTATTATTGCTGCGATATTAATGTTGTTATGCAGGCTGCAATTCCTATGAAATTTTTAAAGGAAAACGCACAGGATATTAAAAAAGAAAAGTTTGAAAAGTATATTTTGTTTAAAACTAAAGAAAAAGCCTCGCAAAGACAGCTTGAAATACTTGAAAAACTTGAAAAATCAGGCGGAACAACCCTTATAGAATTTGAAAAAGAAGTTAAAACCACACGTGCAACAATTATGAAAATGCAAAAGGCAGGTTTTGTTGAGATAATAGAAAAACCGATTTACCGCGACCCTCTTAGTGTTTTTAAAAACCATAAACAAGATGATTTCCCCGAGCTTTCTGAAGAGCAGCAAAAAGCATTTGATGGAATAGTAAAAAAGATGGACTCCGGACAAACTGCACCGATACTTTTAAACGGAGTTACAGGATCGGGCAAAACTGAAATATATTTTCGGGCAATAAAAAAAGTATTGGATGAAGGCAGAAATATTCTGTTTCTGGCCCCTGAGATTGCGCTTGCCTCCCAATTAACACTCAGGCTTATAAAAAGATTTAATCCTGATGAAATTGCAATATGGCACAGCAGTATATCTGAAGGCGAAAAATATGATGTATGGAATAAACTGAGGCGGAATCAAATCAGAATAATAATAGGAGCAAGGTCTGCAATTTTTGCGCCTTTAACAAATATAGGGCTTGTTGTTATTGATGAAGAACATGAAAATACTTATAAACAAACATCTCCCGCTCCAAGATATGATGCAAGAACTGTTGCGCTTAAGATATGCGAACTTCATAATGCTCCTTTAATAACCGGCAGCGCAACTCCTGATATCGGATCGTATTTTAAAGCTGTCTCTACCGATAATCTAGTAACGTTGAATAACCGTTTTAATAATACGGGTCTGGCAAAAGTTACGGTTGTAGATATGCGCGAAGAATTTTACCGCGAAACAAGAAGCATATTTTCAAACTTAATGATAAATGAGATAAATCAAACACTTAAAGAAAAAAAACAAATTATTCTTCTTATGAATCGCCGCGGGTTTTATACAAGTGTTCAGTGCCGGACATGCGGCGAGCTTGTAAAATGCCCTAAGTGTGATATTCCCATGATTTACCATAATTCTGATAAAACACTTAAATGCCATTGGTGTAACAGTATTCAAAAATTACCGGATAAATGCCCGAAATGCGGTTCTTCCGAATTAAATATGAGCGGAATGGGAACCCAAAGGGTTGAATCTATTGCCGCTAAATTATTCCCTGATGCGGGAATAGAGCGGATTGACTCTGATGTTCTATCTTCAAAATATAAGTATATTGATATATTAGACAAATTTCAAAACGGAGAGATTGATATACTTATAGGCACCCAGATGATAGCCAAAGGACTTGATAATCCTAATGTTGTGCTTGTTGGTGTTCTGGATGCGGATATAAGTTTTACTTTTCCCGATTACCGCTCCGGCGAAAGAGGATTTCAGCTTCTAATGCAGGTAGCCGGTCGTGCCGGCAGAGGCGACTTTGACGGCAAAGTTATTTTTCAAACGTATAATCCCGAACTTTATGCAATAAAAAATGCAAAAGAACAAAATTATTTAAATTTTTATAAAAATGAAATAATGCGGCGTGAAGTTTTTAACTACCCTCCGTTTTGTCAGGTTATAAAATTGGTTGTTTCATCAACGGATGACAATAGAGCTGCTGTTTGTGCAGGAGAAATAGCCGAAAAATTTAAAGAAAGGATTGATAAACTCGGCGTATCTGAATATATTGAACTCAACGGTTCTATGAAGTGTATAATGTCTAAAATTAATTCCGAATACAGATATCAGATTGTTATAAAAAATAAAATGAATAAAAAGGGACAATATTTAATATCCGCATTTATAAAAAGCATTTCTGCCGCGAAAGATATCAAACTTATTATAGATATAGATCCTGTTGATATAATTTAGGCATTGGTTTTAAACCAATGCCTGTTTAATTTCTTTTTCTATATTCGATAAAGCGGTTCGCAAATTTGTTTTGTCTTTACCTGCACCTTGTGCAAATTGAGGTCTTCCGCCGCCTTTGCCCCCTGTTGCCGCCGCAAGTTTTGATACTAACTGTCCCGCATTTATACCTTTTTTGACAAAACTTTCCGAAACTTTTACTACATAAGTTATTTTATCGGTATCTATCGAAGCAAGTATTACGATACTTTCCCCGAGTTTTGCGGATATTATGTCTGTCCCGAGTTTTAACAGGTTAGCACTAAACGGATCTGTTTCCGTAATAAACAGTTTTCCTCCCGTTATATCTTCCGCTCTGGAGATAAATGATTGGAATTTAACTTTAGCTTGTTCGGCTTTTAAATTTTCCACTTCTGTTTGAAGATTTTTATTATCAATAACAAGTTTTGCAATTCTTTCACCGAGCTCATTTACGGGTGTTTTAAAAGCGTGTGACATCTTATCAATAATTTCCGCTTTTTCGCTTAAATATTTAATTGCCGAATTTGCACAAACTGCTTCAATTCTTCTTGTCCCTGCGGCAACGGCTGTTTCGGAAATAATCTTGGTTAATCTGATTTTACCTGTTGAAGACACATGTGTTCCGCCGCAAAGTTCCATGGAAACATCTCCCATTTTTACAACTCTTACATCATCGTCATATTTTTCGCCAAACAACGCCATTGCGCCCGATTTTTTTGCCATTTCTATGTTCATTACCGTTGTTGTTTGCTCTAAATCGTCGCCAATCCATTTATTAACAATATCTTCAACTTCCTGAACTTCTTCTTTTGTCATTGCTCTCGGGAAGGTAAAGTCAAATCGTGTTCTGCCTTCATCAACATATGAACCTGCCTGATGAACTTCTTCGCCAAGCACTTTTCTTAAAGCTGCCTGAATTAAATGTGCATTTGAATGGTGAATTTTTATCTCGTTTCTTTTTTCTTCATCAATTGCTGCCGTGACAATATCTCCCGTTTTTGCTTCTCCGTTAATCATTTGTACACGGTGAACAAAAAGTTTATTTACTTTAAAGGTATTTAATACTTCTGCTTTAAAGTCTTTTCCTTCAATAATACCCGTATCGCCTACCTGACCGCCGGATTCCGCATAAAACGGTGTTTTATCAAGCATTATATCTATAAAGTCGCCTGCTTCAATTATTGCAATAATTTTTGCTTCCGCTTTTGTTTTTTCATATCCAAGAAATTCTGTTGAACCGAATTTGTTTTCAACATCTACATAAACAAGGTCATCTGTAAGACTTATTTTGTGTGCAGCGGCTTTTGCCAATTCTTTCTGCTTTTTCATTTCTTCTTTATAGCCTTCCGTATCAACGGTTATACCTTTTTCGGCTGCAATTTCCACCGTAAGTTCTAACGGAAAACCAAAGGTATCATATAATTTGAAGGCATTTGCCCCGTCTATTTCTTTAGAGTTTTGCATTAAATCTTCAAGAAGTTTATATCCTCTGTCAAGTGTTATTTTAAAACGTTCTTCCTCTTGTTTTATAATAGATTTAATTTTTTCGGCGTTTTTTTCTAAATCAGGATATTGTCCTTTATATAAACCGATTACGGTATCGACAATTTCATTTAAGAAGGGAAGTTCCAAGCCTAAAAGTTTTCCGTGTCTTAGTGCACGTCTTAAGATCATTCTTAAAACATAACTTCTGCCTTCGTTACCCGGAGTTACTCCGTCATTAATCATGAAAGTAACGCACCTCGCATGGTCTGTTATTATTCTTAGCGAAATATCAGTTTTTTCATTTTGTTTGTACGGAATACCGCTCATATCTGATACTTTATCAAGAATAGGTTTTAAAAGGTCAGTTTCAAATGTTGATTCTTTACCTTGAACAACCATAGCAATACGCTCTAATCCCATACCTGTATCAACATTTTTTTTGGCGAGCGGGGAAAAATTGCCTTCTTCATCCTGGAATAATTCCGTGAATACTAAGTTCCAAATTTCAACCCAGCGGTCGCATTCACATGTTGCTATAGAACAATCATCACTGCATTTAAGGTGTTCGCCCAAATCATAGTGGATTTCACTGCAAGGTCCGCAAGAACCTGTTGCGCCGGGAGGGCCCCAAAAGTTATCTTTTTTCCCTTTTCTTATAACACGCTCAGGCGGTATTCCAACATCTTTCGTCCATATTTCAAAGGCTTCATCATCTTTCTCATATATAGTTATCCAGAGCCTTTTAGGATCTAATTTCAGATAGTTCGTTACAAAATCCCAGCTCCAGGGAATAACTTCTTTCTTATAATAATCGCCGAAAGCAAAATTGCCGAGCATTTCAAAAAACGTATGATGTCTCGGTGTTCTTCCCACGTTTTCAATATCAGAGTCTTTTCCGCCCGCTCTGGCGCATTTCTGGCATGATACGGCACGCGCGGGTTCAAACGGAGGTTTTTCCAAACCCAGGTAGTATGGCAAAAATTGCAGCATTCCGGCCGTTGTTAATAATACCGTCGGATTGTTCGGCACCAGACTTGAACTTGCCACTTCCGTTGATTGGTGTTTATCTCTGAAAAATTCTATAAATTTTTGTCTTATTTCATTTCCTGTTAATGGAGCTGTCATATTCATATCCTCAAAATTAACTATACAAATATTTTACAACAAAAAAATAAAAGCACGGCATATCTCTGAATGAGAGTTTGCCGTGCTTTTAAGGTTAATTGTTTTTATCCGAAGTATTTTGACAGAATTGCCATAGCAATTATCATAATGACCGTAAAAATTATCGGACCGAAAACATTCCATTTATCTGAAAATGTTGCTTTATGTTTATTTTGATTATCCATCGTTTACCTCTTAAATTAAGTATCTCAGATATATATAGAATGTGCTTACCGCAAGAGATATAAATACAACAAGAAATCCGTATTTCATGAAATTCAAGAAGAATATAGGGTGTCCTTCTTTTGCTGCATTTTCCGAAACAATAACATTTGCGGCAGCACCTATTATGGTCATATTCCCTCCCAGACAGGCTCCAAGTGATAAACACCACCATAGCGGGAATACATAATCATGTCCCATTGTTTTTTGTATTTCGACAAGCATAGGCGACATTGTTGCGGTATACGGTATATTATCAATAAAGCCTGAAATAATACCCGATGCCCACAAAATAAGCATTGATGCAGCCTGTGCCGAGCCGTTTGTAACATCAAGTATCCATTGCGCCATAAGTCTTATGCCGCCTGATGCTTCAACACCGCCGATTATTATAAAAAGACCTACAAAGAAAAATATTGTATTCCATTCTACATCACGTAAAATTTCCGTGGGTTTTTCAAATAACAACAATACACTTGCTCCCAGCATTGCTGCTATACATGTTTCTATGTGTGTCATATCATGCGTTACAAAACCAATAATAACAAGAGCCAGAACAAGCATTGATCTTATCATAAGGTTTTTATCGGTTATGGTTTTTGAATTATCAATATTTGCTACTTCCGCCATTTTATCTGCCGAAGCATGGAGTCTTTTTCTGAATATTATTGCCAGAACAACCGTTACTATAATTAATATAATTGCAACGGGTAATGTCAGATTGTATATAAAATCCATGAATGAAAAACCTGCGGCGCTGCCTATAATAATATTCGGCGGATCACCTATTAAGGTTGCCGTACCGCCTATATTTGATGCAAATACTTCGGTTAACAAATAAGGAAGCGGATTTATATCCAGTTTCTTTGCAATGGCAAAAGTAATCGGCATTATCAGAATAACAGTGGTTACATTATCCAAAAAGGCACTTACTGTAGCCGTAAATATACTGAGAACAACCAGTATTTTCAGAGGATGTCCTTTTGTAAGTTTTAACATTTCGTTTGCCACATAGTTAAATACACCGCTTTTTGTTGATATATTTACTATAATCATCATTGAAATCAACAAAAATATTACATTCAAATCTATAAAGTTTGCAAAATAATGCGGATTAAGACTGTCTCCGAGCATTTTATTTTGGCTTACAAGTCCCAGTATAACGGTTAATCCTGCTCCAAGAAGAGCTATTGTAACTTTTGGTATTTTCTCCGTTGCGATAAAAATATATGCAACTATTAGCAGCATTGCCGAAATTGCAACGGCATGCGCTGTTATAAATTCTGCTAACATTTATATCCTCCTTGCTGTGCGGCACAGGCTATTGCAATTGCGATTTCAACATCATCGTTTTTCTTTTTTACGCTGCGTTTATCTTCTTCAATTTCCTCCGGGAAGTATTTACCTATAATTTCAATGACTTTTGTTGTGAAATCCATACAAAAAATCATCAAAACAATGAAAAAGTATACAGTTCCCATTCCAAGCACCATAAGTATAATGCCAAACTTTAACATTTCGGTATCCATTTTTTCTCCTGTTCATAATTATCTGTCTCGGTTGCACAATAACAATATGCGAAAAACCGTTGTTTGTGCATATTGGTTATCAGTAAAAGATTAAAGGAAATTAATTAAGGAGCTCTTGTATAAATTATGTTCTCTAATGTTGATGCAATATAATTTTTATTGTTATATTTTAATTTGTTTAATTTTCCGTATATATAATTTTTTGTGAAAAGATTTTCCGCAAAATTATATTTATTGATGGTATTAACGGAATTGCTGTTTCTGCTGCCGGATTGAGAAAGTTCTTCTCCGCAATTGTTTTCCCAGATGGACAATGCCTCATCATTAAAATATATTGATGATACAGAAGTATTTATCGGGCAAAGATATTCCGGTACTTCTTCTGCAGACAATTTGTCGTTTATTAATAAAGAAGAAATACATAAAATTAATGAAAATAATAAAATTTTAAAGAAATTCTTCATAAGAAAATTTTATCATAAAAAAAGATAGAACTTATTAAAGTTCTATCTTTTTATTGTTTTATTACAATAATTATTATGCCATAGCTTTTTCAACGGCAACAGCTACAGCAACGGTAGCACCTACCATCGGGTTGTTGCCCATACCTATAACACCCATCATTTCAACGTGAGCCGGAACTGATGAAGAACCTGCGAATTGTGCATCTCCGTGCATTCTGCCCATTGTATCGGTCATGCCGTATGAAGCAGGGCCTGCCGCTACGTTATCGGGGTGAAGTGTTCTTCCTGTACCGCCGCCTGATGCTACGGAGAAGTATTTTCTTCCGTTTTCAATAGCCCATTTCTTGTATGTGCCTGCAACAGGGTGCTGGAATCTTGTCGGGTTAGTTGAGTTACCTGTAATAGAAACATCAACGCCTTCTTTAATCATTATAGCAACGCCTTCTGATACGTCATCCGCACCGTAGCATTTAACTTTTGCTCTTTCTCCGTCTGAGAATGGTGTTTCTTTTACTACTTTTAATTCACCTGTTTTGTAATTGTATTCTGTTTCAACAGCAGTGAATCCGTTGATTCTTGAAATAATGTATGCTGCATCTTTTCCTAAACCGTTTAAAATTACTCTCAAAGGTTCTTTTCTTACTTTATTTGCATTTCTTGCAATACCGATAGCTCCTTCTGCTGCGGCAAATGATTCATGACCTGCTAAGAAACAGAAGCATTTTGTTTCTTCTCTTAATAACATAGCGCCTAAATTACCGTGGCCTAAACCAACTTTTCTTGTGTCGCCGACGGAACCCGGAACTGCGAAAGCCTGTAAGCCTTCACCTATAGCTTCGGCGGCATCAGCTGCATTTTTAATTCCTCTTTTTATTGCAATTGCACAGCCTAATGTATAGGCCCATGAAGCATTATCAAATGCAATCGGCTGGATGCCTTTTACGATTTCATCAACATTTATTCCTTTTGACAAACAAAGTTCATTAGCTTCATCCAGAGATTTAAAACCAAAGTTTTTTAAAGCGGCAGCTAATGATTTTTCGCGTCTGTCTTGTCCTTCAAATTTTGCCATTTTATGTTTTCCTTCTATTGTTTTATACAAATAACAACTTATTATTCTTTACGCGGATCAATGTATTTAACCGCATCAGCATATCGACCGTATGTGCTGATATTTTTTTCATATGCTTCTTTATAGTCTTTCCCTGCTTTAACGGCTTCCATAAATTTACCCAGATTTATAAATTTATAACCGATAACTTCATCATTTTTATCCAAACCGAGTTCAAGAATATAACCTTCGGTTAATGATAAATATCTTACACCTTTTTGTTTTGTGGAGTGGATTGTACCGACCATTGAGCATAGACCTTTACCGAGGTCTTCTAAGCCGGCTCCTATCGGAAGTCCGCCTTCCGAGAATGCTGTTTGTGTTCTTCCGTATACAATTTGTAAGAACAATTCTCTCATTGCAACGTTAATAGCGTCGCAAACCAAGTCTGTATTTAATGCTTCAAGAATTGTTTTTCCGGGAAGTATTTCTCCTGCCATTGCAGCAGAGTGTGTCATACCCGAACATCCCACGGTTTCTACTAATGCTTCCTGAATAATACCGTTTTTAACGTTCAATGTTAATTTACAAGTACCTTGCTGAGGTGCACAGCATCCGCAGCCGTGTGTTAAACCTGAAATATCTTTAATCTCTTTGCATTTTGTCCATTCGCCTTCTTGCGGAATCGGAGCAGGCACGCCTTTTACGCCTCTTTTTACACAACATTGGTTTTCAATTTCGTGTGTGATTTGCATGTTGTCCATCAGACCTCCTGTTTATTTATACCAATATATTTTGTTCTGTTACCAACCTATGTCAGTCAATAAAATTATATGTTAAACAAAAATATTTTACATGCATATTTTGTTTAATCAGTATTTCTCCAGTTCTTTTGATATTAAGACTGCAAGTTCATCCCAGGCATATTCTGAAGGATGAACCGTAATCGCAAAATCGGGATTTAACCTTTCTTCTTTTTTATTCATTGTCCTTCCCAGTAAATCTTCTGTTTTGATGACTTTTATTCCTTGTTTTTTGAGTTCGTTCCAAAAAACGTTTGAATGCAGAATATCATAATTTGCGGGTTTCATAACTTCTTCTTCATTGCAGTTTTTATAATCTTCACTGTCTATTAATCCTTTGTATTTTAATATGTTTTGGTTTAGAAATCTTTCATAATCCGAATATACCAGTACTACAAATTTTGATTCGGGAAATCTTTTTTTTATTTTTTCTTGCATTTTTATTATTGATTCTTTTATATATTCATATTTCCAATATTCATCTTTTGATTTTATTGTTTTTAGTTCTAATTTATGTTTTAAGAAGTTTTTGTATATGTATAGTTTCTTAAATATAAAATTTCCCTTTTTTAAAAGAATGCCGTTTTCCCGTAAATAGGTAACTTTTGAAAAATTAAACTTTATTCTGTCGGGATGGTGGTACATATAAACATATATAATATATTCGGGAGCATCTTTTATATCATAAAAATGTTTGCTGTAGTCAAGGGCGATTAATATTTCCGTCGGACCGTTTCCTATTTCGGCAAGATTATAAATGTCTCTTTTCATTATCTTTGATAATTTTGCCGCAAAAGTTTGTTTATATCTTAATCCGTGTCCGTATGCATATGAACATCCCAAAAGCATAATCGGAGATTTTTTATCTTTTCCCTTGTATTTATATAAGAATCTCGGTTTTTCCAGATATGAAACAGGATAAGTATATTGTGAATATGACGGAATATATATATTTAAAAATTTGTTTTCATTTTCGTCTTTTGATATATTTACAACAAGAAACTCCAAAAATAAAACAAGAAGAAGTATTAACAAAATATTGAAAAATATTATTTTAATTATTTTCATAAAATATTTTAACTGTTTCCGAGACTGAATATGTTATATATTTCTTCATCAGAAAGTTCTGTTATAACTTTTTCACCTTCAAATACGGCAAGATTAACCAGTTCTTTTTTCTGTTTTATCATTTCATCAATTTTTTCTTCAAATGTACCTATAGTTATAAGTCTGTGAACCATTACATTCTTATCTTGTCCTATACGATAGCTTCTGTCGGTTGCCTGTTCTTCAACGGCAGGGTTCCACCATAAATCATAATGAATTACATTTGTTGCTGATGTAAGATTTAGCCCTGTTCCTCCGGCTTTAAGCGATAACAGCATTATTTTCTGTTCCGGATTTGATTCAAATTCCTGAAGCATATTCTGGCGCTGAGCAGTATTTAAAGACCCATGGAAAAACAAAGGGGAAATATTTAGTTCATTTTGAATTATTGTTGTAAGTATGTTTCCCATTTCTTTATATTGGGTAAATGCTATTACTTTCTCGTCATTTTGTAATATTTGCGACAGCAAAGAGATAAATTTTTCTGTTTTTCCCGAAACATCCTTTGTCATTTCACCGTATTTTAAGTATTGGAACGGATGATTGCAGATTTGTTTTAATGCGGTTATAAGTTTAAAAATGACGCCTCTTCTGTTTATACCTTTTTGATTTGAAATGTCGGTCATTAATGAGTTTAGTGTTTTTTCATATAAAGCTGCCTGCGTTTTTGTGAGATAACAGTATTCGTCAAGCACCATTTTTTCAGGCAGGTCATCAATAATGGTTTTATCTGTTTTAAGTCGTCTTAAAACAAAAGGAGATATAGACAATTTAAGTTTATCGGCCTGTTCATATTGTTTAAATCTTTCAATTGGAATAGCATAGCATTTTTGAAAGTCTCTTATTGAACCCAAATATCCTTTATTAATAAAGTCAAATATACTCCAGAGTTCGGTTAATTTATTTTCCACCGGAGTACCTGTCATTGCTATCTTAATATCCGACTTTAAGGATTTAACAGCAGTTGTTTGAGAGGTATCTGGATTTTTTATATTTTGTGCTTCATCAACAACAACCATTCCCCATGTTGTCTTTTTGACTTCTTCAATATCTATTCTTAAAATTGCAAATGTTGTTATTATTACATCTGATTTTAAATCAAGTTCGCGCTCAGCTCCGTGATATGCTGTGGCTTTTAATGTAGGAGCAAACATTCTTAATTCTTTTATCCAGTTTCCCATAAGCGTTGTGGGGCATATAACCAGAACAGGAGCTTTGAGTTTATTTTCTTCTTTCAATTTTAGTATTAAACTTATAACCTGAATGGTTTTACCAAGTCCCATATCATCCGCGATGCATGAACCAAACCCTTTTGTTGTGTTTGTATATAACCATTTTAAGCCTCCGACCTGATAAGGACGCAATTCCCCGTTCAGGGTTTCGGGTACGGTAACTTCAACGCTTTTTCCGACATCTTTTATTATATTTGCAAAGGCTTCGTCATAATCAAATTCATATTCATTTAAATGTCCCGAAAATGCGGCGTGAAGCATTTCCATTCTGGTGATTTTGTCTATTTTGGGCGCTTTGAGTTTGTTTATTATGGATTGTGCTTCCGCCTGATCGATAAGAATATATTTATTTTTAAATTCAATAATTCCGTTAGCATCTTTGATAAGTTTTTCAAACTCTTCTACGGAAATTTTTTCATCTCCGATAGATACTTTGAATGAGAAGTCAAAGATACCCGCCAAACTTATATTTCCGCCTTTACCGTTAAGTATGTCTGCAACATCTTGTTCTCTTGAGGCTTTAATTTTTGCATTGATAGAGGCTCTCGGTACGATAATGTTTCCGAAATTCGGCGGGAAATTAATATTTATGCCTGCTTTATTAAGGTAATAAGCGGTATGCACCATAAGTTTGTATACATCGTTTAAAGACAGGTACATTTTAAGATTGTCTTCATCTTCAAAAAGAACCTCAAGTTCTTTATAATAGCGAATAGCATAGTTCAGCTGCTTTTCAACTATATTAACGAGATAAGAATTTTGATATCCCCAGTACGTACCTTCTTTATATATATCCAGAAGTTCTTTTTTCGGTTCTTTTTCGGCAAGTGTTTTATCATTTGCCGTTACTGATATTGTCAGAACAAATTTATCTTCATCAATTTTTTCTATATCCAGCTGCGGACTTACCGGATATTTACCTATATATATTTCGTCGAGCCATTCATCAATTGCTTCCGCCAAATCCAGAGAACGGATATATCTTTTGCTGTTTGCGGGTTTTAAAAAATAAACCGAGGAAATAATATCTTTAAATTTGTATGATTTGAATTTTAAAAACTGAAATATTACATAATTCAGATAATTTTCAATTAAAATGTCAGCTATGTTTTTAACGTCTGATATTTCCTTAAAATCAAGAGAGTATACTTCATCCAGCGACTCCTGCAAAAATTCGTTTATTGCAAACATTTCGTATGAGATATTGAAAAATTTGTCTGTTTTGTTAACTTTCGGAAGAAAATACAGTTTCTCAACAGTTTTTTTCACAAACTGGGTCAATATATTTAAAATTCTGAAAGATTCAGTTATATTTTCATTTTGCACAACATGATCAAATCCTGAAAGATATTCCCAAATAAGTTCCAGCGGAATTTTATATCCGATTTTATCGACTTTTTCGCCGTTTTCTTCAATTTCATAAGCGCAGGAAGAAAATCTGTACATTGAACCTTTTGATTTTAAATAAAAGTCAAAATTATTGGTCGGTGTTACAAAAACTTCAAATCCTTTATCTTGTTTTATAATCCAAAAACGGGTATTTTTTATCGGATTGCTTGATGCCTGAAATGTTGTTGCAAACTCATCTTCCACGAGTTGATAAATGGTGCTGAGCATTAATCTGAAATCTTTTTTTTCACAACCCAGCGGATTTTCCGTAAGATTGTGGAACATTTCATCTATATTATTCTTTTTAAACGAAAATGCGAACTTGTTATCCATAACGGCTTCGGATGTCATATAAATCCCTTAAACTGAACTATGATGATATTATACACAAAAAAAAATTATTTCATAAGTATGATAAAATATCTTTCGGAGAGATTATGAAATATAAAAGTTGTCATCTTATTGAGCATGGTATATCAATAGACGTTGATACGGTAAAGGCTTGCTGTTTATCCCGCGAGTTTAATAAAGGCCAGCTGATGGTTGAATATAAATATGAAAACGGGAAAATTGACTGGGAACATGTCTTTTTTGTTAAAAAAAATCATCGTACACATCAAAAAAACAAAAGAGATTTGCCCTCCTGTGAAGGCTGCTACAATTTGAGAGAAGAAGATTGGGATGATGAGGATTATATTTCATATATTAATTTTGATCATTGGAGTCAATGTAATTCTAATTGCATATATTGCGGGGTGCAAAGAAATAAACCGAAAACAAAAAATAATGTTTTAAATGCGGTAAAAGAACTGATAAAACTCGGAAAATTCAGAAATAACGGTGAAATAACTTTCCAGGGCGGAGAACCTACTATACTAAGCGAGTTTGAAAATTTGTTAAAACTCTTTTTAAAACAAGGTTCTAAAGTCAGAATACACTCATCCGGTATTTTATTCAGCCGTGCAATAAGAGAAGGACTTAAAAAAGGCGCCGTTAGTGTTGTTATTTCTCCTGATTCTGCTTCAGAAGAAGTTTATAAATCCGTAAAACGGGTTGATAAGTCCCGGGAGGTTTGGCGTAATATTAAACATTACAGAAGAAATCTTAAAGCGGAATTTCAAAATCTTGTTAAAGTCAAATATATCATTATCCCGGGGGTAAATGATAATTTGATAGAAATAGATGAATTCCTGAATAAATTAAAAAAGATTGATATAAAAAGTATAATTGTCGATGTTGAATATACTTATGCAAATACAAATATGAACAATATTTCACCGCATGTTTACATGCTTATGGATTATATGGAGAATTTTGCATTAAAAAATAACATGGAATATGACCTGTATGATTCCGCAAAGTATGCGAAGCAGAACAGAAAATTCGAAAAAGTGACGAATTTTGACCCTGATGATTTCAGCCGCGAATTTAATAAAATCCAATGGGAAAACTTAAAGCAGAATATTAATTATTGATTTCTTCAATATGGTCTTTTATTTCGGATATATCCCAGTATTTGTTTTTTATTCTTAGCGGCGAGGTTTGTATATAAAGAAAATCATTTTCAGCATCATAAAAATTATGTTCTTTCCCTGTCATACAATATTGTGTGTAGTCGGGATATTCTTTTGAAGGCACAATAAGTTTTTTTATGACATATTCGTCCGAAAGAAAAACGGATTTGTGCATCGTTCCGAAGCAGGTGTTAAAACTTAAAAAACTATGATTTTCAAAGTCTTCTTTCGGAATTGTTATAATTGTTTCTTGTTTTTCGGAGATTAATTTTTTCAGGTAGGATATATATTTGTTAAATTCAAAACAGGTATTTATCTGCCAGCATAATCCTATAACCCCTGTGATACATGAAATCACAATAAGGTTTGATATAAAAACCGGGTTTATCTGTTTTTTATTGTAATCAATCATTAATATTGTCAGAACTGCAGGGAAAATAAACCAGAATACGAAACTGTAATTTTGAAGTTCCGTCATCGGACGCGGAATAAATCCCGTTATTTTCCATAGCAGAAAAATTAAACATATTGCGGCAGAAACAATTATTGTTGTACCTTTTTTCCCAAGATTTTGTTTTTGAAAAAGAATATACAAAAAAGAAATAAGAGCAAAAATTGTTATTAAAGAATTTGTTGTAAAAATATTTTCAATGGTTATTTTTGCTGCCGTAAGCCATTCATTTGTTCCTTCTGATAAATTCATATGTCCGGATAAAGACATAAATAAAGTTTTTATGGGGATGTATAAAAACATTAATAATCCTGACATCCCGATTAAGACTTTGTGCCAGCGGTTTATTTCTTCGCGGGTTTTATTTGTATACAGAATTGAAAATATGAAAATTATTAAACCAAACACCATTGTTATTTCAAAGGATTCAAAAAGATAAATTATTATGAGCATAATCGGCAGTAAGTCTTTTAATCCCAATTTTGTTTTGGAAAGAAAATATGACAGCAGCGCAAAATAAAAGAATATTGCGATATGTACTTCTCTGCAGGTCCAGATAAGATTTTGAACCGAAAAAAATGTGTAAAATGCAAAACATATTGCAGCTATATCATACCTTTTTGTTCTTAGAGCAATAAGATAATTTATCAATAACCCAAAAAAATGAACCGTCAGGTACGATAGAGAAAAAGCCTTCAAAATATTGATTGCGGATGTGTTTTTTAAAAATACCATTGATATATTAAAAGGAATTGCTACAAGAAAGTTGGTAAAATATCTGATATTTTGGTCAGGAAATATAATAAATTTTGAGAAAGAATCATCCTGTGATATATTTCCGAGCATCATTGCAGGAATATCAAAATACAAGCCGAGAGAGTATTTACAATGAAAAAATACAAAAGTAAAAAAGGATATAAAAAACAGCCCTATAAGCAATTTATGCTTTAAAAATACATTTTCATTTTCCATCTTAAACAGACTCCTTTTTATATATCCTATTATAAATGTGTAAAAAATACATTCTTATGCTAAAATTTTAATAAGATTTTTGGAGAAAAGACATGATAGGAAAAGAAGACGTAAAACACGTTGCAAAACTTGCAAGACTTGAGCTTACGGAAGAAGAAATTGAAAAATATTCTAAGCAGTTGGATGAGATAATAAAGTATGTCGAACAAATGAATGAAGTTGATACAACGGGTGTTGAACCTATGCCTCATCCGATTCCGGTTTATAACGTCATGAGAGAAGATGAAGTTAAATACGAACAAACAAAAGAAGAATTAATGGCAAATGCGCCGTTTGAAGAAGACGGATTTTTCAGAGTTCCGAAAATTAACTAGAAAATTGAGGTATTGATGAGTACTAAATATATATTTGTAACAGGCGGTGTTGTATCTTCACTTGGTAAGGGGATTGTTGCGGCATCTTTGGGGAGGCTGCTCAAAGCAAGGGGGTTTAGTGTTGTTATCCAAAAATTTGACCCTTATATTAACGTAGACCCCGGGACAATGAGCCCGTTTCAGCATGGTGAAGTTTTTGTTACCGATGACGGAGCTGAAACTGATTTGGATCTGGGACATTATGAAAGATTTACTGATACAAATCTCGGACAGATTAACAATGTTACGTCCGGAAGTATTTATCAAACCGTTATAAATAAAGAACGTCATGGGGATTATCTCGGTGCAACCGTTCAAACTATTCCTCATATAACAAATGAAATTAAATCAAGAATAAAAAAAGCAACACAGCAGTTTAAACCCGATTTCTTAATTGCTGAAATCGGAGGAACAATAGGTGATATTGAAAGTTTGCCGTTTATTGAATCAATAAGACAATTTAGAAGCGAAGCGGGTTTTGGAAACAGTCTTTCAATCCACGTTACTTTGCTTCCGTATCTGCCTACTTCGGGTGAACTTAAAACAAAACCTTCGCAGCACAGTGTAACAAACCTTAGAAGCTACGGTATTCAGCCTGAAATATTGGTTTGCAGAACCGCTAAACCTATACCTAAAAAAGAAAAAGAGAAATTAGCTCTTTTCTGCTCGGTGCCGAAAGATGCCGTTATTGAATGCCGTGATATGAAAAGTATTTATGAAGTTCCGCTTGCATTAGAAGAACAAAATCTTGCCGGCGTTGTTCTCCAAAGACTCTTTGTTCAGGATCAAAAACCTGATCTGGAAGCATGGAAAAATCTCGTGTATAAAATAAAAAATCCGCAAAAAACTATTAAAATAGCAATTGCAGGTAAATATACAAAACTGTCTGATGCCTATATTTCAGTTGTGGAATCTTTAAAACATGCAGGGTATCAAAAAGATGCACAAATTGATATTAAATGGATTAATTCGGAAGATTGTGTTGAATTTGAAAAAGCAAAAGAAGCGCTTTGTGATGTAGACGGACTCGTTGTTCCGGGCGGTTTCGGTATAAGAGGTATCGAGGGAAAACTAAATGTAATCAGATATGCCAGAGAAAATAATTTACCTTTCCTCGGGCTTTGCCTGGGTATGCAGTGTGCCGTTATTGAATATGCAAGAAATGTAGTCGGTTTAAAAGATGCAAATTCAATGGAATTTAATGAAAATACCCCGCATCCTGTTATTGATTTAATGACAGAGCAAAAACATGTTGAAGGATACGGCGGAACGATGAGACTCGGGAAATACGAGTGTCATATTTCAAAAGGTACAAAGGCCGAAGCGGCTTACGGTTCAAATGTTATTTTTGAAAGACACAGACACAGATATGAAGTAAATAATGAGTATCGTAAACAAATAGCGGATGCGGGGCTTGTATTTTCGGGCTTATCACCTGACGGAATGCTTTGCGAAATGGTTGAACTTCCTCAAAATGACTGGTTTGTGGCTTGTCAGTTCCATCCTGAGTTTAAATCCCGGCCGGAACATGCTCATCCGTTATTTATGGGTTTAATCGAAGCCGCAAATAACAGATTTGAAGCCCGAAATAAACAGCTTTCAAAAGTGTAAAAACAGTAAAAACAAAAGCAAACTAGTACATTTTATCCATGTCTTTGTTTTTTTTGCGCCAGTCTTTGATTACTTTTACCTGTAAATCAAGATATACTTTTTTGTCTGCCGTGAATTCCAGTTCTTTCCGTGCTTCTGTGCCGATTTTTTTAAGCATTGAAGCATTTTTCCCGATTAAAATTCCTTTTTGAGTTTCATGTTCAACTATAATTTGTGCTTCAATTCTGTCGATATTTTCTTTTTCCTCGTATTTCTCAATTATAACTGCGACGCTGTGGGGAACTTCATCGTGAGTATATAATAATATTTTTTCTCTGATTAGCTCGCGTGCGATATTGCGCATTGTTTCATCGGTTATTTGCTCTTCATCATATATTTTTTCTCCGACAGGCAGTTTTCTTATTATGTTTGATATTAAAGTATCAAAATTTCTGCCTGTTTTGGCGGAAATTTTAACAGTTGGGTAATTTTGCGTAAAAAGAGTTTTATAAGTTAAAAGATTTTCTTCGCGTTTTTGCTGATTTTTTAGCATATCATATTTGTTGGAAACAATAATTATTTGACCTTTGTAGTCTTTTAAAACATTTTCAACAATCCACCTGTCGCCTCTGCCGGCAGAAGTTGAACCGTCAACAACAAATAAAACCAGATCAACATCGGGTATTGCGCTTTTTGCTTCATCAACAAGACATTCACCCAATTTATCAACAGGCTTATGAATACCGGGTGTGTCAACAAAAACTATCTGGGCATCGTCTGTTGTTAAAATACCGTTGATTCTGCGTCTTGTTGTTTGTGCTTTATTTGTTGTAATTGCAATTTTTTGCCCTATTAGACGGTTTAATATTGTGGATTTCCCTACATTTGGGCGTCCTATAATTGCAACATAGCCGAATTTATAATGTTTCATTTTGAATTTGCTCTTCTTGCGGCTGTTCTGTTGTATCAATAAACGGTGTATCTTTTTTCATGATTACTCTTGATATTCTTATTCCGTCAAGTTCAATAACTTCAAAAGAAAGATTTCTGTCTTCAACTTTATCTCCGATTTCGGGTTCACGCCCTATCAAACCGAAAACATAACCGCCGAGAGTTTGAAAATCTTCATTCGGAATATCCAAATCAAATCTTTTATTTATATCTTCAATATCAATTTGAGATGAAACATTCAAGGTTGTATCATCTATTTTTATAAGTTCGGGAACGGGTGCTTCATCAAATTCATCATAAATTTCACCGACGATTTCTTCAATAATGTCTTCAACCGTTACAATACCTGCTATACCGCCATGTTCATCAACAATTGCAGCTATTTGATTTTTTGTTGTCGTAAAATCATTTAATAAATCACTTATAAATTTATTTTCAGGGATTATAAGAATCTCACGGGCTAAGGATTTAATTTCAAAACCTTCCTGTTCGTTTTTCTTGTCTCTCAGAGCCCTCAGCGCGTCTTTTGCATTAATAACGCCGATTAGATTATCAACGGTATCTTCATAGACGGGAATTCTTGTGTGTCCCGACTCTATAATAAGGTCAATTAAAGTATTTAAATCATCTTCAGCATCAATAAAAACAACTTTGGGTCTGGGAACCATAATTTCTTTTACGACTGTTTGGGCAAACGAATAGAAATTTGAAAGCATATCAGCTTCTTTATCATCAAGAACATCAATTTTTTCACCTTCCTGAATAATTTTATCAAATTTATCTTCCCAATTTTCTTCCGCATCATTTGTATCTATTTCAACAGAGACGTGAGAAATATTCTTAAATTGTTCTCTTATGCGTCTTTCAACCATTTCTGTTATGTCATCTGCTTCTTTAACCTGGATTTCAGGGTCAACTTCAATTTTTATATTAACAATTAAACCTGATGTACCCATGTTCATTGTTTTAAGCTCTTTAACACAGCTGACGCAATGAAGATCTTCTGTAATCTGTTTAATAATTTCTTCAACCTGCGGTTCTGCCGACAGACCTGTTAAGAGGTTAACATTATTTTTAAGCATGTATCCTGCAAGGAACAAGAGCATAAGAGCAATTATTCCGGAGGCAACGCCGTCCGGTATATGCGCAAGTTCTTCGGGCAGGAAAAATTTTGAAATTGTAACAGCGATTAAAGCAACGACAACACCTAAAAGAGCTACTACATCTTCATACCATACATATTTTGTTGTCGGAGTATTAATTTTATGTACATATTTTATTGATTTAATAAAGTCAATTACGGGATTTGTATGTTTAATTCCCGATTCGTCAATAACCGCATTCACCGCACTGTGTACAGCCCATGACTCAAAGAATATACTTAAGGACAGTATTACGGCGAGAATTCCGTAATTATTTAATAATTCAGAAACGCCGTGTGTATTAATAAATATTTTATGATAAGCACTTGTAAATGATACCAATGCACCAAAGAACATCAATATGCAGGCAATTATTGTCCATATGTTTGTTTCAAGTCCGTGACCGAAGGGATGAACTCCGTCGGCGGGTCTTGAGCCTCTTTTTAAGCCAATCATAAGACAGATGCTGTTAAATGAGTCAACAGCAGAGTGGACGGCTTCTGAGAACATAGCCGAACTTCCCGTAAGAATACCTGCCGCAAATTTTATAAGTGCAATTGAAATATTTGCAATAAAAGCACGTACGACTGCTCTGAAATTTAGATTAATTTTTTCTTTTTCTTGTATGTTTTGGCTGTTAGCCTGAGCACTTTCCTGCGAAGGAATACTGTCTGATGCCATCTTTCACCTTGTTTTGCGTTAACTAACCCTTAAATTATAAAATAAACAATGCAAAAAGTCTATTATACTAAGATGCGGAGAAATAAAAAAAAGTACTTTATTTTTTTTATTTGTGTAATAAAATAATTTATAGATGTTATCGGTATATAGCGCAGCTTAACTCTGCCGAGTAAAAGCAGACTAAATGTCTGGTTTTACGAGAGGTAGCACCGTAGGTGCGCGAAACCGATAAATAA
>CALUUK010000002.1 GCA_944323955.1 Candidatus Gastranaerophilales bacterium | reverse complement strand
ATATGCATCAACAGGCTGTGGCAAAAACTTAATATCAAAATGCACAAAGCTCTCGCAACTTCTATTACGTTTTTATCCCTTACAGTTATAATGCCGTTTATTTTTACTAAAGATATTAATCAATCCTTCGACATACTGCATTTAATGTTTAACTTCAATTTTTCATTAAATAATATCTTCATTGACGGTTTTAATATTGTATTTCGTGATTTAAGCTACCCTCCGTACGAAGCCTTCTTTAAAATAAATTATTTACTTTTACTTGCAGCTTTATACATTGTATTTTTCTCGCAAAATTCAATGCAGCTTGCAGAAAAATATATAAAATCAAATAATAAATTTTATAATCTGATTCTTCTGATAGTTTTTGTATATTCCGTAATATCAATGACAAAAAGCAATGAGTTTTTATATTTTGCTTTTTAATAAAATTTTGAAATATTAATTTTTTGTTTATTTTTTCAGAAAATTTGAGAAACGGTGTTATAAAAATAATATCTGGAAAAATAAAAAGAAACGGAGATAAAATTATGGCAAAAACAATAGGTATTGACTTAGGTACAACGAACTCGGTTGTAGCTGTTATGGAAGGCGGTAAACCAACCGTTATTGCTAACGCTGAAGGTTCAAGAACAACCCCTTCTATTGTAGGTTTTTCAAAAACAGGTGAAAAATTAGTAGGACAACTGGCAAAACGTCAGGCAATTTTAAATCCTGATAAAACAGTTATTTCAATTAAACGTCACATGGGTGAAGACTACAAGAAAAACATAGACGGAAAAGACTATACACCGCAGGAAATTTCCGCAATGATTTTAAGGAAATTAGCTGATGATGCTTCGGCATACCTCGGCGAAAAAGTTACATCCGCAGTTATCACTGTTCCTGCATATTTTAACGACGCTCAAAGACAGGCAACAAAAGATGCCGGAAAAATTGCGGGATTGGATGTTCTTCGTATCGTAAATGAACCTACGGCAGCTGCTTTAGCTTACGGTCTTGAAAAAGAAAAATCCGAAAAAGTATTGGTATTCGACTTAGGCGGCGGTACATTTGATGTATCCGTACTTGAAATCGGCGACGGTGTTCATGAAGTTCTTTCAACATCAGGTGATACACACTTAGGCGGTGATGACTTTGACCAAAAAATCATTGACTGGTTAGTTGATGAATTTAAAAAGCAAGAAGGTATTGACCTTAGAAATGATAAACAGGCAATGCAGCGTTTAAAAGAAGCAGCAGAAAAAGCAAAATGCGAATTATCTTCTGTTGTAGAAACAACAATCAATCTTCCGTTCATCACGGCTGATGCAAACGGACCAAAACATTTGGATATGAGTTTAACAAGAGCTAAATTTGAAGAATTAAGCCATGACTTACTTGAAAGATGTAAAAAACCGGTTGCAGATGCATTAAAAGAAGCAGGTTTATCAAAAGGTGAAATAAATGAAGTTGTTTTAGTAGGCGGTTCAACCCGTATTCCTGCCGTTCAAGCATTAGTTAAAGAATATACAGGCAAAGACCCCAACCAATCCGTTAATCCGGATGAAGTAGTTGCGGTTGGTGCTGCTATTCAGGCAGGTGTTTTAGCAGGTGAAGTTAAAGATATCGTTCTGCTTGATGTTACTCCTTTAACATTGGGTATTGAAACATTAGGCGGTGTTTTAACTCCTCTGGTACCGAGAAATACAACAATACCTGTTTCCAAATCGCAGGTATTCTCAACGGCGGAAAATAACCAAACAGCTGTTGATATCCATGTTCTTCAAGGTGAAAGACCGATGGCTAAAGATAATAAATCTTTAGGTATGTTCAGACTTGAAGGTATAGCCCCCGCAATGAGAGGTGTTCCTCAAATTGAAGTAACATTTGATATTGACTCAAACGGTATTGTAAATGTTTCTGCGAAAGACAAAGCTACAAACAAAGAACAAAAAATTACAATCACAAATTCTTCAAACTTATCCGAAGCAGATATTGACAGAATGGTTAAAGAAGCAGAAGCTAACGCTGAAGAAGATAAAAAACATAAAGAAGAAGCTGAAATCAGAAATAATGCAAACAGCTTAATCAGTTCTGCAGAAAGAATCGTCAAAGACTTTGAAGGTAAAATCTCAGATGCAGATAAAACAAAACTTGAAGAACAAAGAAAAGCTCTTGAAGACGCATTAAAAGAAAATAAATCAGCCGATGAAATCAAAAAATTATCGGAAGATCTGCAGCAAACAATGTATGCAATCTCTCAAGCAGCATATTCACAAGTTCAGCAAGAAGGAGCACAAAGTGCAAATTCAGAAAGTGCATCAAATGAGCAGCAAGCATCTTCAAACAACGACGATGATGTAATCGATGCTGAATATACAAAAGAATAATAAATTCTTTAATAAAAAAAGCCCCAAATTTCTTTGGGGCTTTTTTTAATATTTTTTCGTGTTAAAATCTTATCAAGGGGAGAATCATGCACGAAATATTTGTTCAAATGACAGAATACTTTAAATCTATGGGTACAGCAGGACTTGCCCTAAATTCTTTTATAGAAAGTTTTTTTCTTGTTCCTCCCCCTGACATTTTACTTGTTGTAATGGATTTAGCGAACCCTGCAAAAGCCTTATTTTATGCTTTTGTGTGCACAATTGCATCCGCACTTGGAGGAGCAATGGGTTATGCAATAGGATACTGGGGCGGCAGACCTGCATTTAACTGGTTTTTCAGAAAAGGCGGAAAAGAAAAATTTGAAGCCGTTGAAAATTTGTATAATAAATATGGTACTTATGCCGTATTCTTTTCCGCTTTCACACCTATTCCATATAAAGTTTTTACAATTGCAAGCGGTATTTTAAATATGAATTTTTGGAAATTCTTAATTGCAAGTTTCTTTGGCCGCGGTTTAAGATTTTTTCTCGTAAGCATTGTACTTATGCTTTTCGGAGAAGCCATAAAACAGTATATTGAAGTTGTTATTATTGCCGCTACTGTTCTTATAATCGCATTCTATGTAATTATATACAAGAAAAGACATTCATTAATAAAATGAACTTATATTTTTTTGTATCGTTTAAAAATATACGATATACTAATAAGTAAAGATAATGTTTAAGAAAATATATATAACAATTTTAATATTGGCTTTTTGCCATTCTTGTGCGTTTGCAATCAATGAAATAAAAGAAGGAACAACTTTATCAATGCAGGATTGTATTGATATTGCCATAGAAAAAAGCCCGCAAGTACAAATATATAAACAATATATTGAGATGCAAGAAGCAGTTGTAGGACAAAGCAAATCAAGTTATTTTCCTTCCTTAGGCGCTAGTGTGGGTTATGAATTCACAAACTCCGGAAGCCGGTACCGTTCTTCTCACAATAATAACAGCTCGGCAAAAATAGCTTTAAATCAGTTAATCTACAGTTTTGGCAAAGTTTTTTCGCAAGTTAAAATGCAAAAATTTTATAAAATTGCAGCTGAATATGATTTAAAAAGTGCAATTCTTGATACGGCAAACAGTGTAAAGTCAGCATATTATGCCGTACTGGCAGCAAAAGCAAATGTTGATATCCAAAAAGCAAATGTACATGTTAATGAGCGTCAATACAGCAGAACAAAGGCTTTTTTTGAAGAAGGGCTTGTTTCGAGAATTGATTTGGTTAATCAGGAAGTATATTTGAGTGATGCGCAAATTAATCTTATAAATGCGGAAACAACTTATCAAAACACTATAATAGCATTAAATAATGCAATGTATACTCCCGATGCTCCGAATTACAATATAGAAAATACCGAAACCTTTAATTTTAAAAATAATTATGCCGAAATAAATCTTCTTAATATTGCAAACACAACCTCAAATGAAGACGGAACAATCAAAACAAAAGATGCTGTTTTGACAACCCAGGTAGAAAAGACTGATTTGCTTGAGAATTATAAATTTGAAAAATATCCATATACCTTACAAGAATCAATAGAGAAAGCATACAAAAACAGACCCGATTTATTATCAATAGAAGCAACGAAAGATGCGGTTAATGAAGCATTAAAGTATACCAAAAAATCATATTTCCCTGATTTAACAGGATCCGTCGGATATAATTGGAATAATAATAACTATTATTCTACAAACGGTATAAGCGTAGGAGCATACTTATCAACAAACAATCTTAATATAATGGAAACAAAATTCAAAATAAAAGAAAGCAAAGCACAATTAGAGGTTGCCAATAATAACGTTGAATTAGTAAAACAAAGTATATACTTTGATGTACAAGAAGCATATGTAAATATGCTGCAGCTTGAAAAAAATATACCGCTGATGCAGACAAAAGTCCGTCAAACACTTGAAAATTATGAGCTTGCAGATGCAAGATATGAAGTAGGACTCGGCAATTTTATAGAATTGCAGGATGCAAAAGAAAACTACAATAACGCACAGCGCGATTATGTACAAACAATATACAAATACAATGTTGCACTGGTTGACCTGAAAACAGCAATGGGGGAAATATGAGAAGAATAATCATTCCTGTCATAATACTTATATTAATAGCCGTTCCGTTTGTTTTTGCGAAAAAATCAAACAAAATCAGTTATATAACAGATACTGTACAAGAAAGGACAATCACACAAATTGTTGAAGCAACCGGTACAATTCAACCTATTAACACTGTATCAATAGGTTCACAAGTCTCGGGAAGAATTGAAGAAATTTATGTAGACTTTAATTCCAAAGTAGAGAAAGGCCAAATCCTTGCACAAATAGATACATCATTATTTCAGGCACAATTGCAGCAGTCACTGGCAAATATAAATAATGCAAAAGCCACTCTGGCAAAAAATAAAGCACTTTTAGAATATGATACAAAGACATATCACAGATATAAAAATCTTTATGACAGGAATCTTGTCTCAAAAAATGATTTAGATTCGGCAGAATCAGCATATAAATCGGATTTGGCACAAGTTGCAGCGGCACATGCAAGCATTATGCAGGCACAAGCAAATTATGCAACCGCATCCGCAAATATGGGTTATACCAAAATTGTTTCACCCGTTAACGGCACTGTAATTTCAAAAGAAGTGGAAGTAGGTCAAACCGTTGCTGCAAGTTTCCAAACCCCGACATTATTTACGGTTGCGGAAGATTTAACAAAAATGCAAATTGAAACAAGTGTATCGGAAGCTGATATAGGAAAAGTAAAAGAAGGGCAAGACGTTGAATATACACTTGACGGATACCAAGACAGCATTTTTAAAGGCAAAGTAACACAGGTAAGATTATCTCCCACAACAGAATCTAACGTTGTTACATATACCGTTATTATTGATGTTGAAAATGAAGAAGGTAAACTGCTTCCCGGGATGACCGCCAATGTTTCCATTATTACCGATAAAAGAGAAAATATTTTAACCGTTCCAAACAGTGCTCTTAAGTTTACCGCTGCGCAAAATAATAAAAAGTATGAAGAAAAAGGCATATGGCTGCAGAAAAAAGGGAAACCGTACAGAGTTAATATTGAAACGGGATTAAGTAATGACTTTTATACACAGATTATATCCGATGAAGTAAAATCCGGAGACACTGTATATATAGGAAAAAGCCGGAACGGAAAGCAAAGCCAAAAACAAATGAGGATACCAAGATTATAAATGAGCCTGATTAAAGTAGAACATGCAATAAAAACATACCAAACCGGCGATGAAAGTTTTAATGCGCTTGATGATGTTTCGCTGTCAATAAATGAAGGAGAGTTTGTTGCGATAATGGGAACATCGGGAAGCGGAAAATCAACCTGCATGAACATGCTTGGCACACTTGATAAACCAAATTCGGGAAGTTATTATCTTGACGGAATTGATGTACTTTCTCTCTCAAGTAACGAACTTTCGGATATAAGAAACATAAAACTCGGTTTTGTATTTCAAGGTTTTAATCTTATCCCGAGAACTTCCGCTCTTGATAATGTTGAGCTTCCAATGATATATAAAGGAATTCCGGAAGAAGAAAGACATATAAGAGCAAGAAAAGCATTAAAAATAGTAGGACTCGAAAACAGAGAAGACCATATGCCGAACCAAATGTCGGGAGGTCAGCAGCAAAGAGTTGCAATTGCAAGAGCAATAGTAAATGATGCTCCTATAATATTGGCAGATGAACCTACGGGAAATCTTGATACGAAAACAAGCATTGAAGTTATGGAATTTTTTGTAAATCTTAATAATAACACAGGAAAAACCATTGTACTTGTAACGCATGAACCAGATATAGCAGAATACTGCAAAAGAATAATAAAATTTAAAGACGGAAAAATAATCTCCGACCAAAGCAAAGAAGAATGGCAAAAAACAAGAACGAGGCAGACCTGATGATAGATTTTAAGTCCACATTAAAAATGGCCGTAATTTCGCTGAAAGTAAATAAAATGCGCTCTGCCTTAACAAGTCTGGGAATTATTATCGGTGTCAGCGCTGTTATTATAATGCTTGCAATAGGAACGGGAGCAAGCAATAAAGTTCAGGAGAATATGGAATCAATGGGCAGTAATCTGCTTACAATAAGATCTTCTTCGGCAAAAACAGGCGGAGTAAGTATGGGAATCGGGACAAGACCATCATTAACAATGAAAGATTCTCTGGCAATAAGAAATATTGAAAATGTAGACGCTGTTGCACCCGCATCAAGCGAAAGCAAACAACTAATGTACGGTAATCAAAACTGGCAAAGCACCGTCTACGGAACGACCCCTGAATATTTATATATAAAAAACTACGAAGTTGATGCGGGAAGAGCATTTACACATGATGATATAAAAAACAGTGCAAAAGTTGCGGTTATAGGATCAACTGTTGCGACAGAATTATTCGGCGACGTTTCTCCGGTTAATAAAACCATAAGAGTAGGCAATGTCCCTTTTAAAGTACTCGGTACTCTAAAAACAAAAGGCTCAATGGGCCCGATGGATCAGGATGACTTGATTTTCATTCCGATTACAACAGCCCAGAAAAAACTTTTCGGTGTAACCTTTCCGGGAAGTGTAAAAATGATTCTGGTAAAAGGTATTGATGCTGACACTTTAAATGAAGTTGAAAAAGATGTTGAAGCACTCTTAATCCAACGCCATAATATAGGTAAGCATCAAACACAAGATTTTGAAATAAGAAATTCAGCCGAATTTCAAGAGCGAATGAAATCAACCGTTCAAACTTTTGCAATACTCTTGGCTTCAATTGCTTCGGTTTCACTTCTTGTAGGCGGAATAGGAATTATGAACATAATGCTTGTTTCCGTAACCGAAAGAACAAAAGAAATCGGAATAAGAATGGCAATAGGGGCAAGAGCATCAGATATCCGCTGGCAGTTTTTAATAGAATCATTTATGCTCTCTATGATAGGAGGATTAATCGGAGTTGTGACAGGTATATTAGGTGCAAAATCCGTTGAATTTTTCTCTGACGGAATGAGTGTGTCAATTTCAATGTTTTCCATATTGCTGTCATTAGGATTTTCAGGACTCGTAGGCATTGCTTTCGGATATTATCCCGCATATAAAGCCTCTTTACTAAACCCCATAGACGCCTTGAGATACGAATAAACTATCCTCTAATACTCACTGTCAGTGCATTACTAACGGCAACGGAATTTAAATTACTTCCGCTTATTGTATTTCCGTCTACATACATAACGGTTGAACTTCCTCCGTCTAAGTTTATAGCCTCATAACAGCCAAGTTCCTTAAGAATTTCGGCAAGTTCACCAAGCGTTACACCTGATACATTTTCTTTGCGTCCGTCTACCGTAACCATAATCATTACATTATCTTTTGTATAACCGACAGCTGTTCTGGGATTTCTTCCGGTTATGCCGTTCAGTTTCTGGCTTGCCGTATCTATAAATATATTTCCGTCTTTTATAAGATAAGGCCCGCCGCTTATTACATGTTCAATATCTTTCCATTCTGGTTTAAGGGTATATTTTACCGTTATATTGTCGCCCTTTTTTAAACTTTTTAGCATTGTTGATGCAGAAGAAATAACATATCCGTCTTTTGGAATTGCTACGGGCGAGGAAGAAATTTTTGTAATTATACCGTTTGAAACTGCAATATTTATACTTTGCTTTTTGGAAGAGGGAGACATCTCACCCCAAATCGGAGTATACATAAGAGTCTGAGTAAAAAGCATTCTGGGTTGATTAATATTATCAATTTTAATAATCTTGTCTCCTGTTTTAATATATCCTTCAAAAGCCGCTCTTGAAGTTTTAAATCCGTTTTCTCCTATTCCGAGAGCAACACGTTCATATATAGGACCTGTTATAATTTTGTTATTAATTACAAGTGCCCCGAGAGGCGTTCCGGTATCCTGCTTAAAATAAGTTCCGTTAACGGCTATTTTAGCATCCGGAGCAATATTTTTTATTTTTTTTCTGGCATGAAGTTTTACAGATGCCAGTTTTGGCGCTATTTCAATATTCGAATTCACATTTCTGTTAATTTCGGCAATATTAATTTTAACTTTTTTTGCATTTATTGTCTTTATCATTCTCACATAAACAATCCCGTCGGCAATTTCACGAAGCTGATATTGTGCATATTTTTCCTTAACATCATTCATCCATGCCTGACGCAATAAAAAAAGAGCATTTGACTGCTCTTTTAACATAGTATTCTCTTGTACATAATAACCAAGGACACTCTCCGTTGCATTTAATTTCATACCTCCGCCCGAGAAAATTGCCATCACCGCTATCACTATCCCGAGCTTAAAGACCATTTTCTCAAAACAAATATTACTTTGTTGAGCCAATGCATACATATTAATGTTCCTTATACTACAATTGTAACATATTTTGATAAACATTTCCAGTCCCAAATTGGACTTTTTATAAAATTGTTACATTCTTAAAATAATATGCAGTTTCAATCTCAATATAAAGTCTTTATTTTTATGATAATATTTTACTTAAAGTATTTTGAACACAAATAATAAAATGATTTTAAGGGAAATACATTCTTCATTACCAAGACCAATACAAGTTATAATAACAAAATTAATATATAATAAATAAAGCAATATATCGGATATGTTTTTAATAAAAGGAGAAGAAAATGGCAAAATATAATACATTATCATATTTAACAGCTTTATTAAAAGCATACGGAATAAAAAATATTGTTGCGAACCCCGGTACACAGAACAGTCAATTTAACGCAATAGTCCAAAAAACTGACTATTTTAATTGTTATTCGGTTTTGGACGAAAGGAGTGCCGCATATACAGCTGTAGGTATTGCACAAGAAACAGGAGAACCCGTTGTAATTACTTGTACAGGAGCAACTGCAAGCAGAAATTACTTATCTGCATTAACGGAAGCATATTACAGAAAAATCCCTATTATTGCAATTACGTTTTATCCGGATTATTCAAATAAATACAGCTTAGAACCTCAATATATAGACAGAAGCATATCTCAAAACGATGTTAAGACAATAGATGTAGACCTGCCTATAATAAGAACAAATGAAGACAAAGAAGAGTGTATAATTTTAATTCAGGAAGCTCTTTTCACAGCTAAATATAGAAATGAACCTGTTCATATAAATTGCCATATAAATCTTAATTTTGACGAAGATTATCTTAGTTTACCAGAAGTATTGCCGGTTGAGTGCCATAAAGAAAACTTTGAAATACTGCAAGACAATATGCAAAATCAAGATTTTGCAATTTTTATCGGTGCTCATCGCAAGTTTTCGGCTGAAGAACACAATGCAATATCAGTTTTTGCAAAGAGTTGGGATTTACCTGTAATTTGTGATCATACTTCAAATTATTTCGGAGATAATAAAGTCTTGTTATCAAGATATTGTGCAATGCAAAGAGTTCGTCGTCATCCGCAATATATAATTGATATGGGACTTGTAAGCGGGAATTATTTTCAAGGATTTCTATTCAGACCAAATATAAAAATCTGGCGTATTTCAGAAGACATGGCTTTACATTTTAGAAATAACAGACATGTTGAAAGAATACTATTCGGACAGGAAAAAGCTATATTTAAAGCACTTACAAGAAAAGAAAAAATTACTGACGGGTATTACACTTATATAAAATCCGAAATGAACAAACTCAAAAATCCCGATTTACCACTTTCAAACACTTTAATTTGTGAGAATTTAGCGAAATACCTGCCGGAAAACTGCACATTACATGCTTCAATAATCAATTCATTAAGAAGTATCAACTTTTATGAAACAGAAAAGAAAGTAGAAATAAGTTGTAACGTAGGAGGATTTGGTATAGACGGAGCCGTATCCACTCTCGTCGGACAATCCCTTGCCGCTCCGGACAAATTACATTTCGGTTTAATCGGTGATTTAGCATTCTTTTATGATATGAATATTTTGGGAAACAGGCATATAACAAATAATATCCGAATTCTTCTTGTCAACAATAATAAAGGAGTAGAATTCAGATTCAATCCTATATTAGAAAAACATTTAGGGAACGAAACCGATGTATTAATCTCAGCAGGAAACCATTATAAAAACGGTGCAAAAGACTGGGCTTTATCGTGCGGATTCGAATATATGCACGCGGATAATAAAGAATCATTTCTAAAACAAATACAAGGTTTTTGCAATAACAAATTTGAAAAACCTGTTTTATTTGAAGTATATACAAAAACAGAAGATGAACAGGAAAGTTATAATTTAATACAACAATATAATCGTAATAAACTGGAAGATGCGGCAATAAAAATATACCACGCATTTAAGATATAGAATTTTCGTGAAATAGATTATTATGGAACAAAAATGAGAAAAATAGATAAAGACAAAATAAAAACTTGGTTTGTCACAGGGGCTTCGAGCGGTATAGGAAAAGAAATGTGTCTGCAACTATTACAAAGAGGCTATAATGTAGTGGCAGTTTCAAGAAGAATGCCTTCTTTTTCAGATTATTCAGACAGCAAAAATCTTTTATGTTTATCAGTCGATGTTACAAATCCAGTCAGTATACAAGAAGCAATTAATAAAGGAATTTTAAAATTCAAAAAAATTGATGTTCTTGTTAATAATGCCGGAATTAGTGCTTCAGTTACATGTGAAGAAGAAAATTTAGAACATATGAAACAAGTTATGGAGACAAACTTTTTTGGCACATACAATACAATAAGTGCTCTTCTTCCTCATTTCAGACAAAATCATAACGGTACAATTGTAAATAACACTTCAATGCATGGTCTTTCTGTGAGATACGGAGGAAGTGCATACTGCTCATCAAAACATGCCGTTGAAGCATTAACTTCTGTTTTACACCTTGAAACATGCAAATTCTGCAGGATTATGGCTTTTGAACTGGGTTTATTTCTCGGAACGGAAATAGGAACTCATATAAATAAACAAACAGAGATTGAAGAATATAAAAACATTCCGTCTGACTATAAACATTTTTATTATTCATTTAATAATCAAATTCCGGTTGGGGTTTCTTTAATTATTGATGAAGTAGAAAAAGAAAAGATACAACGATACTTTATTTTGGGAAAAGATGCATATATTAAAATTAAACATCAATTAAGTCTGATTAAAAGAGATATAAAAAAATCCAAAAGAAAGGCTTATAGATGTTCAAAATTTGATAATAAATTTATCTTAAAGATTATAAGAAAAATTATCAGAATTATATTCAAGAAAGAAATATTTAAAGATATATAAAATTATATTCAATAATCGAATAAATAATTAACTTTTATATAGCAGCTTTATATAACTTAAAGCATTTTATGCTATATTAAAATATGATTATGAAACGAATAAAAAAGCTCAGTGTAAATTTAATAAATCAGATTGCGGCAGGAGAAGTAATAGAGCGCCCTTATAGTGTTGTTAAAGAACTTGTTGAAAACTCTGTTGATGCGGGCGCAACAAAAATAGAAATAAATATATCCAACGAATGCAGAAATATAAGAATAGCGGATAACGGCTCCGGAATACATCCCGATGATATAGAACTTGCATTCTCAAAACATGCAACAAGTAAACTTACGGATGAAGCAAGTCTGTTTAATATAAAAACTTTGGGATTTAGAGGCGAAGCTCTTGCAAGTATCATATCAATTGCAAAAGTCACCTGTACAACAAGAACAAAAGATTTTGATTACGGAACAAAAGTAGTATCACAAAATTCCGTTGTAAATGCATCACAGGCAGGCTGCGCACAGGGAACAATTATGGAGGTTAATGATTTATTTTTTAACCAGCCTGCACGGCTTAAATTTTTAAAAAGTGCAAAAACAGAATTTTCATATATACAGGAATTGGTTCAGTCGCTTGCACTTTCTAATCCCAAAATCGCTTTTATATTAAAAAACAATAATCAAACCGTTATTTCAACAACCTGTAATGCGGATTTATTAACAAGAATAACCGAACTGTTTCCGAATAATATCATAAATGAGTTAAAAGAAGTAGCAAAAACAGATGATTTAACCGGAATAAAATTAACGGGATATATAAGTACCCCCGAATACACACGTTCAAGCAAAAAAACAATGTATACTTTCGTAAATTCAAGGACAATAAAATGCCCAATAATAATGAAAGCAATAGATATTGCATATAAAAATATGATGCCGCAGGGACGTTATCCTTTCGTTGTTTTAAATCTGGATATCAATCCCGAAGAAATTGATGTAAACGCTCATCCTACAAAAAGAGAAATAAGATATAAAAATCCTAATCAAATATTTAATTTTGTACAAAGTGCAATAAGTTATACACTTAATGCGGCAGTTCAAAACCAAACACCTTTTCCGCAAAAAGATACAAAGATTATAGATTTCAATTCATACACTTCAATAGATTTTCAAAAGAATAATCAGGAAAATGACCCTGATGATTATGAAATTTCTTTAAATACTCTGCAGAGAATAACTGATAAACCCGGTCTTTTATATGAAAAGGCGGATGAAGCAGAACAAAAAAAAATTGAAATAAATTTTGAACAACCTTCAAAACTAAAACAGATAAATGTCATAGGACAGTTCAAAAATACATATATTCTTGTTGAAAATGAAGACAATCTTGAACTGATAGACCAGCATATAGCTCAGGAACGATATATATATGAAAAATTGAAAAATCAAAAAGAGGCAGCATCACAGCTTTTAATAATTTCGGATGTTCTCGATGTTATGCCTGAAGAAATTGATATATTGGAAAATGCAAAATCACATCTCAATAAATACGGCTATAAAATAGATAAAATATCAAATAATCAAATAATTTTCCGAAAAATTCCGCAGATTCTTTCAAAAGTAAAACCCCAGGATATTCTTTCGGAACTTCTGGAAAATTTAAAAGATGCACCCGAAAACGAACTTGATACAACAGAAGAAAGAATTTTAATAACAACTGCGTGCAAAGCATCCGTAAAAGCAGGTGAAAGACTTACACTGTGGCAAATGGAAGAAATAGTTAAACAGTTAAGAAGTACTAAAAATCCTTATACTTGTCCTCACGGAAGACCTATATCGCATTTTATTTCACACAAAGAAATTGCATCATATTTTGCAAGAAATTTGGAGAATAAAGCAAAATGATAAGTTTTTTAGGTTTATGTGTAAAAAATTTCATACAAACAATGAAATACATACTTGGCGGAAATGCCAAAATCAGTGATATAATTGCAAAAGCTGCAATGATAAGTTATGATTCGATACCTATTGCACTTAGCATTGTTTTTATAGCTGCAGTAGTAATAGCACTCCAAATATCAAAGCAATTTTTGATGTCCGGAGCAGAAAGTTATGTAGGCGGATTTTTGGCGGTAGCGCTTGTAAGAGAACTTGCCCCGGGGTTTGCGGCACTTGCGATAAGTGCACGGGCAGGTACCGCAATCAGTGCGGAGATAGCAAACATGCAGGTTACATCCCAAGTCGATGCAATAAAAACATTAAAAGTTGATCCCGTGGGATATTATTTTGCGCCAAGAATTATTGCCGGCGGATTTACCGTACCTATGATTGTAATATTAGCGGAATTATTCGGTATTCTTGGCGGAATGATTATTTCATACGTCACAATAGGACTGCACCCGAACAGATACATGTCTTCCGTATGGCAATGGCTCAATACAAGAGATATTTACATAAGCATATTAAAAGGATTTATATTCGGCATAATTATACCGCTTGTATGTGCGACGCAAGGGTACGAAACAACAGGCGGAGCAAAAGGAGTCGGTATTTCCACAACACAAGCAGCCATTAAAGCTACTGTTTTTCTTTTAATGGCTGACTTAATAGTTACTTTATTATTTTATATTGATCCGATGTAACAGCTATTGAATACCCGCTAATCTTCTGAACTCATCAGGTCTTTGCGATTTGGAAAGAGCATCTTCTCTTGTAATTAATCCCTGTTTATACAAATCACTTAAAGCAGTTTCAAGAGTTTGCATACCCTGTCCCATACCTGTTTGAATAGCAGAATATATTTGTGCGGATTTACCTTCTCTGATAAGGTTTGAAATAGCATTACTTTTAATCATAATTTCCTGAGCCATTATACGGCCTTTTTTAACCCCGTTTGGCTGTAATCTCGGAAGAAGAGTTTGAGAGAATACCGCTTCAAGGGTATTTCCAAGCTGAACCCTTATCTGTTGCTGCTGACCTTCCGGGAATACGTCAATGATACGGTCAATTGTCTGGCTGGCAGAAGAAGTATGCAATGTACCGAATACAAGGTGACCGGTTTCAGCGGCTGTAAGCGCAAGGCTTATTGTTTCAAGGTCACGCATTTCGCCGACCAGAATAATATCAGGGTCTTCTCTTAATGCTGATTTTAATGCATTTGCAAATGAGCGTGTATCTTGACCGAGTTCTCTCTGGTGGATAACACATTTCTTAGACTTGTGCACAAATTCTATAGGATCTTCAATTGTTAATATATGTTCATTTCTTGTATCATTTATATAGTCAATCATTGATGCAAGAGTCGTTGATTTACCGCTTCCGGTAGGCCCTGTTACAAGAACAAGTCCTCTGGGCCGCATCGTAATATTTTTTACAACATCCGACAATCCTAATGAATCAAAATTCGGAATTTCGGTAACAATTGTTCTGAAAGCTGCGGCATATGTGCCGCGGTTTTTATAAAGATTAACCCTGAAACGCCCCACACCTGAAAGTCCGTAAGACATATCAAGTTCCCAGTTTTGTTCCAGAGTTCTTCTCTGCTCGTTATTAAGCATCGGAAACAATAATTCTTCTATGGTTTTGGGATTAAACGACTCATGTTTAGTTCTTAATAAATTACCGTCAACCCTTATAATCGGAGGCATGCCCGCTGAAACATGCAAGTCGCTTGCTCCGAAAGATATTACCTCTTTTAACAAATCATCTATCGTCATTTAAGACCCCTTTTTTATACTTAACCCAGTGTGAAATTTATTCGCTACTTTATAGAAATATGATACCTTTTTATTCTATTTTGCACAAGTCTTTACACTTTTTATTTTTCGCCACACGAAGTAAACAGGCACTCCTGTAGAAATTAATAATAAAGTTTGAACCGAATTTACGGATTTATACATAGAAAGGGAATAAAGAATAAATGAACCTGTCAAGATAAAAAATATACCGTAAAAACTGTTTGTTCTGTTTACAGCCTGACTTTTATATCTTATTCTGTATATAAAAATACCTATAACGGTCAGGAGATAGAATATTAAAGCGGCATATATAACATAATCAAGAAGCTGTGTATAGTTTCCGCAGAAAAGTATAAATGCACTTACCCATATACATTGAAGTAAAAGAGAATTAACAGGTACTTTTGTTTTTCTGTTAATAACGGCAAGTCTTCTGAAAAGCAGTTTATCTTTAGCCATTTGATAATAAACCCTTGCACCTGTCATAATAAGCCCGTTAGCGCTTCCGCAAGCGGAAATCATAATAATAAGGGCAATTATCAGTTCTCCGGCAGCGCCCGTTATTTTATGCATTAGAACAACTGCAACAATATCTTCAGGCGCATTTTGTATTTGCTCCAAAGGGATTGAGAATACATAAAGAAAATTTATTAAAAGATACAGAGCCATTACAATAACCACACCCCAAACAAGAGCAAGAGGAATATTTTTTTCGGGATTCTTAACTTCCGCTGATATAAAAGTAATATTATTCCATGTAACCATTGCAAATATTGCACCTACCGATGCCGTTGCAATAATCTCCATATTATTGAATGTAAAATCTGAAAACGTAATTATATTCGGGAAATTACCTGAGATTGTGTCATAATTACAGCCTAAAAACATCCCGAAAATTATAATGCCCACAATAGACAGTATTTTTGTAACGGTAAAAATATTTTGAGTTATAACACCGTATTTTATTCCACGGGAATTAATATATGTAAGGATAATACATATTGTAAGAGCGGTTAATTGCTGCGTAGAAAAATGAAAAAAGGGAAGATTAATAAGATAATACTTTGAACTTATGAACGGGAATAATATACCCAAGAACTTGCCTACGGCAATACAAACAGCAGCAATGGTAGCAGTTTGTATAACAATTAAAAAAGTCCATCCGTAAAGAAAAGCAACTAAATCATTATACATTTTTTTAAGAAAAATATATTGTCCGCCATCTTCTTTAATATTCAAAACGGGCTCTGAATAAGCAATTGCCCCTGACAATGAAAAAAGTCCCGCAATAATCCAAACCAGAAGAAGCAAAGCTGCCGATTGAACCTGCCTTGCTATATCAGCCGAAACAATAAAAATCCCGCAGCCGACCATAGAACCGACAACAACAGATATTGAATCTTTCAGATTAAGTGTTCTTTTCAGGTCACTATTCATTTTTAAACCAAACTTTATTCATCTTAAAAATTAAATTATGTTTTTTGCAATATTCTTTAAGGTCAAATTTTATATCTTTAACAAGCAGAAGAATTGCAAGCAGATTTGGCGCCGCCATAACAAGGTACGTTGCATCCGTAAAATCTATAACACTTTTTATATTCATAGAAGAGCCGATTATAATAAAAAGGCAAAATATAAGCTGATAAAATATAATTCTTTTTTTTCCTTCGCCAACAAGAAAAGTCCAGGCTTTTTGTCCGTAATATGCCCACGACAATGTTGTAGAAAGTGCGAAAAGAATTATAACAACCGCAAGAATATAAGGAAAAAAAGGCAAAACGCTTTGAAAAGCGGATGATGTAAGTTCTATACCTGATATACCATCAGAATAATTATGATAAGCACCTGTCAGAATAATAACAAATGCAGTCATAGAGCATACCACAACCGTATCAAGAAAAGGTTCTATCATAGAGACAAAGCCCTGAGAAACGGGTTCATTAGTTTTAACAGCGGCATATGCAATCGGAGAAGAACCTATACCTGCTTCATTAGACTGGATTGAACGTCTTAATCCGATTATTATAGAACCTATAATACCACCTGTGACTGCTTTCGGAAAGAACGCTTCATTTATTATCGTATATATTGCGCGCGGAATATCCATAAAATGAACGGCAACAACAACAAGACTTGCAAGAACATATATAATACACATAACAGGAACCACTTTTGAGGTAACTCTTGCTATACTTTTAATTCCGCCAACAATAACAAGCCCGACAATAACGGCAACAATAAGACCGAATACCCAGCTGTTTGTATCAAAAAAACTGCCGCTGCCGCCGGTTATAATAGCAAACTGTTGTGCGGCTTGATTTGTCTGCAGCATGCATCCTCCGCCGAAGGTACCCGGTATACAGGCAAGTGCAAATACATATGCAAGAGTTTTTCCGAGGCGTCCGAAGCCTTTTTCGGCAAAACCTCTGTCTATATAATACATCGGTCCGCCTGAGACAGAGCCGTCTTTGTTAAATGTTCTATATTTTAAAGAAAGTGTAACCTCACAAAATTTAAGCACCATACCGAAGAACGCACCCAGGCACATCCAGAACATTGCCCCGGGACCGCCTATAGATATTGCAATTGCAACACCTGCCATATTACCTATACCTATGGTTCCGGAAAGAGCCGTAGCCAATGCGCCCACTGAAGAGACTTCTCCTTTATGGGAATGGTCGGTTTTTCTGTGAAATATTTGATGAAGAGAATGTTTAAATCCCCATATTGAAATACCTCTTAAGAAAAAAGTGCAAAAAATGCTTGTTCCTATCATTATAAAAATCAAAACAGGCACATCTGCCCCGAATATGTTAATGGAAGCAAATACAGCAGCAGAGAATTTATCCGAAAACGGTGTAAAATATTTTTCTATAGCCGCATCAACTCCAATAGCCATTGCTTTTGACGATAAGCCTGCCAGAGCGAAAAATAATCCAAACGTAAATTTCATAAGTTTATTCTCTTTCATATATACATTCCTCTTCAACTCTGTTTTCGGCTTGCGCCTACCAGAATAATAAAAACAAGCCGCCATTACAAGAAAATGAGCCTGCGGGCTTACAAAGTGTTACAAAAAAACTTTTTATGATTCTTTATGATATAACCTTGTTATGAAGAATATATCTGCTTTTATCAAAAATAATAAATTTAATTTTACGATTATTATTTTATATACAATCATTGTCTTTTTCGCAATGTTCAATCATGAAATATGGAGAGATGAAGCTCAGGTCTGGTGCGTTGTCAGAGATATGGATTTTTTCCAAATCTTTCAAACAACAAGAATAGAAGGACACCCTGTTTTATGGTATTTAATATTATTACCGTTTGCAAAACTCGGAGCGGATGTAATCACAATGCAGATAATAAGCCTATTGTTCGTACTTGCGGCAGTTATCTGCTTTGTTTTTAAATCTCCCTGCGGTAATTTGCTTAAAACATTTGTTGTATTCAGCTCCGGACTTTTATATTACCTGCCTGTTATCTCGAGAAATTATTCACTCGTCCCTGTTTTCTTATTTTTAACAGCATGTTTATATTCAAAGAGGAAAGAAAATCCTGTTTTATATGCACTTTGCATAATTTTTCTGGCAAATACCCATGTTTTAATGCTTGGATTTTGTCTGATTCTGACTTTTTTATTCTGTCTTGAATCAATAAAAGATAAAATAAATAAAAAATCAGCTGCAGCGATTATATTGTTAGCGATAAACTTTATCTTTCTGTTCCTGTGTTTTTGGGGTATGCAAAATGTTAATCATGCAACGGCATTTTACGCACAAAATCCGAAAGATATATTGACGGCAATAGTTTATTTTGCCCAGATATTCTTTTTATTCCCGCTTAGCATGCTTCCGGGATGGTTTAGCTGTTTACTATTTTATATTTTATTATTCTTAACACTGGGTTTTTATCTTAAAAATGATAAAAAAATCTTTACCATTCTTTTTGTTTCACTTTGTTTTCAATGGTATATTTACTACAAAATCTGGTATATAGGAATTGTTTATCAAAAATCATTTCTGCTTATGCTGGTTATACTTTTTTGCTATTGGATTTATACAAAAACATCTGAAAACAAATCAAAATTTTTAACCTTCATAACCGCTGTATTTTTTATAATAAGTTTTATCTCCTCTTATTTCAATATAATGCTGGAAGCAAATTACCAGTATTCGGGAAGCAAGCAGCTTGCAAATTATATAAGAAAAAATCTTAACGATGAAAAGGAATTCATTGTCTGGGGTTATCCGTTTTGTTTCTCTGTAATCTCGGCTTATCTTCCAGATAAGAAACTATATATGATAGACAGAGAATACTATATAACATACTATTCTTTCGATTTGGATAATAAAAAAACAAAATTACCAAAACCTGAAAGCAGCTATTATATAACCGTTGCAGGATATACTATAGGATATGATTATGAAAAAGTTTTTCAAACCAATCCCGATATTATAAACCTTACGGAATATAATGAAATTTTTTCAATATACAAAAAAAGAAAAAAGCTATGATTTTGTCATAGCTGTAGATTAGGGATATGTGTATCATCGTTTTTCCAAGGAATATAGGTTAATTCTAGCAGTGCAAATTTGTTTTTAAATCATACATAATTATGAATAAATTGAACCGCTTGAAAGTTTTTTCGTATAAAAGTAGTATGTACGAATAATAAAATCTTCTAATTGTCTAATTATATTTTGGTTATATAATGGATTATGCAAGGGATAAAGGGAAAATAAATGAGCAGCGCTATTTTAGATCAGGCACAAATGCTAATAGATAACGAGCAATATGAAAATGCATATGAAATTTTAGAAAAATCATATGATAAATTAAAAGATAACGCGGAATATATTGAAAAAATTGCACTTCTTGCAAAAACACTTGAAAAGCAAGAACAAGCCGCAAAATACTGGGAAGAACTTATTGCAATTAATCCGAATTCACTTGTTGCATACTCGGAACTTCTGGACATATATAACGAAAAAGACAAATATAAATACTATATAACCAGAGCGAAATATAAAATTTTAAACGAAAAAGTTTCTCAATCCATAGACGACTACAAAAAAGCAATTGATTCAACCACGAATGAAGATGAAATAATAAACGCAAGATTTTTAAGAGCCAAATCATATGAACATCTCGGTAAAATGCAAAGTGCAATAGATGATTATTTCAGAATTCTTGAATACAAAGACGATATGGCAATATATTATAAACTTGCCGATATGTATGTACAAATGGATGACCGCTTTTCCGCAATAAGCGTATTGGATAAAGGAACAAAAGCATTCCCGGATAATACGGAGCTTAATGAATTTTTTGCAAATCTTTTAATGCGAGACGGTCAGTTTGATAAAGCGCTTGAACATGCGGTTTATGAATTCTCAAAAGCTAAAATTTACCTTATGAAGGGCGATAATGAAACAGCACTTGAAATTCTGGAAAAAACCGAAAATAAACAAAATGCAAACTACCCTGCATTAATGGCAGAATACTATTTTAATAAAAAAGATTGGGAAAATTGCCGCAAATTCATAAATGATTTTAGAGAATTATCGCCCGAAAATCCTCTGGTATATCAGATGCTCGCGCTTGTTCAAGAGGAAAATAACGATAATTACGGTTATCATTTTTATATGGGAAGATGCTATTCTTATAAGCAAAATTACGAATTGGCATTATCCGAATATCTTACCGCCCACAGATTTGAACCGGATAGAACGGAAGCAATAAAAGAAATTATTAAAATAAATGAAACTTTGGGTGACAATACAAGTTTAATGGAATTTTATGAAAAATTACACAGACAAGAACCTGATAATGCCATGGCATTAAAAGGACTGGGTGATGTTTACGCTAATATGTATGAATTCAGAAGTGCAATTGAATACTACGAAAAACTGGTTAAAGTCGAACCGAATAATTTTGAAGCATATAAACAATTAGGTTTCTGCTATGAAAAGATAAAAAATAATACACAGGCAAAAGAAGCCTATCAAAGATATCTTGAGAAAGCGCCTTTATCACCTGATACGGAAAAAATAAAAGAAAAACTGACAAAGCTGGATACTTCAACATCGTATGCGGAAGCAAATGCAGAAGAAGGTTTTATTGATAAAATTATAAAAATTTTCAGCAAGTAAGCCGTTATATGTTTTTTAAAACAATTATTTATTACTTTTTTTAAGAATTATTAATTTTTTTAATAAATTTGCTGCAGGATATCAATAGTTTTCATAAAAAAATCTTTATTATTATATAAAGAAAAGGAGATTATTAACATGTCAACAGGGTTTGTTCTGGTACCTCAAATGGTTAAATCACAATGTACAGCACTTGCAACAACAACTGGGAAAAATTTGCCTGTAGTAGTTAATTCAGGTACATTAGCAACAACTGCAAAAGATTGTTTGCAGTTATCCACTAAAAGCGGTACATTGAAAAAAGCAGGAAAATTTGGTGCAATAGCAGCCAGTGTACTTGCACTTGGCTCACTTATTACTTCTGCATTTAATAAAAATAAAGATGATGTTAAATCTGCCGAATAAATATTTATAAATTGCAGCATTGTATTTTTACTAGATTATTAGGAAACTAATATGCATACAGGTTTTGTAATGGTTCCGCAAATGATTAAATCGCAATCTACAGCATTAGTTGCTGCAGAAGATAAAAAATTACCTATGGTACTGGGAGATACCGGTACAGCACTTGCTAAGGTGTAGCCCTGGATATCAATAAAGTTCAATTTAATACTGACATCCAAACTTCTGTAACTTTACAGGTAAATGCAAAGTATAACTTTGATACGCCAAATGATACTGTTTCTTTTTCGTCAAAAACAAAGCAAGATTTTGAACATGTGTTTGACGCAGTTACATATATCCCAACTCGATAAATATTGGTGCTGATTTTTTCTTATTTTTATTGGATAATATTCTCATAAAAATATAAAAAGGGGACTATTATGAAACGAGTATTACTTTGTATAATGGACGGATGGGGCATTGCGAAAGACAGTATCAAAAACGCCACACTCGTTGCAAATACGCCGAATATAGATAAATTTTATAAAGAAGAACCTAACATACAAATATATGCAGATGGTGAACATGTAGGACTTCCTGACGGTCAAATGGGCAATTCTGAAGTGGGGCACTTAAATATTGGTGCAGGAAGAGTTGTTTATCAGGATTTAACAAGAATTAATAAAGCAATTAAAGACGGTGATTTTTATACAAATGAAAAGTTTTTAAAAGCAGTTGAACACGTTAAAAAATATAATTCCGCACTTCATATGTACGGGCTTGTTTCCACAGGCGGCGTTCATTCCTCCTTAGATCATATTTTAGCGTTAATAGAATTTGCAAAAAGACAAGGATTAAAAAAGGTATATTTTCACGCATTTTTAGACGGACGTGATACGCCGCCTGAAAGTGCAGTTGAGTTTTTATCAAAAGTAGAAGAAAAACTTAAAGAAGCAGGCTTGCCGCCTGTAGCTTCCGTTACCGGCAGATACTATGCAATGGACAGGGATAACCGCTGGGACAGAGTTGAAAGAGCATATAACATGCTTATTTTAGGTGAAGGGAATAAGGCAGAAAGTGCAGTTGAAGCAGTTAAAGAATCATATGAAAAAGGTGTAACCGATGAATTTGTTGAACCGACTGTTATAAATGTGCCAAATTCAAGAATACAAGATAATGATGCAATAATTTTCTTTAATTTCAGACCCGATAGGGCAAGAGAAATATCTAAAGCAATGATGTTTGAAGATTTTGACGGATTTAAAAGAAAAGCCGTAAGAAAAAATCTTTACTATGTAACATTTAAACAATATGATGCATCATTCCCGTTCCCGGTTGCATTTGAACCGCAGCCTTTAGTTAACTTACTGGGTGAAGTTCTGGATAAAAACGGAATAAAACAATTCAGAACCGCAGAAACAGAAAAATATGCTCATGTTACTTTCTTCTTTAACGGCGGAATTGATGAACCCAATAAACTTGAAACACGTGTATTAATAAATTCACCAAAAGTTGCGACATACGACCTACAGCCCGAAATGAGTGCGCCTGAGGTTTGCGAAGAGGTTCTAAAGGCAATTGATAATAAAGATTACGGATTTATCCTTGTTAACTTTGCAAATCCTGATATGGTAGGGCATACAGGAGTTATGGAAGCAGCGGTTAAGGCCTGTGAAACGGTTGATGAATGCGTAGGGAAAATTGTTGCAAAAGCAAAAGCCAATGACGTTGCCGTTATATTAACGGCAGATCATGGTAATGCCGAATGTATGGAAGATTCAAAGACACATGCTCCATATACGGCACATACAACAAATCCTGTTCCTTTATTTGTTATGAATGACGGGGATATTAAATTGAAACAAAGCGGTGCACTTTGTGACATTGCCCCGACCGTTCTTGATATAATGAACATAAAAAAACCCGATGAAATGACGGGTAATACTCTAATACAACACTAAAAAGGTTAACCGGCATGATGAGAATAGAAGATTTACCGACAGTATATAATGCAAAAGAAACAGAAGAAAAAATTTATAAATTCTGGGAAGAAAATGAATGCTTTAAAGCAAATGCGAAATCAGAAAAACCGCCGTATTCAATTGTAATACCGCCGCCAAATGTAACGGGGGTTTTGCATATGGGACATGCCCTTGATGAAACGCTGCAGGACATTCTGGTTAGATACCACAGAATGGCAGGCTATGAAACACTATGGATGCCGGGAACCGATCATGCGGGTATTGCTACACAAAACGTTGTTGAAAAAAAATTAAGACAAGAAGGCAAAACAAGGTTTGATTTAGGCAGAGAAAAATTTATTGAACTCACCTGGCAATGGGCAAATGAACACAAGGATGCAATTTTACATCAATGTAAAAGACTCGGGGCTTCTTTTGATATGTCAAGAGCACGTTTCACTTTAGATAAAGGGTGTTCTGATGCGGTTAAAGAAGTATTTGTTAAATTATACGAAAAAGACCTCATTTATAAAGGTGCATACATTGTAAACTGGTGTCCTCGCTGCCAGAGTGCCATTTCAGATATTGAAACGGACTACGAAACAGAACAAAGCAACCTATGGGAAATCAGCTACTCTCTGAAAGAAGGACACGGAGCAATTGTTGTTGCAACAACCCGTCCCGAAACAATATTCGGAGATGCGGCTATTGCAGTTCATCCCGATGACTATAAATATAAAGATCTAATAGGCAAAACCGTTCTTATTCCTTTAACAGGCAGAGAAATACCTATTATTGCCGATGAATATGTAGACCGCCATTTCGGAACCGGTGCTTTAAAAATTACTCCCGCCCATGATCCTAATGATTATGAAGTAGGTAAACGCCACGGATTAAAACCAATCTGGGTTATTGATGAAGAAGGCAAAATGAAAAAATGTGCGGAAGTTCACCCTGATATTCAAGGACTTACACGTGAAGAAGCACGCCAAAAAACAGTTGACCTTTTAAAATATAACAACAGCTTAATAAGAATAAAACCGATTGAACATAACGTAGGCAAATGTCAAAGATGCAATACAACAATAGAACCGTTATTATCGGAACAATGGTTTGTAAGAATGGAACCGTTAGCGAAAGCAGCTATTGCGGCGGTTGAAAACGGTGATATTAAATTTGTACCCGAACGCTGGACGAAAAACTACTTGGGCTGGATGACAAATATTCGTGACTGGTGCATTTCTCGCCAACTCTGGTGGGGACATCAAATACCGGCATATTATAATAATGAAACAGGAGAAATGGTTGTCGCAAAAGAAAATCCTGATCCTTCAAAATACACTCAGGATTCCGATGTTCTTGATACTTGGTTTTCATCTGGATTATGGCCGTTTTCTACAATGGGCTGGCCAAATACTGATGCGGAAGACTTTAAAAAGTTTTATCCCACAACAACCCTTGTAACAGGATTTGACATCATATTTTTCTGGGTAGCAAGAATGATTACAATGGGTGAAGAGTTTACCAAAAAGGCTCCTTTCTCAACAGTTTATATCCATGGACTTATAAGAGATGAATTCGGTCAAAAGATGTCTAAATCAAAAGGCAATACAATCGACCCTGTCGGCATTATTGATAAATACGGATGCGATGCTTTAAGATTTACACTTACATCTCTTTGTACATACGGCGGACAGGATATTAAAATAAGCGACGAAAAATTTGAATACGGCAGAAACTTTGCAAATAAAATCTGGAATGCTTCAAGATTTGTGCTTATGAATCTTGAAGGTGTAGATAATAAAGAGATAGATTTTGAAAATCTTACAATTGCGGATAAATGGATTTTAAATAAACTAAATGAAACCGCAAAAGAAACAAATGAAAATATTAAAAACTATCGAATAGGTGAAATGGCGCATACACTTTATGATTTCTTCTGGAATTCATATTGCGACTGGTATGTAGAAATTGCTAAAATTCAGCTTCAAGATGAAAACAAAAAACTTAATACACAAAGAGTATTGAGATATGTGCTTGATATGACATTAAGGCTATTGCATCCGGTTATGCCTCATATAACGGAAACAATCTGGCAATTACTGCCGAAAAACAGCATTGTAAAAGCAATTATGCTTGAGAAATTCCCTGTCTGGGAAAAATCACTTTCTTTTAAACAGGAAGAAGAGCAAATGGAACTCGTTTTTGAGACTATTAAATCTCTCAGAAATCTCAGACAAAGTTTCAATATCCCCGTTTCAACAAAGTTAAATATTGAAGTACTTGCAGATAAACAGGAAGAAGAAATATTCAAAAAAGTTGAACCATATATTCACAGACTTGCAAGGGTTGAAGATATAAAGTATGTTGACGAAAAACATACTACACTTAAACAATCAGCTTCAAGTGTTGTTTCAAATTCAAAAATAATAGTACCTCTGGCAGGATTAATAGACTTAAACGAAGAAATCAAAAGGCAGAATAAAAAACTTGAAAAACTGCTGAACGAGAAAAACGGATTAATGTCCAGAATTAATAACGAAAAATTTATGGCAAATGCAAAACCCGAACTTATTGAACAAACAAAAAACAGAGTTGAAGAAATAACCGTTCAGGAAAAAACCATAAATGATTTAATAAGCTCATTACAAGTATAATCACAAAAAAAGGGAAATATCATTCCTCTTTCAATTTGTGTGAAAATTTAGTATCATATATTTATACATATATGAAAAGGAATTATTGTATGGGTGAAATATACACGTTATACACAAGAAGCAACTTTGACGGACTTGTAAGCTCGGCACTGTTAAAGACTCTCGGACTTGTTGATAAAATAGCGTTTGTACATCCAAAAGATTTCCAAGACGGAAAAATAGAAGTTGAACCCAATTCAATAAGCGCCTGCCTGTCTTATAAAGACGGGATATATATGGCATTTGACCATCATTCAAGTGAAGAAATAAAAGAAAGTGAAATAAAAGACAATTTTATTTTTGAACCTTCGGCTCCTTCTTGTGCAAGAATAATATATGAATATTTCGGAGCGGAAGACAGATTTGGCTCTTCCTGGTCTGAAATTTTAGATGCCGTTGATATCGCCGATTGCACAACATATGTTGAACAAGATATTTTATCCCCCGAAAAATGGGTTTTGCTCAACTATATTATGGATCCCAGAACAGGTTTCGGATATCATAAAATTTTCAGCATTTCAAATCTTGCATTAATGCATAAAATGGTTGATTTAATCGCACAAAACAATATTGATAAAATTTTTCAAGATGCTGATGTTAAAGAAAGAATTAAAATCTATTATGAAGAACAACGAGATTTCATAAATCAAATAAAAAGATGTACAAGAATTGAAAACAATATAGCGATTCTGGATTTAAGGGATGAAATAATAATCCATATAGGAAACAGATTTATGATATATTCTCTGTTCCCAAAATGTAATGTCTCCATATCACTTTTCCCCGGAAAGAATAAGCAAAATACCGTCATCGCAATCGGCAAATCAATTATAAATAAGTCCTGCAAAATTGATATCGGAAAAATGCTCTACAGAAAATTTTTGGGCGGCGGACACAGTCATGCCGGTACAATGCAATTGGAAAGCGATAAAGCGGATATTGTATTGGAAGAATTAATCAAAGAACTAAAAGAAGAATAAATATAAATTAATTTTTAACACTTAGAAGTTTTTGCTCTTCACATTCTTCTTCAACCCATATTTGACGGGTTATTTGATGTTCCTGATTAATAACAACCTTTTTGAATACGGCATAGTGAACATCCATAAAATTTATACCCGAAAGCTCTTCCACATAAAAATCCGTACTTCCGCAATTAGGACAAAACTTTGTATCAGTTTTGATATGGCTATACTCAATATGTGCTTTGCGTTTTATATTGCAGCAAGCACACCTTACAAGGTACCATTTATTTTTGACAAGAGCACCGCAATCGGGACAATACGCTTCTTCAACATCAACCGGAACATTCTTATGAGTACATTCATGTTTTGTTATAAAAAAATCAAAAATCATGATTTCTATATAAGAATAATTTTTATGAAGTCAAAATTATTGCTTAACCAGATTTTCTTTAAGAAGTTTCTCCAATACATCACAACTATCACTGACCATAGAACAGCAATGATGTTTTCGTTCAATTGAATGAAAATCTTTAAATCCAGCACTTAAAATCTTGCAGCAATTAACTTTATATTTTTGAGAAAAATGTTCATTAAACTGTTTTGCAAGTGCACGTGCTTTCATTCCGTCACGTTCATCATTTTTTCCGTAAATTGAACCGATAATAAGCATTGAAGCTGCAACGGCTCCGCACAGACATCTTATTGACATTCCGCCCGAAAAAGGAGATGCAATACTTAAAAGTTCTTTAGGTGCATAACCTTTATCAATCGCCGCTTGTACAACCGACTCCGAACAGGAATAACCTTCCAAAAAATATTTAACAGCAGTTTCTTTCATAAATTTCCTCCATTGAAATCATTATAGCCTACATAATAAAAATTAAATAGCAAAGCAAAAAATTTTGTGTATAATTGTAAGTATGCGGGTGTAATTCAGTGGTAGAATGTTTGCTTCCCAAGCAAAATGCCGTGGGTTCGAGCCCCATCACCCGCTTTTTAAGACATATGAAATATTATTTTTGTGATGAATTAAATAATGTACTTTCCTGTTTCCATGACAGGATAATGTCGTGCTGTTCGGGGCAGATAGGACCTGTATATTACGAGGCATACCGCGGTCAAAAGATAGATTGGGATAAATTTAGAGAAATCAAATATAAAGCATTTGAACTGTTAAACGAAAAAGATATTGAAAATTCACCGTGCAAAAATTGTTTTTTTCTGAGAGAACGCAAAGATACGGATGTTATTTCGTCCAAGTTCAAATTAATAAACGTAAGCCACTGGACACAATGCAATTGCGGCTGTATATATTGCGCAAGAATGCTTGATTCAAAAGGTGAAATTTCACATAAAGCACAGAAAAGCCAATATTATGATTTTCTTCCGTTATTAAAAGAACTTTATAAACAAGAACTTTTAGACAGAGAAAACCTTACAGCTTTTATTCAAGGCGGTGATATTTCCGTTTTGAAAGAGTTTGAACCCATGGTAAAAGAATTTTTAAAACAGGGAGTAAAAGACTTTTATATACTTTCAAATAATATTAAATATCAATCCGTAATAAAAAAACTTCTGGATAAAAATATGGTTCATTACGTCACGGCATTAGATTGTGCAAACAGAGAATTATATTATAAACTGAAACGGGTGGATAAGTTCAATGAAACGGTTAAAAACCTCAGAAGATATGCAAGAAGCAAGCACAAAGATAAAGTGCATGTTAAATATATAATTATTGAACATTTTAATGACAATAAAAAAGAAATAACCGATTTTATCAATCTTATGTGTGATATAGGTATTAGTGCTGTTGAATTTATGATTGACAATAAATATCTTCTATTTACAGACCTTGACAAAACACCTTTACCTGCTCATTATAAAGAATTATACCTGCATTTTGAGAAATTATGTAAAGAAAACAACTTAAATATGGTATTCTGGGATAAAACCAGATATGTTATTGAAAAATATTTACTAAAAGAAACATAAATATGAAAAAAGATACAATAATTTTTGATTTAGACGGAACCCTTTTAAATACGTTAGAGGATTTATACACAGCATTTAATTATGCAATAAAAAACTTTGGTTATCCTGAACGGACAATAGAAGAGATAAAATCTTTTGTAGGAAACGGGATAAAGAAAGCCATTGAACGCGCACTGCCGGAAAGCGTCTCGGAAGAAGAACTACAAAAAATTATTTCAATTTTTAAAGAATATTACGAAAAAAATATTGCAGTAAAAACAAATCCCTATGACGGAATATTACCGTTATTGAAAGAGTTAAAAAACAAAAGCTGCAAAATTGCTGTTGTATCAAATAAATATGATAATGCGGTAAAAGAACTCTGCAAAAAATATTTCGGAGAATATATAGATATTGCAATAGGAGAAAGTACGGAAATTCCCAAAAAACCAAATCCGCAAGGGGTATTAAAGGCAATAAAAGAGCTTAATTCAAGTATAGAAAGCTCAGTATATATAGGAGATTCTGAAGTCGATATACAAACCGCCAAAAATGCAGACCTGCCGTGTATCAGTGTACTATGGGGATTTAAGGATAAAGATTTTTTGGTTCAAAACGGCGGAAAATATTTTGCAAAAAAACCAAAAGATATTATAGAAATAATTGAAAAAAAATTATATTTAATATAGTATATTTTCAGCGGATGCAATAAGCCGGAGTGGCGAAATTGGTAGACGCATCAGACTCAAAATCTGACGCAGCTCACCCTGCGTGCCGGTTCGAGTCCGGCCTTCGGCAAATTTAAAAAGACCTTTCGGGGTCTTTTTTTATTGGACGGACGAGAACCCGTAAAGTGAAACTTTACTTTTGGTTCGAACGCGAGTGAGCAAAGGCTTTAGGGCTTGTGTTGAACAAGACCGAAGCCGTTTATCGCGAACGAGCAAGACGTCCGGCCTTCGGCAAATTTAAAAAGACTCCTTTAAAGGAGTCTTTTTTATTATAATAAATTTTTTAACTTATCTATTTTACCAACACTTCAAGCGATTTATAAATGCAAGCCGAAATAACAATACAAGCCGGAATGGTAAATACCCAGGCGGTAACTATATTTCCGACAATTCTCCACTTGACACTGTTTGCATGCAATGTAGAACCTACACCCATAATCGCCGTTGAAATTACGTGTGTTGTAGATAAAGGGATTCCGAAATGCGAAGCGGTCAAAATAATCGTTGCGGCTGATGTTTCTGCGGCAAAACCGTGTATTGGTTTAAGTTTAATTATTTTATGCCCCATAGTTTTGATGATTTTCCAACCGCCGTTCATTGTTCCCGATGCCATTGTTAAAGCACATATAATTATTACATAAATCGGTATTTCAAAATCTCCTCCGGGTGCTTTATGTATAACTCCGCCTGCTAATAACGCCAGAGTAATAATCCCCATTGTTTTTTGCGCATCGTTTGACCCGTGACTTATTGCCATCAAGCCCGAAGAAATAAGCTGCAACTTACGAAATCTTTTATTTACAACCTGTGGATTTGCTTTGAAAAACATCCATATAAGAACAAGCATAAATAAAAAGCCGACGGTAAAACCTATAACAGGCGATGTAAACATAGGAATTATAACTTTATCCGTTAAAGTTTTAACATGAACAACATCCCATCCCGCCTTCATTGTTGCAGCACCTAATAAACCGCCTATTAAAGCGTGTGAAGAGCTTGAAGGCAAACCCATATACCACGTAAAAAGATTCCAGATAACAGCAGCTAAAAGTGCGCAAAAAATAACGGTTAAAGTAATCATATCACCGTCTACTATACCGTTACCGATTGTCTTCGCAACATGAGTACCCGTCAAAGCACCAATAAATTCCAGACTTGCCGCAAAAACCACAGCCTGTTTAGGCGAAAGGACTTTTGTCGAAACTACTGTAGCAATTGCATTTGCGCAATCATGAAAACCGTTAATATATTCAAAAACCAGAGCCACAATTATAACTGCCAGCAATACCAATATCGTTATTGTCATAATCGCTCCTTTGCCTCTAGCTTTGTTTCAACACTACATTCAAAATGGTATCCGAAACATAAAAACAAGCATCAAGCGCGGATTCAATCCCTTTATAAAGTTCTCTTAATTTCATAACTTCCAATGCTTCATACTTACCGGAGAAAAGTTCAGCCAATGCCCTAAGGTGAATTTCATCACCCTGCGACTCGAGATTTTTCATCTCTATATTAGCTTTTGTTATATCTTGAACATCACTTACTTTATTGAATTTCTTCAATATTTCGCACAATGATTCTGTTGCCTTAACAAGCGTTTCCGCTTGTTCTTGCATTTCTTTTGTAAATTCCGTAACATGATATACTTCCAAATTCATACAGGCTTTAACAATTTTTTTGTTTATTTTATGCAGCTGCACTGCAATATACTGTATGTCTTCAGGTTCAATCGGCGGGATAAAACTTTTGTTGAGTTGTTTTAAAATAAGTTTAAAAGAAATTCCGACTTTCTTTTTATACTTTATCAACTCTTCTTTTTTCTCATCATTTAACCCTGTTTTTAAAATTTCATTGTACAACAAGGCTGTTTTGTTGCATACACAGGCACTTTCCTGAAACTGATGAAAAAACATTACTTCTTCAGGCGGCACTAAATATGACATCAAATTAAATTTCGGCATAAGCATGACTCCTGTTAATCTTACATAATAATTTTATCTTAAAATTTTCTTCTTAGATATATTTGTAAATAATTTTATTCGATTATTATGTCATTAAGTTTTTCGACCGTATATGGGGAGGTTTCTTTAAGTGAAGCGAAATCAATTTGTCCGGTCGCAACAAGTATTGTTTTTTCTATACCGGCATTTTTTGCGGAAATATAATCAGTCGGAGCATCACCAACCATAACCGTAGTTTTAGCTTCAGCATTAATAAGATTTAATGCCGATTTTGTCGGTTCACCGCTTTCTTTTGGATACGGACTGGATTCTCTGCCCATTACAACATCAAATAAATCACCCCAGCCGAAATGTTTCAAAGTCAAAAGAGTTGATTCCGCGGCATCAGATGTAACAATACCGGTTTTAACTCCTTTGGAGCGGACTTGTTTGATAAATTGAACCGCGCTTTCTATCGGCTTTGTATATTTTTGCATATCCTGATAAAATTCCCTGCTGACCCTGTCAAAAATTTCTTCAAGCACTTCATTTTCCGTATGCACAAAATGATTTTTTAAGTCATTTTTGAATATTTCAATGATTTTAGAGCGTGAATATAATGCCGTAATACCGTCTTTCAGCATTCTTCCCGATTTTACATCATAACCGAGAGAAAGACATAAAACCTCAAACAAATCAGTACTTAATCCGAATTTTTTTATTACTTCAATAACACGCAGCTCTGTCATTTTTCCCCAGAAATAGTGCAAATCAATAAAAGTACCGTCTTTATCAAATAAAACAGTCTCAATATCGTCAATACACCAATCTGCGGTTTTTAAACTAATCATCTTTCATATTCTCCAGAGAAATATCAACAAGTGATTTAGCAATTTTAACCGCTTGTTCCATCAGTTCGGAATTTGTTAACAAATCATCTTTTAATAAATATTCCTTTATGATTTTTCTGGCATATGAACCAACTGCAAGACAATGAGGTTTTACCCCGCAAAGATGAGCCAATTCGGTAGATTTTGTATTGGTACCGCCTGACATCATTATATAAGCCGGAAATGCGGCATTTTGAAACAATTGTGCCGTTGCAACAGCTTGAAGAGTAGTGCCGAATTCGTCGTTATTTCCGCTCATAGCTACACCGTCCGCCTGTATAATAGTGGTATACGGTTGTCTTTTATTTAACATTCTTTGTACGCGTTCTTTTAATTTACGGTCGCCAAGTTCGGAACGGTCCAATGAGATACATAACATACCGTCAAAACGTTCATTTATTTGCTGCCATTTGTCATCCACATCCGCTTCATTTTCACTGATTGCATGAAACTCAATACAATCAATCCCTTTCTCAATTAATTTCGGAAGAATTTCTTTATAATCCTGAAGCTGTGATATAACGGAAATCGCTCTTTGCGGACATTCTTTAACACACTGTCCGCAGCCCAGACATCTTTCTTTTTTTACGGCATAACCGTTATTAATTTGTATGGCATCATGAGGACATACGGCTTTACATTTTCCGCAGCTTACACATTTATCGGGATTAATTACAGCCTTTGTAATATGCGGATCTCCGTCAATACCTACACTTACGCATATATAACGATCTTTTTCAATACCTGCTCTTTTTAATCCTCTTTTTGCCGCATCGACAATTTCAGGCTTTGCACAAACATCAAAAAACGGGCAGCCGGCTTTTGAGTATACCGCAACCAGTTTTTCAACTTCGTCTGCATCCTCATTACCTGCACCGCATACCAATTTAAAACACTTTCTTTCTTCCAATAAATTCTTTAACATCTTAGTACGCTTTCATATATTTTCCGCAATAAATTTTATTACCAAGAAAATTTCATTGCAATTATTTACAAAAATATATCAGCAAAAGGTTACGATATCGAATAAAGTATCTTTTTCTGCTAAAATTTGAGAAGTGAGGTGAGTATGAAAAAGTTTTTAAAAATAATATGTTTTGTTATTTTAGGAATTATTGCTATTCTATATATTACATTTTTATTTGTATTACCTAAAGTAGTTGATATAAATCAATATAAGGCCGATATACAAAAGATTATAAAAGAACAGGCAAATATTGATTTTGAATGTGAAGGGATGAGTCTTGTTACTACACCTGCGTTGGGAGCAGGTATCAAAACAGGAAGTATTAATATTTCCTTACCGGACGGGTCAAATCTTTTATCTGCAGACGGAATAAAAGCGGTTGTTTCAATACCAAAACTTTTATTATTAACGGTAAAAGTACCTTGCTTTGAAATTTATAATCCGAATCTTAATATTGAAATATTGGAAACAGGTGAAGATTATAAGATTGTTAAATTGATTGAAGACATTCTAAATAAAAATAAAGCGGCTACTTTTGCCGAAAAACCGGCAGAAAAGGCTGAAAAATTTACATTTAATCCGGAATGGATAAAAATAATTATTCCAAATGTCAAATTAAATAATTATAAACTTCAAATCATTGATCTGGCTTCAAAACACTATCTTGATCTGCACGGAGAACAACTTGTTTTAGGATATTTTAACGGAAAAAGAGTCAAAATAAAAACAAACTCCGAATTGTTCAGCGACGAAAACAAAAATATTACTGCAAATATAGATATTAACACTGTTTTGCCGGAACCTGCACCAAAACTGGACAAAGAAGATGACCCTGCAGAAAGAATAGATATTCCTTTTATAAACCCCGTTACTGCATATCAAAATTACGATTTGAAAGCGAATATTGATTCCAAAATAAGAATAAACAAAAATAAACAAGGAAAAATCAGTTCTTTCGGACATTTCAATATAGAAAATTTAACGGTTAAATTTTCAACTGTCAGATTGCCGGAAAGTTACTTAAGAGTTAAAACATTTGGTACAAATGTTGATTTAGACACTGATATTTATACAACCAAAGAAGAAAATCTGCACCTTTTCGGGAAACTTAATTACGGCAAACATCCGAAACTGGATATCTCGCTTCAGGCAAAAACCATTAAATTTGAAAACCTTTTAACACTTACAAAAGCAATATTCGAATCATTACAAATCCCGAATGAAATCAATCAATATAAGGCAAAAGGCGGTTTAATCGCAGATTGTAACATAAAATCTAACTTTAAAAAATTAAAATCATCAGGATTTATAAAAATTGCAGATGGCGGACTTATTGTTCGTGATCTGGGTGAAATTTTGTCTAAAATGAATATTAACCTAATCTTTGATAACAATGCTTTAAATATTAAAGATTCATCTTTATACATTCAAAATTCACCTGTTAAAATACAAGGTTTGATAGATAAAAAATCATACACTGATATCAGTATAATAACTGAAAATATTCATGTTCCCCTGCTGTTTGATGCATTTGCACCGAAAGAAATCAGAAATGATTTTAATTTGAAATCGGCAGATGTGTCTTCTTCTCTGACGGTAAACGGCAAAATGAAAAAAGCGGTTGCAAAAGCGGATTTTACATTAAATAATCTTGATTTTGCCGACAGACAAAACACTTTTAACATAAAAAACAAAATGTTCAATGCAGGATTTGACTACAGTGCAAAAAATAAAACATTAACAGGAGATATAAACAATATTGATTTAAAAATTCTTTTCCCCAAAACCGGGTCAAATGTTTCTTTACCCGAGACCACAATAAAAATTCAAGATAAAAATATTATACTTGAAGAAGATGTTATTAAGTTCAATGACAAATCATCAGTAAAATATTCCGGTAATATCCTTAACTATGAAAGATTAAGTAACATTGATTTTAAAATGAACGGGAATATTAATACGGATGACTTAATAAAATTTATAGGGCAGGAAATGAAACCCTTTATGAACGCAAAAGGAACTATTCCTTTGGAGATATTATTCTCAGGAAACAGAAACAAGCAGACACTTTCAGCACAAATTTTCCCGGATAATTCCGCTTATATTACTCCTTTAAATTTCACAAGACTGCAAAGTCTGAAAACATTATTGAGAACAAAAATTGATTTCAAACCAAACAGAATAAAAATTAAAGATACAGGATTTTATACAAGAGCTTATGTCTATGATGAAAAAGGAAACGAAACGGTTATTTTAAATAAAATTATCGGAATAGACGGAACAATTGAGAATGATACAATTAACCTTTTGAAAATTGATATTCCAAAAAATCAGGATTGTAACCTGCAAATTTTTCCAAAATCCATGTTTACACTGAACAGCGGAAAACTCTTCCTTTACGGAAAAACGGCTTCTCCATTGTTTAAAGGTAATTTAAGAATAGAAAAATTATATATTCCTGAAATTCTGACAGGTTTAAGTTCTGCAAGTTTGAATTTCAAAGAAGACAGATTAAATATAAATCTTGATAAAATTATGCTTGCTGACTCTGATATCAATATAAAAGGGAAATTAAGCCTTATTCCGGACATTGTTTCGAATATATATGATTTAGATATAAATTCAGATTATTTAAACATTGATGATATAAATACGGTATCTGAAAAAGCAATGTCATACATGCAGGAAGGAGAAACTGCAAATACATCATCAAATACAAACAGTATTCCCGTCATTGTACATAACGGTATCGTCAATATGAACAAAATAGTCACGGGCAATATAGAACTCAAAAATACAAAAACTGATTTAACAGTTGCAAAAAATATACTCGCTTTAAGAAAACTCTCGACCGATATTTTTAAAGGAAAGGTAAACGGAAATATTTATATTGACTTAATTTCAATGTTAATAGATACCGATTTAACAGGTTCCGATATCGATGTTGAAAAAGCTCTGTTAGACAGCAGCGGAATGAAAGACTCGTTGAGCGGAACGGCTGATTTCACGTCTAAATTACTAATAAACGGAGCGGCAGCAACCCCTGAAGCCCAAATGGCAGGAATAAACGGAGATGTTGATTTTACTGTTACAAACGGTCAATTCGGACCTTTCGGCAAACTTGAAAATCTAATTCTTGCAGAAAATATCAGAGAATCACAATTCTTCCAAACTGCATTAGGAGGTATTATTAACTCACTTGCAACTATTGATACAACACATTTTTCGGAACTTACAGGGCATGTCAGCTTAAAAGACGGAATGTGTAATATCGATCCTATTACTTCAAAAGGAAATGTAATGAATTTGCACATTCTGGGTAATTTTGATTTACTGAAAAATTATGCTGACATGAAAGTAAGAGTAAAATTAACCTCGGTAATTTCAAGTTTATTAGGACCTTTAAATGCAATTAATCCTATAAATATTATGAGCAGTACTGCAAGTTTAAATGTTGTAACGGCAAAAGCATTTTCTTTATTTTGTGAAACAGTTACGGAAGAAGAACTTGCAATTCTTCCCAAATTTTCAAACAGTTATGAAGATTTTTCGGCAACAAAATTCCAGCTTGGGGTCAGAGGTGATGTGGCAAAACCGTTCACATTGATAAAATCCTTCAAATGGCTTGCAACGCAGGCACAATTTGACAGCGCACAAGAATTTACAAGTGCGCTTCCCGACCCGACAGAAGAAAGCCAGGCAACAAATATAGAAGAAGCTATTCAAGAAGCTAAAGCACTTGAAGCCGAAAAGAAAACATTGAAATATAAAATAAAAAACTTTTTTAAAAGAAAAAAGAAATAATAAGATTTAAAGACTTATATATGAAGATTTATCTTTTTCCAAAATAAAAAGCTAAATCTTCATAAACAGTCCTTTCTTTAACATAAGACTCAATCATTTTTTTGGCCGTTTGAGTCTTTTCTATATCTCTATATATAATACTTAAAAGATTTTTATTATTACTGTTCGATTTTGCAAGCTGTACAAGATAATATTGAATACAATCAAGAATATACTCAGGTTCAAATTCATTTTCTGTTTGATAATTTAAAAGTGCCGAAGAAAAATCAAGTGCACTTTGCAGGTTAAAGTTCGGATAATCAGAGAAATATCCCGCAAAGAAATCCGTATTATATTCAATAATTTTCGTATCCGCAGCATAAAAAGCCTGTGAACGCGATACTATAGTCTGTAAAAGATCATCTTTATCATTTGTTAAAAATATAAATGTTACCTTTGAAGGCGGCTCTTCTATTGATTTAAGCATTGCATTTGCAGCAACGGGAGAAAAACAATTAGTATTTATTCCTTTAGGATACCAGAACTTTTCACCATCATCTGATTGAGGCGGCTTAAATCCTGTATTATTAAATTCTCTGTATTCTTGTTTTTCACTATCGGAAAGATTTTTCATTTCTGCATCACAGAATACAAATACCCTATGGTAATCGGATGAATTAATCAATGTATCAAGAACAATATTGATTTGCTCTTCCGATATTACGGTTTTACTGGAGTCTGTCTTATTGTCAATCTTTGATATCGTCATAACGGCAGGATGTTTATTTTCTCTAATCCACCTGCAATTCCGGCATTGGCAATCTTCTCTTTTATCCTCCAAACAATTAAGCTGCCTTGCAATTTCAAGTGCTAATGCATATTGTATAAGATTATTGCTTCCATATAAAATAACGGAATGAAACAAACGGTTTTCTTCTATCGCCGTCTTAAAAAAATTACTTAAATAACCGTATTTTCTATCAAGAACTTCATTCATAATTTAACTCAACAATGCCAATTCAAGTACAGTATCACCGGATACGGATTGTCCCGTTTTTAATTTATATTCCGCATTAATAAGATTTTCTCTTATATTAATAAGTTTGTCCAACGGGGTTTTTCTTAATTTTTCCTGCGTCTTCATAACTATAAATTCATGCAATTTCAACTTGGAAGCCATGTCTTTTGTACTCATCTTTTTTTCATAATTTTTAATAAAAACAAAACGCTGAAAGTTGCTTTGCAGAACTGAAAAAATCTCAAGCGGATGCCGTCTTTCAGTCAAAAGATTATATTGTTTAAGAATTTCATTTTTATTACCTTCTATAATCAAGTCAGCAAGAATAAAAACGTCCTCTGAAGATGTACAATATTTTTTTATTGATTCTTTACTGACTGTTTTTTCAGGATGAAGTGCAACTTTCAATTTTTCAAGTTCCGAATCAATTAAAGTAAGATTAGTGCCCAATCTTTCAACCATGTAATTAACACTATCGGATGATATTTTAAGTCCTTTTTCTCCGGCAATTGAAACAATAACCGACGGCAGTGTTTTATCATAGGTTTTGTATTGCACAAATTCACGGACCTGAGAATACTTTGACAAGGTTTTAAAGAATTTTTTTCTGGAATCGGGTTTTTTATTTTCGTCTCTCGGTACTTTACAAACAAAAACAATATTAACACTATCATTAATAACAGATAATGCATTATCTATAGAAGCAATTTGATTATCATCAAGTGAGAATTTATTTCCTGTAAGATACTTATCAACAAAAACAAGACTTAATGTTTTTCCGAACATTAAAGGTGCAGCCTGAACTATTTCTATAAGTTTATCAAAAGCAGGATTATCAAACACCTTATATGCCATAGACATAAAAGAAACATCAAGAAGCTCATTTTTCAGCTTCTTGATTTCTTTTTCCATTAAATATTCTTCTTGTCCGTAAAATAGATATACAGCCATATGTTAATTTTCAATTAATAAACTTGCGCCTATTACACCTGCAGTGTTACCCAATTCTGCGTGTACGACTTCAACCGCAGCACCTTGAATAGGCATTGCACGCTTTTTTAAAGTTTCTTTTATCGGAACAAACAATAAATCACCTGCATCGGCAACTCCGCCGCCGATAACAATTTTTTCAGGATTCAGTAAGTTAACAACACTCGCTAAACCTATTCCAATATAGTTACCCATAATTTCAAAAATTTTCTTTGCAACAACATCACCTTGTTTTGCTGCTTCGCAAACTACATAAGGCGTAATCTCATTTTTTGCAAGTTCTCTGTATTTAGTAGACTTACCGCCTTTAATATATTCTTCTGCCATTGCAACAATTGCAGGGCCGGAGGCAAATGCTTCAAAGCATCCATGATCGCCGCATCCGCATAATGGGCCATTTTCCATCTGCAGCTTAATATGTCCGATTTCACCTGCGGCATTACTTGCACCGCGGACTAATTTACCGTTTATAATCAGACCGGAACCTATACCTGTTCCGACCGTAATACAAATTAAATTACTTGCACCTTTTCCGGCACCGAAGTTAAGCTCGGCAAGTGCCGCACATCTTACATCATTATCAACTCTTACAGGAATAGAGAATTCTTTTGATACAATATCCGCAATAGGAATATTAACCCACCCCGGAATATTAGGAGCCAATCTTACAATACCGTTATCACAATCAATTTGCCCCGGGAAACCAAAACCTATACCTTCAACGGACTCTTTTGAAATTTTGGCCTCTTTCATAACATCACCGATTGCTTTGATAATGTTTGAAATTGTATACTCATAACCCATCTCAGCTCTTGTCGGAACCGTATCCGAATATACAATACTGCCCGATTTATCAACTAATGCAACCTTAACATTAGTTCCGCCAACATCTACCCCTATTCTGTATTTTTTAGCCATTGCCGACATTTTATCTTAACTCCTTGAACAATCTGTTTATAAGAAAATAATAGCACAAAATACACCCTATTCAAATTATTAAATATATTTGATATTATAAGATTATGAAAAATGAAAAATTAAGATTAAACAAATATATTGCATCAACAGGTTTTTGTTCTCGCAGAAAAGCTGATGAATTAATTGAAGCGGGGAATGTTTGTGTTAACGGTGAACAAATAACCGAGTTAGGATTTATTATAAACTCTAAAGACAAAGTAACAGTTAACGGTGAACTAATAAAACCTAAAACACTTACATATATCAGATATTATAAACCTGCAGGATACATCACAACAATGGATGATGAAAAAGGCAGAAAAACAATATACGATATTCTTCCGGAGGAAGTACATAATTTAAAACCTGTAGGCAGGCTTGACAAAGACTCTACGGGATTATTGATATTAACAAATGACGGCGATTTTATAAATCAATTGGCACATCCGTCAATAAAAGTTCCAAAAGTATATAGAGTATGTGCCTCCGGCAAACTTACAATGAATGATTTAGTATTAATGGAAAAAGGTATTGAGATTGAAAGAAATCAGATTGCATATGCTTTTGCAAGAATAGTTGAATTTGAGGGAAAGAATACAATTCTTGAAATGGTGCTTTATCAAGGATTAAACAGGCAAATCAGAAAAATGCTTGATATACTCGCTCATCCCGTAATATCTTTAAAACGTATAAGTTTTGGGCCGGTTGATTTATCGGGACTAAAAAAAGGTCAATTCAAATATTTAAAACCAAAACAAATTCAGGAAATTAAAAATTATCTAAAAAAATTACAAAAAAATAATACATAATAAATATTATAAATACTTTAACTGATATTTATTAAAAAATAATAGTGAAAAGTGAAACCATATACGGAGTTTTGTAATTTTTGTTGCTGAAACATCGTCAAAGCCTCTTCTGTTTGAGGGTTTACCCGAGTTAAGAGGCTTGGGTTGAAGCTACAAAAATAAAAACATAGTATCAGGTTGAACTTTTCACTATTATTTTTATAAATAAACAAAATATAAATAGCGTTCTGATGCTTCGTATAGAAAACATCTAAGCTCAGCAAAAGCTCGCAAACTCGCTAACGCTCAAACAGTGCTCGCTTTGCAATCACTTCGCAAAGATGTTTTAGCTATACTGCGCAATGAACTTTATTTATATTTTCTTTATTTATTTTTAATTATTACTTTGCATAATATTTATTATGTAATTAATTTTATTTTTGATAAAATATACATATAAGGAAGTTTGACTATGTTACTTGAATTTTTATACTCAAAAATCCACCGTGCAACCGTAACCGACGCTAATCTTAACTATGTCGGCTCAATTACAATTGATGAAAATATTTTAGATAAGGCAAATCTTTCACAAGGACAAAAAGTAGATATTTTAAATATAAATAACGGGGAAAGATTTCAAACATATATTATTGCGGGAAAACGCGGCAGTAAAAATTTTTGTTTAAACGGAGCTGCCGCAAGAAAAGCACAAATCGGCGACAAAATAATTATATGTGCATACGCACAAATGACACCTGATGAAGCAAAAACTTTTAAACCGTCAATTGTTCAGATTGATGATGAAAATAACATAAAAGATTAGTCTTCATTCAAAAACCTTTGTACTTTTGTGTTCATTGATTCTTCTTTTATTTTCCATTCCCCTTTGGAGTTTTTGCCCACTATAAAATGTGCAGGGATTTTATAATCACTTGTTGATGGCATTCTCATTGCGGCAATTTTATAATCATTACCGTATTTAGTAATTTTTATATTTAAATATTTATTTTTATATTTTCTGAGTTTTGCCAGTTTTGTTGACCTGGCAGCCTCTTTTTTATATCTGTCAAAAGGAACGGTAACAGATTCTTTTGTTCCGTCTGATTTTTCTACAACTCTAATAATCTTGGGATTATCAATATAATAGTCAAAATAATCAACATTATAACTGTTTGCCGCAGATACATATTCATCAAAAAACTGCTCAATTTCAGCAATATCATCGGCAAAACAAATTCCGTTAAATAACAAAAACACAGCTAAAATAAAAGTTTTTTTCATAATATCTCCAATAAAAAACAGCAGCTTGAATATTCAAGCTGCTGTTATTTTTTATTGAATTATTAAATTATTCAATCGTATAGTCGGTTAATTCGGGAGCACCGAACATTCCTTCTATTTCTTCAAGGATAGCCGAAGGCTTTCTTGCATTGTTCTTTTCAGCTGCACGTTTTTGAGCTTCTCTGTCTTTTTCTTCGGAAGCGTTCGTTAAGTGATAGAATCCGGTACCTGCAGGTATTAATCTGCCGATGATAACGTTTTCTTTCAAACCTCTTAACAAATCACGTTTTCCTTCAACTGCAGCTTCCGTAAGAATTCTCGTTGTTTCTTGGAACGAAGCAGCAGAGATGAAACTTTCAGTATTCAAACTTGCTTTTGTAATACCGAGAAGAACAGCTTCATAAGTAGCTTCCTGACCGCCTGCTTCTTGAACTGCTTTATTTTCTTCAAGAACTTCTTTAAGCTCCAAGAACTCGCCCGGAAGAAGTTTTGTATCGCCTGATTCAAGAATTTTAACCTTCTTTGTCATCTGTCTTACAATAACTTCAACGTGCTTATCGGCAATTTCAACACCTTGTGAACGGTATACTCTCTGTACTTCATCAACAAGATATTGTTGAGCTGCTTCCACACCGTTTAATCTTATAACATCGTGAGGATTTAAAGGACCGCCTGTTAAAGCCTGACCTATTTTTACACTCTGACCGTTTGCAACAATAATATTGGAATCGATAGAATATTTAATTTCCTGTCTTCCCAAGTCACCGTTTAAGAATAAACGAGGAACATCATCTTCAATTTCAATTTCCGCAGTACCGGAGTATTCTGCAACAATAGCCGAATCTTTAGGCTTTCTTGCTTCTAAAAGTTCTTCTACACGAGGTAAACCTTGAACGATATCGCCGGTTTTTTGTCTTTCAAATACCAGTGTAGCAATCATATCACCTCTTAATACAAGCGAATCATTAGTAACTTGAAGCATTGTACCGGGGCTTATTAAGTAAGGACGACCAACTCTCAAAGTGATTGAATTTTTATCCGTATCAACAACAAGACCGGAAAGATTTGATGTTTCTCCGCCTTCTGATATAACGGCATCCATCTTAATTAAATCACCTTTTTTAACAATCGGTTTTGATTTAAGTGATATTTTCGTTTCATTATCATGTGAAACAAGAAGAATTCTTCTTACATCCTGATTATTTTCTTTTATACTTGCAACGGCATCATTAATAGCAAGAACCTGAGTTTTAGCAACAGGCGTTTTCGGTTCGATTACCTGACCGTCGGAAACTAAAAGTTCGGTTTGCATTGAAGCTGCCATCTTAGATGTGCCTTCAACTTCTCTTCTTACAATTAAGTTTTCAAGTACAACAATCTTTAAATTATTGTCGCTGTCAAGTTCAACCTGACCTTTTAAGTGGCTGAGATAATTCTGCATTTGAAGGACCAGACTTGTTCTTGTAAGAACACCGCCATCAAGGTTTCTTACTCTTGCACCGTCTTTATATTGAAGCTGTGTAACCGGAACAAGATCAATTGCTTCGTCGGTTGAGTTAAATTTGATGGAAACATCTTTTGCATCAATTTTAAATCTTTGAACCGGTCTTACAAGAATTTGGATAGGCTGGTTGGATATTGATTTTTCATCCAAAGCAGCTACTCCGAGGTCTTCTTCCAGGTCATCAATTTCAATACTGTCTTTTTCATTGTCTAAAATTGTAACTATAGAATCAGCTTTAGTTTTAATTTTCGGAGCAATTTCCGTTCCTTTTTTAACAACTTCGCCTTCTTCAACCTTTAACTCGCTAATTCCGCTGAGATTATAGATTTCACCGGGGCGAATAACAACTTCGTGTATCATATCGTTAAATTCTTTTATTTCAACGATACCGTCTATATGTGCATATAAGTCTTTTACAACTTCCGTACCGGCTGTAACAAACGTGCCCGATTCAACCATTTTCAAAGCGGAATCTTTATTTACCTGATGAATCTCATCGGGAATAAATATCAATTCGCCTGATTTTGTAATGATTTGATTTTCATCAACTTCAATACCGTTGTATCTTATTTCACCGCTTGAAGGTACGGTATATTCTTCATCGACAAGTTCGGCAATAATCATACCGCTTTCAACAACCGTTCCGACAGGAGCCTTAACGATATATTTTTCGCCTGTTTTATTAACAGTCCATAACTGTTCTTTTTTTGTTTGTTCAAATTCAGCGTTTGCAGCGGATATTGAAGCAATAACAATTGTAAGCTCTTTACCTTGAACAATTTTCTTGATTTTTTTGCCGTCAAACTTAACATCTTCAACAACAAGGTTATCTCCGAGTCTTACTTCGCCGCCATGTTCTGATATAATATGGATTTCAGCTAATTTTTCACCTTCTTTTACGGCTTTACCGTCTTTTACAAGAATAGTGGAACCGCTGGGAAGGTTATAAACATCGCCGCCCAATACCCAAACAATACCGTTTTTGCTTGCAGTTCTTGAAATATTACCCTGTCTGTCTTTCTTTTCATCAGCAACAAAGTCTTCAAAAACTATTTCACCCGAAAGGTCGGATGTAATATCTTTTGTAGCTTTTTCCGTTAAACGGCTGCCGTCTCCTCCGGAAACAGGTTCGTAAACAGCAATTTTATCACCTTTTTTAACTTCTGTTCCTTCATTAACATAAAGAATTGCACCTGAGGGGATATGATATTTTTTGGATTTTGAGCCTGATTTAATTTCTAAATCGGATTCCTGAACGGTAATTGCAACATTGTCACCGTGTCTTGTTCTCAAATCTCTTGTGAATACTTTTGTTACAACTTTACCTTCCGTATCGGCAATAATTTCTTTCATAGCGCCGGCACCTTTGAATACACCTCCGGTGTGGAAGGTTCTCATCGTAAGCTGTGTACCGGGTTCACCGATTGACTGCGCAGCAATAATACCGATTGCTTCTCCTATATCAACCAATTTTTGTGTTGTCATTGCCCAACCGTAACATTTTTGGCAGATACCATATTCAAGTTCACAAGTTAAAGGAGAACGAACCAGAAGCTGATGAATATCTAAAGGTTTAATCTTTTTGATATCTTCTCTGTCAATTGTTGTACCTGCGGGAATTACAACATTGCCGTCTTTATCTTTAATATCTTCGGCAATTGTTCTGCCCAAAAGTCTTTCTGTTAAAGGAGCAACGATTTTTTCACCGTCGGAAATATCGGTCATCATAATTCCGTGTTTTGTTCCGCAATCATGATCTCTGATAATAACATCCTGTGCAACGTCAACAAGACGTCTTGTCAAATAACCCGAGTCGGCTGTTTTTAACGCGGTATCTACAAGCCCTTTACGTGCACCGTATGAAGAAATGATGTATTCGGTAACTGAAAGACCTTCTTTAAAGTTTGATTTAATAGGCAAGTCAATAATTTGACCCTGTGCATCAGCCATCAATCCTCTCATACCGACAAGCTGTGATACCTGTGATAAGTTACCTCTTGCACCTGAGAATGCCATCATATAAACCGGATTCAATCTGTCAAAGTTTTCAACAACTCTTTCAGTCAGTTTAGATGTGGTTTCTGACCATGTATCAATAACTTTAGTGTATCTTTCTACTTCGGTAATATCACCTTTTAAATATCTGTGAGTTGATTTTTCAATTTCTTTTTCAGCGTCATTTAAAAGAGCTTTTTTATCTGCAGGGACGGACAAATCGGCAATTGAAATTGTCGTACCTGATTTTGTAGCATAACGATAACCTAAATTCTTGAGATTATCAGCAAGTGTTGCTGTTTTGGCTCCGCCGAATTCAAGGTATACCTGGGCTAACAATTTATTAATCGATTTTTTATTCACCTGTTCATTGATGAAATCAAACGATTTTTTTGAATTTTTACGAACCATTGTATCCATGTTATTTTCACCTTTTACTTATAAAAACCATTTCCGAAGTGTAATCTATGACGCAAAAATTGCGTTTCTTACAGTTTCGTTGAAGATAATTCTTCCGACCGTTGTTTCAAATCTTTCACCATGTTCATCACGAACCACAATTCTTTCATGGAGTTTAATAACTCCTGTTTCGTGAGCGGCAATGGCATCTTCAAAACTGTAGAAGTATTTCAATTGTTTATCTTCATCGTCTTCAGACATCAATGTCAAATAGTACATACCAAGTACCATATCCTGAGAAGCCGCAATAATCGGTTTACCCGTAGCGGGAGCCAGAATGTTATTAGTAGCTAACATTAACATTCTTGCTTCAGACTGAGCTTCTATTGATAAAGGTACGTGAACAGCCATCTGGTCACCGTCGAAGTCAGCGTTGAACGCTGTACAAACAAGCGGGTGAAGTTGAATAGCACGTCCTTCAACAAGTACGGGTTCAAATGCCTGAATACCCAATCTGTGAAGTGTGGGAGCACGGTTTAATAATACCGGATGTCCTTCAATTACCTCTTCAAGTATATCCCATACTACAGCTTCAGAGCGTTCTATTTTCTTCTTTGCTGATTTTATATTTTGTACAAATCCTCTTTCAATAAGTTTGTTTACTACAAACGGCTTAAACAATTCAATAGCCATTTCCTTCGGCAAACCGCACTGGTTAAGGCTTAATTTCGGACCTACAACGATAACCGAACGACCTGAATAGTCAACACGTTTACCTAATAAGTTTTGTCTGAAACGGCCTTGTTTACCTTCAATAATATTGCTCAATGATTTCAAAGGTCTGTTGCTCGGACCCACAACCGTTCTTCCTCTTCTGCCGTTATCGATTAATGAGTCAACGGCTTCTTGAAGCATACGTTTTTCGTTTCTTACAATAATTTCGGGTGCACCCATCTCAAACAATCTTAATAAACGGTTGTTTCTGTTTATAACACGTCTGTATAAGTCGTTTAAATCAGAAGTGGCAAAACGTCCGCCGTCCAATTGAACCATAGGTCTTAAATCAGGAGGAGTAACAGGAAGTACATCCATTATCATCCACGTGGGTTCAGTATTGCTTTCAATTAAAGATTCAACTAATCTTAATCTTTTAATCAATTTGGCTCTTCTTTGAACACTGCCGGAAAGACCCGATAATTCACCTCTTATGGTTTCAGCCATATCGGTTAAAGAAATTTCACCGAGAAGTTCTTTTATCGCTTCGGCACCAATACCTACTTTTAATTGAGAATCTTCATTTTCAAGCATGAAGTCTTCATATTCTTCCTCCGAAAGTAATTGGTATTTTTTAAATTCACTGTCTGCCGGATCAATTACAACGTAGTTATTAAAATAAATAACTTGTTCTAAGTCTTTTAAAGTCATATCAAGCAAAAGACCCAAGTATGAAGGAATTCCTTTAAGGAACCAAATATGGCTGACAGGCGCCGCCAATTTAATATGCCCCATTCTGTGGCGTCTTACTTTTGAATCCGTAACTTCAACACCGCATCTTTCGCAGATGATGCCTTTGTGTCTTACTCTTTTATATTTACCGCAGTAACATTCCCAGTCTTTTGTAGGTCCGAAAATTCTTTCACAGAAAAGACCGTCTCTTTCAGGTTTTAATGTACGATAGTTAATCGTCTCTGGTTTTGTTACTTCACCATACGACCATTTAAGCACGCGTTCCGGTGAGGCTATGCTTATTCGTATATAATCAAAATAATCTATACTTGTAGACAATTTTTTATCTCCTTTAATTTCTTATTCCTGTTTCGCACTTATTCCTTAAATGCGCTTGGTGTTTCCATAAAATTGATGTTTAACAGTTCGGAATCCAAATCCGAAAGTATTCTTTTCGGAGCTGATTTTCTCAAATCTTCCGTATCAGACATCAAATCTACTTCTTCACCGCTCTTCTTAGATACTGATATATCTAAACCGATACTCTGTAATTCTCTTACAAGTACTTTGAATGATTCAGGAATACCGGGTCTTGGTATATTGTCACCTTTAACGATTGCTTCATAAGCTCTTGAACGGCCGTTAACATCATCTGATTTGATTGTTAACATTTCTTGAAGCGTATAAGCCGCACCGTATGCTTCCAAAGCCCAAACTTCCATTTCACCGAACCTTTGTCCGCCGAATTGAGCTTTACCGCCTAAAGGCTGTTGTGTAACTAATGAGTATGGTCCTGTAGATCTTGCGTGTATTTTATCATCTACCAAGTGAACCAATTTAAGGAAGTATGTAATACCTACAGATACAGGTCTGTCAAAAGGTTCACCGGTTCTTCCGTCATAAAGCATTACTTTACCGTCTTCACCGACCCAATCGAACCCTGATTCTTTAATACCTCTCATAAGTTCATATTTCGTAGATATTTCAGACTTATTTTCACCGTACATTTCATCAAATGAAGGTGCTTCATAATAGTCGCCCGTTAAGTATGATGCCAGACCTAATAAACATTCATAAGTTTGACCCACATTCATACGTGAAGGCACACCCAGCGGGTTAAGTACTATATCAACAGGAGTTCCGTCAGGAAGGAACGGCATATCTTCTTTAGGAAGAATTCTTGATACGATACCTTTATTACCGTGACGTCCTGCAAGTTTATCACCAACAGATACCTTACGCTTTTGTGCAATATAAACTTTGATTAATGTATTTGCACCGGGTAAAAGTTCGTCGCCTTTTTCTCTGTCGAATACTTTAACGTCAACTACACGTCCGCCTTCACCGTGAGGTACTCTTAAAGAGTTATCTTTAACATCTCTTGCTTTTTCGGCGAAAATAGCTCTTAAAAGTTTTTCTTCCGGCGGATGTTCAGATTCACCTTTTGGTGTAACTTTACCAACCAGAATATCATCAGCGTAAACTCTCGCACCGATTCTTACAATACCTCTTTCGTCAAGGTGTCTTAATGCTTCCTCTGAAACATTAGGAACTTCCCTTGTAATTTCTTCGGGACCTAATTTTGTTTGACGAGCTTCAATTTCAAGTTTTTCAATATGCAGCGATGTGAATATATCATCGTGTACGCATCTTTCTGAAAGTAAGATAGCATCTTCGAAGTTATATCCTTCCCAGGGCATATACGCTACTAAAACGTTTTTACCTAATGAAAGTTCACCAAAGTGTGTTGAAGCACCGTCGGCTATTACATCACCTGCTTTAACGCTGTCTCCTTCAGAAACGATAGGTTTCTGGTTAATACAGGTATCTTGGTTACTTCTTACATATTTCATTAACTGATATTTATGCAGTTTATTTGATTTATCTTTAATCCAAATTTCTTCACCGACAACTTTAACAACGGTACCGTCAACATCTGAAACAACTACCATACATGAGTCTTTTGCAGCTCTTTTTTCAAGACCTGTTGCAACAACGGGTCTATCTGTAATTAATAACGGTACAGCCTGACGCTGCATGTTTGAACCCATCAATGCACGGTTTGCGTCGTCGTGTTCAATAAACGGAATAACAGATGTAGCAACCGAGATAACCTGAATAGGAGAAACCCCCATATAGTCAACTCTTTTTGATTCGCCCATTGTAAATTCGGATTTATAACGAACCGGTACATATTGAGCTTTAATGCTTCTGTCTTCATTCAATGTAAGGTCAGAAGGAGCTACACGGAAGTTTTCTTCTTCATCCGCACTCATATAATGTACTTCATCGGTAACAACACCGTCTTTTACCGCAAAGTATGGCGTTTCAATAAATCCGTAATCATTAACTCTTGCGTGAGTAGCCAATGAACCTATAAGTCCGGCGTTCGGACCTTCAGGTGTTTCAATCGGACATATTCTTCCGTAGTGTGAAGGGTGAATATCACGAACCGCAAATCCTGCTCTTTCGCGAACGAGACCGCCGGGTCCTAAAGCTGAAATACGTCTTTTATGTGTTAATTCCGCAAGCGGATTTGTCTGGTCCATAAACTGTGACAACTGTGATGAGCCAAAGAATTCTTTTAATGAAGCTATTAGCGGTTTTGTATTTAACAAATTCAACGGAGTAAGCGTTTCCGCATTTTGAAGAGTCATTCTTTCTTTAACGATTCTTTCAATTCTTGATAAGCCTACTCTGAATTGGTTTTGCAACAGTTCGCCGACGCTGCGGATTCTTCTGTTTCCGAGGTGGTCTATATCATCACAGCTTCCTTCGTCATATGTTAAATTAATCAAATATTCAACGGCTGCAACAAGGTCTTGAATTGTCAATGTTCTTTGCGTTTCAGCTATGTTGAGGTTTAACTTTTTATTTAATTTATAACGGCCTACTCTGCCTATATCATATTTTTTGTCATCAAAGAATCTTGATTCGATAATGGAACGGCCTCCGGCAGCTGATGCGGGATCACCGGGTCTTAACTTTTTATAAACTTCGATTAATGCATCATCCGTTGTTTCCGTGGGATCTTTTTCCAATGTTTTCTTTAAGAATTCAAAGTGTGTAAACAATGTTTCCATTTCAGAAACCGTTATACCCAGTGCTTTTAACAGAGTTGTTGCCAGAATCTTTCTGTTTTTATCAATTTTAATATATATGATATCATTAGCATCTGTTTCTATTTTCATCCATGCGCCTCTGTTAGGAATCAAAGTCGCATTGAATAAACGTTTACCCGTAGGAGATATTTCACGTTTGAAATATATACCGGGTGAACGTACAATTTGAGATACAATAACACGTTCGGCACCGTTAACAATGAACGTGCCTTTATTTGTCATTGTAGGGATATCGCCTATGTATACTTCCTGCTCTTTTATTTCCCCTGTATCACGGTTTACAAGACGGGCCATGACTCTTAATTGTTTTGCATAAGTAGCATCATGGATTCTTGCTTCTTCCAGTGAATATTTGGGATTATCAAAAGTATAATTCGGCAGAAAATGTAATTCTAACCTTCCTGTATAGTCTTTAATAGGAGAATATGAAAGAAATTCTTCTTTTAATCCTTCTTTTAAAAACCACTCAAATGACTTTTTCTGAATTTCGATTAAATCCGGCAGATCATCCAATCTTGTTCTGGGCATGCCCATCGGAGTTACTCTCTCAGAATATGTTTTCTTTAACATTCAATCACCTCTCATTATGTGGTGTACTACAATCTATATAAAATTTTCTGTTTAATGTTTCTTAATTTTAGCCGAAGACAATCCTAGCCATTATTAAATGATACTTGCTAAAATACCCCCGTCAAGAAAAAAACTTTTTTGACACAAAATTATTGAACAATTGTTAACATTGCGCAATATTTATATGTTATTATTTGTAAAAATCCCGTATTTATTGAATCAGAGTGTCAACCCCCTAAAATACAAAAAAAACGACGGATAAATCTCCGTCGTTTTTTTTAATCTGTATTAAGTTACTTTCCGGCAACAAAAATATTACCTTCTGCAACATCAACACCAAATTTTGAACGGAAATTGTCAAATGCACTTCTTGCATCTTGTGAAGCATACACAATACCCGTCTCAGGATCGGTATTATTCGCAAAGTCTTTCATTACAAATTCGGGAATTCCGTAATATTTATTTTCCGAAGTATTACCGTGGGTTCTGTATTCATGACCTACATCTTTAATAAGTTTTAAGTATGCTTCTGCAGTACCGATATCATCCCAAACAGCCGGTTTTCCTCCTTTTGTTTCCAACGGTACGGTGTACACTTTCATCTGGTTGCCTTCATCATCCAATAATTCACCGTTATTGGCAAGTTCAACAATTTTAGGCATAACGTGAGCACCCAAACCGGTTTCATTCGGTTCTAATATACCTTTTGCCATAAGCACTTTTTGAGCCTGAGGACTTAAGAAGTAGAAACCGGGATTTGCAAGGAATGTATTTTCATCATCGGGGTTAACTGCCGTTTGAACTTTCTTAAAGTTTTCCATTGCTTTATCATATTCACCCTGGCTGACAAAGTCCGTACCTATAGGAGCTTCGGATGTATATTTCGGTTTTTCTAAGAATTCTTTAATCTGAAGATTTCCGTTTGCATCTTTTTCAATACCTAACAGACCGAATGCTTTTGCTCTTTGAGCGTTGACAGGGTAATAAGGAATAACCAATGCCGCATTCGGAAGAGTTTTTAAAGCATTATACGTACGTGTAATATCGGCATTTGTGAATATATCAGCATTTAATATTACGGATGCTTTATCATTTCTGATAAGATCGCGTCTCAAACCTTCTGCGATAGCACCGCCGTCTGTTTTATATTTAGATGTGTGTCTTACTTTTCCGCCGTCTTCAATTTCATGTGCCTGACTGAGATATATGATTTTATCATCATCATCACCTGTCATAATACCTGCTGATGCGGCAAGATTTAATGTTGTTCCGATAATACGAAATCTTTCGTCAGTCGGAAGTTTTGCCGACGGTTTATTTTCATTTTCTCTTGTAATGTTAAAGAATCTTTCACCGAAACCGCCTGCCGGAATAACTATTGTAGGATCATCTTCTTTCATCATGTCATAATAATCACCTTTTACGGCCTGTGATTGAAGACCGGATTCTTTATATGCATCAACCGCATTTAATGTTCTGTCTTCTTTGTTTAAAGTTGTAATTACAGTTCTGCCTTTAAAAGAAACACCTACATTTTTTGCCGGCACGTCGGACGTAGGAGTATAATCACCAATCATATGGAATTTAAATCCTTCGCCTTCCAGACTGCTGCCTGCAAGCATTTTAACCGCTTTACCATCCAAAGACGGATCCTTAACGGTAATTTCAGGCATAAACTTACCTTGTTTATATGTTACTTCCGGCAATGCACTCATTTTTGCACGATCTACAACACCTTCAAAAATTCTGTTGCCTTTATCGTTTGATATTTTATATAACTCTTCTGTTCCGCTTACGGTTTTTTCTACGTTTAAACCTGCAGTATTAAGATGCTCTGTTCCTTTCGGCATTAACTTGAAAGGAATATCCAAATCTTCTTTTAAATCTAAAAGATTCGGAATTCTGATTTCTTTATTTCCTATAAAAGAATTTTCATATTCCGTAAGCTCGGTTTTTGCACCAAATGATACCGGAGCTTTTACTCCGTTCATTGCCTGATACATTGAAACATATTTTGCACCTGAAAGTTCCTGCGTATCAGATGTCTGAGTACCTTGAACCGGTTTGGTTTCAACTTTTTTAACATTAGGTACTTTTAAGTTTAAATTTACGGAATCGACTTTGTTTATCATTATATACTCCTTTTTGCCTTTCCTAATAAACACATTTTCTCTTTAATTTTAAAACTTCTAAATATAGTCTTTGTCTTTTTTCGGGTAAAAAAGATAATTTGTTTACAATTTTTTACATGATATAATATTATTTAAATATGAATAAAAAAAATTTTTACTATAATTCGGGAAGTAAATATCTTATTACCGCATTAATATTGAGTGCCGCAGTAATAAGCGGGATTTGTTCATTTACAATAAATAATATTCAAAACAAAACGGATAAAACATATGCCGAATTTGCACAGCTTGTTACAAAAACAATTGCGGCACAAGCCGTTATCTGGAATGATATTACCTCTGAGAAAAATTCGGAATCCTTTTCCGAAAAATTCTCAAATATTATTAAAGATAATAATGATATTTCCTTTATTGAATATAAAGATGAAAATAATAAAATAATTTATTCTTCAAAAGAAAATATTCCTGTAAATGATAAAGATACCGTTATAAGTGTCAGTTCTCCGGTCAAATATGATAACTTTTCAGGGTACGTCACGGTAGGACTTAACGGAAAAAGCATTAGTGCGGCGATGAATGCTTCAAAAAAAATGCTGATTTCAATTTTTGCATCGCTTTGGATTATTTTTGCATTAAGTATTTGCATAAATTATATTCTAATGTCGTCAGAACTGAAAAAACTTTACACCGGAGTTAAAAGAATATCAACGGGACAATTCGGATACAAACTTGAATCAGAAAACATGGCGGAATTAACAGATGCCTTCAATGATATGTCAAATATTCTTTCCCAATATGAAGAACAGAATATTGAGCAGCTGACACTGGAAAGAAACAAACTTGAAGCAGTACTTATGAGCATTATAAACGGGGTTATAGTTTGCGATAATTTTGATAATGTTGTTATGACAAACTCTGCAGCTCTTAAAATGCTTGATGTTGAAGAACATAATATTATAAATAAGAAAATCCAAAATTATATTGACTCTCACGGACAAAAATGTTTTGAAGAAAAGATAGAAGAATTTAAAGATACTCCTTTAAATATTATTGAAAATAAACCGGTTGAATTTAATATTGAAGCGGGTAAGAAAACTATAAAAGCAATGATTTCTCCAATGTTTTCGCAAATGCAGGACTATGTCGGATACATTATCGTATTAATTGATATTACACGCGAGACGGAAGTGAACAAACTCAAAAACACTTTCATCTCAAATGTCTCACATGAATTAAGAACGCCGGTAACAGTTTTAAGAACATATATCGACACTCTCTGTAATAACGGTGATGATTTTGACGAGATAACAAAAAAAGAATTTATGCAAACAATTGATACGGAAGCAAAAAGACTTCATACAATGGTAAACGACATACTTGATTTTTCCAGAATGGAGTCCGGCAGCGTTGTCTTGAAAAAAGAATATTCAAATCTTGCAGAAATTATTGAACGGAATATAAATTCAATAAAAATTTTAGCCGAAGAAAAGAACATAAATATAATATTTACAAAAACAGATGAAATTCCGCCGGTTCCCATTAATATTGAAAGCATTGACAGAGTAATAAGAAACCTGCTTTCAAATGCAATCAAGTATTCCTTGGAAGGAAAAGATATCTTCGTAAATATAAAGCGGAATATGGACAATAAAAATGTTGAATTCAGTGTTCAAGACCACGGAATAGGCATCGCAAAAGAACATCTTGAGAAGATTTTCGACAGATTTTACCGTGTTGAAAATGCCACACACACAATAAAAGGAACCGGTCTGGGACTGCATCTTGTTAAAATGACAATTGAACAATATCACCATGGCAAAATCAACGTAGAAAGCAAAGAAAATGAAGGCTCAACATTCACCGTAGTACTTCCTCTGGAAGTTGATGAAACGGAATTGGTATAATTTTTATTCATTATTTCAAGAATAATTTAAACGATGGATGTAAAAAAATTGAAACAATATATACTTGTTTCTTGGAGGTTGGAATATGAATGAAATTATAACATTGCAAAATGTATTTATTGCCGTAAGTATTTTTTCAACAATTCTGTATATATTAAAACTTATAATATTTATGAGCACTGGCGGAGATGCTGAAGTTAATGCGGATTTTGATACAATAACGGAAACCGATACTTCTTTCACTTTCTTTTCCTTACAGTCCATGCTTGCATTTTTTATGGGTTTTGGCTGGACAGGGCTTATGGCACTTGAACAATTTAACACAACAAAACCTATTGCCCTTCTTGCAGCAATCATTATAGGTTTATTATTTATGTATGCTTCCGCATACCTTATGTACAGCATTAAGAAATTAAATAAAACAATAAAAAAAGATATAAATGAACTTGTAAATAAACAAGGCAGAACATACACATCTTTTCCTCCCAAAGGTGAAGGCCGGATAGAAATTGAATTTAATAATAAACTGTCAATCCTTGAAGCAATAAACCTTTCGGATGAACAAATTAATTCTTTTGTTCAAATTAAAGTTGAAAAAATAGAAAACAATAAAATATATATAGTTAAAAAGATATAAGGAGTAAACAATGTATTTAGACCCCTCATTTATGGTATTTTTAGGTATTCCGGCACTTATACTTCTGGCTGCAATTATTTTCATTGCAAACCAATATAAAAGATGCCCTTCAAACAAAATTATCGTTGTATACGGTAAAACAGGAGGTAATTCGACTGCAAAATGTGTTCACGGCGGCGGAACATTTATTATACCGTTAATTCAGGACTACGGCATATTATCACTTGAACCGTTAGCTACGGACATTGATTTAAAAGGCGCTCTGTCAAAAGGAAATATCCGTGTAGCAGTTCCATCAACATTTACGTTTGCCATTTCCACCAATGAAAAAATTATGATAAATGCGGCGGAACGTCTTCTGGGATTAAGCAAAAATGATATTATTGCACAGGCAAGCGATATAATTTTAGGTCAATTACGTCTTGCTATTGCTACATTAACAATCGAAGAAATTAACCAGGACAGAGAAAAATTTCTCGAACAAATAAATATAAATGTTAATACAGAGCTTAATAAAATCGGACTTGAAATCATTAACGTAAATATTAAAGATATTACCGATGAATCGGGTTATATTGATGCCATAGGTAAAAAAATGGCAGCTGAAGCCATAAACAAAGCAAAAGTTGAAGTTGCACAACAAGAAAAACTCGGTGCCGTCGGTGAAGCTGAAGCAAATAAAGAAAAAGAAGTTCAAGTAGCGGAACAATCAGCTCAAACAGAAATCGGAAGAACCAATGCCGAAAAAGAACAGCGTATTCAAACAGCAAACCTTGAAGCTCAAGCCGTTGAAGGTGAAAATATAGCAAAAGCCAATATTGCGGATTATAATGCAACCCTTGCGGTAAAAGAGGCAAATGCTTTAAAACTCGGTGAAGTTGCTAAAGCAAACGCACAAAGAGATGTTTTAATCGCTCAAAAAGAACAGGTAGAAGCTAAGTTAAAAAGAGATGAGCTGGCAAGACAAGAAGTAGAAAAATTAAAAATTCAGGTTGAAGCCGATGCAGAAGCTGAAAGACAAAGAAGAATAGCTCTCGGTGAAGCAGATGCCATAAAAGCAAAATATTTTGCAGAAGCTGAAGGTATCAGGGCTGTTCTTGAAGCTAAAGCGCAGGGTTATGAAGAGCTTGTGAAAATAAGCAATAACAAACCCGAAATCGCTACAAGTTTCTTGATGATTGAAAAAATCGAAAATATTGTTGCACATCAGGTTGAAGCCATTAAGAATATTAAATTTGATAAAATTACCGTATGGGACGGCGGTGCAGGAAGCGAAAAAGGATCAACGACAGCAAACTTTATGCGTGATCTTATTAAATCACTTCCGGCAATGCATGACCTTGCAGGACAAGCCGGCGTAGAATTGCCTCAAATATTAGGTAAAGTCGCAGCTAACGAAGATGTTGTATCTGACCCTGTAAAAACCAAAGAAGATAAGTAAATTTATTTATAACATATCTTCCGAAAAGAGCTTTTATGTATTATAAAAGCTCTTTTTTTACTTTATATTGACTATATACAAATATTCTAAAATTCCGTATAATCAATGATATAAAGAAAAGGAGATCGATATGACAACAAACGATTTTAATGAAGAACAAATAGATCAAATTAAAGCTCTGGTATTTGATGAAAATTATGACGGCAAATTAGATAATATTATGGAATATGCAACCAATGAAAACGGACAGATTTCAGAGATTGTACTGGACTTTGACTACGATGGTGAAGCAGATACAAAAATCTTTTTTGAATATGACCATAATGGCAGACTCTACAGAAAAATGAGAGATACTAATCTTAACGGTATAATTGATTCAATTGAAACATATAACTACAACAGTGAAGGGGAAGTGACTATTGAATATGATGATAATGCGGACGGAAAAGTTGATTTCATTGAAACATCCGGCGGCAAGATTGAAGATGTCAGAAATAACACACAAAAAGTAAAAGATACAATTAAAGGCATGTTCCCGCCCGGAATAAGAAAAATATTTACAAAATAAGCACAATAAAAAAGCTCCCGGATGGGAGCTTTTTTAAATATGTTTGAAATATTAACGTTTTGAGAACTGGAATCTTTTTCTTGCTCTTTTGCGTCCGTATTTTTTACGTTCTTTAACGCGGGCATCACGGGTTAATAAGCCTTCTGATTTAAGAACCGTTTTATATTCTTCGTTCATTTTTAGCAAAGCTCTTGCAATACCATGTCTTATTGCACCTGCCTGAGCAGATACGCCGCCGCCGACCGTCTTTACTCTTACATCATAATTTTCCTGATTATCCGTCAAAGCTAAAGGACGATATACCATCATTTCCAGAGCAGCTCTGTTGCCAAAATATTCACCGAATGTTTTACCGTTAACGAAAACTCTGCCTTTGCCTTTTACAAGTTTTACAACTGCAATGGCGGTTTTTCTTCTGCCTGTAGCCATTATTTCTTTATCTGCCATTATTCAGCCTTCCCTTCCGTATATACAACAGGTTTTTGTGCCGCATGCGGATGTTCATTGCCTGCATATATCTTTAATTTCAAAAATTGTTCATGACCTAAAGTATTATGAGGAAGCATACCCTTAACAGCTTTTTCCAAAGCCAAAGTAGGATTTTTTTCCATTAATTCTTTAAATGATGCTGATTTTAAACCGCCCGGATATCCGGTATGATGATAATAAATTTTATCCGTTTCTTTTTTACCCGTAACTTTGATTTTTGCAGCGTTCACAATGATAACGAAATCACCTGTATCAACGTTAGGAGTATATTGTGGTTTGTTTTTACCTCTTAAAATGTTAGCTGTCAACACTGCAAGTCTGCCTAAAGTTTGACCTTCAGCATCGATTAGATACCACTTTCTTTCAACTTCCAGAGGTTTAGCTGAATATGTTTTCATTTGCTTTCTCCGTTTATATTATTGTATATTACTTCTACTAATGTCAGCCCCTCGGGGCTTATGGTCGAACCTGCTTTTGTTATATCCTTTGCATCCAAGATATCTTTAAGTGTTTCGGGGGCTAAAGATTTACCTTCGATTTCAAGGAGAGTTCCGACGATCAATCTGATCATGTTGTACAAAAATCTGTCAGCAATAAAATCTATATAAACAAAATCACCGTCGGGAGCTTCACAAAAACTGCCGGTAACAGAATCTCTGCAGCCTCTCGTTGCTTTTGCTTCATACATATTGCATACTCTGGCGGGATTAGTCGTTCTTACTTTCTTAAAAGAAGTAAAATCATGCTCACCTTTAAGATATGAAAGAGCTTTATTCATCCTGTCAATATCCAAAGGGAATCTCACCAGCAAACAATGTGCATCCCATGCACTGCGTTGAGTTCTGTTTGCAATAACATATCTGTAATGCCTTGCTTTAGCACTCTTTTGTGCATGGAATGTTCTCCCGACTTTTTTTAATTCCCTGACGCTGATTGTTTTAGGAAGAAGACCGTTCATGGAATTAACGAACTTACTCGGATCCAGTTCAAGCTCTGTATCAAAATGAGCCGTCTGCCCTTGAGCGTGAACACCGGCATCGGTTCGACCGGAGAATATTGTTTTGATTTTTGTTTTTGTCAATGTACTGATTGCTTTTTCAACTTCACCCTGCACTGTTATAACAGGCTTTGTTGAATTTTGCATTTCTTCGGGCTGCTTCTGGCTGCCCTGATATTCTGTTCCGATGTACTCTAAAACAAGTAAGTATCTTTGCATTATACTAACTGAATTAAAGCCATTTCGGCAGCGTCACCGCGTCTTGGCGGCAAGTGATAAATTCTTGTATATCCGCCGTTTCTTGTTTCATATTGTTTTCCGATTTCAGAGAATAATTTTCTTAAAACTGTTTGAGGTATTAATTTTTTACCTTCCTGCAGAGTATCGAAAACTTCACCGGTTTCACGGTCAACATATTTTGATGTTTTTACATCAAATATAAATTTGGCAGCCTGTCTTCTTGCATGCAAATCGCCTCTTTTTGCAAGAGTAATTATTTCTTCGGCATAAGGTTTTAATGCTTTTGCTTTTGAAATAGTTGTTTTGATTTCACCATGTAAGAACAATTCCGTAGCCAAAGAACGCAATAATGCATCTCTTTGATCTTTTGGTCTGGACAGTCTGTTTCTGTTTGCTTCGTGTCTCATTTTATTTGTCCCTTTGTAATTATACTTCTTCCAGTTCTACACCTTCGGGATTAGGTTGAAGCGCTAAACCCACCTGATGTAATTTTTCTATGACTTCATCAGAAGATTTCTTACCGAAATTCTTAATATTCAATAAATCATGTTCTGACTTTTTCAATAATTCAGCTAAAGAATTAATGCTTGCTCTCTTTAAGCAATTATAAGCTCTTACGGACAATTCCAAATCTTCAATTGAAATGCTTGGAGCCTGTTCTTCTTCTTCAACTTCTTCAATGATATGCGGACTTGCTAATACGGCAGGCTGTCCTGTTATAGAAGCGATCTGCATAAAATGTTCTATTAATAAGTTAGCCGCCTGACTTAAAGCACTTGATACATCAATGCTTCCGTTTGACCATATTTCAAGAGTTAACTTATCATAGTCAACAACATCGCCTACACGTGTATTTTCGACGTTATAGCTTACTCTTTTGATAGGCATAAATGACGCATCAATAGGAAGTAAGTCAATCGGGATATTGCCTTTATTTTCTTTAAGTACATCAACAGCTCTGTAGCCTTTGCCTGTTTCAATCACGATGTCAGCAGAAATGCTTCCGCCTTCAGAGATTGTACAAATATGCCAATCAGGGTTAACAATTTTAACACCTGCAGGTAATTGCAAATCACTTGCAAGAACAGGGCCGGGTCTGTCGACTTCCAATCTCAAATGTTGAGGATCTTTATCTTCTGTTTTTACAGTTAAACCTTTTAAATTTAACATAATATCGATAGCATCTTCAACAATACCGGGAATTGAAGTATATTCGTGAGTAATACCTTCAATTCTGATAGATGTAACGGCAGCACCTTCAAGAGAAGATAATAAAACTCTTCTTAAAGCGTTACCGATTGTCGTACCAAAACCTTTTTCCAACGGTTCGATAACATATTTACCGTATTGAGAACCGTCAGAACCTGTTGTTGTATTAATACATTTAATTTTAAGTTCCATTATTAATCTCCTACAATTATTTAGAATAAAATTCAACTACGAGATGCTCTTTAAGTTCGGGATCAATTTCTTCTCTTTCGGGGATTCTGTCAAACGTAACTTTTAAAGCATCCTTGTCAATAGTCATCCATGCAGGAGCAATTGCCATATCAATTGAATTTAAAACTGATTTAATGAAATCGCTGCTGCCGGCTCTGAAAGTAATAACATCGCCGGGTTTAACCAAGAATGACGGAATATCAACTCTTTTTCCGTTAACAAGAACATGACCGTGGTTAACTATTTGTCTTGCCTGTTTTCTTGAAATTGCAAAACCTGTTCTGAAAACAATGTTATCCAATCTTGACTCTAATAATTGCAAAAGAATAGTACCTGTAACACCTTTTCTTCTGCTTGCTTCGTTGTAATATCTTACGAATTGTTTTTCATTAACAAGATATGTTAAACGAATTTTTTGCTTTTCATTTAAGTGAATAGCATATTCGGAAAGTTTCTTTCTTGCTGCGCCATGCTGCCCGGAAGCATTTTGTCTTAATGAAGAAACCAACTTTCTGTTTGATAAATCAGTAACTCCGTAGTTACGATATAATTTATTTGACGGGCCTGTATACTTAGCCAATGTTTGACTCCTTACGTTATTATGTTATACTCTGCGTCTTTTGGGCGGACGGCAACCGTTGTGCGGAATAGGTGTAACGTCCTTAATTAAGGTAATTTCAAGTCCGGCAGCCTGAATTGCTCTTATAGCTGTTTCTCTGCCTGAACCCGGTCCTTTAATATAAACTTCAACTTTTTTCATGCCCTGGTCTATAGAAAGTTTTGCAACTTTCTCAGCTGCTGATTGAGCTGCAAACGGTGTGCCTTTTCTTGCACCTTTGAACCCGCATCCGCCTGCTGAGGCCCAAGCAATAGCATTACCTTGAGTATCTGTTGAAGTTACGATTGTATTGTTGAATGTTGACTGTATATGTACAACACCTTGTAATACATTCTTCTTTTCTTTCTTTTTAGTTTTTACCGGTCTAGCCATTGTTTATATTACTCCTTCAATTATTTCTTCTTAGCGATTGGGCCTGTTTTTTTACCGCGTCTTGTTCTTGCGTTGGTCTTTGTTCTTTGACCTCTTGCAGGAAGTTTCCTTCTGTGGCGCATTCCTCTGTATGAGTTAATTTCGCTCAATCTTTTAATGTTAATTGACTCTTCACGTCTCAAATCACCTTCAATTGTGTAGTGAGAGAGTTCGTCTCTTAATGCTCTGATATGGTCTTCCGTTAAATCATCCGTTCTTAAATCTTCGGAAATATTGCAGGCAGCCAATATTTTTTTGCTGCGAGCAGGGCCTATACCGAAAATATAGGTCAGTGCGATTACCATTCTTTTATTACGAGGTAAATCTACCCCGGCAAGTCTTGCCATAGTTTCTCCTTTTACTTATATCTTTCTTTTGAATTTTTAACTTGCTTTAATTTTCCTTCATTAAAATCCTTCGCTCCGTTCTCAAATTGCTTCGCAATTTCGTCACTCCGCCGGATTTCTTGTTGCTTCGGGTCTCCACTTCGTTTCGCCCTACGGAAAATTAACCTTGTCTCTGTTTGTGTTTGGGATTTTCACAAATAATTGCTACTCTGCCTTTTCTTTTGATTACTTTGCATTTATCACAAAGCGGTTTTACTGAAGCTCTAACTTTCATTTCCGTTTCCTTTATTTTTTGTATTTATTTTAATCTGTATGTAATGCGGCCTCTTGTTAAATCATACGGTGTCATTTCCACCTTTACCTTGTCGCCCGGTAATATTTTAATGAAATTTTTTCTGATTTTTCCCGATATATGAGCAAGTATTTCATGCCCGTTTTCAAGTCCTACTCTAAACATTGCGTTCGGCAGTGATTCTATTATCGTTCCTTCAAATTCTATTACGTCTTTAGACATACCTTCCTCGTTTTACGGCTTATGAATTTATCGTACATGTTCAAGATTTGAAATCAAGTACCAAATTCTTAGTCACCACACAAATTTTTGGCTTTTTCTTATACATATTTACTGATTGTTTTTTTAAACTATAAAAACATTCAATTATTTCTTGATAATTAAAAAAACCTGATTTTATTATTTTTTCGCCGAATTGTAAATTTTTCTTAATGTTTTAATATGTTTAAAGGTTATAAAAACAATCAAATGCCGAATCTTTTATATATGCAATTAACATTTTTCAAATACTCTTCAACATTAAAACATTCATCAATCTCACGGGTTGACAAATAATTTAATACATCATGGTCTTTCAGCAAATTAGCTTTAAAATCGCCGTTATTTTCAAAAGCATCAAGAGCGTTTCTCTGTACAATTTTATATGCCTCCTCGCGGGTTAAACCTTTACCGCAAAGACTTAAAAGCACTTTCTGTGAAAAAACTATTCCGCCGAAAAGATTCGTATTTTTAAGCATATTATCCTTATGAACAACAAGATTTTTTATAACGCCTTCAAGTCTTGAGAGCATATAATCAATAAGTATTGTTGAATCGGGAAATATAATTCTTTCTGCGCTGCTGTGAGAAATATCTCTTTCGTGCCACAAAGGAATATTTTCCATAGCCGCAATCGAGTTAGAACGGACAACTCTGGCCAGACCGGAGAGATTTTCAGCCGATATAGGATTTTTTTTATGAGGCATAGCAGATGAACCTTTTTGTCCTTTTGAAAATCCTTCTTCAACTTCAAGAACTTCTGTCTTCTGTAAGTGTCTTAGTTCAACAGCCGCCTGTTCTATCACGGACGCAATTAATGCCAGTGCCTGAAGATACTGCGCATGTATATCACGGGCTATTACCTGAGTTGAAAATTTAGCTGGACGCAGATTTAAATATTCACACGCCAAAACCTCAATTTCAGGGTCAATATTGCTGTATGTTCCGACAGGTCCCGAAATTTGTCCGACACTTGCTTCATAAAGCGCCTTTTCAAAATTGCGTTTGTTTCGTTCAAATAAATCTATCCATCCGCAAAGTTTAACTCCAAATGTCATAGGTTCTGCATGAACACCATGCGAGCGCCCTATGCAAATTGTATTTTTATGTTCTTTGGCCTTCTCTTTTATCGTATTAATAAGGCTGTCCATATCTTCAATAATTATTTTTCCCGCATCTTTCATTTGAAGCGCAAGCGCCGTATCTATTACATCGGAGCTTGTCATTCCCATATGAATATATCGGGAACTTTCACCTACATTTTCATTTACGTTAGTCAAAAAAGCTATTAAATCATGACGGACTTCTTTTTCGATTTCATCAATTCTTTCAACCGAAAAAGCCGCTTTTGAAATGATATCTTTAAGAGCATCATCGGGGATTTGTCCTTTTTTGTTGTACGCACGGCAAACTGCAAGCTCTACATCCAGATAGTATTGGAATTTAGAATCAAGCTCCCAAATTTTTTTCATCTCTTCTCTTGAATATCGTTCAATCATAAAACTTCCTTTTCAATTATATATTATATAATAATAGAAATTTTTATTCAAAAATAAGGATAATAACTTTTATGAATTTAAAAATTCTCAAACTGCTTATAATTAATCTTCTTTGCATATTTTTTCTATGGTTTATAAGTGATTGCATTATATTCAGTATTCATAACAAAAATCATGAACATAAATTTTCTTACATAACAAAACCCAAACAAGTATGGTATATAGATTTAAAAAATTTTTTTGACGGAAGTGATAATAAATTTAGGGGAAGAAAACCTGACGGCACTGAATTCGGCACCAAGAAAAATCCTATTACGGTTTTTGGCTGCTCTTTTGCACATGGGCAATATCTTGATTATAATCAAACGTTTAGCTACAAATTAGCTTATTTATTAAAACGTCCGGTATATAACAGAGCAATTCCCGGAGGGGGAATACCTCACATGTACCATCAGGTAATTTCAGATGATTTTTATAAAGAAGTACCGCCTTCCGATACTGTATTCTATATTATGATGGACGGTCATATAAGACGTATGCTTATTCATACTTACAGAATAACGGATAACTATTTTTACTTACACTACAATTACAAAAATAATAACTTTCAAATTGAAAATTATAATAATATATTTCAAAATATCTTTAAATCGAGCTACACAACTAAATACATTGAACATATTTATATTAATAATCTGATTAAAAATGAAAAAAATTCGGAAAAAATATCTGAAATGCTGCTTCAATATATGATTGAAACAAGAAAAAAACTTGAAAAAAAATGGAATCAAAAGATTAGTAACTTTATCATTGTATTATATGAACCCATTCCCTATGAAAGCATATGCGCAAAGAAACTGACAAAAAACGGATTTAAAATCATACTGGCATACAAACTGACAAATGCCAATCTTAACAGTGAAGAATACAAAATGCCGGATAACGGACATCCAAAGGAAACCGCCTGGGATTTATTAACACCGTTAATAATAAAAGAAGCCGGATTATAAATGACTTTATTTTTATAAAGTTTTATTCTAAGATATCATAAAGAGTTCAATAAAGGAGAGACTAATGACAAACAGACAGCCGTTTTTTTATGATATAACACTTCGGGACGGAAACCAGTCATTAAAAAAGCCTTGGAATACATATGAAAAAGAAATAATTTTTAACCATCTTACGGAACTTGGAGTACAAGGTGTTGAAGTGGGATTTGCCGCAGCTTCTGATATGGATTATGAAGCATGTGTAAGACTTGCCGGGATTGCTCCTTCAAACACTGTTATATCCGCACTCGCAAGATGTGTACAAAACGACATATTAAAAGCTGCCGAAGCAATAAAAGAAGCTAAAAAAAGACGAATTCATACATTTATTGCAATGAGTCCTTTTAATATGCAATATGTTCTTAATAAATCACCAAATGAAGTCAGAAAACAGGCAATAGAAGCTGTAAGTTACGCAAAAAGCCTTATGGGAAATAACGGAGAAGTACAATTTTCTGTTGAACATTTTGGCGATTGCCATGAAAATATAGATTTCGTAATCGACTCACTTCAAGAGATAGTAAAAGCAGGTGCAACAATAATTAACTTGCCGAATACGGTTGAAAGAACAAGACCTAAAAAATTTGTTGACCTTGTGGAAAAAGTATATAACGCACTTCCGAAAGATATCATTATATCCGTACATAATCATAATGACCTCGGAATGGCGACTGCAACAACGGTAGAAAGTTATTTTGCCGGAGCAGTTCAGTTAGAATGCGCTCTGAACGGGCTCGGTGAACGTGCCGGAAATACAAATATGTATGAAGTTGCGGTAGCTCTCCATAATTCGGGAGTTGATGTGCCCCTGAATCTTTCCAAAATTTATGAACTTGCTCTTACGATTTCAGATATGTCCAATGTGAAAATATATGAAAAAGCGGCATTAATCGGGCCGGATGCTCTGGCACACAGAAGCGGCATTCATCAAGACGGCGCCATAAAAACAAAAGATATGGAAAAAGGTGCATACAGACCTATTCATCCTTCTCTTATCGGAAGAAAAGATGATGAAAAACTCGGTTTCACTTCTCAATCAGGCAAAACCGCAATATACGAAATCATTACGGATGCAGGCTATCCTATTACTCTCGGTGAAGCCCAGAGAATTGCACCGATTGCAAAAGAAACTGCCGAAAAAATCGGCGAACTTTCCACAAGAAACGTTATTGATATATATCACAATAACATTCTTAATGTTAAAGGTGCATTTAAATTTATTGATGTTCAAAAGGTGTCGGATAACTGCATAAAAATTAAATTCACGTATAACGGTAAAGAATTTGATGTTGATGCATACGGTAACGGACCTATTGACTCTTGTGTTAAAGCTCTTCAACAGACAGGTCTTAACGTTGAATTTTTAAACTACGAACAAAAAGCGTTAAATATGGGATCTGATGCTATAGGTATGACTATTATGTATTTCAAGTCACCGTCAGGACAAACGATTATTTCAAGAGGATGTGATGAAAATACATTTATGGCTAATATAAAAGCTATATTTAACGGTTTTAATATTATTGACAGCATGAAATAAACTTGTAAATTATTTTCAGAGATTATAAAATATATTAGAATGTAAAGAAAATTAAGGATATTTAAACTATGACCCATTGTGACGAACAAAGAAAAAGCCTGTTTACTGACGCGCAAGCAAAAAATATAGTAACGGAAGCGCTAAAAATATTAAATAAAAAGCATCTGGCTTTTATATCCCACGCCAACAGTTTCCCCGCCGAAGAAGGCAAAAATACGGGATTTGGCAGTATTAACTCAAACGCCGCAAAAAAACTCATTGATTTCTTATCGGGTGTATTCACCGATGTACAATTGGGACCAAGCGGAAAAACAAAATCAATTGATGCATCGCCGTATACCGGTACAATTTTTTCAAATAATCCTTTGTTTATTGACCTTGAACAGTTAACAACGGAAAAATGGCATAATATCCTATCTAAGGAAACTTATAACAGAATTACGGAAAATAACCCGAACAAAAACACAAACAGAACCGCATATTCATATATATTTGCAGCACAGGAAGCAGCATTAAAAGAAGCATATAATAACTTTAAGAATATTAATTGCAATGAATTAAAAACACAATTTGAACAATACAAACAAAATAATAAATTCTGGCTTGAGAAAGATTCGTTATATGAAGCATTATCGGTTGAACACGGTAATGACTATTGGCCGATGTGGAATAACGAGATTGATAAACGCTTATACAATCCGCAAAACGAGGAAGAAAAAGTACAGTTTAATGCAAGAATAGAAGAGTTGCAGGCGAAATATTTTGATGTAATTGACTTTTATTCCTTCTGCCAGTTTGTAATATCAGTACAAAATACAGAATCAAGAGAATATGCTCAATCAAAAGGTATGAAGATGATTGCAGACCGTCAGGTTGCATTCTCGGATCGTGATAACTGGGCATATCAGGCATATTTTTTGCCGGGCTGGTGTTTGGGATGTCCCCCCGATTACTTTTCAGAAGACGGACAAATGTGGGGTTTCCCTGTTATGGACCCTGAAAAATTGTTTAATCCGGACGGTTCTCTCGGCGAAGGCGGTATTCTTATGAAAGAACTCTATAAAAAGATGTTCATTGAAAATCCCGGCGGCGTTAGAATTGACCATATGGTCGGACTTATTGACCCTTGGGTATATGTTTCAGGTAAGAAACCTAAAATTGAAGAAGGTGCGGGAAGACTTTATTCTTCACCCGAACATCCTGTTTTATCAAGATACGCAATAGCAACAAAAGATGATTTGAACTATGAAGTCGAAGCCGACAAAGAAGAAAGAATTCTAAAATTAACAGAAGAACAAATAAAACGCTACGGTGCGTTTATTGAAAAAATCGTTATCGGTGCGGCTAAAGAAGTCGGACTTGATAAAGATTCCATTGTTTGTGAAGACTTAGGTACGCTGACTCATCCCGTTGTAAGTGTTATGAAAGAATATGACCTTCAGGGAATGAAATTAATTCAGTTTGTAGTACCGGAAAAACCGGAACATCCGTACAGATGCAAGAATATAACACCCAGAAGCTGGGCAATGGTCGGAACGCATGACAACGAACCTATTGCAATGTGGGCTGATCAAACAGTCAATACAGAAGCCGGTTATCTAAACGGTAAAAATCTTGCGGAAGATTTATATCCCGATGCTTCGGATGAAGAAAGAGAACAAATTGCAGTAAGAATATCAAAAGATGCGCCGTTTTTAACGCAGACAAAATTTGTGGAATTATTTGCCTGCAAAGCTGAAAATATCCAGATTTTCTTTACTGACTTATTGGGATTATATGATGTTTATAACAGACCGGGAACATCGGGAGATCAAAATTGGTCATTAAGAATCCCTGATAATTATGAAGAAGTTTATATAAACAATCTAAAAGAAGGCAAAGCATTAAATCTTCCTTTAATTTTGAAACTTGCAATTGAAGCAAGAGGACATGAATTTGTCTCAAACAATCAGGAAATAATCAAAAAACTTGAAAGTATAATATAATATGCATGAATTAAAAATAGAAAGTTCATTCTCGGCTGCACATCATCTTCTTAACTATGACGGAGAATGTGAAAATCAGCACGGACACAATTGGAAAGTGGAATTATATATAAGAGGCACAGAGCTGGACAAAGCAAATCTGCTTATTGATTTCAAGATTTTAAAAAAAGAACTCAATGCGGTATTAAAACTTCTTGACCATAAAGATATTAATACTCTTGAGGAATTTCAAGGCATAAGCCCGAGCAGTGAAATAATTTCAAAATTTATTTATAAGAAAATGAAAGAAAAATTTCCGCAAACATCAAAAGTATCGGTATGGGAAACAGAAAAAGCCTGCGCAAGTTATTTTGAGGAGTAAATATGCATATCTTACAAGCAATTATAATGGGAGTAGTACAGGGTTTAAGCGAATTTCTGCCTATCTCCAGCTCCGCACATCTTGTAATTGCTTCAAATTTATATAAGGTTTTTACAGGTATGGAACTTTCACAGGAATCTTCCCAGGAGATTTTTCTTGACATAATGCTTCATTTGGGAACTCTGGCGGCAGTACTGATATATTTCAGAAAAGACATATGGAACATTATAAAGGCCTTTGGAATTGCGGTAAAAACCAGTGATTTTTCATCAAAAGAAGCAAAACTTGCTCTTTATATATTGTTAGGAACTTTAATAACGGTATTCATAGCATTTCCGCTGCATAACGCTGCGGAAACACTTGTATTTTCGCCTGCTATTGTAGGTCTTTTACTCATCGGAACAGGCATACTCCTTTTTTTAAGCGAAACATATTCAAAAAAGATTGCTGAGAAATCAGAAAATATTGATCTGAAAACTTCTGTTTTTATAGCAATAGCACAAGGCTTAGCAGCACTTCCTGGATTTTCACGTTCCGGTCTTACAATAGCTGCGGGGCTTTTATCAAAAAAAGAAAGAACAGCAGCAGCAAGATATTCATTTTTATTGAGTATTCCGATTATTCTGGGAGCTTCAATGTTTTATCCTCTTATTAAAATAGATATGTCGGAATTTAGCGGATATAACTGGAAGGCAATAATCTCAGGTACTTTTGTTTCCGCCGTTGTGGGATATTTATGCATTAAATACTTCTTGAAGTTTGTAGGTAAATACTCACTTGCATTTTTCGGATATTACTGCATAATAGTAGGTATAGGTACTTTTGTGTTTTTCAATATATTCGCGGGTAAGATTTAGTTATGGAACAGGCTGTAAAATACATTCAGGAGCAAATTAAGGATTTTAAACCTCAGATAGGTATAATCCTCGGAAGCGGTCTTGGTGATTTTGCAGATGAACACTGTTCAATGGTTATTCCTTATAAAGATATTCCGGGATTTGAAAATTCCAATGTAAAAGGACATAAAGGACAGCTTGTTTTTGCCGAAATTAACGGTAAAAATGTTGTAATGATGCAGGGAAGATACCACTTTTACGAAGGTCATTCAATGAAAACTGTCACTTATCCCGTTAAAGTTATGAGAAAATTAGGCGTGGAAACATTAATCATTACCAATGCAGCAGGTGCCGTTGACGGAAGTTTTATTCCCGGTGAACTCATGTTTATTACGGACCATATCAATTTTATGGGAACAAATCCGCTTATAGGTTTAAATGACGATTCTTTAGGTACAAGATTTCCCGATATGAGCGAAGTATATTCAAAAGATTTAATTGATATGGCTGAAGATACGGCAGAAGCTCTTTCGGTTGAATATCAAAAAGGGGTTTATGTTGCAACAACAGGGCCCAGTTATGAATCGCCGGCCGAAATAAGAATGTTCAGAATGCTGGGTGCAGACGCTGTCGGAATGTCGACAGTACCTGAAGCTATTGTTGCGAAATGGGCAGGGATGAATGTTTTAGGCATAAGCTGCTTAACTAATTATGCTGCTGGAATTTCAGACAGTCCATTAAATCATCAAGAGGTAATAGAAACCGCAAACAGGGTAAAAGAAAATTTTAAAAAGCTGCTGGCAGAACTTATAAAAAAGATATGAATATAATTGAATGCTTAAAAAATCAGGTAATTATTTCCGTTCAGGCAATGCCGGATGAACCTTTATATGAAGAAGAATGTTTAATTGCAATGATGAAATCCGTCATAAACGGCGGAGCCAAAGCATTAAGAGTTGCAGGCGCAAGAGATGTCCAAAATGCAAAAAAACTTTTTAATGTTCCGGTAATAGGGCTCACAAAACCCGGCAAATTGCCCGATAATTGGCTTGATGTTGTATATATAACACCGACAATGAAAGAAGTAACGCAGCTTATTGATGCAGGTGCAGACATAATTGCAACAGACGCAACAAAAAGAAAAAGACCTAAAGAAAGTCTGAAAGAAATTCTCGAAGGCATAAAAAAACGAAATAAACTTGCCATGGCGGATATTTCAACATTTGAAGAAGGAATAAATGCCAAAAACCTCGGGTTTGATATTATATCAACAACACTTTCAGGTTATACGGGCTATACAAAAAGTGATTTAAAAACTCCCGATTATGCTCTTCTGGAAAAACTTGTAAAAGAACTTGATTGTCCAGTAATTCTTGAAGGAAGAATATGGGAGCCTCATGAAGTTGATAAAGCATTTTCTCTCGGAGCACATGCCGTTGTAATAGGCTCTGCCGTTACACGGCCGCAGTTGATAACAAAAAGATTTATTGAAAGAAATTAACCATGAAAAAAATACTTGCTATAGATGCAGGCGGAACAAAAATTTTATATGCCGTTATAAATGAAAAAGGGGAATTCTTAACCAAACCGCAAAAAACGGAAACACCGAAAGATATAACCTCTCTGGCAAATCTTTTTAAAGAAATTATTTCAAAACATGAAAAAGACATTGATATGACGGCATTTGCAACAGCAGGAGCCGTAAATATAACAAATACACGTGTTGACTCCTCCACACCCAATATGCCGGAGGGATATAATTCTCTGGACTTTTCAACACTTAGCAGCAAACCCGTATTTGTGGAAAATGATGCAAATGCTGCAGCATGGGCGGAATATAAAACAGGTGCGGCACAAGGTGAACAAAACACTATAACAATAACGATAGGCACAGGAATAGGCGGAGGATTTATTGTTGACGGAAAATTGCTGAGAGGAAAATCAGGCCGCGGCGGTGAAGTAGGAAGCATGAAAATTCAAGGCAGAGGAAGAATATGTACCTGCCGCAGAAAAGACTGCTTTGAAGGTTATGCATCAGGCACGGGACTAAAGAAAACAGCAGAAGAATCAGCATTAAATGACACTGCATTTAAAACAAGTATATATAAAAGTAAAGAACCGCATAACATTACAACTTATGATATCATTGACGGACTAAAAGTAAATGATGAATATTCAAAAAAGGTTTTTGATATTTGGAAAAATGATTTAATAACGGGATTAATAAACATAGTAAACATTTTTGACCCGGAAAGCATAATAATTTCGGGCGGGATGGGCAAATTTATTGATATAAAAGAAATTGAAGACAAAATAAATGCCGAAACAGTAGTATCGAAAGTAAAAGTCAAACAGGCAGAGGCTGGAAATTATGCAGGTATGATAGGTGCAGCACTTCTTGCGGCGGAAAAATATTAAAAGTATAATAAAATAAAAATGAGGTGTTTATGAAATTACTATTACAAATATTTTGTATATTGGCGGCAGTTTATTGTTTTTATTTCCCGTTCACTTATTTCAACTCCGAATCAGATAAAAAAGAAGTAAGATTGAGTCATATTCTTGTAGAAACAAAAGAACAAGCACAAGAAATAAAACAAAATATACTGGATAAGAAATATTTGTTTGGTGATGCAGCACAAAAATATTCACAGTGTCCGTCCGCAAAAAATAAAGGAGACATAGGATATAATTCCCGTGAAGACCTTATAAAAGAAATATCCGATGCCGCTTTCACCCAGAAAAGATTAATAATCTCCGACCCGATAAAAACACAGGAAGGATGGCATCTTGTAAGAGTTATTGATGTTAAATATTTCTCCGATAAAGATAACTTTGTAAGGAGATATTAATACACAATCCCCGTTTATTGTATAAATTTTATTTTTTTTATATAATCTGGTTATTGGAAAAAGAGGAAGAATTATGGCAAGAAATCAGCTCCCTGAAGGCGTAGGGAAAAAAATAGTAGAAGCCTTGAAAAGACAAGCAGAAGCGGATATTACACTTTTGGATGAAAATAATAATATTTCAAACTCTGTACCGCTTACAGAAATTAACGATATTCCCGAAGTTCCGGTTTCTTTAAATGAAGAACCGCTGCAGGCAGAAAATGATGTCATTATTGAAGAAGAAGAATTTTCTTCAATTCTTCCGGAAGGTGTTTATAAAGAAAAAGTTGAACCCGTTCAAACTCCTGATATAAAAGAAGAGACAACGCCGGTTCAAAATCCCGAAGCAAATATTGAAGAACATAATGAACCCCAATTAATTTTCCATACCGAAGAAAAAGAACAGCCCCGGACTGTTTCAAACGTATCTTTTAATTTTGAAGAACGCAAAAAAGAGCCCGTACAAGAACCTTTTCCGGCAGGAAAAGTTAACATTCCGGCAAATGTTCTTGTGTTAAAAAATCTTATATCCACACTTCCTGTAGGTGTTACAAAACAGACAGGCGCACAGATTATAAGACAAACTCTCGAAGCAATGGGACTTCCTATAAATAATGTTTTAAAAGAAGCTCAGGATATTCAGGAAGAATTGAACAGCTCAACAAGAGACTGCATGTTAAAAATTCAGGAATATAAAACTAAAATTATGCAGCTTGAACAGGCAGTTCAAGACTATCAAAAGAATATTTCACAAATCAATGACCTTGTAAGTTTATTCTTATTAACAGACAAAAAATAGTTAAACTTTATTATTTACCCCGTAACCAAACAGAGCAAAATCATATTTAATCGGGTCATTCGGGTCAAAGATTTTTAAATTATCAGTAAGTTCGATAACGCTTTCACGGGCGTTATCGTTTCTTTTTAAAAGTCCTAATTTACGGCTGATTTTAGCAACATGTGTATCAAGCGGGATTAAAAGTTCGGATTTATCAACAAAATTCCAAATTCCTATATCAACTTCACTTTTACGTATAAACCAGCGCATTAACATATTAAGTCTTTTTAAAGCGCTTTTCTTCGCAGGATTTGGCAGAAGATGAAAAAATCCTTTTGTTATTTCCATATCCTGTCTTGCATAGAAATAATCAACTACACCTTGAAACATTGTCCATATATCATTTTTTTGTTTATATGAATATTCAAACAAAGTTTCAAGAGTTTCTTTTTCACCGTAAAGGGTATTTAAAATCTTAATAATCTGCACCAGATCACAGTCTTTCGAAAATCTGTAATCACAGTTTTTTATATTATTTGATTTATAATCAAAAGATTTAACATAATCACAGGGACGGTTCTCCATTAAATTAAAAATATAATTTAACTTATCAATAAATACTTCTCTTTTTCCGTAAGCAAACATTGAAGCAATAAAACCTGCAATTTCTTTGTCTTCTTTTGAAGTAAATTTATGTACAAACTGAACGGGGTCATCTTTAATAAAATCTTTTGTTTCATATTGTTCAATATATCTGTCTAATTGAGTTTTTAACATTTTCTTAGTTCCTTAAAATAATTCTTTAATAAATCAGTGCACTCCTGCTCCATAATACCGCCCAGCACATCAATATTTATCCCCATAATTATCCGCATATCACATTTTGAGCCCAATGCGCCGTTAACAATATCATATGCACCAAAATAAAGTTTTTCAATTCTGGATTGCAAAATTGCACTTGCACACATAGGACATGGTTCAAGAGTTACGTACATCTCGCAATCAGTCAAGCGCCAATTATTAAGTCTTTTACACGCTTTTTGTATAGCAAGTATTTCCGCATGGCAAACAGCATTTTGACGTTTTTCACGTTCATTAACGGCAGAAGCTATTATTTCACCGTTTTTCACAATCAAAGCACCGACGGGAATGTCATCTCCTGAGTTCTTTGCCAAGTTCAAAGCAGTTTGCATAAATTCAGGCTTCATCAGAAGAAACCTCATCCGAACTTTCATCAAACAAATTCAATGTAATCTGTGTTTCAAATATATTATCGATTGTTGATTTTAATAAAATGCTGCCATGCATTGCTTCAATAAGCCCTTTTACAATATAAAGTCCGAGCCCCGTTCCGCGTGTTGTTCTGGTTGTTCTGTCATCCAGGCGTATAAATTTATCAGACAACGTATTAAGCACGCTCTGTTCAATATAATCTGCCTGATTTGTAATTTTTATTATTGCTTTATCTTCCTTAACTTCGGCATCAATTTTTATCGGAGTGTCTGCATAAGAATACTTATCGGCATTTCCCAGTAAATTAATCATTACCTGCTCCAACCTGTCTTTATCGGCAATAACATCAGGAAAACTGTTTGATATATTATTTTCAATCTGTCTGTCTTCCATATTTTTAACGGAATATATGGAGGATTCAATAATATTCAGAAGGTTAACTCTTTCCATGTTTATATTGAGTTTTGCACCTTCAATATCGGGAATAACCAATAAATCCTCAATCATTCTGGATAAACGCTCTGATTGTTGTTTAATAATAAGCAATGATTTATGTTTTGTTTCCTCATCAATTGTTATATCAGTTCTCAAAAGTCTTGAAGTATAACCTCTTATACTTGTAAGAGGAGTTCTCAATTCATGACTTACGGTATCAACAAGATTGGAGCGGAAAGCATCCAGCTGCTTAAGTTCCTTATTTTTTTGCTGCAGTTCATTATAAGACTCGTTAATTTTTCTGACCATTTTATTAAATTCATCGGAAAAAAGAACAATTTCACGCGGAGTAAATATACTCGTCAAAAGAGAAATTTGCCTTTGGTAGTTACCTTTAGATGCAGCCATAATACCATTAAACAATTGTCTCATGTTTCTATATAAATAATAAGAATAAAGAAGTGTTAAAAATATTGTGACCGCTGCTGTGGCAAGAAATGCCAGAAGAATTTTAATTCTGGCTTTATTAATAGTGGCTGCCGTTAACTGATCAGTTGTACTGACAATAATAGTCAAACCCATATCCGCTCTTTTCAAATATACACGGGGTTGATTTTTTATTTTTTCAAAATGTGTTGCAACATTATTAACCAATTTAAACGGCAATTGTTTTATACAATCCTGAAAATCTTTTTCATTATAATTATGCGAAATGACCAATTTTGAGTCTTCATCCACAATATAAATTCTTCTGTTTTTTTCTGCCGAAACTTCTTTAAAGATATTATCTTTTATGGTTTTTGTATTTATTTTTGCTTTAATATATTTATCGTCATGAATTTTTTCAATTAACCATAAACCGCTGTCAGCTTTATCGTAAATAATTCTGTTTTCATAATTAAAATCTTTGTTTTCAGAAGGACGAATAATTTCAAAATCATTAAAAATACCGGAATTAATAGAAATATCTTTCAAAAACAGGTTTTGTTCTCTCTCCTGCGGAATATGTTTTACGGCAATAATTATCTCATTCAGCCTGTTTTCATCGGTTTTTATTATTGAAACAATGTTATTTTCAATAATATCGGCAAGCATTTTAGCAGAATTACTCAATTCCTGCCTTATGGAATGCTGGCTTACATTATTAATAATAAACCAGGAAATAACAGAAGGAATTAACACACTAATCAAAGATATGATAATAATTTGTTCGACAATTTTGAGTCTTTTTTTTACCAAAATAAACCGCCTTATTTATTCGCTCTCACCCAGCGGAGTAAGTTTATACCCGACATTGGTCACAGTATGCAGATATCCCGGGATTTTAGGATTTTCTTCAATCTTTTGCCTTAACCCTCCTACATGAACACGAAGCATTCTTACATCATCATCAGAATTGTAGCCCCACACTTCATTTAAAAGTACGGCAAGTGTAACAGCATTATTAAAATGCTGCATAAGACAGTACAAAATTTCAAATTCCGTCGGAGTCAATTTAATGCGTTTCCCCTTTACTTCCGTTTCAAGAGAATCGGGAAAAAGCTCTATATCACCAACTTTTAAAATTTCCTGCGAGGATTTTTTCTCTACCGGAGCCTGATGTCTTCTTACAAGAGCCCTCACACGGAGTAAGACTTCCTGAATATCAAACGGTTTGACTATATAATCATCTGCTCCCGAATCAAATCCTTGTGTTTTGTCACCTATTGTGCCTTTCGCCGTCAGCATTAAAACGGGAACAGCCGGTTTTGCACTCCTTATATGCTTACAAACATCAAAGCCATTTATTTTGGGCATCATAACATCCAGAAGAATTAAATCATAATTATTTGCAAGCGCTTTTTGAAGGGCCTCTTCTCCGTCTTTTGCTATATCTGTTTCATACCCGCTGTGAGAAAGATCAAACTCAAGCAGCTCTCTTATTTCATTATCATCGTCAGCAATTAAAAGTCTTGGCACACTATTATCCTCTTATTAAGTTTAATTATTACATACTTTAATTTTAATGTTAACCTGATATTATAGTTTTATGAAAAAATTATACAAAACAACGGGATATATAATTTTAATTACAGGGGCAATTTCAATGTTAATTCCGTTTGTTTACATGATTTTATTGTCTTTTATGACAGATAAGCAGATTTTTTCGGGAAGCGTAAATTTTCTACCCGACCCTTTGACTATAAAAAATTATGAATATGTAATAAAAAATGCAGACATCTTCAAATTCTTTTTTAACAGTATGTGGGTTGCAATCATAACAACAACAGGGCAAGTTCTAATTTCCGCAATGGCGGGATACGGTTTTGCAAGGTTTAATTTCAAGTATAAAGAACTTTTATTTATACTTGTTCTTGTATCTATGATGATACCGCCTCAGGTAAATATTGTTCCGCTGTTTTTTATTATGAAACAATTTAACTGGCTTGATACTTATTACGCTTTAATAGTACCGGGGCTTTTCGGCGGTTTTGGAGTTTTTATGATGCGTCAATGGTTTAAATCCATGCCCGGCGATATTGAGTCATCCGCAAAAATCGACGGATGCGGCAACTTTCGTGTCTTTTACGAAATTGCACTTCCGCTTGCAATGCCTGCCGTTGTAACACTCGCTATTTTTACATTTATAACAACATGGAACAGTTTTATGTGGCCTTTAATTGTAACTAATTCCGAAACGGTAAGAACTCTTCCCGTGGGACTGGCTTCTTTTAAAGGCAGTTTCAGAGAAATTACGGACTGGGGTGCAATAAGTGCATATTCCGTAATATGTACCATTCCTGTTATATTAACATTTTTACTCGGAAGAAAATATTTTATAAATGATATTTTAAGCGGAGGAATAAAAGAATAAATCTCCGCAAAAAAATTTTTCTTCATGTTTTATCTGAGCATAAAGAAAAGGAGCATCAGATGAATTTAACAATTTCCTCAATTAATAGCACCCCGATAAAACGCAATCCTTCATTCGGATTGGCAAAATTTTCAAGCGAAGGACTTCGTCTTGCCGAATCTTGTTCAGACATATATGAATGCCTCGGAGCACCAAACGAATTTCAAAACCCTGAGTTTTTCAGAAAAAAAGGAATTTTCTCACAAGCACCTTTTACAAAATATTTAAAAACAAAAATAGCTCCGAGAACGGTAAGTGATGAAAAATTAAGAGAAATCCACAAAACAATTACCGATTGCGGTGCAACTGACAACAGCCACACAAATGCATCATTTATAAAACAGTTACTCGCATCAAAAAAGTATATTGAAAGATTGGATAACACGACTCAAAAAGCTGTTGCAAAAGCTGCTGAAGAAGTTTTCAAGAAGAATTGGAATAATCCCGAATTAACCAAAGACGAAACTTTTGCTCTGCTTGAAATGGCAAGACTCGCAATGCAGGATAACCAGTATGCAACATCTTTAGGGGTAATACAAAAATCTGATATATAATTATTTACAAAAGTATACATAGATAATAAAAACCCGGAAACTTTCGTTTACCGGGCTTTTAATTGGTCGGAACGACAAGATTTGAACTTGCGACCCCTACCACCCCAAGGTAGTGCGCTACCAGGCTGCGCTACGTCCCGCCATATTTTATTCTATCCGGGCCTGAAGCGCACTACGTGCTACCTCTCGAAAAACGATACTCAATCGTTTTTCTCGGCACAGTCAGGCTGCGCTACGTCCCATTGTATTTTTATTTTAACACCTAAAATTTTTATTTCAATATTTCTTCCTCCTTATGTTAAACTTAATAATAACAAAGGAATTTTAAATTGAAGTTTTCTTTTATTCATATCGCTGATATACACCTCGGACGTGCATTTTCAAGTCTGTCCGAATATGCTTTTGATAATAATGCAAAGCAAATTTATAAAAACGCGGTTGAAATATCTTTTAATAATTTTATAAATTATGCCGTTGAACAAAAAGTCGATTTCATTCTTATCTCGGGCGATACCTTTGATAACAGTGAGAATGATTTTAAATCAAAACTTATTTTGAAAGAAGGACTAAAAAAACTTGATGCTGCGGGTATTAAAGTATTTTTGATTTGCGGAAATCATGACCCCGTTAGCGTTTACAATAAAACTACTTTCAACTTTGATGAAAATTCAAACATTAAAATTATCGGCATAAATACACCTAAATACGGAAGTTTTAAGGTTGAAAATTACAACAATGAACAAATAGCTGAAATTCATGCCTACAGTTATGCTGAAAACCATATTAATGAAAACCCTTTAAACTTCTTTATACCGTCAAAGACCGCAGAAAATAAAACTTTTAACATAGGACTTTTGCATTGCGATCTGGACGCCGATAAAAAAAGCCCTTACATTCCTGTCTTAACGGGAGAACTTCTGTCCTTTAATTATGATTATTGGGCACTCGGACATATTCATATTCCGTCGGATGAAAATAATATCGGCTACGCAGGTACAATTCAGGGCAGGAATACAAAAGAAACAGGTGCTCACGGCTTTAAACATATTATTGTTGAAAATAACAAAATAGTTTCAAATTCTCTGATTGCAGCCGATACGGTCAGATTTCAAAATATTAATATTAATCTTTCTAACACCGTGGATATTACAAGTGCTTATGAAGTTATTCAAGAAAAAATAACAGAATTTATCAGGCAGGAAAAAACAGAAAATTGTAAATTATTTCTATTAAAATTAATACTTGAAGGAAATATTTCTTTCTATCCCGAAATAACGCAGGATTTTTGCAAAACCCTTGCCGACAGAACAAAAGAAATATTTAATAACCGTATATATATTTCGGATATTATGAACAATACACAGCCTGAAATAGAATCGGAAATTTTATGCGCTGATGACGGAATTGCAGGTGAAATATACAGAATAACCGTTGATGAGAATATTAATGATGCATTAAATAAAGCTCAAGCTGATTTCAAAAATCTTATAACCCAATGTAATTTCTCAGAAGAAGAACTTATTGCATTCAAAAAGAAAATTACAAAATCAGTAAAAGACAAATGTCTGACTCTGGCAAACAGGGTTTACTATAATGAAGACAGGACGGATGTATGACAAAATTCATTATAGAAAAAATTAATATTGAAAAAAGCAATAAAGATATTCCGACAGGTGTCTTGTATGAATTGTCAAGCGGATTAAATCTCATCTGCGGAAATAATGAAGCGGGCAAAAGCTCTTTAATGAAATTTATAAAAGAAGGTTTCTTTAGATCATCAAAAACAGATAACGGCAAAATATTTTTTTCGGTCAATAATAAACAATATAGAGCCGATATTAAAAATTCAAATAAAAAAGCAGAAAGATGCAGAATATACAATAACAACGGAACAGAAGCAGGATACGAAATAATTGAAAAATTTATAAATCAAAAGTATTTCGAACAAGGATTCACTATTAATCTTGATGATGTAATGAACCTTAAATATGATAATGAAATTTCTCTTGTAAATGTCATTAAAGACCCGTCCGGAGACAAATTAAATTCATTTTTAGCTCCGTTAATATCAAAATTGGCTGAATATACAGGAGATAAAAATAAACCCAGACAAGCTATAAAAGATATTGTAAACAGGATTTCGGAATTAAACTTAAAAATAAACGAACTGGCAAATAAAGAATCTGAATATATAAATGCAGATACTGTTATAAAACAATGCGAAAGTGATATTAAAAAACTTAACGAACAAAAAGTTTATATAAACTCATTAATAAAAAAACGTGATAATGATAAAAAAATAAATGAAATTCTCAGTCAAATCCAAGAAAAGAATCTTGAATTTAATTCCGGTTTGTATGAAAAAAGAGAGGAATATAATGCTCTTACTTTAAACATAATAAGATATGAATCAAATCTTGAAAATATTGCACGATTAAAACAGAAAATTGAAAATATAAACATTCAGATAAAAGAACTTGAGCAAAAACTTCAAAATAACTTTGATATTTGTATTGAAATTTCAGAAATCTCAGATTTTGATATTGATTATAAAAAAATTACCGAAATAAGAAATTTAACAGAAAATATAAATAATAAAACTGCAGAGATAAAAGCATATGAAAAAACAATTGAAGATTTAAACGAAAATCTTCTTAAACTTGAAAATGATTATAACTTCGTTAAGAAAGACATAAAAAATCTTTCAAAAGATGAAGCTGATAAACTCTATCAAGATTTAGACAACGGACTAAAACAAATAAAAAGTCTGGAATCTGAAATAAACGAACTTAAAGAAGGGAAATTTCAAAACGGAATTGTTATCTTTGAAAAACTAATTGCCGGATTGACGGCAGTTATTGCAATACTTATATCCGCATACTTTTTTAGTCTAAATAAGATTGCTTACGCTTCCGTATTTGCAGGGCTTTGCTTGTTCTCAACAACTTTAATATTAACTATGGCAAGAAAAAACGATTTAAAACAACAAATTGAAAGAAAACAATTCCTTAAAGAAAATATTATAAAAGAATTAAATAACTCCGTACAAATTTTTGACCCGCAAATTTCGGAATATAACGGGATTTTTGCAATATCAAAACTTGATGAAATAAGACAGGAAATAAAAAGAGTAAATGATATCATTATTCAAAATACAGTTGACAGCGAATTCAACAGGACTAAAATCAACAATATTCAGGAAAAAATTAATACACTCAAATCCGTAATAGAAACAACAAAGCAAACAATTAAAAATTTAATGGCAAAAAATATAACCGATGACAGCCGGATTTATTTGGATGCAATTAATATAATAAAAGATTTAAAAAATGAAGTAAAAAATAAAACAGATTTTGAAAAAGAACTTCTTAAAACCGAACAAGATAATACTTTAATAATAAATCTTTTTAATACGTTTCTGAAAGAATCCGAAATAAACTTGAATATTTCAACAAACATTAAGGAAAACTTTGAGAAACTTATTAAATACAATGAAAGGAATAATGAAATAAAAAAAGAAACAGATGCATTAAACATGCTTCTTGAGAATATTAAAAATGATGAAAATAATATCCCTTATATAGAACAGATGCCCGAAATAACAGCTTCTTCCGACTTAAACTATATACTCGATGATATTGAAGTAAAAATTAAAAATACCTTAGATTTAAAACATAATGCTATGGTACAAAAAAGCAGATTAGAAGAAGTTGAAAGTATTGTTGACTTGAAAAATGAACGAAATATTGCAATAAATGATTACAGAAATCATATAGAAGAAATAATAACAGCCCGGACAATAGAAAATATAATAACCGCCGCAAAAAATAACTTTGACAAAACAAGACCCGACCTTGTAAATGCACAAAAATATTTAAGCCTGCTGACAAACGGAAAATATTCGGAAATAAACTTAGAATTACAGGAAATTTCGGATAGCAGCAAGGTAAATATAAAGAAATGGGAAGAACTCTCACGCGGCACAAAAGAACAATTATATCTGGCATTAAGACTGGGCTATGCTTCAAATTATACAATCAAAGACAATAAACGCCCGGATTTGCCGTTAATTATTGATGATGCTTTTGTAAACTTTGATGCGGAAAGAACAAAAAGCGCATTGAAATGCTTAATAGAATTTTCCCGTACTAATCAGGTATTATTTTTCACCTGCCATACAACAGCTATAAAAGAACAACTAAAAGAACTCGGATATTGTGAGGATATTAATATTATAAATTTATAAACAGTCAATGAACATCAGCAAGTTCTTTTTTCCATTGCCAAAGAAAATATACCGACAAAACAAGATATACTGCCCACATTATAACAGTAGTCAAACAGTTGGAACCGTTAATATATGCAATAATCCACATTATCATTGAAAAAAGATTTACAAAAAACCATATATACCATTGTTCAACACATCTTTTTACGGTTAAAAGCTGCCCGAGAACAGAAAAAATCGTTGTAAATGCGTCAATATAAGGGTTTGACGCGTTAAAATATCGTAAAATAAAACAAAATAATACCGACAAAATCGCCGCACTTCCAAAATATATATAGCGGCTTCTTGACGATAAGCGTGTTTTTATTATCTCACGGCTTGATTTTTTAAGGTTTTTGCTCCATTTAAATATACCGATTATCTCCATAGGAAAATAATAAAGAGAATACAAAGCAAGATTACCGTAAAACCCGTTTATAAAAGAAAGATACGAATAACATACAGTACCCGTCATGCCGATAAAATAACAAGAAACCCTGCCTTTTCCCGCTAAAATAGTATAACTCATACCGCATACAGCCGAAACAAGCGCAATTTTATTATCCTCTGTTAAAAAAGAAATAATAACCGTCAATATAATTACAAGCGGAAAGAAAATCTTTTCAACTCTCCCGAAACCTTCAAATTCCGACTTTATAAGTTTTAATAATTTCATAAAAACAATTATAAAATAAAATATCGTTTGTTTTATAATTTTTTTATGAAAATAAACAAAATAAATACAGCTAATCCGTCATTTAAAAATATATGGACAAATAAAGCCGTATTAAAAGGACTTGAAACAATTTCAGAACACGGAACAAGTTTTATTGCCGCAACATCTCTGATAATGGCCTCAGGGGTAAGACCTGTGTTAATAGCAAAAACACCCGATATAGACAAAGAAAACAAGCAATATTTAATGACAAATGCCTTAATATCAGGATTAACCAAGTTTCTAACGGTTGAAGCAATAGCTCTTCCGGTCGAAAAAGCAATAAAAAACATAGATAAAACGCCTGAAAAATATTTAAAACAAAAAACCATTGAAACATTAAAAGGAAAAAGCCAAACTCTTAATCAATCAGGCAGTTATAACTTCGCAACCCAGCTTTTAAAGCTCTCAACGGGACTTATAAGTGCAATACCAAAATCAATGCTCACAATAGCGCTAATCCCGATTCTGATGAACATTATGTTTCCTGACAGACAGAAAACGGAACAAAAGAAAGAACCCGGTCCAATGCTCAATCAGGAAATGAATAAAATATTTGAGCCTATCCAAAGCAAACAACCCTCATTTAAAGGCGGGTTAACAGATATTACCGCAAAAGGACTAGGCAAGATAATTGATAATCAAGCGTTTCAGACATATGTAAAGAACAATACATCAAAAGCATCGGATATAGCAAGAAATATATCAATAGCCACAGATGTCTTGCTTAGCGCCTCTTTTATTAACAGAACGCGCAAAAACAAAGATATAAAAGAAAACCGGAAAAATCCGCTCATTTATAACAGCCTTATTTCAACAGGATTATCAATTATAGGCGGATATTCAGTTGATAAACTTGTTCAAAAAGGAACAAAAAACTTTATAAATAAATTCTCCCAAATGAATAAAAATAACCCGAAACTTCCAAAATATATAGAAGGTATCAATATTCTAAGACCAACTTTAATTTTTGCAGGAATATATTACGGACTTTTACCCGTGTTTTCCGCCTACCTCGCAGACAAAACCGATAAGATTATTTCAAAAAATCAATAAATTATTTAACGTTCTTATCACTATCGTTCATTTCTCTGGCAATAACAGCCTTTAAAATTCTTCCGCCTACATATAAAGATGTACCTATTGCAATAACAGCACCGATACCCGTCATACTTGCCAGTGCAACACCAAATGCCAACGCTGCCGTAATAACTCCTATTTGAAATGACAAAGATGCTCTGTCCTGTAATTCGGCTTGTTTTCGTTCAATCTCTTTTATATCAATCGGTTTTGTCTGTTTAACCAGTTGATCTTGCGTAAGATTGTTCATATTTCCGAATGTGGGAGGTTTCGTTGTAACATTTGTTTCAAAAAATTTCGGTGCTAATGATTCCAATTGGGCAATCTTACTTTTCACCTCAAAAATATCACGTGTCAATTGGCTGTCAAGCATAACACGATCTTTACTTCTCCTGTCATGTCCCGATCGTCTTTCTATGGCTACAGGGATATTTTGTTGCCTTCGGTCAGGAGTTATTTTGTATTGCGGATATAAATTTGCTATTTTATGCATGACTTAACAAAACTTTCACAAATATAATAATACCAGAGATTATATTTTTTGCTAAGAATTTTATTATGTAAAGTTTTTTGAATGTTAATTTTCACGATAACAATATTAAAACTTTATAATATTTTTATATTTATATAATATTGCCCGGACAATCTTTCTATGGAAATAACAAACAGTATAATAAATCAACATATACCGGCTAATCAGCTTTCTGATGTTAATAATCTGTCCAAAACAGAAAGCAGTGAAAAAGCGCCTTCTGAAAATCTTCCTTCAATACATTCTATAGGTGCTTCTTTAATTAATTCAAATCTGCCGATTTCATATACAAAAATAGGTGAAATTGAAATACCCGGGTTAAAGGACAAAGCAAGCATATTTAAACTGGCAAACGGACAACGGGTTATAATTGCACCGAAACAAGGTCCCACCGTTGTAAAAACCGCATATAATGTAGGCTCCATAAATGAAACCGATGATATCCGGGGCATAAGCCACTTTATAGAACATTGTCTTTTTAACGGAAGTAAAGACCTTGCCCCAAGAGAATATGATGAACGAGTATCTATACTTGGCGGAAGTACAAATGCTAATACAAGCTATGCAACAACAAATTATTTTTTAAGTCTTCAATTGCTTAACGATAATTCTTTAGAAGAGGCCATAAGGCTTAATGCTCTTCAAACACAATTTCCGACGTTTCCGGAAGAGCAAATACAAAAAGAAAAAGAACCCGTAAAATCCGAAATCGACATGTATAAAGATATGCCGTTTGATGTCACACACTCTCAGGTAATAAAAGATTTATTTAATATAGATACAAAATCAACAAACGCAATTATCGGAACAAAAGAAAATATAAACGCATTAACAAGGGAAAAATTACTTGATTACTATAACACCTGGTACACTCCGGATAATGCAGTCACGGTTATCACCGGAGATGTTAATGTTGATGAAACAATGGCACTTGTCTCAAAATATTATAATAAACCGAACAATTATGCCAATGTTAATAAAAGATACTCAGAACCGATTAAATATAATGACAGTCCGAAAAGAAAAGACATAATACAGCCCAATGCATCATCCGCTCATATTTCTATGGGATTTGCAATTCCTGAAGGCACCACAAAATATGATGCCGATAAACTTGAAGTTCTTACGGAATTAATATCTTCTCCGACTTCACGGCTTTCAAAAGCATTTGATAAAATAGGCGCAAGTTTCTGTTTTCAAGATGAAAAAATACAAAATAAACCTGACGGAGCCAGAGCAAAAACAATTGAAGCAGATACAAAAGAAGAAGACATTGAAAGCGTACTTCAAACAATATATAAAGAACTTACATATATCGCAAATAACCCTCCATCATATGATGAACTTGAAAATATGAAAAAACAAATGATTGCATCCATCAATTCAAGCAGCCAAAGTTCTATAGTATTAAATAATATATTAAGCGATACGGCACTTGAAAATAACTATAATTATTGGAACGGCAAAATTGCAAACATTCAAAGAATGACACCGGAAGAAATTTCCGATACTGCAAGAAGATTTCTGGATCTCAATAAAACCGCGATTTGTGTTTCTCATGAAAAAACAGCAACTCCTCAATCAATACAAAATAACTATAACTCAACCGATAATTACAGCCGGAATGTATCTTTCGGCGCAAGCATAAATCTCGAAAAATTAATTGAAGAACAATGTTCAAAAGTTAAAGAATACAGACTGAATAATAATATTGAAACAACTATAATTCCCGGAAATCCATACGCCAGACCGGTTTTTGAAATTGATTTCAAACCGGATAATCTTAATTCCGTACCTCAGGCAGCATTAGAAATACTGCAAAGGCTTTTGAACAGAGGCAGTATGATTAAAAATAACGATGAGTGTAATTCTTTCAAGTCCGAAAAAAATATAGACATAGGATTTTATGCCGGATTTGACGGTATTACCGTTTCGGGTATTTGTAATGATGAAAATCTTCAAGATACAATGACTCTCATCAAGGAAACTTTATCTTACCCTAATTTCTCTCAGGAGGAATTTGATAAAATAAAACAACTTGTAAAAGACCAGATAACCAATGAAGATATTTCCGCACAAAATAAATTGTTTGAACATTTATTTCCGTCCGTAAGAAGTTATGCCTCAAAAGAACAAAGATTACAAGAACTCGATGCACTGACTTTAAGCGATGTACGAAATTTATATTCTTATATTATGTCAAATTCCAAAGTGCATGCGGCATTAACTGCGGATATAGAGCAAAAACCATATCTGCAAGACATTTTCCACAATGAATTATCAACAGTTACCGGAAGTTTTAAACCATACTCACAGGATAAATCACCGTCTTATAATATATATCAGCCAAACACAAAAGCAGAAATATTGACCCAATCCGATGAAAGGCTTCAAGCTGATATTGCAACGGCATATACATATCCTAAAACCGAAAACATCGATGACAACGCAAAAATACTTGTTTTAAATGCCGTATTGGGCGGAAATATGTCATCAAGACTGTTTAAAGACTTAAGAGAAGAACAAAAACTTGCTTATCATGTCGGCTCTTCCATAATGTCAGTTAAAGATACGGGGTTGATTCTTTTAGATATCAGAACAACAACACAAAGCGCCGACGGAAAAGAAGGCTCGCCCGAGAATGTTACAAAGGCTCTTGAAGGGTTTAACAAAAACGTCAATTTACTAAAGACAGAAAATATCAGCGAAGAAGAACTGCAAAAAGTTAAAACTTTCTGCAAATCAAGTATCCTTAACGGACTTGAAATAAACTCCGACAGGCTGTTTTGCTTTGCCGGAAATAAAGACAGTGCATACACAAAGAATTATTTTTACGAATTATTCAAAGCAATAGACAGACTAACCCCTGATGATATAAGGGCTGCTGCATGCTATGTATTTAAAAATCCTCCCGTAACATCCGTCGTTGCAAGTCAAAAAACACTGGATGCCCTTGGTTTATAAACGCCTATATATTTCTTAAAATTGCTTCAAGATGAAAAGTATTGGTATTTTTATCATAAGACGCTTTTTGATATTGTATTTCTTTATCGGTATTATTTAATATAAACTCCCACTGTCCGGTTTTTCCCGTATCAAAAACTCCTTCGGTACCTTCTAAAACGGTAAGTTTCGTTTTTATTTTTGCGGTGTTTATATTTGAAGAATCATGTTTCCAGCTGTCCGCAAAAGATTCCGAAAAAGTTACAGACTTAAATCTGTTATCATTTGCTTCAACTTCTTCTATTTTGTGAAGAACTTCATTAACAAATCTTTTATCGCCGTATTTTGCAACTAACATTGCATCCGCTAAGGTCAACTCATTTCTTGAATTTATATAATCATACAAATTAGTTACAGACTGCATAAACGTAGAATATTTTCCGTTACTCGGCCGAAACTCATCTTGTTTTGTTTCCGGGTAATGAATTTCTACAAGTTTTCTTGTCATATCTGAAAGAGAAGTTCCCTCTATATTAACACTTTCAAAAGCACCTGTACTTCTTTCTGCTCTGTATAGCGTAATAGGACCATCTGTTTTAAACTGCGAAATATATTCACTTAATTCTTCCTGATGTTTAAAAGAATCACTATTATCCACATATTCTCTTATATATTTATTTGCTGCTGTATTAGAGTTATATGCTTTTTCTATTTCTTTTAAAGAATTAGCATCCAATGTACCAATACAATCTCCTACCGGATAATATGTAAAAAAGTTTCCCAGCAAAACGGGAGAATTCATAGCATAATCATATGCATTTCTATCTTTAAAATATAAATCTGTTAAAACGTTAAAATAACCTTTATATTCTTTCTCATCAATAAGATATCTGCAAATATCTTCAATTTCGGGAAATTTTGCAACATCGGATGTTAAAACTAAATTTTCATTATCATCATCATATCCTTTTACGGACATATTCAAATAGGACATTAGATATCGGGATTTTAACAAATATTGATATTTATCGGGGTTCTCATTCTTCAAAGTATTTAAAACAGGGAAAATATACCGGGACAAAGAAAAATCGGCGGCAGAAACAGCTTCAATCGCGGTTTGCAGTGTCTCATCATCACTTATATCCTCAACCATACAACTTACTACATAAGTATTATATAAAAATTTATCGTCAACTTTTTTCTGCAAAGCTGTCATTACAAGTTCAGCCTGTTTTTTTGTTGTTACATTATAAAGAACCCTATTGATTTCATAATCAACATCATGTACTTGTCCGCTTTCTCTTATTAAATCGGCAATTCTCTCCTTATCTTGCCGTGTGGCAGGCTGCGGATAATGATATTGTGATTTGAAAAGTGATTTTGAAAAAGGCAATTTAGCAAGAACAACACCTCTTAAAAATCCGCCGCCTTTAAAAGATACCGGTGATTGAATATATTCACTGCTGTTGCGAACAGGAGTTTTTTCCTGATTGTTCTGTCTTAAATTATCAATCCTTACATTAGGGATTCTATTTATTTCAACCATTTATAGATACCTTACTTATAAATAATAAAAACTATCCGGCTGAAAAAATTTACAATAATTCCTGTTCAAAATATTCAAAAATAAAAAGATTATTAAAAACTGTCTGTCACAAAGAGATTAATATTTACAAATCTTAATAACAGATATTGATATTTTGCAAAAATGTATAAATATAAAAAATCGGAACCGCATCAATGAAAGAATACAATTCCGATTTTTAATATTTTTATACTGTTTTAGTTTAGCATTCTAATATTATTCTTTTATTTTTTCAAAAACTCGGGAATATCAAGAATATTATTAGCAAATTCACTTGCAGCTTTTGAAACTTTCTGTGATGTTGAAGCGGGATTTGCTCCTATGCCGGTGCCGAATAAATCAAGTGCGCCCAGAGTTTTTTCTTCTTCCTGCTGATTAAATTTATCAACTTCGTTTTTCTTTAGTTCAAAACCGGTTGCAATAACAGTAATTTGGATTTCACCTTGAATTCTGTCATCAATAACAGCACCGAAGTGAACCGTAGCATCTTCAGAAACCGCATCGTGAATAACCTGAGCAGCATCGGTAACTTCATATAATGTCATATCGGGACCGCCCGTTACATTCATTATAATACCGGAAGCACCGTTAATTGAAGTTTCAAGCAGCGGAGAATTAATAGCTGATTTAGCAGCTTCCAATGCTCTGCCTTCGCCTGTTCCTCTGCCGATACCCATCAATGCCGAGCCTGATGATTCCATTACACTTCTTACATCGGCAAAGTCAACGTTAATCATGCCCGGTACGGTAATGATATCAGATATACCCTGAACACCTCTTAAAAGAACTTCATCAACAACCTGGAATGCTTCTCTCATTGTTGTTCTTCTGTCAACAACTTCAAGCAGTTTATCGTTAGGAATAACAATTAAAGCATCGACTGTTTCTTTTAATTTTTCCAAGCCCTGAAGAGCCTGATTCATTCTTTTTTTACCTTCAAAGCTGAAAGGCTTTGTAACAACACCTATAGTCAAAGCACCCAGTTCTTTAGCGATTCTTGCAACAACTGGAGCAGCACCGGTACCTGTTCCGCCGCCCATCCCGGCCGTAACGAATACCATATCAGCTTTACCTATAGCGTTAACTATTTCATCTCGTGTTTCTTCGGCCGATTTTTCACCTTTTTCGGGGTTTCCGCCTGCACCCAGGCCGTTTGTCAATTTGCTGCCTATTCTGATTTTATTTTCAGCCAGCGACATTTCAAGAACCTGTACGTCGGTGTTCATTGCCCAAAATTCAACACCTGCAAGTCCTGCTTTTATCATTCTGTTTACGGCATTTCCGCCGCCGCCGCCTACCCCGATTACTTTTATATCAGCCGGTGTTCCGCCTGTATGCATAGTTGTTGAATCATTATTTGAAGTTTCTTTTTTACCGAATATATCAGGAACAAAATTTTCCACTTACGTACCTCTTTTTCTATTGCTTGTATTATGCCAGTCTGACTCTTTACCTGTCTTTGTCATGTTACGACTGATAAATCGACTACTAACATAGTATTGTAAACCACAAAAATAGTAAAGAAAAAAACAATGAAAAATTAATATATGTTTATGTTTTGCATGAATTTACAAACTTATTGCTGTATTTCTTTATTTACTTTGCCTATAATATTTGCTGCTTCATTTAAGTTTTTTGCAATATCTCCGTATAAAAGTTTTTCTTCACCGTATGGAACTGCCGTACTTAAAAGTTCATCAACATTCTGGGATATATTATTAAGACTTAAAACGGTTTCTTGAATTCGTGATTTTTTTTGCTTTAAGAAAAAATAGTTAAATAAAGGCGTATTTTCAATAAAAAATGTCCAAAACTTTTTAAGTCTGCTTATCGGATTATTTCGGGAATATGAAGCAAATATATTTTCTTCAACTGCAGTCCCGTTAACATTTTCATCGGAAATTTCATCAGGCAGATATTCACTGTCAATTGTATTAAGACGTTTATTTTTTCTGGATTTTCTATGCGGTTTTGTTGAATTCTTTTTGGATAAAATTTCATTTAATTCCGGCGAGAAAACATTACTGACAACAGGATAATTATCCTCTGATATCACTGTATTCACGCTATTTCCCGTATTTTTAGAGAAGAAACTTACGGGCTGATTTAAACCGTTTGAAATATCCATAGTTACATGTTCCCTAATGTAATTATAAACTCGCAATAAGGATTTTTTCCCGTATAAATAGAGGATATTTTAAAGTTCTATATTTTTTAATTCCGGATATTTCTCGCAAAGCATATTATATTCTTCACCGTAAAGATTTGTTTCTTTTAACGATTTAACCATTTGAGAATAATAATCCTGCTTATATTCATCTTTTATCATGCCGTAATAATATAAAAGATTATGTATTTTATATGTCAAAAAGTCGCTGCGCAAAATCTTATCCGTATTTGTTTTTTTCATTAACTCTTCAACAATATTAAAAATTTCTATATGATCGATTAATCTTTTATTATTATCCGTTAAAACGGAACCTTCGCGGTTAAAACGATAAACATACAATTTTTCGCGGATAAAAACCATTCTTTCGGCAGTCAAAAGCGCGCCGAAGATAACCTTGTGGTCCTCAAAGTCAAGTCCTTGCGCAAATTCTATATTATTCTTATCAAAAAGTTCTTTTGTATAAAGTTTGTTCCACACACACATAGGATATTTAAAAGGCGATAAATCCCGCCAGTTGAAAATTCTGTCATGGGGAATATTATCAAAATTTGCATCGACAAAATACGGAAAAGGAGCACTGATTTGATTTTTTTCATCAAACCCGTCCGGCATACACATTGCTATATCAAGGTTTTTCTCCTTTATGAGATTATAAAGTCTTTCAAACATATTAGGTTTTACCCAGTCATCAGGGTCTAAAAATCCTATACATTCGCCCGATGCAAGTCTTAAACCGTCATTTCTTGCAGCTCCGGTACCTTTATTTTCTTTATGTATAACTTTTATTCTTGAATCTTTTGCTTTATACTCTTCAAGAATGTCGTAACAATCATCCGTGGACCCGTCATTTACGCATATTATTTCAATATCTTTCAATGTCTGGCTTATCAAACTGTTTAATGATTGTCTTAAATATTTCCCTACGTTATAAACAGGTACGATAATTGAAACTTTCGGCGAAGTAATACGATAATCCCGATTAGATATCAAAACCGGTTCATTTTGGGTTTTATTTTTTTTGGGAAGCAGTTTCTTTTTTATTCTTTTAATCTTATTTATCAGTTTAAGTTCATTTTCATAATATTTTTGCTGCTCTTGTATATGAGTACATAAATTCTCTTCCATATTTTTATATTTCTCATCGGCAGCTTTAAGCATTTGTTCATATCCGTTTTTAAGATTTTGAAGTTCTTCTTTCAAATGATTAACATGCCAGTTTTCGGTTTCTTTACAGCGTCTTATAATTTCCTGTTCATACCAGTTTCTTTGAGATTCAAGCTGAGATAAAAAATATTGCTTTTGATTTTCCATATCCTGAACATTTTTTACATTAAAAAATTGTTCCGTTTCTTTTAATTTGGCAAAAAATTTGTCTTCCGCCTCCATTTTAATTTTTTCTTTTTCATATTCAAACTTGGATTTTAAAAGCTCAATTTCACTCTCATAATATCTTTTCTGAGAGTTTAAAGAGTCCTGATATTGTTTTTCCATATGTAAATATTTATCGTCAGTCATGTTTATCCTAATTCTTTTTTAAAATTTTTTTTATTTTATTTTTTAATTGATTAAAAGTTTTTCTCAGTTTTATATTAATTTTAACCAATAAAAAACTATTTTCATAATATTCTTTTTGTTTTATTAAGGCCTGTTTAAACTGCAGCTTCTGATTTTCAAGCAGCCATTCATAATCAGCTTTTATTTTTTCTTCACGTTCTCTTAAAGATTTTGCCTGCCATTTTTTAAGTTCATATTCAAGCGCAACAAATTTTCCGTACTGTTCTTTCATGTCGGAATCATATTTATTAACCCAGTGAGAAATTATCTCTTCTCTTTCACTGTCAAGTTTTTCTTTATATCCTTTCCAGAATTTGTTAATAGATTTGATATTTTCATTGCGCTCATGCTGGGCAAGTTTGATTTTTTTATTGGCATCTTTATATTTTTCTATCAGAAATTTCCAGAAATCAAAATAATGATTTTTGATAACACTGCAATATTCTTCAAAACAATAGCAGGTTGCAAGTTTATATATATCATCTCCCTGCGGCATAAAACTTTGAAAGAATTTTTTCATATCATAAAAATATTCTTTATAATATTTTTCCTCCAAAAGTGTATAGCGGTGAAAGATATCATCTATAATCCAGCTTAAAATTTCCGTTTCTTTTTCTTTGTAAAAAGATGCAGTTTTAAGTTTTTCATATGTCAGAGACACCATAGGAATTCTGTCATATACCTTTTTGTCGGTATTTTGCATTGTGGAAATATTAGAGAACCTGCGGTTTATTCTGTAATTATAAAGATTTTCCCAAACAATTCCGATTCTTTGAGCTTTGAGATACGTCCCGAAGAAAAACGGTAAATCTTCATAAATATATCCGTTGGGAAATCTTTCGCCTGTTTCGTCCAGAAAAGATTTTTTATAAATCTTATTCCACAAAACAACATTTATACTAAGAATTTCATCTTTTGTATCTTCGGCATTAAAAACATTATCACCGTATTTTTCAAGCGGTTTCAGAGAATAATAATCGTCAGGTACAATTTCACCTAAAGTATCATCATAAACATTTGCCCCGCACATAATAATATCCGCATCGTGATACTGAGCTTTCTGATAGAGCTTTTCAAACATTTCCGCATTGATATAGTCATCAGAATCTACAAACCCGATATATTCGCCCTTTGCAATATCAAGTGCCATATTTCTTGCATAACCCTGCCCTGAAGGCTTTTTTGTATTAAGCATTATTATACGGTCATCATTCATTGCAAACTTTTTAACAATATTCTCGGAACTATCAGAAGAAGAATCATTAACACATATAATTTCTATATCTGATAATGTCTGTTTTACAACGGAATTAAGGCATTCTTCAATATAATTCTCTACATTATGATAAGGTATAATAATCGATATCTTAGTCATCTTCGTGAAATTTCTCCAATTCAGAGAAGTTAAAATCAAAATTAAATTTAATTTTCTTCAAAATTGATACATAAATTTTATCATTATAGTAATAAATATCAAAAAGATTAGGACGTTTTTTTAATCTTTTTATATATTTTTTGTATTTAAAAAAGTATACACCTTCCTCTTTATATAAGATTTCCATAAACTTATACATTATTTTCATACGGTATTTTATTTTACGATATTGCAGGAGACTGCCGGTTTTTAAGCCGCTAAACAACATATAGTTATATAAAAAGCCGCCTTTCAGCATATTTGGCGTATAGTACTTTTCATCCGTCAAAGAACTTTGTCTGCTGAGTTTTCGGGCGAATTGTCTTTTATATTTTGATTCAAGATTTTCAAACCTTGATATAAAATCTTCCACTTTTTTCTTACAGAAATTCTCGAGTATTAAATCTTCTCCTTCAAGTTCTTTTACCCTGTCAAACATAATTTCGGCAACATCAATAATATCAAGGAATTTCTTGCCGCCCTTCTGAACAATGGAGCCTTCACGGTTAACTCTATAAAAATAAAGAAAATCACGAACAATCGAAACCCGATTTGTTTTAAAGAATATTGAAAAGAAAAACGGCCCGTCTTCAAATATTTTACCGTCTGGAAATTGTGCATTACATCTGTCTATAAGGCTTCTTCTATACAATTTGTTCCAGGCCATAACACAAACATCCATTATGAACGGTCTGACATCTTTATATGAAAAGGCTTTATTATCAAAAGTTTCGTCAAAGTATCCGAGAGTATAATATGGATTGGAATCATCAATTTTCTGAGTTTTTTCATCAAATTGATGTACTGCACATATTGAAATATCAGTATCAAGAGAAACCATGCTGTTATACAGTTTTTCAAGCATTGTACAATCAACCCAGTCATCAGAATCAATAAAACTGATAAATTCACCCTCCGCTATTTTCATTCCCGCATTTCTGGCAGATGACAGTCCGCCGTTTTCTTTATCTATTATCTTTATTCTGCAGTCCTTTTGTTTATACTCCTCAAGAATTTTCCCTGAATTATCTTTTGTTCCGTCATTAACACATATAATTTCAATATTGGAAAAAGTTTGATTTAAAACACTGTCTAAACATTGTCTTAAGTATTTTTCAACATTATATACGGGTATTATCACTGATATCTCGGGTTTTTTCATTTAAAACTCCGCTCCAATTTTGAATATTCAAACTTAAAACCAAACTTTATAAAACTAAAAAGTATAAAATTAATTCTGTCATTCTCATACCACACATCATATAGTGCAGCTCTTTTTTTTAATTTAAACACTAATTTACGGTATTTAAAATAATATATTCCTTCTTCCGTATATAAGATCTGCATAACTTTCAGCATAAATTTTCTGTGAAATTTATTATATTTATATTTAAGTATATTACTTTTATCTTTTATTCCGAAAATATTTCTATATGTATACGGAGCTTTATTTTCAATGTAATCAAAATCAAAAATTTTGTCATCAAAAAGAAATTTTTTCGCCCTCAATTTTTTTGAAAATTTTCTCTTTTCCCAAAAACCGATAAGTTCATAACGATAGATTATATCATCAGCTTTTTTAATATAAAACTCATTTTTTATTTCATCAAAGAACGGCAAATCTTTAATTGAATTAAACATAAGTTCAACCGCATCAATAATATCAAGAAATTTATTCCCGCCCTTTTGAACAATGGAACCTTCTCTGTTTATTCTGTAATTATAAAGTATGTCCCTGACAATAGAAATTCTTTGTGTTTTAAAGAAAATTGAAAAGAAAAAAGGTCCGTCTTCAAATATCAATCCGTCGGGAAATTTGGCATCAACCCTATCAAGAAAACTTTTACGATACAGTTTGTTCCATGCCATAACGCACACATCCGTCAAAAAAGGTTTTACATCTTCATAAGAAAAAGCTCTGTTATCAAAGGTTTCATCAAAATAACCCAGCGAAAAATACGGATTTGCACTATCATTTTTCTTTAATGTTTCATCATATAAATTAACCGCACATATTGAAATATCAGTATTCAAAGCCATAATATTCTTATACAGTTTTTCAAGCATTTCCGAATTAACCCAGTCATCAGAATCAATAAAACTTATAAATTCACCTTCCGCTATTTTCATCCCCGCATTTCTGGCAGATGACAGTCCGCCGTTTTCTTTATCAATTATTTTTATTCTGTTGTCTTTTTGACTGTATGTTTCAAGAATTGCACGCGATGAATCTTCACTCCCGTCATTAACGCATATAATTTCAATATCAGAAAATGTTTGGGCAATAATACTATCCAAACACTGCCTCAAATAATTTTCAACATTATAAACAGGTACTATTACTGATATTTTAGGCATCTTATTTATTTTTCTTTATTTTATCTTTCAACTTCTGAACAGGTGTTTTTTCAAGCTCTGAAACTCTGGCTTGCAATTGATTTATCACATTTTCATAGTAATTTTTTTGATTATTCATTTCATTTTCAAATCGGGATTTAATCTCTGATATTTCCTGTCTGAAGTTTTGAAAATCAGCCTGAGACTTTAATCCCATTTCTTCGCGCAGAAGCCTTATTTCATGACCTATCTGCTTTAAGGTCTCTGTGTGGTTTTGTTCAATTTTTTCCTTTACTTCATTAATCTTTATTTCTTCTTCTCCGGATAAAACAGTTTTTAAATGCTCGGTTTTATTTTCAATCAGATTATTCAGCGCATCATAATTTTGTTTGTTTTTCTCATATAAACTTTTTATTTCACTATTTAATACTGAATGTGTTTTGGAGATTTTATCATCAGATACCGCACTCAAGTAATCATTTTTTTCTTTTATTTCTTTATACAATTTTGATTCAGCCTCAAGAACAAAATTTAAATTATTGTCCATTGCTGACTGAAGTTCACCCGCTTTAATGTCAAATAAAGCAGCCAGTTTATCGTAATTAAGTGAAATAATTTTATGCAGATTTTCGGTTTCATTTAACATAACAGATTTTATTCTGTCTTCAACCTGATGTATATCAAGATATTGTGTAAAGATCTTGAGGTTAAACCCTTCAAAATCATTATTTAAAACCATTAAATACCCTTCAAAATGATAAACTTTTTTCCAATACGGATTATCAATATCTTCTATATCAAGATTTTGAAAAACTCTTTTCATTTTAAAGAAATATTCTCTCTGAAAATTTTCTTTTAAAAGAGTATATCTGTGAAATAAATCATTTATTATCCAACCTTTGATTTTATCGGTAAAATCAGCCATAAAGTCAAACTTTTTAATTTTTTCAAATGTCAAAGAAACCATATCGGGTCTGTCTAAAATTTTGTTATTAAACTGCTGCATAGTTGAATTCCGGCGATTTATTCTGTATATATAAAGATTTTTCCAAACAATTTGAATTTTTTCTGCCGGCAAGAAAGTGCCGAAGAAGAAAGGTAAATCTTCATAAATATATCCTTCGGGAAATTTTTCGCCTATCTTATCAAGATAAGACTTTTTATAAATTTTATTCCAAAGAACAACATTAATATCCAAAAGTTTATCTTTTACATCAACAGCGGAAAAGATTTTATCTTTCATGTCGGACAAAAGAGAAAGTGAATAATAATCGGACAATATAAATTTCTTGTTTAAATCATCATACTCTCTTGCCTGACATATTGTTATATCATTATTATTCTGACTTGCTTTTGTATACAGCTCAAAGAACATATCATGTTCAATATAATCATCGGCATCAACAAACCCGATATATTCGCCTGATGCAATTTCCACTGCTCTGTTTCTGGCAAATCCCTGCCCTTTTCTTGTTTCAATATCAATTATTTTTATTCTGCAGTCTCGTTTTGCATACTCTTCAACAATACTTCTTGACCCGTCAGTTGATCCATCATTTACGCATATTATTTCAATATCCTGAAGTTTTTGATTTATAACACTTTCAAGACATTCTCCTATATAATATTCCACGTTATGAAACGGTATAATTATTGATACTTTTGGCATTTTTCAGTTCCGATTATTTCTTAATTTTTTCATTTATCTCTTTATAAAAATCAACTAATTCTTTATAGAATCTAACATTATTTTCATTGATATAAGAATAGATTTTATCAAAATTTTTATTCATATTATCTTCAAGGTTTATCAAAGCTGTAATTTTATTTATTTTATCCGTATTTTTAGAATCAGATACAATGTCAATTGCTTTAATTCCGGCATTTATATCATTGTGAATGGTTTCAATAATATTTTTAAGATTATCATATCTTATATTCTGTTCTTGATTTATTTCTTCAATTTTCCGATTAACCGCATAGAATTGCTCATATATTTCACGTTTATGCTCTTCAAGCATTTTTTGCGCATATTTTTTATTGTTATTTATTTCATCATATACTTTGCCTGTACATTCATCTTTTTCATCGGGTTTTAATATTTGTGTTTCACAATAATTACGTATATTTTCCATAATATAATTGTTATTTTCTTTGATTTGATTCTGGATATCATCAAAAAACTTATTTATTTGTTCATTAAACCCTTTTTCTTTTTCATAAATAAGTTTTTCAAGAGCAGAGCATCTTACACTCAAATCATAAACTTTATTATTTATGGTGTTATCAAAATTTTTATAACAGTCCGCAAGTTCGGTTTTTATATCATTTTCTTTTTGAGCCAGAACTTTAAAAATCTTTTCCGCTTCTTCTTCTGTTTTTATTTTTATTATTTCATTGATATCAGTATTATTTTCAATAAAACTGCGCTTATAAAGTTTATTATTTAATATTTTTATTTTGCCCGACATTTGTTTTAACTCGGCAAAATAAATATTCGCAATATAATCGGGTGTTATTTTCTCTGAAGCATCAATAAAATAAACATAATCGCCTGAAGATATACCGAGAGCGGAATTTTTTGCAAAATCATAATCATTATTATAAGGCAGCGTTAAGATATGGAATTTTTCAACATTTTTTGTTAACTCCGAAACTTTTTTTATTGAATCTTCATTGGAATTACAATTGACAAAAACAGCCTCAAACTCCTTAAAAGTTTGATTTTCAAGATTTACAACAAAATCATTTATTGTATTCTCAACATCTCCATAAATTATGATTATTGATATTTTTACAGCCGTCATTTATGTATTACCTTTTTTATTTTGTTCTTTATTCTTGTAAGAATACCACGCTTTTTCGGCTGGTACTTATCATCCAGAGAATTTATTATCTTTTCAGTTTCCATTAAACGGTTTTCATATTTTATTCTTTGTTGATTAAGTTCATCTTCAAAATGTTTTTGCAGTTCTTCCGAATTAATTTTATTTTGCAGTTTTATTTGCAGAATTTTTTCTTCAAGAGAACTAATATCAGTCATTTTAGGCAAAGCAGATAATTTCTCGTTTGTTTTATTTATTTCAGCAATAAGATTTTCAATTCTTGAAAGATTTTCAATATCTTTATTTATAATCTTATTTTCGATTAATTTATAATTTTCATTTATTGTTTTATAAATATTGGAAACTTCTTCATTAATATAAGAGTATAATTCTTTAAATCTGTTATCAAAATAATTTTTAATATTGTTATCAATGTCTTCTTTTGTTTCTTTAACTAATTTTTCGGTATATTTATAATTTTTTGAAACCTCATCATAAACTTTTGAGATTTTATCGTCAGTTTGGGCGCTTTCATAAATAATTTTATTATCCAATTCCAATTTGCAGGAATTAACCAGATTGCCCGTATATTCATAATTTTTTGTAATTTCTTCATAAACCCGTGAAATCTTATCATCGGTTGTGACAGTTAAGATATGTTTTAATTCATCATTTAACCCCTGAACAAAATCAATTTTACTTTCAAGAAAATCTCTCGTTGTATCAATCAGTTTATAGTTATTATCAATTTCCGAATAAACTTTTTGAATATCTTCATCGGTTGCATCAACAGTAATATTGGTAACACTTCCGCCGATACCGTTTTTAAGATGTCTGCCAAGTGACATATTTTTATATAAGGTCACATTTTTATTCCACCGGGTAAACGACAAATAATAATAATACAAATCATAAACAGGATGTTCAAAAGACATAAGCCACGGTTTAAACCTTCCGGCCATATGGATAATTGAACTGTTGGCAAACTCGTTTATATCTATCTCTTCATATTGAAAATATTGATAATTCCATTTGTTTGAAATCTCGCCTATCTGCCCTTCAAGCACAACATTGATTACATCCTGATCAAACCACAAGATTTTTCGCTGATTTTCATTAATATAGCAGAGCAATTTATTTTCAACATCATTTTTACGCCAGTAATCAAGGTTAATAAACAGAACACCGGAATTAAAATATCGTTTTATACCAAGTCTTTCAGCCTCTTTTTCGGATTCTGCATCCAAAGTCATCAAAACCGCTTTGTCTGTTACATCCTGTTCAAATAATTCCTTCAATGAAGTTCTTACAACAACATCACAATCAAGGTATAGAATTTTATCAAGTTCTTTTAATAAAGAAGGAAGTTTAATTCGAAAATATGCAGGCAGAGTAACATGTGTCGGTTCATACTTATCCCCTTTTTTAATTACATTCAGAGGACAATTTGCAAACTCTTCGGGATTAATACTTATATATTCAATAGAAAAATCTTTTATTTCTTTAAGTTTTTCAATTCCGGATTTTTCTTTTAAAGTCAATCCCCCGTCAAGAATATAAAAAGTTATATTGTCATTATCGCCGGCATTTTTTAGAATAGAACACATTGATACAGCCAACTGCTCAACATATTTAGAATCAAGACTGTAACAAATGTTGTACTCAAGCATAAAATTTTCCCAATTTATCCTTTGATTGTACAATAATAAAGTAAAAAATAATATATTTGAGAAAAAATATTAAAGTATTTTAAAAAAATGCCGAACATGGCACATGTTGATATTAAGGTTAGCCAGAATGGATATTCAAGAAGACAAAGAGTTAAAGCAAGTAGGACTTGAATTAATGTTTCTAACCCCGGAGAAATGTTCAAACCCCGAGGGAATTTCGGCTGTTGAATTATCCAAATCACTTTCAATGCCTCTTGATACGGTTAAGAAAAAATTAAAAATACTCCTTGATAAGGAGATAATAAGAGTTTTCGGTATAAATCCAAAATTGTGGAAGTTTGATGAATATCGTTTTCAAAAAATGGATGAAGATGATGATGTTTACAGGCTGCTGTGCAATTTTGACGATGTGGATTTTGACAGATATTTTTCATATAATTAGTTTATGACAACACTTATACCTGAAGAACTTGCAATAAAAGAACCTTGCGAAAAACTTTTATCTGTCATTAACAATAAAGTTTTTAATGACAAAGTTTTATATGAAAAATCATCCGAATTTCACAGAATAAAAGTTGTGGAAAACGAAATCGGGCGATTTTTACATTATAAAGACACTTATCAGGCAGGGTTTATTAACACAGATTTTTATAAAGGAAATCTGCCGTATATAAATTATTTTTTAATTCCGTATTTAATAAATCCTGCGATTGAAAAAATTCTGTTAATCGGGCTGGGGTCAGGAAAAATCGTCAATGATTATGAGTTTCTTTTTGACGGATTAAAATCAATTGATGTTGTTGATTTAGAAGAAAATATTGCAGAAATTGCGCAGGTATATTTCGGGTTTAGAGTGTCAGGGAAATTTAATTTTATTTTGCAAGACGGCATAACATATTTGAGAAACAACAGAAAGAAATACGACTTAATTGTTGTGGATGTTGCAAATAACGACGGAATAGACTTAAGATTTTTAAGTGAAGAATATTTTTCATCCGTAAAAAAATCGCTGAAAAAAGGCGGAATTTTTGTATCAAATATGTGTGCAAGTCCTGATTTTCATAATAAAAAAAATTTATTTTTTAATAAATTTTTTCCGCTTTATAAACATTTTTTCAACCACAACTTAGTATTTAAGGGAAATTATTCGGACAGAGTTTATTACAAATCTTTTTTTGATATTGATGAAAGAGTAATTGATATAACGAATGTAATTATATTTTCATCAGACAAATATACTGATATAAAACGGGAAGAATGCGCCGTAAAAAAAATCAAAAAACTGGATATTGATATAGATAACTATTTAAAAGACATTACTTTGATTTAAAGGTATTAACTATTTCAAGAACTTGCATTTGCCGGGGGACAGAGAGTTCTTTAACTTTTATGTTAATTTTTTCTGATATTTTATCGGTTTTTTTACTGCCCATAGAGAAATCAAACAAATCAACCTCTTTAATCTCAAGCACTTTGCAAATTGCGGTAAGGTTTTTATATTGTATAAATGTTTTGCCCCGCTCCAGAACACTAATGGTATTTGTAGATACATTAATACGTTCGGCAAGTTGTTCTTGGCTTAAATGCTTTAACTTCCGATATTCTTTTACTTTTTTACCAAATTTCTCAAGAAACTCACTCATAATAATAGAATATATTATTATTTGCCTTACTTCTAACAATATTGAAAATTATAAGTAACGATTTAATCGTTACTTATATAAGAAATTTTTGACCTATAGCAATTCGGTATCTTATGCCTCTATCTATTAAAAATAAAAGGTTTTGAGTACGTCTTTTTATATTATTATGTGTTGTATTTAAATTATATGCAGCTTCTTGAAGCGTAATCCCGCTTGCAAGCATTTTTATGAGAACAATCTGTGAATTTATAACTTTGATATTTTGTTTTACTTCAAAGTTATTTTCTTTCACTAATCTTTTTAAATGTTTTAAATTTATATGATACATTTTGGTATAAAAATAAAAAACTTATCATTTACATAGAATTATATCATCTTTTTTAGTAGTTCTTCTATTTTAATACCAATATAAACGATTATAAAAAATGTAAAAATAGTTTATGTTTTTTATATGAAAGAACTTCGTAAAATATTGGGAAAAAGAATAAAAGAAATAAGATTATCGCAAAATCTTACACAAGAAGGTTTAGCAGAACTTATTGGAGTTGATTGGAAAACTATCAGCAGAATAGAGATAGGACATAGTTTCCCTTCTAAAACCTTAATAGCAATTGCAAATGCATTAAGAATAACATTACCCGAACTGTTTGATTTTGAACACCTAAAAGAAGATATACAAACCCAAAAGAAATATATAGCAGAAAATATTTATAATTACCCTGATGACAAAGTCACAATAATTTATCGTATGATGAAAGCAATGAGATAGTTCTTAGTTTTATCTGTATCTGAATAACAAAATATAAAATTTTTGTTTCGTTCAATAATAGATTTAATATTTATCCTTTGGAAATTAAAAACAACCCCGGATGCTGCGCACAGATGACATCAAGCTCAGCCAAAGCTCGCAAACTCGCTTCGCTCAGACAGTGCGAGCTGTGCCGTTTCTTCGCTGAGTTGTCATTTCTGTGCTTCGCAATGGACTTTTATTTTAATTTCCAAAATCAAAATCAAAATCAAAATAAAAATATATTAAAATAACAAAATATAAAATTTTAGTGACTTGAAATAATAATGTAATTTTCTTTAACGAAACAAATAGCAGGCTGCGGCACTGTTTGAGCACGAAGTGCGAGTTTGCCGCACCTTTATTGTTGAGTTTAAGAAAATAGTTATTATTGAACGGAGCAAAAATTTTATATTTTGTTATACAAGCCCAAAATAAAAACCAATGATTTTATTGACGGCTAGCAGCTTTGAGTCTTGCCATTGCTTTGGCAAGCGCTGCATTTGCAAGCTGTATATCTCTTTGCGTTTGCGCTGACCCTATTTTTGCTTCGGCACGCTCTTTTGCCAGTTTCGCTCTTGCAGTATCTATATCCTGCCCGTTCTCTGCCGCTTCCGTTAATATAATCGCTTCGTTATTTTTGAATTGTAAAGCACCGCCCATTATTGAGAATATAATTTCTTCTCCGTTTTTAACTACTTTTGCCGTATCTATTGCCAGAGTTGACATAAAAGCAATGTGATTCGGCAAAATCCCGAAACTGCCTTTTGTCCCCTGTGCATAAACGGCTTCTACGTCATCTTCAAAAACAATTTTTTCGGGTGTTATAAGTTTAAAATGTATTGTTTTATCGGGCATTTTATTCCTACTTCATTTTTTCCGCTGCTTTTAAAACATCTTCCATCGTGCCTGCCATAAAGAAGGCTTGTTCCGGGATGTTGTCATATTTTCCTTCAATAATATCTTTAAAATCTCTTATGGTATCTTCAAGTTTTACATATCGGCCTTCAATGCCTGAGAATTGTTCCGCAACAAAGAAAGGCTGGGATAAGAATTTTTGGATTTTTCTTGCTCTGTTTACTGTTTCTTTGTCTTCTTCGGAAAGTTCATCCATACCTAAAATAGCAATGATATCTTGAAGCTCCTGATACTTTTGAAGTATTTCTATAACTTTCCTTGCTGTATTATAGTGTTCTTCACCTACAATCAAGGGGTCTAAAACTTTACTGTTTGAAGCCAGAGGGTCAACTGCGGGGTAAATACCCAGTGCGGAAATTTGTCTTGAAAGAACGGTTGAAGCATCCAAATGAGAGAATGTTGTTGCAGGCGCCGGGTCAGTCAGGTCGTCCGCAGGTACATATATTGCCTGAACAGAAGTAATAGAGCCGTCTTTTGTTGATGTAATTCTTTCCTGAAGTTCACCCATTTCATTCGCAAGAGTAGGCTGATAACCAACAGCAGAAGGCATTCTGCCTAAAAGTGCCGAAACCTCCGAACCTGCCTGTACAAATCTGAAAATATTATCTATAAATAAAAGTACATCTTGTTTTGAATAATCCCTGAAATATTCTGCCGCCGTAAGAGCCGATAAACCGACTCTCATTCTTGCGCCGGGGGGTTCATTCATCTGTCCGTATATAAGAGCCACTTTATCAATAACGCCGGATTCTTTCATTTCGTTCCAAAGGTCGTTACCTTCGCGGGTTCTTTCGCCTACACCGCCAAAAACAGAAACACCCGAGTGCTCCGAGGCAATATTATGAATAAGTTCCATAATAAGAACGGTTTTTCCCACACCCGCACCGCCGAACAGACCTATCTTTCCGCCTTTTTGATATGGCTGCAAAAGGTCTATAGCTTTAATACCTGTTTCTAATATTTCAATATCCGTATTTTGATCAACAAGTGTCGGTGATGAACGGTGAATAGGCAGATATGTATCTGTTTCAACCGCGCCTTCATTATCAACCGGTTCTCCAAGAACATTTAAAATTCTGCCCAGAATATTTTTGCCTACGGGAACTTTTATCGGCTCTGCCGTATTAATAACTTTCATACCGCGTTTTAAACCGTCAGTTGACGACATTGCAACGGAACGGACTTTATTTTCACCCAGATGCTGCTGCACTTCAGCTACGATTTTTGTATTATCGTCAATAATAATCTCAATTGCATCATTAATTTCAGGAAGCATCCCCGACTCAAATTCAACGTCAATTACAGGACCGATAACCTGTGTGATTAATCCTTCTTTTTCGGCAGTTACTGTCATAATTACACCTGTTTCCTATCTATCAATGTCTATAATTATACTATTAAAATCAGAAAAAGTATACTTTCTTGACTAGCTCTCATGTACGGAATAAAATAAGGGAAGTCTATAATAAAAAAGGGATATTATGAAAGAAGTATCTGCTGATTATATTGAAAAGTTAATTGATATAATGAAAAATAATGAGCTTACCGAAGTAACGCTTGAAGACGGTGAGAAAGCTCTTTTTATAAAAAGTAATAATTTTAAACCCGTAATTAAAGAAAAAGAAATTCCTGTTGAAGCTGCTTTGATTGAAGAATCTGTTCAAGAAGAGATTGCGCAGGAAGAAAAGAAAAATATAGTACCGATTGTTTCAAATATGATAGGTATGTTTTATTCAAAACCCTCACCTGAGGAAAAACCGTTTGTTCAGGTCGGTGATACCGTTAAAAAAGGTCAGGTTGTTTGTATTGTTGAAACAATTAAACTTGTTAATAAAGTGACCTCCGATGTTGCGGGAAAGGTTGTTGAAATTTGTATTGAAGACGGAAAGCCCGTCGAATACGGTCAGACAATTATGTATATAGAGAAAACTGAGTAAGGATATGTTTAAGAAAGTTTTAATAGCCAACAGAGGCGAAGTTGCAGTAAGAATTATAAGAGCGTGCAGAGAAATGGCAATACCTACAGTTGCAGTTTATTCCAAAGCAGATGCGGATTCTTTGCATGTGAGTTTAGCTACGGAAGCATATTGTATAGGTCCGAATGAAAGTTCGGGAAGTTATCTTAATATTCCCGCTATTATTTCTGCGGCAATAGTATCGGGGGCTGATGCCATTCACCCCGGTTACGGCTTTATGTCAGAAAGAGCTGATTTTGCGGAAATCTGCGCGGAACACAATATTAAATTTATAGGCCCCTCACCCGAATCAATGCAATTAATGGGCGATAAGGCTACCGCCAGAAAAACAATGATGTCAAGCGGTGTTCCGATTACCCCGGGTACGGGAATTATTACTGATATTGAAGAAGCCAAAGCGGCCGCTAAAAAATTCGGTTATCCTGTTATTGTTAAAGCAACCGCAGGCGGCGGCGGAAAAGGTATGAGAGTTGCAAACAGTGATGAAGAGCTTGAACAAAACATCACGCTTTGCCGTCAGGAGGCTGAAAAGTTCTTCGGAAATCCTGATGTTTATATTGAAAAATATCTTGTAAACCCCAGACACATCGAAGTTCAGATTATCGCCGATAAATTCGGAAATGTCATACACCTTGGAGAAAGAGATTGTTCAATCCAAAGACGTCATCAGAAGCTGGTTGAAGAAGCTCCTTCGCCCGCAGTTTCGGATGATATAAGAAGAAAACTAGGAGAGGCTGCCGTTAAAGCTGCTAAAGCTGCTAATTACGAAGGTGTAGGCACCATAGAATTTTTACTTGATAAAGACAAAAATTTCTACTTTATGGAAATGAATACCCGTCTGCAAGTTGAACACGGTATTTCAGAAATGATTTCCAATATTGATATTGTCCGCGAGCAAATTAACATCGCGGCAGGAAACCCGTTATCATATAAGCAGGAAGATGTTAAATTATACGGGCATGCTATTGAATGCCGTATAAATGCCGAAGATCCCGACAGAAACTTCCTCCCCGCCCCCGGCGAGATTAACGGATACATTACTCCCGGCGGATTTGGCGTAAGAGTGGATTCACATGTATATTCGGGCTATAAAATTCCGCCTTATTATGATTCTTTAATAAGCAAGGTTATGTGCTGGGCGCCTACAAGAGAAGAAGCAAGACGCAGAATGTACAGAGCATTAAAAGAATACGTTATTACCGGCGTAAAAACAACGCTTCCTTTTTATCAGGAACTTATTGAAGACCCCGTATTCATCAGCGGCAACTTTGACACGGGATTTATGAATACTTATAAACAGAAAAAAGACTAAACAATTGTATTTATTTTACCTTTTGTTTTTTGCTCTGTTTGCTGTATGAATCCGGCGTAATCCGACTGCGGCAGTTCGAGTTCATGGTTGTATACCTTGTAAAATCCGCATTTATCGGTATAAAAAGGGACGGCCTTATTTGCTGCAGTCTTAATTACTATACTTTCGGGGGCATCCTTTTCTCTTATTCTGCATAAAGCAGCAAGAATCGCTTGTCCTGCATATTTGTACGGCGAAGTCGTGTCACTTTGCAGTCTGTCAACAACAACGGTTTCAGCTCCGTTTGAATTTAATGAATCATATGTGTATAAAACTGAGAGAGTTCTTCCTTGTTCGTTTTTTAAGGAATAAAAATGACTGTTTGGCGTCATATGCCAATTAACAGCTTTTTCATGTTTATATTGCATTTTGTCCGCAATAATATTTTTATAATAAAAAATATCAGGCAGGGCAAGGATTTCATCGACATCTTCATGCTCATCAAGACAATCATATTCATAAACGGTTGCTTTTTCCGCTTGATTAGTTGATTTATTTATAATATTACAGTTTGCAACTGGAATTGCTTTGCCGAATGATACGGGATTAATATTCATAGAACACCTTCTGCATCTATAAATATCCGTGAATAATTTTTTTGTCATTATTTTCAGGATTAAATAACAAAATATAAAATTTTATGATTTTTATCAAATTTAATTTATAACCCAAATGTTTTATTGTATAATTCACGAAAAAGGGTTTATATGAAAAGCTATATTAAAGATTATATATTTCTAACCATAGGGGCATTGATATACGCATTCGCAATTGAAGGATTTTTCGTGCCGAACGGTATAATTGACGGCGGAGTAACAGGTATTTCAATGATTTTAAATACACTAACCGGTCATGCCCTCGGTGGTTTTATCATTTGCATTAACCTGCCATTTATAATTCTTGCAATTAAAAAACTGGGTGTCAGATTCGTATTATCAACATTTTATGCAATTATTATATTCGCACTCGGGGTAACATTATTCTCGGCAAAATTTCACGACGGAATAATACCCAATCTGGAACTGTTTCTGGCTTCAATATTCGGCGGACTCATTCTTGGAGCAGGCGTCGGTTTAGTTATAAGAAACGGTTCTTCACTTGACGGAACAGAAGTGCTTGCAATCTATGCAACTAAAAAAATACCGTTTTCGGTTGGTGAAATAATAATGTTCATAAACCTGTTTATCTTCACAACCGCAGGATTTGTTTACGATTGGCAGCATGCTATGTATTCTATTGTTGCATATTTTATAGCTTACAAAACAATGGATGTTGTTATAGAAGGTTTGAATGAATCAAAGTCGGTTTTTGTTATTACAGATTATTCCGATGAAATCGGTAAAGATATAATGAAAAAAATGGATGTCAGCGTTACCTATATTGATGCCCAGGGCGGTTATTCCGGAGTAAAGAAAAGAATTGTCTACTGCGTTATATCAAGACTTCAGGTTCAAAAACTTAAAGAAATCGCTAAAGAAATTGACCCCAGAGCCTTCATTGCAATAGAAAATGTGTATGAAGTCGACGGCGTACGTGTAAAAAAGAGAAAAATATAATAAAGACTTTAAAATTTTATATCTTTGAGGTAGATTAAAAATAAGCATTAATAGTAGGAAACAGGGAAAGAAAATGTTAACAAAAACATCAATGAAAACGCACGGATGCGGCGAAATAACAAGAAATGAAGTCGGGAAAAAAGTTACAATTGCAGGATGGGTTTCAGCTGTCCGCGATTTGGGCGGTATTATATTTGTTGAAGTAAGAGATAAATCAGGATTATTTCAATTAGTTTCAGATCCTAATAAAAATCCCGAAGTTTATGAAGTTTTCCAGAAATTAAGAGATGAATTTGTTATAAAAGCAACCGGCACGGTAACAATAAGACCTGAAGAAACATATAATGAAAAACTGCCGACGGGTGAAATAGAAATATATCCTACGGCACTTGAAATTCTTTCAACGGCTCAAGTACTTCCGTTCCCGCTTAATGCCGATGATGTTAAAGAAGATATAAGATTAAAATATCGATATCTTGATTTAAGACAGGAAAAAGTTCTTAATAACCTTAAATTAAGACATGAAATAGTTACAACTATCCGTAATTATTTAAACAGCCAAAATTTTATGGAAGTTGAAACACCTATATTAATAAAAACCACACCCGAAGGCGCAAGAGATTATCTCGTACCGAGCCGTGTACAACCCGGAAAATTTTATGCACTTCCGCAATCACCTCAAATTTTTAAACAATTATTAATGGTCGGCGGAATTGAAAGATATTATCAAATAGCAAAATGTTTCCGTGATGAAGACCTTCGTGCGGACAGACAGCCTGAATTTACTCAGGTAGATATGGAAATGTCTTTCGTTGAACAACAAGATATCATGGATATGGTTGAAGGTTTATTGAGAGAAGTATTTAAATTAGTCGGATATACAACTCCTGACAAACTTCCCGTTATAACATATAAAGAAGCAATGGATAAATATGGTTCCGACAGACCCGATTTGCGTTTTGGCTTAGAACTTTTTGATATCGGCGATATCATTATGGAATCTAACTTTGAAATTGTTAAAGATACATTAAAAGCAGGCGGAATTGTCAGAGCTATTAAAATTCCGGGAATTGCAAATTATTCAAGAAAAGAAATAGATGATTTGACAAAACTAGCCATCTCCTTTGGCGCCAAAGCCCTTGCAAATATTATATATCAGGAAGACGGAACGGCAAAATCACCCGTCCTTAAATTCTTGACGGAAGAACAGGCAGAAGCTATAAAACAAAGAGCAGGCGCAAAAGCAGGCGATGTTATCTTCTTTGTTGCGGATAAACCTAAAGTTACATATGATGTTATGGGCAGATTCAGACTCCACTTCGGTGAAAAACTCGGTTTAATAGACCCTGATGCACACGCTCTTTTATGGGTTGTAGATTTTCCGATGTTTGAATATTCCGAAGAAGACCAAAGATATGTGTCGGTTCACCATCCTTTCACAATGCCTAATCTTGAAGATATTGATAAAATGGAAACAGACCCTGCAAATTGCCGCTCTATTGCATATGATATAGTTTATAACGGTACGGAACTGGGCGGCGGCAGCGTCAGAATCCACTCTTCCGAAATTCAACAGAGAGTATTCAAAGCATTAGGCTTATCTGATGAAGAAACACAGGAAAAATTCGGATTTATGATTAATGCCTTCAGATACGGAACACCTCCGCATGCCGGTTTAGCATTAGGTCTTGACAGAGTAGTTGCTCTGCTTGCAAAAACACCGTCTATCAGAGACGTTATTGCATTTCCTAAAAACTCAAATGCAAAATGCCTTATGACTGATGCTCCGGCAACGGCAACAGAAGATCAATTACGAGAACTTCACTTAAGATTAACAACAAAAGTTAATTAATAATTGATATAAATTAAGAAATGGAAAAAGACTCATTAATTCAAAAAATATGGGATGATGTCCTTGCCATATTAAAAGACACCATCGTAAAAACCACCTATGACACATGGATTGTGCCGTTAGTTCCGCACTCTTTTGAAGATAACTGTTTTTGCGTGCTCTCGGGTCAAAACCTTGCCGTTCAGATTATACAAAAACATCATAAACAAATATCAAAAGCTCTTTCCGAAATTTGTAAAAAAGATGTTAATTTTAAAGTTGTATATGATGAAGACCTGCATAAACAACTTGAAAAAGAAAAACAAAAAACAAGAAAAGAAGAACAAAAAGAATTTATCAAAAATCTTGAAAACAGAATTAACTCCTCAAGATATGACGGATTAAAACAAATGCGCTCCGAATGCAATTTGAATCTTAAATATAAATTTGATAATTTCGTTGTCGGAGCAAATAATAAATTTGCTCACGCAGTAGCAGTAGCGGTTGCAAAAGACCCCGGCAAGCAATATAATCCGTTATTCATATACGGCGGTTCGGGGCTCGGGAAAACTCATCTGCTTCAAGCTATCGGGCACGATATTCTTTTCAATAAACCGAATTTAAAAGTTAAATATATCAAAGCAGAAGAATTTATTAATGACCTTGTTAATTCACTTGCAAAAGGTATGGATAAAGCCGGCGATAAAAACAAAAAAATGAATGAATTCAGAAATAAATACAGAAACATAGATGTTCTGCTTGTTGATGACGTTCAATTGATTGAAGGCAAAGCAAGAACCGAAGAAGAAATGTTTAACACATTTGAAAGCCTTCATAATTCGGGCAAGCAAATTGTTTTCACGTCTGATCGCTCTCCCGATAAATTTGAAAACACACCCGACAGATTAAAAACAAGGTTTCAAATGGGTTTGCTTGCTGACATTCAGGTTCCGGATATTGAAACAAGAATGGCTATTCTGACAAAACTGGCGAATGATAATAATATCAGAATTCCGTCAGATGTTATTGAATTTCTTGCTTCTGTTTATAATAAAAACATTAGGGAGCTTGAAGGAGCGTTCAATACGATCAGCGCATATTCTTCCATTAACGAAACTCCGATAACTGTCGAAAACGTCAAGAAAATAATAGGCTACAGCGAAAAACGCAAAAACGTTACGGTAGACGGAATAATAGATATCGTTGCAAGTTTTTATAATGTATCTACGGAAGATATAAAAAGCACAAATCGCGCGGCAAAAACAGCATTTGCCCGTCAGGCCGCAATTTATCTTGCAAAAGAAATGACAAATGAGAGCTTCCCTTATATAGGTGATTGTTTTAACCGTAAACACACGACAATTATGTATTCACACAGCAAAGTGAAGTCCGATATTAAGACAGACCGTCACTTAGCCGAAGATATAAAACTCCTTACAGAACAAATTAATGCGTAGATTATACTAAGCTCATAGAATTATCTATATCTTGAAAAGCACCACTACCATATAAGCACTACAGATGTATATAATGATTCTTATAAGTAATAAAATCTGACAGCATATATTTTTTCAGTGAGAATGCTTAATGAGGCAGCGGCAAAGCGGAGCGCTGTTTGAGCACTGTTAGTGCGAGTTGCGGAGCTTTTAGCCGAATTTAGCATTATAAGAAAAAATATCAAGCAGAAGATTTTATTACTTATAAAAATCTGATATATCTTGAATTTATCTTGAATATAAATTAAATAAAATCCATAATAAAACAGACCCCGAAAATCAAGGTCTGTTTTCATATGTTTCTAAATTATTTACTCAACATACATAAGAACCTGGCCGAATTCAACACTGTCGCCGTTTTTAACGCAAATTTCAGTTATTTGACCCGATGCCTCTGCCTCAATCTCGTTCATTAACTTCATAGCCTCAATAATACAAACAACCTGACCGATTGCTATATTATCACCGACTTTAACAAAAGGAGCATCATCAGGTGACGGCGCACTGTAGAATGTACCAACCATTGGAGCCGTAATAGGTTTCCCCTTATGTGCTGCAGGTTTTGCCTGTTCTATGGCAGGCTTTGCCTGAGGTGCCACAACCTGAGAAGTAACCGTTGACGGCATTACGACAGGGGCAATAGCCGCTTGCTGCGGTTTTTCACGTTTTATCGATAATGCCTGTTCATCATCTTCTAATGTTATTTCCGATAAATCATTATCATAAACAATATTTGCCAGTTTTTCCAAATATTCAAGATTAAATTTCATTTTTCTGTCCCTAGACTCTGTCTAAATACTCATTTGTTCTCGTATCAACTCTGATAACGGTACCGTTTGTAACGAAGAAAGGAACGTTAACAACAGCACCCGTTTCAAGTGTTGCAGGCTTTGTACCGCCTTGAGCGGTATTTCCTTTTTCTGCCGGAGGTGTATCAACAACTTCAAGTTCAACAAAATTAGGTATATCTATACCGATAATATTTGTGCCGTGAAATAAAATTGCAACATTCATATTTTCTTTTAAATATTTAACACCGTCACCGATTTTATCAGCAGCAACGGAAAGCTGTTCATAAGATTCTAAGTCCATCATTACAAAATCATTACCTTCTTTATAAAGGTATTGCATATCTCTTTTATCAAGTGTAGCTTTTGCAACTTTTTCACCGGCTCTGAACGTTTTTTCAATTACGTTGCCTGTTTCTGCATTTTTCAGTTTTGTTCTGACAAAAGCGGCACCTTTTCCCGGTTTTACGTGCATAAATTCAACAACGTTCCAAAGCCCGCCGTCTATTTCAAGTGTTAAGCCTGTTTTTAAATCATTTACAGATATCATTCATTCGTCCTTTTCTAATAATAATTATTCTTTCTCATAAAATATAACATAAACTTTTAATTTTTCATAGATTGTAACCACCATAGCGTAACAAACATATGTATATCAGATATGCTTAATAATTAATAAATTTTATAAATAATAAAATCTGATGGCATATATTTTTTTCCGTAATAATGCTTAACGAGGCAGCAGCATGGCGGAGCGCTGTTTGAGCACTTTTAGTGCGGGTTGCGGAGCTTTGTGCCGAGTTTAGCAGTATAGGAAAAAATATCCGGCTGAAGATTTTATTATTTATAAAATTTAAAATTCATACGCCAAATAATCAAATACAGGCTTATTAACAATCCATAGATTCTCATTTGTAACATCTTCGGGAAGTTCTAAAGTTATTGTAGGAATTTGCCGCTCAACTCCCGAATAATTACCAAAACTGCCCGGAGTGGGATAACCGATATCCGCCTGCACGGGATAACCTGTTAATTCGGAAATTTTATCCGCCAATTCTTTAGCAGGCCCGTCATAATTAACTATTTTAAAAGGTGCATGGATTGACAAAACAGCATCAATTTTATAATCGTTTAAAATCTCAACCATAAACCGTGTTTCAACTTCACTATTAGGTGCATTCCCGCCAAAGTATTCAGAGCTATCAGTATGTCTCCAGTTTTTTGTGGGAAAATTCCTGTTTAAATCAATTCCGTTTGAATTTTGCCTTTTATTTACGCTCTTTCCGTCAGGGTTCAAACAAGGCACAAAAAGCAGTTTGTTTCTTATGCCGGATAAATCAGATTTCAAAAATTCATTTATCAAATATTCGCCCTGAGGCTCTTCGCCATGAAAAACCCCAATAACAAGTACGGTTTTACCATACTTGTTATTTTGAGTTTCAATAAGTTCTATTTTGTTACCTTTCGGGGTTTTTACAGTTTTTACCGTCTTTAACACAATACACCCGTTATCCGGCAATATATTTAATTAAACTTTTGACGCCGACACCCGTTGCATTTTTAATTCCCTCTGCATTTGCTTTATCAACAAACGCGGTACCCGCAATATCAATATGAATCCATGGGGTTTTCTTAACAAATTTTGAAAGGAAAATCCCTGCAGTAGAAGCGCCGCCCATTCTTCCGCCTGTATTTTTAGTGTCAGCTATGTCACTTTTAAGGCTGTCACCGTATTCTTCATCCATCGGAAGCTGCCAGAACTTTTCACCTGCCTGTTTTGCCGTTTCAATGAATTCTTTTATTCTGTTATCGTCATTACCCATAATACCGCTTGCGACAGTACCCAGAGCCACCATACAAGCACCTGTCAGAGTTGCTATATCAATTATTTCATCAACTCCCAGTTCTTCGGCATAAGCAAGTGCGTCTGCCAGAGTAACTCTGCCTTCGGCATCCGTGTTATCTATTTCAATAGTTCTGCCTGTTTTTGCAATTATAACATCACCGGGTTTATATGAACTGCCCGATGGCATATTCTCACATGCCGCAACTATTGCATGAACCTCAACATCAGGTTTTAACTGTGATATCGCCTTCATTGTCGTAATAACAGCAGCAGCACCCGACATATCATCACGCATTGTCAGCATAGATGACGGCGGTTTTAAATCCAAACCTCCGGAATCAAATGTAATACCTTTTCCGACTATGGCTATTTTTCTTTTTGCTTTTCTCTCGGGAATATATTCCATATGAATTAACTTGGGTTCATGCACGCTGCCTTGTCCTACTGCAAGAAATGCATTCATACCCATTTTCTTTATTTGAGTTTTATTATAAACCGTTGTTTTAACACCTGAATTCTTAACGGCATAATCCGCAAGCGTTTCAGGATATAGATATTGAGAAGATTCGTTAATCAAATCTCTGGCATCATTAACACTTTGTGCGATAATTAGACCCTGTTCCAAACCTTTTTTTGCTTTTTTAAATTTGGATTCATCAAGTTCAGCAATAATAAATTCTTTTATATTTACTTCTTTCTTATCTGATTTGTATTTATCAAAATCGTAAAGACCGCTTATAACACCTTCCGTAATCATCTGTGCGCAAGCAAACGGGCAAAGTCCCATAATACCTGCACCATGCAATATTGATACAACTTTCTTAATATTTTTACAGGCGTTTATTTTTCTTATCAGTTTTGCATTTAAATTTCTTATTTTTATTAAATCAAAATTTTCTTGCTTGCCAAGTCCAACCACAAATATTTTTTTATTTTCTTTTACAAGAGGAAGCATATAAATTTCACCGTATTTCCCCTCAAAGTTCTCCTGTTTTATTACAAAATTACTTATAACATCTTCATACGTTTTATCCACAATTCCCGTAACACCGGATGGATGTCTTACGCCTTCAAAAAGATTAACAACTATTGCATCAGCTTTAACATCAAGAATAGACTTATTTTCAATTTTAATTTTCATATATTTCTCCTATTTATTATAATTCTCATTAAATTTTTTAATCCAGCCAAATAAAACCGACAGTTCATATGGTTTTGGCAGATACAAATCAGCCCCCGCATTCAGTACCATTTCTTTATCATGTACAGTTGTTGTAAATATGATATTAACGGCGGAATTGGCAGTTTCAAATTTTAATTTCCTGCATATATCAAGCCCTTTGAGTGTTTGTGCATCACCTGCATCAAGAATTATTATTGAGGGCTCAAATCCTTTTATAGCTTGAATTATTTCATCAAACTCATTTACAACACGCACTTTATATCCCTGCATTATCGCAGTTGCTTCAAGAAGTATTGAAAGCGCCTCATCAGGCTCCATAATTAATATGTTTTTGTTAATTTCTTTTTCGACAACAGCATTGTCCGCACTTATTTTAGGGCGTTCCATTATATAATTTGAACCGGTTTTGTATTTTGCAAGTTTATGCGTTGTTATTAAAGAACCTATAACCTCTTTAATATCCGTATATTTTTTATACTGATTCGTTATAATGCCAATACTTGTAGAAACAAGACTGACTTTATCTTCCGCCTCATCATCGCCGCTCATAAAAACAAACCCTCTTTGAGCATCAGCTTCCGAGTAAAACTTCGAGACAACTGTATTAAATGCATATATAAGATAATTTGCAACTTTTTCGGCTTTATCGGGCGGCATAATAACAATAAAATCATCATCCGAAAGCTGCCCTATATAATCTGTTTTTTCCAGAGATGATTGAATTATGGCGGAATATGTCTGTAATAATTTATCCGTTGCAAGCTCGCCGTAAATTTCTTTATAGAATTCCAGATTATCAACATCTATAAGCATTATTGCCCATTGTTTTTTTTCATTAATGGCACGTTTTATCATTTTATAGGAAATCTTAGAGTTAAAAAGCATGGTTTTATCGGAAAAACAATTTTCAAAACTGCGTCTTAAATGTGCACAAATTCTTGCTTTAAACTCTTCACTGTTTATTGGTTCACTTAAGAAATCATCCGCACCGGCATCTAAATAATCAATTTTATCCTGAATATGATTAGACTTAGATAACACTGCTATTAAGGGTCTTGTATTATAAGTCAGCACCTTAATTTGTTCTATTGCTTTTTTAACATCAATTTTCAAACTGTCAGAAATAAGTATTAAATCAGGCTCAAAAGAATTCATTATATTAAGCCCCATAGCAAAATCCGATACGGTGAATACGGTTACGCCGGCACCCTCCAGTATTTTCTTATACCTGACGGATTGTTCTTTTCTTTTATCTATTAATAAAACAACTTTTACAAGCATACCTACTCTTTTATTTTCTTCAAAACTTCATCATCGGGATTTGCGCCATGAAATACCACCGTAAAAACACTGCCTTTTTCACCGCTTTGAACACTGATTTTTCCGTTCATTTTTTCAACAAGGGTTTTTGTAATATAAAGCCCCAAACCGTTGCCTTGTATTTTCCTTGTTAAAGGTGAATCTATTCTTGAGAATTTATTAAATATTTTACTAAGATTTTCTTCCGAAATACCGATACCTTCATCTTTTACTGATATGTTCAATGTATTATCTTCATAATTTTGAGATATATTTACATATACATTTGAGCCTTCAGGTGAATATTTTGAAGCATTATCCAGTAAATTAATCATTATCTGCTGGAATTTATCTGTATCAACAAGAATTTTGGGTAAATTTTTATCATAATTACATATATAATTATGTGTTTTGTATTGAAGTTTAACAATTTGAATACAATTATCAACAAGAGGAACCGCATCAACCGCTTTATATACCATAAGTTCTTTATCGGATTGCATTTTAGAAACGGTTAAAAGATTTTCCACAAGTTTTATAAGTCTGTTCGATTGGTCTTTTATAATATGCAGAAATTTTTCACGTTGTTCGGGCGAAATCTTGTCATAAGACAAAAGTAAGGTATCCGCAAATCCCCTTATACTGGTAAGCGGTGTTCTGAGTTCATGGCTGACGGTGGATATAAAATCCAAATGAGCCTGTTCTAATTCGTTTGTCTTATCTTCATTAACTTTTGCCATATGATTATTATATAACTTTTTTGCATTTAAGCTACAAATTAATCAAAAAAACGATATTTTAAAATAGTAAAAATTGCCTGAATTCCGTCTTTCCAGTTAATTTTTTTACCCTCATTATGCCCTCTGCCGTTATAACTTATAGGAACTTCTTTAAATCTGGCTTTTTGTTTTATCATTTTTGCGGTTATTTCGGGCTCAAAATCAAAACGGTCGGATTTTATTTCTATATTTTTAATAAATCCGCATTTAAATGCTTTATAACATGTTTCCATATCAGTAATACGTGTTCCGTATAATATATTATTTAAAATTGTAAGAAATTTGTTGGCTATTTTATTTTTAAGAATAAAATTCTTCATATTTTCAGGATTTATAAATCTTGAACCGTAAACAACATCCGCCTCATCATTTATTAAGAACGGAAGTAATTTATCATAGTCATCAGGTAAATATTCCAAATCGGCATCTTGAATAACAATAAAATCCCCCGTTGCTTTTTTAAGCGCAGTTCTTATTGCAGCACCTTTCCCCTGATTTTTTCCGTGAAATAAAATTATATAATCATCGTTTAATTTTTCCAGAATTTCTTTTGTTCCGTCACAAGAGGCATCATCAACAAGAATTATTTCCTTTTCCAGTCCCGAAAAATTTGCCTGATTAATTTTTTCCAATATTAAAAGAAGCGTGTTTTTTTCATTATGTATGGGAACTATAATACTAACCTTTTTCATTTTTTACCGACTGTATATTAAAACCATGAAATATATTGTATAATGAAAGAAACTGTTTGTTAATTTGTTAAGGATAAGTAATGCCCGCAAAACAAAACAATAATGAAACGATTGACAATGCATATCTGCTTTTGGATAAAGCTCTCGGTTTTTATAAACGTAAAAAGTGGAAAGATGCATTAAACAATTTATCAATCGCACATAAAATATTTCTGGCAAACAAAAAAATTGATTTTGTTTCAATTTGTCTTTCTCTTACGGCTCTTATTAAATATTTAAATAAAGAAGAAGGTTATTATAATTCAATGATGCTGCTTGAAGATGCAAAATTTCTGGCAGAAAATTCAGAAGACACAATTGACAGTGTAATTAACCGTTTTGCTTTTGCGCAAATATATTACGTTGAAAAAAAATATAATGATTCTCTTTTATATTTAACAAATATTATAAACAAACTTGATGTTTTTCCGGTTTTACAGGAAGAAGCACTGAAAATTATTAAATCCGCATCAGGAAAACAAAAAAAGAGATATATGCCGAGAAATTCTAAAGATACAACACTGGTTCTTGCTCTTTCAAATATAGCAAGAGCGGTAAGCGCGGAAACAAACATTGACAAACTGCTCATCACCATTGCCCAGCAAACAAAGTTTGTGCTTGATGCCGATAGGTGCACAGTGTTTTTATATGACAAAGAGAGAAACGAACTGTGGTCAAAAGTTGCATTAGGACTTGGAAGCAGAGAAATCCGTTTTTGTGCCGACAAAGGTATAGCCGGCTCCGTAGTAAAAACAGGAAAAACTATTCGAATTAAAGATGCATATCGTGATAAAAGGTTTAATCCCGAAATAGATAAACTAACGGGATATAAAACGTATAATATGCTTTGTATGCCCATTCACAATATAAAATATGAATTAATAGGTGTTTTTCAGGTATTAAACAAAAAAAGCGGTAACTTTACGGACTCTGATGAAGATATACTTTTTGCAATCGGAACAAACGCAGGTATAGCAATAGAAAATAACCTTTTATTCAATATTCAGCAAAATATGCTGGATGAACAAAAACAAATGTTTGAAAGCCTTATTGATGCTTTAGCCGTTTCAATAGATGCTAAAGACAGTTTAACACTGGGGCATTCCACAAGAGTAAGATTATATTCCGAATTAATTGCAAAACAATTAAATCTGCCGAAAGAACAAATTAACATAATTTCAAAAGCCGCAATGCTTCATGATATAGGGAAAATAGGCACAAAAGATGCAGTTCTTCAAAAACAGGGCGAACTTACAAAAGAAGAATATGAACATATTAAAGAACACGTAAGAATAACATATGATATTTTATGTCAGACAAATATAAATGAAAACTTTACCGAAATAACGGAAATAGCAGCTTCTCATCATGAAAAGTATGACGGAACAGGTTATTTCCGTGGACTTAAAGGAGAAGAGATTCCGCTCGGCGGAAGAATACTTGCCGTAAGTGACGTATTCGACGCAATTACTTCCGTTCGTCACTATCGTGACAGAATGCCGATAAAAGATGCTTTAAACATTATCGCGGAAGGAAAAAATAAACACTTTGACCCTGAAATAACAGACGCATTCTTAAGCATTTCCTGTGATATAATCGCCGATATTCTGGCTTCCGAATATGAAATAATTATAACAGGAGCCGACAGAGCACTGCTTTCGGGTATATCTTTAAATCAGTTTGTTCAAATCTTAAATAAAAAAGAAATGACCGAAGAAGAACAAAAAATAAATGCAACATTTAATAAATATTACATACGAAAAAAACAGGAAACCGTAAATGTATAACATACTAATAGTGGAAGATCATGCACTCATAAGGTTCGGACTTAAAACCGCTTTTGAAACAAAAGAATTTATAAACGAAATTTACGAAACCTCAAACGGCGAAGATGCCGTTAATATTGTTAAAAATAAAAATATTGATGCGGTAATCATGGATTTAGGATTACCTTTAATGAACGGAATTGAAGCAACAAAAATAATTAAAGCAATAAAAAATGATATTAAAATAATAATATTAACTTCTCACAGCAGCGAAGAAGAAGTCATAAATTCTATAAAAGCAGGAGCAAGGGCATACTGTTCAAAAGATATAAATCCTGAAATAATTGCCAATATAGTATTATCCGTTATAAACGGAGACTTATGGTTTGATGCTAAAATCGCTGATATAGTAATAAATGCATTAAGTAATAACAGAAAAATTTTAAACAACGAAAATATGGACAATTATAATCTTACGGACAGAGAAAAAGATGTAATTGAATATTTGTGTGAAGGATTTACAAACAGCGAAATATCAAAACTGCTTGATGTAAGTGTTAATACCGTTAAAGTTCATGTAAGCAGTATTATCCAGAAACTCGGAGTTGAAGACAGAACTCAGGTCGTGGTTAAATCATTTAAACAGTTTGCAAAAGGATAACGGGGGATTTATTAATGTCTGTAAAACAAACATTATGCATATACTGTTCATCAAGTAATTTTCTTGATGAAAAATTTTATATATTTGCAAAAGAATTCGGTGAAAAACTCGGTAAAAACGGTTACAATATGGTATACGGAGGTACAACCGTCGGGATGATGGGGGTTATTGCAAATAATGCACTTAAAACGGGTGCTGAAGTTACAGGCGTTATCCCCGAAAGAATTGCAAGTTTCGGACTTAAACATCCTGATTTGGCAAAAGTTATAATCACAAAAGATATGCGCGAAAGAAAAGCCACAATGGAAAAGCATGCCGATGCTTTTATTGCACTCCCGGGCGGATTCGGTACATTTGAAGAAATATTTGAAATACTCGTTGCAAAACAACTGGGTTATCACAATAAACCTGTCATTTTCTTTAACTTTGACGGATTTTATGACAATATGTTCAAAATGTTTGAAACTGTATATACTGATAAATTTGCAAAAGAAGAAGTAAGAAACCTTTACTATAAGGCTTCAAATATCAATGAAATGTATGAATATTTAAAATCGTACAAACCTGTTGAAATAGCTTTGAAATGGTAATTACACAATTTCGGTAAATATATTTTTAATTCTTTCAACGCAGCCTTGCGGGCTGTGGTACCATTCACGATATGAAATTCTTTCGACTAAAACACCGGAACGTTCCATAAGTGTTTGCTTTTTTATTTGGGTTTTATTCATGCGTATATTATCTTCTACACCGTCACATTCAACAATAATAACTCTTCCTGTAGGATCTTTAACGGTTAAATCACTGCTCAGACCGGCAACCGTTTTGCCTGCAGTTACTTCAAACCCTTCACTGCGCAAGAAATCCGCTGCTTCTTTTTCAAAAGAATTCTTATAAACATTTTCATCAATTTGAATTTCTTCTTTAAGTTTATTTCTTGCAATATATGCCTGAACAAATTCGATATAATCCTTTAATAAGCCCTGAGGCAGGGATTTCGGGTCTTTTGAGAGGAAAATTATTTGCTTTTTCCTTGCACGTGTTATTGCAACATTAAATAAATTAGGTATTTGAAGAAACGTCAAACTCTGATTAAAACTATTGTTCGCAACTGCCCACGAAAGCATAATTATATCTCTTTCATCTCCCTGAAATGTATGTGCCGTACCGACTTCAAGTTTATGCTTCCTTATCGTGGTTTCATTGAATATTTGATTGATTGCTTTTTTAATCAATTCAACTTGCCCTCTGAACGGCGATATAATACCGACTGTAACGGGTTCATGATTTTCATCGGTTATTCTGTCGTCATTTTGAATAATCTCTTGAAGTTTTTGCATAATTGCTTCAACTTCTCTCATATTACGCGTAACATCAAAATCTACCTTGCCGTCAGGCACCTCAATTAACTCTAAAACATCATTATCGCTGCATTGTGACATTATTCTTATTCTGTCACCGTAAAATTCTTTATTACTGAAATCAATAATCGGTGCATAACTTCTGAAATGTTCATCCAGAAGAACAGGTTTCGTTGAATAATAATTTGCCAGATCAAACATGGAGTTTGTTCTGAATCTCCACATCAATTGGTACTTATCAGGTATTTCATACTGGCTCATAAAAGATTGTTCTTTTGATTTTTCAAGGAAAGAAAGGTGTGGTAATTGCTTATCATCACCCACTATTACCGCTTTTTTACATCTGTATAATATAGGCAGGCAGCTTGCAATATCACATTGTGACGCCTCATCAATAATAGCAACATCAAACATAGCAGGCTTTATAGGAAGTGAGTCCGAAACCGCATATGTTGTCACGCACCAGCATGGAAATGCTTCCAAAAGCGGCTTGAAGTCTTCATCTTCAAGCAGTCTGTTTTGAAGATTTTTCTTTCTCGTAACAAGTGCTTTTGTATGTACAATCAGCCTTTGACGTTTTATTTGATCACGAAGCAAATTCTTTAGTGAAGTTCTTCTTTTACCTTTCAAGATATCTATTGCAAGTGTTTTTTGTTTACGTTTAAGCATTTTTATTTCATCTAAAAGAGTATGAATATTGCCGGTTTTTATAATCTGCATTTCAATATAGCGCGCTTTTGCGGCAAGTCTTGCCGTAATAAGCTCAACTTTTAACCTTTCAAGATTTTCAATATCCGGTTTAAATGTTTTATTTTGAATAATCTTTTTCAGTTTATGATTTGCATATTTTGTTGTTATATCGGCAAAAAATCCCTTTTTCTCAAAGTTTTTTTCAAGATTTTTAACGGCATTTTCAATATCATCAACTTCCTGCAAAGTAAGTTTGCCTGTTAAAAACTCAAGTTTACCAAGTTGTTTTTCTTTTTCATCATGTTCTTTTATAACATTATGCCATTCATTTTCAAGTTTAATAATTTGTTCGCATTTATCTTCTTTTTCTCTTATAGACATAACAAGTTTTTGCATATCTTCAACATCAACAAGAAGTGAATTTTCAAAATTTGTATCCAAATCAACTTTATTTGAAATCAAGTCCTGAAGATCAAAAGATAATTGTTTTTGATAATTTGCTCTGCCGGCTCTCAATGCGAGATAGGGAGCTCCAAAATCATTCAGCCTTTTTGCGATAACATCTGTTGCTTTATCCATTCTTGATGCAACAAGAACCGTTTTGCCGTTTGATACAAGATGACATATAAGATTAACGATTGTTTGTGATTTACCAGTGCCCGGAGGCCCGTATACAGCGAGAATATTATTATCCTCAAGGTTTTTAATAACATCCTCCTGAGAATCACTCAGAGACAATGGAGTTATTGCAACAAAATCTTTTAAATTTGTATCTTTAATCGGTTTTGCCGCCATTTTGCCTTTGCCCTGCAAATATTCTTCATTGACAACATTCAAAGCGGTTTCTCTTATAATGCCTGACGGCTGCTCTGCTATTTGTGTTAATTCATACAAAACTCCCGCCGTTACCAGAGGACGTTTTGTGAGTATTATTGCACTTTTATTGGTTAAAACAACTTTATCCGCCTTAAGATTTTGTTTGGGCTTTTCATTTGCCTGTATATCTTCAAGCGTTTCTTCAAGATTTTCATAGTTAATTTTTCTGTCTTCATAAAAACTTGAAGCCTCTTTATCTACATTATTTTCAAGTATTTCTTCTTCGGCTAATTCAATATCCAAATCGGGAATTAAAGATTTTAAAGTTGTTAAAAATACATTCAAATCATCTTCTTTCAAAGGCAGCTTAGGAACAACATCCAAAAGCCCGTCAAGCATATTATCAATTTCGTCTTCTTCGCCCGACAAATTCATTAAACTTGTAAGTGCTGCGGTATTCAGGGAAAGCCCTTCTTCCAACAATGAACATTCAATATTCATACCGTTTCTTTCAAGTTTACAAGCGGAATACAAAAGAGGAGTTAAAAATTCATTCTTTCTTTTTGTTTTTGCATTCTTACCAACAAGAAACAAATAACCGTATATTAAATATTTATCCTTTTGGCTGTTTTCGCTTAAAAGCATCAATTCCGTCAAATAAGAATCCGCCCCGTCCAGCTTTAACGGCTGCGGAAATTCCGTAAACATTTTTTCGTTATCCAGTATGGACGGTGTTTCACTCTTTTTATTATTTTGTGCTTCAAGAAAAATCCACTTATTATCTTTATCTTGTTTCAAATTACGAAAAGTGGAACTTTGAACTTCTTCACGCACACAGTCGTGAAGATATAAACTTAATTTTTTAATAAAACTGTTATGAAACGCTGAATTTAATATTTTTGTTGCTTCCTGAAGCATGAGTGCACCTATATAGTCATTATAATCCACGAAAATTATAACATTTTCACTGTTAAAGCATCTCATACAAAAAAAGGATTATACTTGAATGCATTTCAACATAAGTCTAAAAAATATACAAACGGTTAATATGTTATTTAAATCCAAACACTTATTATAATGCTATACATATTCCACTCTCACTCGTAAACTGTTTGACCGAATTTTTCGGTCTTTTTTTTACCAATTTTTCAATATAATTTTTTAATATAAATAAAAAATAAATACGGTTCGGCTGTTTCGTACAGATAACATCTAATTTCAGCCCGAGCTCGCTAAACAACGCTCGCTTTGCTGTTGCTTCAATAAGATGTTTAACTGTACTGCACAATGAACCTTTATTTATTTTTTATTTATTATTATTTATTTGTTTTAGGCAATATAAGATAAAATATAATGCCCGAATAATATAACACCCACAATAACACTAACCATTGCCGCAAACATTACCATACCCGCAGACATGTCTTTTGCCATTTCCACAAGTTTTGAATAATGATTCTTATAAACAGCATCTAACGTAAATTCAATAACAGAATTAACAAACTCGCACACAATAACAATAGCTATCATAATAAAAAGAATACACATATCGGTATGTGAAAATTTTAAAAATATAGCAATTGAAATAACAAAAAATGAAATAAGAAGTTCTATTCTGAAATTTCTTTGTGAGAACACAGCCAACTTTAAGCCTCTTACGGCATTTGATATACTTTCAAAAACATTTGATGATTTAAATCTGGTCATAAAACAACTGCCTTTGCAATATTCTGTTTTTCTACCATGAAATCATATTCCTCCTGCGTTTGATGGTCAAATCCCAAAAGGTGTAAAATGCCGTGGCTTATAAGATAATACAATTCAGAATCAAATGTTACATTATTATTTTTTGATTGTTCTTCTGTTTTATCCAGAGAAATAATAATCTCACCGAGATTTATTTCATCGTCAATAATAAACCTTTCTTCAGGCAAAGAATCCGCAAATATTGCAAAAGAAATTACATCCGTTGCACTGTCTTTGTTTCTGTATTCTTTATTAATTCTATGAATATCCTCGTTATTACACAAAACAATATCAAAGGAAATAACTGAAAATTTATAATTTTTCAGACAGGATTTTGAAAAAATATCTCTGTCTTTGATTATAAAATCCGTAAGTTTAGACACATTATTAAAAACCTTAACTTCGTCTATATCAAAGTCGGGATAAGTATTTTCAACAAAAGCATTTATTGTCGTCATACATTCCCCTGATTATTTTTTTCTCTTTCTTTGATATCATCTATGGTTTCCTGATATTTAATTCTTTTATGGAATACCGAACGAAGAACTCTTGAAAGCGTTGCGGCAATAATTTTTATATCTTTTAATGTCAAAGGGCTGTCAGACAATTGATTATCATTAAGTCTGTCCTGAATAATTTTGTTGATAAGTGCATCAAGTTCCTCCTGAGAATGGTCTTTAAGAGTTCTTGAAGCAGATTCAACCGCATCTGCAATCATTAGAATAGCGGTTTCTTTGGTATTCGGTTTTGGGCCTGTATATCTGAATTGATCTTCTTTAACATTTTCGGCACCTTCTTGCTGAACAGCCTGATTGTAAAAATAGCTTGCCAGAGAATCACCATGGTGTTGAATAATAAAATCCTGTATAACATCAGGAATATGATATTCTTTCGCAAGATTTATACCGTCTTTTGTATGAGACGTAATAACCATCTTACTGGAGCGCGGTGTTAGTTTTTCGTGCGGATTTTCAATACCGCTGTAGGTTTGATTTTCAACAAAAAACAGCGGTCTTACGATTTTACCTACATCATGATAAAGCGCGCCGACCCTTGCCAGAACAGGATCTGCCCCGATTGCTTCCGCTGCCGATTCGGTTAGATTTGAAACTCTTAAACTGTGTTCAAAAGTACCGGGAGCCGCTTCATGCAATTTTTTAAGCAAAGGCTGGTTATAATCGCCCAATTCCGCAAGACCGAATGCAGTTATTACTTTAAATACATTTTCAAATATCGGTATCATTCCCAGAGCCAGAATACCTGACATAAAACCGTTTAGAACACCGGTAAAAATATCAAGAGTAAGTTTTTCAAAACCCAAATCGTAATATACGCAAAGTATTATAACCGCCATTGCAACTGCAGTAACACCGCCTACTTTAACAATATCATATCTTCTTGAATATTTAACGGTTGTAACCCCTATTGTCGAAACAATTACCGATAAAATAAATACGGACATTGCAAGCGCCGAAAACTGTAAAGACAATGTAATGATTGTAAGAAGCGTTACCGTAACAAAAAATGATGTTCTCGCATTTAAAAATACAGAAAGAATTATTGCAAAGAACGGAAACGGCAAGATAAATACCGACCAGGACGGAGGTAATAATATGGATAATACCGCCATAAATATTGCAAGCACACCGATTATCAAAGTATATTTTTTATTTAGGAATTTAGGTTCAAAATATTTCAAATAAAAAAATACACAGGAAACGCCGATACAAACCAGACAAAAAATACCTAGAATTCCTTTAAAATTAATTCTTAATATATTATATCCCGCCTGGCTTAAGGCTTCTTTTTTTACCTGAGTAACGGGTTCTCCGACCTTAACAATTGTATCTCCTTTATTAAATTTCACCTTTATGGGAGAGACCATTTCTCTGGCATTTTTTCTTGCAAGCTCGGTAGCCGCTTCGTCTATAATCATATTCGGAACAATAACCTGCTCTAAAAGTGCGGTTATTACATTTATTTTATTTTTTATGGTATTTGTTTCTATATTTCTTCTTATAATCTTTGATAAAGAATTTTCTTCAAAATCTTTTTCCGTAATTCCTTCGTTTAATACCGAAACGAGTGTTTTTTCCGCAGAATCAAATACCTGATTTAATGTTTCTTCATTTGCATTTAAAAAGAATGATATTGTAAATGATTTAATCTGACTGTCAGAAATATCCAGTACAGATTCCAATTCTTTTTGTTTATCTTTTTCGGGAATATCCCTGTGTCTTATTTCCGTAATTAATTGGATTATTTCATTTAAATTATTCTTAATATATCCGTCATCGGCAGGCGAATATACAAGACTTACTTTTTGTGAGACTTCTCTTTTCCTTTTTTCGGTTTTTATACTGTCGATAACTTCAATATCTTTAGGCGCAGCAACAGTGACTTTACTTATATTATCAGAGTCAACTATTGTTTGAAAAAAGAAGTATTTTGATACGATAATCCCCGTAAATAAAATTATAAAACCCGTTATTAACAGAGTATTAATAACCATTTTCGGAGATTTAAAAAATTCAGCAAACTGATTTATATTAAGTTTTCTCATATTACAACCGCTTATTAATATATTAAACTCATTTTACAACAATAAGTACTTTTTGCAAATCCGCCGGAATTGTTTGAACTTTTAGTACGTAGAATATATAATTATTTAAGTGGTATTTGTATTAAATCAGGATTATGCATATAAAAACCGGAATAATAAAAAAAATTTTTAAAATCGCAATTGTATTTGCCATTTTTGAATGCCTGTATTTATATGCACTTCCGCCCGTATTAAATCATTATTTGCCTGAAAATTTGCTTAAAAATCAAGCGGAAAAATATACAAATGCTTCTTTTAATTATTCGGATTATAAAATTTCTACATGCATAAAACCGGATATTACAGTGTTTTTTAAACAAGTCAGTATAAGCGATAAAGAGCTTTCTTATAAATTATTGAATGCCGATGAATTGGAAATAAAAATATCTTTGGCGGATATTTTAAGAAAAAAAATAAATATAAAAAATATAAACTCTAAAAACCTTAATTTGTATATCTTTCGGGATAAAAACGGTATGTCAAATATCGAAGAACTTTTTCCCAAGAAAGGAAAATCTTCGTTTAAGTTATTATTAAAAAATAACAAAATTAAAATTAATGATTATTACTTAATATTTGAAGATAAAAATTTAGACAAATCCTTCATCCTTGCAGGAAATTTAGACGAAGCCTCAATAAGAAACAAAAACAAAATTTTTCTGAAAACAAAAGGCTATACAATTAATAACAACATAAAAAGCGAATTTGAAACAGATATATCATCAAGATTTCCTTTCTCAAAAGAAATTAAAAATAATATAACGGAAGGCAGTTGTGTTATATACAATATTAATCTTGATCTTATATCGCCGTATTTAATAAAGTTTTTTGATAAAAATACAAAACTGCTTTCGGGACAAATTGACTATCTTCAGATTTCAACCGGAAAAGACAACGGAAAGACCCAAATTTCAGTTAATACTCTGTTAAAAGATTTTATCTATGACAGAGAAGATTGGACAAATAATATCAATATAAAAGGCGATTGTAAGATAAGCACGCATATTGAACCCGAAAAAAATAAACTTAATATCAAATCATTCAGTCTGAAAGCGGATAAAGCCGACATTAAAGCATACGGCAATATTGATTTTTCGGATAAATTACCCGAACTTGATATAACAGCACAAATAAAAAATTCAAGAGCGGAAAAAATCCTTGCAATGCTGCCTCAAAATTTAACAAAAAAACTCGGAACAATTGAAAAGGTTAAATTCTACAAAGTATATGGCGATATAGAAGGAAAAGCCGATATAAAAGGAAAAATTCCCCAGCCCGATATAACAGGATATGTTAAAGGCAGAAATGTTCATGTACTTGATAAATCCATACATAAACTGCATAAAGGAACCGTTGATATAACCTTTGACAAACGCAAGTTATATATGGATATTCTCGTTGAACTTTTTGGCGGACAAAATGCCAAAATCAAGGGTTATACATATATGTACAGAGACGGGATAAATAATGTCGATATTAAAACAACCGACAGTATTGATTTATCTCTCGCACAAAAAATAGTAATTCCCATCAGTAAAGTATTTAACTTCATGTTAGGGCCTGTTTTGGAAATGGATATTTTATCGGGTAAAGGCATAATTGACATGAATGTTCAAGGCTCAATTGATTCTATTAATATGAACGGCTTTGCGGAATTCAGAAATGCAGCTCTTACATATAACGGACTATACGGCAAAGTTGAAAAAGCTGCGGGAAGACTTGATTTTAAAGAAGATATAATAAAGTTTATGTCCAAACAGGCATACGTGAAAACAAATCCTTTAAGCGTAAACGGTTTTGTAAAAATTAATGATAATCTTGATTTTAATATTTTATCCGATAGTGTTGAAGCAAAAGATGCACTTGAGATAATAAATAACAGCAGTCTTTTAAAAGATGTAAAATCGGGTCTGGCTTTATTTACACAAGTTTCAAACCCTATTAAACTTGAAACAAACATTAAAGCAAAAATCGTACCCGTCCCGTTCGGACACCCTCCTTTACCGCCTGAGGAAGCATTTGAAGATATGAAAGTAAAAGGAAGTGTTGAACTGTTTGATAATACCTGTAATATTGAAGGTTTTGAAACACCGATTGAACATATTAACGGTGTTGTTGATTTTACGGAAACAAATGTTAAAATAAATCCCGTAAACGGAGTTGTAGGTACATCACCGTTAACAATAAGCGGAAATGTCATAACAGATTTAAAAACAAAAATTCCGGATATTGATATAACGATTACAAGCGGCAGTGTCAATTTAAAAGATACAATACAGTTTTTGACGGAATCATATCTGTATCCGAAAGATTATCCCGATATATCAAATCTATACGGAATCAAAGCAAAACATGACCTTTATTTTAAATACAAAGCAAAATCAATCGATTTTATTACGGATAAAGCATATGCGGTTATGAACTTTATCCCCGAAGACCACAATGATCCGATAAAAACAAAATCGGGACATGTAACCGTTGAAAAAGCGGTTGTAACCGTTGATAATGTCGTTACATCACTTTTTGATTCCGAAGTATTAATTAACGGAAATGTTAAACATATTGATACATTAAATCCGATTTACAATCTTGAATTTGAAGCATCGGATTTTAATCTTGAACACCTTAATAATACAGCGGACATTTCAATAATGCCCGAAACAACAAATAACATATTTAACATCTTTAGTAATTATCAAGGGTTTGCCGATATTAATATCCGGTTAAAAGATAATTTATTAAAAGGAATGATAAAATTAAAATCACCAAAATTAATTCACAAATCAACAAATATACCTATGGCATTTGATGATTTTAATGTTTTTTTTGATGATAAAAAAATAATTATGAAGAATATTACCGCAAGTATAGGCGATATACCGTTCTTCGGAAACTTTACAGTTTACGATTATTACAAAACGCCTTTTATAGACGGATTTTTCACTTCAAAATTAACTCAAACTTTTATTGACAATTATCTTAACAAAGAAGCTGCAGATAAAATAAAATTAAAAGGCGATATAAATTTAAGTTCAAAAATATCCGGAACCCCGAGCAATCTGGATATACAACCAAAACTCACGCTGCAGGAAGCGGCGGATATTTCATATGAGAACATAAATCTGGGAGATATAAATGAAAAAAGAGAAATTCAAGGATTTATAAATCTGCGGCACGATAATATATTTGTCAAAAATATCGGTTACACAAAATATATATCATCACAAAATAACAAGAAATATCCCATAAAGTTTATGGACATATCAGGCACATTAAGAACAGCGGATAACATAATAATTCCGGAGGAAATAACTCTTGAAACATATAAGAGCATGCCTGCAAGATTCTTAAATGTAATGCTTAAATCACACATATTAAAACAAGGCGCTTTTAACGGAAATTTAAAATACAAAAATAATACAGATGACGGAACATCTAGAATAACGGGAAGTATTGATTTCAGAAATATTGATATACCGTTATTTGATACTGTGATTAAACATATAAGACTGGATGCCGACAATGAAAACATAAACTTATCATTATTTGGATTTTTATCGGAGGAAAAAGTCCGAGTTAAAGCAAAAATAAAGAATTCTTTATCCGATAAACCGCAAGTTAACTCTTTAAATATTTATGCGGATAAAATAGACAAAAACAAATTGCTTGAACTTATGGCACGCGCCCATAGTGCAATGAACGAAAATAATCAGATAAAGAATATTGATTTAAGAAGATTATCCGTTGATAACGGGCATCTTGAAGTTAAAGAACTGATAATCAAAGACTTCATTGCAAAAGACTTTACATCGGATTTTTCAATTGACGAAAAAGGTATGTTCTCAGCTGAGAATATTTCAGCCCAAATCGGAGAAGGAACGATTAACGGAAAAATGTCATATAATCTTGAAAATACCGAAATAACGGGTAATTTTGAACTTACCGATGTTGATTCAAACTATGTTGCCGAAACCTTATTTGAAGGAAAAAGCCAGATATTCGGTAATGCAAACGGACAAATTTTTATAAACACAAAAGGATTAACGGAAGAAGAAAGAATCAAAAACCTTATGGGCTATGTTTATTTCGATATATCAGACGGCAGAATGCCGAAACTCGGATCTTTGGAATACCTTTTAAGAGCCAGCAATATATTGAAAAACGGCATTACAGGATTTACCATAAACAGTATTCTTGAACTTTTGAATTTAATTAAAACCGGTTATTTTTCAAATATTAACGGCTCGTGCATAATTGAAAACGGTATCGCGCAAAATATAGAAATCTTTTCCAAGGGTGAAAATTTAAGTCTTTATATTCACGGCAGCTATGATATTAATAAAACCCACGCTGATATGGAAATTCTGGGTAAACTCTCTAACCGTATATCCACAATTTTCGGAACACTCGGAAATACATCTTTAAATACCTTCTTTAAACTAATACCCGGTATTTCATTATTTGACTTTAGCAGAAAGGATTTCATTGAAGATGTGGAAAAAATACCGTCTTTCACTAACGGTGATTATGAAGCAAGAATCTTTCAGGCAATTATTGACGGTAATATTAATGAGTCAGGATATGTACAAAGTTTTAAATGGGTAAAATAAAAAGGAGCAAATGCTCCTTTTATATTTTTACTTTCTTTCTTTTTGCATTCTTTTTTCGAAATGTTTTCTTCTCTGTTCCATTTCTTTTTTCTGTTCTTCTTTAATTTTTGAAAATTCTTTCTTTTGTTTATCAGTCAGAATACTTTCAAAATTATTCATATTTTCTTTTCTTAATTCTTCTGCCTGATTTTTCAATTCTCTTAAACCGTCCTTTAATTCTTTAAGTTTTTTATCTTTGTCAGCCTGAGAAAGCGATTCATCTTCAAGAATTGTTCTGAATTCCTGTTTTTTAAGATGTATATCATTTATAATCGGTTTAATTTTTTCTCTATCCTGCTGTTTTTGAAGTTCAATTTGATTTTTCTGCTCATCAGTAAGTTTGAGGCGTTTTTCAAACTCAGCTTTTTTAGCCTGCATTTCTTCCGGTGTAGGACGTTTACCTTCAAAATGTTTTGGCGGATGGTGTTTCATTGGAGGAGCACCAAATTCATGAGCCGGCGGAGGCCCTTGAAACTCACCAAAGTCAGGCTTATTTGTCTCAACATTTCCTTTAACTTTTGAGGCATCAACAGCATTATCTTCTGCATATGCAAGATTCATGCCTGCCATAGTCAATAAAAGAGCCGCAGATAATACTAAATATTTTTTATTCATTTTAATCTCCTTTCAAATTAAATCTTTTAAAGTTATACTGAGTTCTTTGCGCGCATTAAATAATCTTGATCTTACAGTTCCTACCGGACAATTTAATTTCTTTGCTATTTCTTCATAATCCATATCCTGCATTTCATACATAATAATTACTTCACGAAGTTTGGGTTTTAATGCATCTATGGCATCCATTATTTGTTTCTGTCTTTGTTTTTTGATAAATTCATTTTCTATATTTTCTTTTTCATCTTTTATTTGAATCAATACATCATCTTCCGTGACGGAAGTTTGAGCATGTCTGAAATATGAAGATTTCATATAATCTCTGCACAAATTTGCGGTAATAAGGTTTATCCAACTTTTAAATTTACCTTGTTCTTTGTACGTATTAAGATGTTTATAGACTCTTATATAGACTTCTTGTTCTATATCCTCGTTATTTGAGCCTGTCATATTGGAAATAATTTTTCTTATATTATTTCCGTATCGGGTCAATATTTCTTTCAAATTTTTACCTTTACCTACAGTTCCAAAAATCCGTATTCATCGGTGGGAAGTCCCATTGCACAAATATATGACTCATCCGCACTGCTTACCTGAAAGGAATTTTCATCATATATTTTATATCCTGTAAAACCGCTTAAACCGGCAATTAATACCAGTAAACAAGCAACCTGTTTCAAAATAATTGATTTTTTCTTTTCCCGTTTCTTTAAATACTCAGCCGCAACCTCTTTTACAAGAGATGATACTTTTAAGTATTTTTCATGTTGAGCTTTGCAATCGGGACAATTTTCAATATGTTCATAAAAAGCCTTTTCGTCATTGAAAACGAAAAAGGCTTCATATTTATCACATTTTTGTTTATTCTTCATTTTTTAATTCCTCTTACATTTTATTAAACGAGGAACAAAATAAAAAAGTTCATTTTTAAAATCCGAGTGAATAATAATAATTCCAGAACTTCTTTTCAAATCTTTGATATGTCAAAGTCGGCATAGGATTTTTTACCAGATAAACAAATGCACTTGTCGCACTGTTCAGATCACTTATAACTTTATTGGCATCCTGATAAAGTTTTTGAACCTGTACGGTTTTTTCCTGTTCCGACAAACCTTCCATATTTTGGAATTTATATATATCGTCTCTTATTTGGTTCAATTGATCAATAGCATAATTTATGGAAGAATTATATGTCTGGCGTGCCCTGTTAAAATCATCCAATCTATAGCCTATAAGATCGCCTTTATTTATCAATGATGTAACATCAAAGGCTCTGAGCTCTTGCAGCTTTTGAATCTTATTATATAAATCCTGTTCTCCGTTAATATATGCATGAGCACTTAAAACAGCACCAAAAAGCAACATAATTGCCATAACAGGAACTAAAAATAATTTCTTAATATCCACTTCTTACTCCTTATCTAAAGTACATTTTATTTATATTCAGAATATTCTTCCGATTTTTTCATCCACTCTTCCTGATCAACACAGAAAGCGTGATTCCAGAAACGTTCTATTGCATATGTTTCTCTTTCTTCTCTATGCAGAACATGCACTATTACATCACCGTAATCAAGTAAATTCCAGCGATTTTTGGCATCATTCTCCTCCCCGATAGGAATTCGTCCGAAAAAATCCTTTATCTTTTCTCTGACGTATCCCGTCAATGCCTTAACATGCGTGGGAGTATCAGATGAACATATAACAAAATAATCCGCAAGTACGGAAATATTTGATATATTTAAAATTTTAATATCTTTTGCCTGTCTGTCATCCAAAACACGCGCTATAACACTTGCAAATTTATCAGAAGCGACTTCTTTCAAAGCAAATCTCCATTTAGTCTATGCAAAGATTATAACATATTTTAGAAATTATTAAATATAATTTTTAAGATTAGTAGTTATATTATTATTTCTGCAAAGTTTCTTAAGTTTACTCATGGCTCTGTTTTCAATTTGTCTTATGCGCTCTCTTGAAACTCCATAGTATGTGCCTATTTCTTCAAGCGTTTTCTTTTCTCCGTTTTCATTCAACCCATAGCGCATAATAAGAACATTTCGCTCTTTTTCGCTAAGGTGATTAAGCATTTTTTTAATATCACAGAATAAATTATCCTGTGTAACTTTTGTATCAGGAGAAAGGGTGCTTTCATCCACAATAAAATCAGATAATTTGGCATTTTCATCTTTTTGATTCGCGGGTGATTCAATGCTTATTGTTCCCTGTGCCGATTCAATTAATGCCGTCAGTTTTGCAACAGGCATGCCTATTTTATAAGCAATCTCTTCTTTGGTAGGTGCTGCACCGTTTTCAATGGTTAAATCCATGGAAATTTTCTTTATTTTACTGAGGGTTTCTATCATATGAACAGGCAGTCTTATTAATCTTGACTTATCCGCAATTGCTCTTGTTATAGCCTGCTGTACCCACCATGTGGCATATGTTGAAAATTTATAACCTTTTGTATAATCAAATTTTTCGGCGGCACGCATTAAGCCCATATTACCTTCCTGAATTAAATCAAGAAAAGATAAGCCCCTGCCTATATACTTTTTTGCAATACTTACAACAAGCCTTAAGTTGGCATTAACAAGAACCTTCTTAGCTTCTTCGGAATTTTCTTCCTTTATTTTTTTCGCGACCTGAATTTCCTCTTCAGGAGAAAGAAGTTTAATTTTTCCTATCTGCTGCAAATATATTTTAACAGAATCATCGGCAATTGCACTGTTTTGAGTTTCTTGTGTTTTTGGCTCTTCAACCGCCGAAAATATATCATCACTGTTTTCATGCAAAGCAATTTCGCTTTGTTGTATATCTTCATCTATAGAAAAGTTATCCTGTTCTTCAGCCATTTAGCCTCCATCAAAAATATTATACACTAACAGAGGATTTTTGCACCGTTTGCCTTACAGTCTCATACATAACAATACTTGCGGCATTTGCCACATTTAAAGAATCAAAGTTATTAAGTATCGGTATTTTTACCCTAAAATCCGCCTGCTTTAGTACAGTGGCAGAAATCCCATCCCTTTCGGAACCCATCACTATCGCAAAATTCATATTGCAATAATTGATGTCGTAATAATTATCCTCAGCATTTATATCTGTTGCAATTATCCAGAAGTCGTTATTTTTTAATTTGTCAATTGTAGACGAAAGACTATTAACCATTATAATATCAATATGGTTAACGGCACCCTGGGATGATTTTTCAACTGTAGAATTGACCTGCGCATTTCTTCTTGACGGAAAAATTATTGCATCATATCCGGCACAAACCGCTGTTCTTATTATAGATCCAAAGTTATGAGGATCTTCAACACCATCTGTTATTATAATTTTCTTATATTTTTTTTCTTTTGAAAGAAATGTTTCCAAATCAACATATTTAACCGGTGCAACATAAGCAACCACGCCCTGGTGCGTATATTCATTAAATTGATTGAACTTTTCTTTCGGCAAGAATTGAAATACTATTGAACGTTTCTTCGCTATGTCAATAATTTGAGATATTTTGGAATTTTCTTTCATTCCTTTCATCAGTATAATTTTATTTACTTCTCTTGAACCGTCATTTAAGAGTTCAAATACATTATTTCTGCCAAATACATAGTTTTCCATATTCTCTGCCCTATTTATCACATGAAACTTTATTTATTATACATTAATTGATATAGTCTAAATGTATTAAATAATACGTTAAGTTTCTTGTCAAAAATGCAAATATCAAATATTATATTTATAATAATATTTGAGAGTAAAAAATAGGTTAATTATGGCTAATTTATTAGAACAACTGGGATTTAAGAAAAGAACGCATGTAGGTATTTCATTATCGCAAAACAATTTTGTTGAACTTGTATGTATTGATAAGGTTACAAAAAGCGTAGTGAAATATGTATCCGGCAATGTTAAATATAACAATGCCATAAAAGAGATTATGGACTATGAAGAGTTCACCGAAGTAATTGAAAATTTGTTCTCGGAAGCCGGTTTAAACCCGTCAGAGTGCAGTGTAACTTTAAATCTGCCTAACGTTCATTTTGGTTTAACCCAATTTGAAGCTACGTATGAAGCTCCTTATATTATTGAAAATCTGCAAATGGAAATTGAAGATTTATACATTTTTAAAAGAAATGAACCTTCTATTTCTTATTCAACACTTGCATATTCCGCAAAAAGAAATCAGCAGATAATTGCATACAGTGCAATGCAGACAAATGTAATAGGAAGAATCATAGAAATTTTTGATGCCCTTCAAATTGACCTTGTAAGAATTGATAACTCTTATTCTGCTTTAATAAAAGCTATCCAGTATACGGACAGATTTTCAAAATATTTTGAGAACGAAGAAAAAACTCTGGTTGTATTACTTACACAAAGCAGCTGTAATACTTTCTCTTTCATCGGAAGAAAACTTACGGATTATACGGAAGAGCCTATTGCAGTCCGTTCTTTATCAATTGAAGAAGTTTATTCAACAGTTTTAAAAACAACAACGACCGCAATATCAAAAGACTCACCCGCAAACCTGATTATCATAAGTGAAACCGATGAAGTTAATGCGGAATTGCTTGCTTCAAGAATTGATTTTGCAGGTCAAAACGATTATATTAACAAAAGTTTGAACCAAAGCGACAGCTTTATTGATATTACCGGTTCACCAACAGATATAGACTCAAATATGATTTCTTATCTGACAATTGAAGCCGTAGGTGCAGCAGTTGGTGATTACGATGATTTTGAAACAAACATAAACTTTGTACCGCAAAGCAGAATAAATGCAAACTTAATTGAAATCGGCGGATATGAAGTTGATTTATACAGATTTATAACCATTTTGTTATTGATATCCGCTGTACTGGCATTTTTAATCGCATCATGTATTAATATGCTGTTATCTTCAAGTATAGATAACCTTCAAACCGATAAACTGGCATCTGAAAATGATATTAATGCATTCCAGCAGCGTATTAAGCAAGATAAAACAAAAACAACAAAAAATATATTCCCGGTATTAAAAGAAATCATAGATAATAATGCATCTGTTGTAAATGTATATATACAACTTGCCACCGAAATTCCGGATAATGTTTATATTAAGAAATTTGTTACTACTCCAAACGGCGGTATCGGTATTCTTGGCGAAGCAAAATCAAGTGATCTGGTTGAAACTTTTGTTACCAAATTAAGAGAAAAAAATTCCGACTTAATGGTATCTAAAGTTTCCTTAAACTCTGAAGATTCTATTTTGCCAGACGGAACAGAAAGAAGCGGTCTCACATTTGAAATTAAAACCGCAAGCAAAGAAGTTTTCTTAAATGAACAAGAAAATATAATTCCGCAGGCAGCAAGCAGTCAAAGGAATAATACCGCACCGAAAAAAAGATTAATGAACGGTGCTTTGACACCTCCGCCTCCGGTAATATAGTGAATAGAGGAAATTATGAAAAAAAATAAAAAATTAGTTATAATAATATGTTTTGTTGCAGCAGCCTTGTTGTTTGTCTGTATTCTTGTTTCTATGATAAAAGGAAATGTTGAAGATATACAAAATGCAAAAGCAATGAGTATAGAAGCCGAACAAAGTGCTCAAAGACTGGAACAGCAGGCAAAAGAACTTGCGGAACAACAAGAACAAGAAAAAAGCAAACTTAGTTCCATTAAACCTGTAATTCAAGAACCCGACGATTCGGACGGAGAAAGCCTCGGTGTTTTCGGAGGAATGTTTGATAAAGTAATTGCTCTTTCAAAAGAAAGCGGTCTATTGCTTCGTTCCATTGAATACGAAATGAATCCGATGGATGACGCTATTTACCAGAACTTCAGCGATATATATAACGTATGTGAATTAAAATTCTTCTTTGTGGGAAGTTATACGCAATTAAGATCTTTTCTTGATGCAATGGTTAACAAATTTGAATATCTTGTTTCAATATCAAGATTAAACGTTACGGCATTCAGTGAAAATACTGACTATATTTTAATTAATATGTCAATAACTTTATATTCAAAGAAAGCCGCATCGGCTGCACTTTAATTAATTATTTAATTTGAAAAGAACATTTACTGCATTGTGCCTTCGGGTGCAATGCAATTTTATTTTCAAGATCAATAAGCCTTGTGATTTTTGTATTTAATTTAGAACCGCAGATAGGACATCTTAAATTATCAGTCTCGCCCTCAAGTATTGCTTTTTTAACATTCTGAATATAATCTTCATTAACTTTATCATATGAAACAAGCATTATTCGTTCATACTGTTTAATATCGGAAGGATTAATTTTTAAACCTTTAGCCAGTTTTTGACGGACGGTGGCAGGCAAGAATAAATCTTTTCCCGACTCAATATCTTCAAGCTGCTCTAACGGTATTGCCGTCTTTTTGGCAAGACCCGAAATCGAAAGACCCGCTTTTTCGCGAGTCTCTTGTATAAATTGGGCTAATGATTTTTCATATTGCATTACTAATTATTTCCTGCTTTTTTTGCCATAACAACATCATTCCACCACGCAACGAGTGTACTTGCAAAGAATATACTTGAATATGTTCCTATAGCAATACCTAAAATCATAACCAGTACAAAATCCTTTGTTGTAACACCGCCAAAGAAATATAATGCCCCCAGCGTAATCAATGTTGTTAAAGATGTATTAATACTTCTTGCAAGAGTCTGATTTACGGAAGCATTAACAATATCATCATATGTTGCTTTTTTAGCATAAAATTTATTATTTTCTCTTATTCTGTCAAACACAACAATAGTATCATGAACACTGAAACCTAATACGGTAAGCACCGCCGTAACAAATAAACTGTCTATCTGCACACCTGCAACAAGTCCAAGTATGGAGAAAACACCAAGAACAAACAGTAAGTCATGACACAGGGCAAGTATTGCGGCAAGTGCAAATTCAAAATGAAATCTTATTGTAAGATAAATAATAATACCCAGAAGAGCCAGTGTAACCGCAATCATTGAGTTAATAAACAATTGCTGGCCTAATACGGGACCTACGGAGTTGGTTTGTACAACCTGTGCATCAGGATAGTCGGTATGTATAATTTCCGTAATTTTTTCAATTTCTTCACTCTGATTTTCTTCGGCAAATTTTGTTTTTATGGATAAAATATATTTTATTGAGTTTTCAGAATCTGAAGTTGAAGGCTTTAATACTTGAATAACAGGGTTTTCTACATTATGCTCTACTAATTTAGCTCTTATATCACTGACGTTTTCGGAAGAAACATTTTCGCTGACCGAATACTGAATAATAGAGCCGCCCGTAAAATCAATACCCACACGTAAAGGCGAATGCGTAGGATATTGAATAACGGAATAAATCATGGCTATAACACCCGGGATTAAAAGTAAAAATGATATTGTAAGCCATAGCCATCTGTATTTAACAACATCTATAATTTTTTTTGTGTTTAAAACACTGTATGACATTTTTATACTCCTTAAATTTAATCTAAAACTCCAAATTTTGCTTTTTCACGCTGCGTTTCGGAAACCTCATATGCTTCATTTATATCAGATTCTTTCAAACCGAATAATGCAGGATGTTTCAATTGTCCGGTACCGAACATAAGGTGCATAAAGTTCTTTGTAACCGTGATTGCAGAAAACATACTTACCACTACACCTATTGCCAGTGTAAGAGCAAAACCTTTAACTATATTAGAGCCTAAGAAATATAAGATTATACAAGTAATTATTGTAGACATATTAGAGTCAAAAATACTCGTAAAGGCTCTGTCAAAACCTGCATTAATTGCGGTAAACAAAGTTCTTCCTGATTTCAATTCTTCTTTTGTTCTTTCAAAAATAAGGATATTAGCGTCAACCGCCATACCTATACTCAGGATAAAACCGGCTATACCCGCAAGGGTCAGTGTAACACCAGTAATTTTAAACACTGCAAATGTAATTAAAGAATAAATTATAAGAGCAATGTCTGCTATTAATCCCGGCACTCTGTACCAGAAAAGCATAAACAGCATTACGAATACAAGACCAATGAATCCTGCAACATAGCTTTTATTTAAACTGTCAACACCAAGCGTGGGGCTGACGGCATTTTCTTCCAGTATTTTGGCCGGAACAGGGAGGGCGCCTGCATTTAAAAGGTCAACATCCGCTTTTGCACGCTCATGTGTATAATCACCCGAGATTTGTGCCTGTCCGCCTATAATTTCCTGTTTAACAACCGGTTCGGAAAGCATTTCACCGTTGAAATATATTGCAATAGGGTAGCCTCTGAATTCTTTTGTCAACTGGGCAAACTTCTTAGCACCCTGCGCATTAAAACTTAATTTAATAACCCATTTTCCCGCTTCATCGGTATCTACAGCAGCTTTTTCCAAATCTTTACCCGTAAGACCGGATGATTCCCAGCTTAAAACATTACCGTTTTCATCAAGTATCGGTTTTTTAAACTCAAGTTCGGCTATTTCGCTTAATTTTCTTCTTACTTCTTTCAAATCCGAATCCGTCGGAATCTCAATTAATAATCTTTTATCTTCTATTTGCTGAATCGTTATTTCGGATATTCCCTGAGGATTAATTCTTCTGTCCAAAGTAGCTTTAAGTGCATCCATCATATCCTGCGTTACTTTGGGGATTGTTTCTGTAGTTTGAGCTTCAAGAACAATTCTTGATCCGCCTTTTAAATCAAGTCCCAACCTTGTAGGCATTGAATGAATTACAAAAATTGATATTAAAGTTAATACAATGATTACCCAAAACATTATTATTTTATTTTTCATAATTATCCCCTGTATAATGAAATCCTTCTTCGATTTTAACAAAAAAATTCTTCTATTACATAAAATAATAAGCAATGTTGCAAAAAATTAAATTGCCGAGATGAATTACATACCCTTTATTATTTTTTTTGAAATAGAATAAATGTCATGTTTTCGGGAATTATTATGCATAAAAATTTGTTCGGATATTTTTTCAAAAATCAAATCAATATTATATATAGATATACCATTTTCCAATAACTCTTTTAAAATATATTTTATTTCAACAGTTGAAAAATAATAGCTTATATCTGCCACTAATTTTCTATTTTTAACTATCACCGCATCTATATATTTTTCAGCCATTTCATTAGAAAATATATCAGAAAGGTTATTTAAATACAGTTCATCCAGTGTATCTTTAATTTCTTTTTCAATATTCTCTTTATTCGGAATTACAAATTTATTAAAAGCGATGTTCCCTCTTATCATGACTGATATTTCATTTTCCTGAAGAGTTGAATCAGATGAATATTTTATTGCCGGCATGATAAATCCTGTTTGATTTTTTATTGCTGTTCTTGCATTAAAAGTCGTGTTTATAATCATTTCTATAAAAGGTATCAAGTCATCACCTAAAGATATATGTATTATGTCGTCGTTAAGTGAATTATATAAAGAATTTACCTGATCCAAGACACATTGTTCACCGGGGTTATCTACAGGTTTAAATAGTTTTCTAAAAAATTGTTTAACTTTTCTTATCATATATCTCATTTAATAAAAAGTTTTTTTAAGTCAAAAATTTATCTATCAATCAAATAAAGCATTAAAATTAATTTTTTATTTTTTCATAAAAAATGCAACAGGAATTAACAAAAATGCCAGTGCCGCAACTATTGCAAACGTATCAACATAAGCAAATAAAGTTGATTGAGAAACCATTTGTTTATAGACATATGCATTTGCTTTATCAACGGCAAAAGAAGATGATGCACCGCTGATAAACATATTAATCCACACTGACATCTTTTCCTGAAATACGGGATTAAATGCTGAAAGATTATCAACAAGATAATTTTGATGCATCTGTGAATGTCTGGCAACAAGGGTTGAAGACATGGAAACAACAATCGCAACACCTATTGTTTTGCAAAAATTATGTAAACTTGCCCCGTTTGCGAGCTGTTCTTTGGGTAATGTACCAAGCGCAAGCGCGGAAACCGGAATAAAAGTCAGAATTACCCCGACCCCTAAAAGAATATTCGGTATTGAAACATACAAAAACGATACGGACAGATTTACATTTGTATACCAAAAAGTGGCAAGTCCCAAAAAGAAAAATCCGATTGCTATCAACAATCTGCTGTCATACAATTTCATCAGATAAGGTATAAGTGCCAGCATAATCAGACAAGAGATTACTCTCGGTGCCATTGTAATACCGCTTAAAAGCGCCGTATAGCCCAAAACATTCTGCAAAAACTGCGGTGCAAGATACATTGTTGTAAAAACTACCATACTCACTGCGGTTGAGATGATTGTACCTGTCAGAAAGTTTTTATCTTTAAATAATCTTAATTGCATAAAAGAATTTTTATTTTCAATTTCCCAAACAATTAAAAATGATAATGCCACAAGTGAAAATCCTGACAGCCATGCAATCCATCCGCAATCAAACCAGTTATATTGCTGACCTTTGTCCAAAACTATTTGCATTGAAACAAGCCATAGAATAAGAGCGCCCATCCCGACAAAATCCATATGATGTTCGCCTTTTTCAGGTTCAGTATCTCTAATATTTCTGCACACCAGCATATAAGATACAATCCCGACCGGAATATTAATAGAATAAATATAATGCCAATTTAAATTATCAACAAGAAAACCGCCGAAAGAAGGCCCTAAAATTGCACAAACCATTACGGCAAAACCAAATAATGACATTGCTATTCCTTTTTTGTCCGGAGGAAAAGCCGACAATAAAACAGTTTGAGACATCGGGGTCATCGGACCTCCCCCTATCCCCTGAATCAAACGGCCTATTACCATAATATTTAAAGACGGAGCAACCGCACAAATTAAAGCACCTAACGTAAAAATTATTATGCTGATTTTCATAAATTGTTTTCTTCCGAACAAATGTTCCAGCCAGCCAGAAAGCATAATCATGCAGGCATTTGCTACCATATATGATGTAACAATCCATTTTGCTTCATCTGCAGTTGCGGCAAAATATCCGGAAATATGTGGAATAGCAACATTGGTTGCCGTAGTTGCCAAAGCGGAAAACGACGTAGGCATCAATATTGATACTGCTATAAGCCATATCGGAACTTGTCTTGCCGCTGTATTTACTTCGTTTGCCAAACTACAACCTACCCTTTTACTTTAACTGTCGGTACAACAGACATCCCGGGAATTATGTTATATTCTGAAATATCATCGGTAAAAATTATTTTTACGGGGATTCTCTGAACAATTTTTACATAGCTTCCGACGGCATTTTCAGGCGGAAACAAACTTGCCTTTGCACCTGATGACATCTGGAGGCTGTCTACTTCACCGTTAAATTTTTTATTTCCGTATGCATCTATTTTAATTTTTACACTCTGCCCTTTTTTCATATTAGCAACCTGAGTTTCTTTAAAGTTTGCAACAACCCAGACATTATCCTGCGCTATAGAAAACAGAGGCTGAGCAACCTGTACATAATTTCCCTGTTCAACTTTTCTGTGTGTAATTTTTCCGTCTGCAACAGCATAAATTTTTGTATATGAAAGATTTAACTCATCTTCCTCAACTTCGGCTTCAAGTCTTTTAACGGAAGCCGTGAGTTCATCATGTCTTGCATTAGCGGATTTATTCTCTGATTGTGCAGTTGCAAGTCTTGTTCTTGCTGTATCATAATCTTGCGTTGAAGCAATTCCTTTTTCATACATTTGAGAATATCTTTCATAATCATTCCCGGCAAATTCCAACTCGGAAAAACTTTTCTCAACTTGATTTTCTGAACTGACCAGTGCGGCTTTTGCCTCCTCCAATTTTGCTTTTGATTGTTTCAATTTTGTTTCATAATCAACAGGATCTATTTCGAGCAATAAATCTCCTTTTTTTACCTCCTGATTATCTTCAACATTCAGTTTTATTACAGGCCCCGATATTCTTGGAGCCACAGTTATTATATGTCCTTCAACAAAAGCATCATCTGTCGATTTATAAAACATTGAATTTATCGAAATTATTGTTCCGAGAATAAGTATTATAAATGCTGTAATTGCAGGTACTATTACACGTTTTTTTTCATATATATGTCTTTTGTCTTCGGCCATTTTCTTTCCCTCTATATTTGTAATTTAACCAATCCCCTGGCGTTTCCGTATACTTTTTTTAGTGTATTTAAAGTAATTGTAAGTTCTTCTTCGGACACATCTTTTGCAAAAGTTCTTCTCAAATTCTCTGTAACCGGCTTCATCTTATCTCTCAATTCCCTGCCCTTTTCGGTTACGGATATTTTGTATATTCTTCTGCGCTGTGTTGCTTGTGATTTTGTAATAAGATTTTTCTCTTCCAGAATTTTAATAATCCTTGCAACATTACCTCTGTCTTTAAGTGTAATTTCGGCGATTTGTCTCTGATACAAAGCACCGTTTTCAATTATCAAATCAAGTATAAGATATTGTTCGGGTGTTATTTCAAATCCCATCTCGGAAAAAGTTTGAGATGACAATGCCCTTAATACAATTCCTGTATTATATATGCTTGTAACTATTCTCTTTCCAAAAATTATTTTTTTCACAAATTGATTTTCCTTTTTTCTTGTGATGTAATTATAGCACAAGAAAAATTTAAGAATATTTACCATGAAAAAATTTTTTATACTAACCTTATTAATAACATTAATAATATTGCCGGCATACTCCAAAAACAAAGAGGAAACAAAAACAAATCTTCAGGATGAAAAAACTCTTGAATATTTAAATCTCGACTGGTGGAGAAAATTCAATGATGATTATCTCACAGATAATCTAATAACCGTTTATAAGAATAACTATGACTTAAAAAATGCCGAACTAAAAATTAAGGAAAATGAAAAACTTGTAAAAATGCAATTTGCATCGGAACTTCCTTTCCTTGGTTTTTCAGGTGATATAAACAGAGACTTAAGAACATCAATGCAGCAATTCGGGCCTGCAATGCAAATTCCGAGTTATTCGCAATATAACTACTATCTTCCGTTTACAATGGGATATGAAGTTGATATTTGGGGTTCAAACAGATTAAAAACAAAAAGTGTTAAAGAACAATTGGAAATCGTCAAACAAGCTCAAAGAGCAACTTATATCTCCTTAACTTCTGATTTCTCAGCTGATTACTTTAATCTTATTAAAGCCGATAAACTTCTTCAAATTCAAGATGAACTTGTCAGCATTCAGGAAAAAATTGTTTCTTTAACTTCTGAAAAATATAAAGCAGGTTTATGTTCCGTAAACGAAGTACTTGCCGAAGAATCTTTTTTAACCTCCTTAAAAGAAGAAAGAAACAAACATAAATTAACCAAAGATATTCTGGAAGAGAGCATGAAAGTTTATCTTTCATTTGGAAATGATGAAAAAATAACCAGAAATGACTATCAAAACGTAACTCTTTTAAGAAATATACCCGACGGTTACAATTCCACGATAATAGAAAATCGGCCTGATTTTAAGCAAGAAGAAGCAAACATCAGAAAAATAGGATTTGACGTAAAAGTTGCAAAAAGAGAATTTCTTCCAAAATTCACAATCGTAGGTCAGTTCGGATTAAACGCTTATAAGCTGGGTAATCTTCTTAATTCACCTTCGCAATTCTTAAATCTTGGAGTAATGCCGTCTATGGATATATTCTCAGGCGGAAGAAAAATGGCATTTTTTAAGTTCAAAAAATTCCAGTATGAAGAAGCTCTGAATGATTATCAAAAGACTATATTGGAAGCTATAAAAGAGGTTAATTCCGGACTTTTAGAATATAAAACCGCAATGAGAAATTATGAAGAAAGTAGCAGCAGGCTTAAAACTCAAACTAAAATATTTGAACTTGCAAAAGATAAAAATAATATCGGAGCTTCCGGTAATATAGAACTTTTATATGCACAGGAAGCATATTTAATAAGCGAGAAAGAAGAAGTATCAAATAAAATCAACTCAATAATTTCAACCATAAGTTTATATAAAGCGGCAGGCGGAATAGACTTATACAGCCTGAATCAAGACATTTAAGTATTTATTATATTTTTATAACTTTTGATTATCTTTCTTTATAAAGCGAATACTGTCGTTCTTATACGACTGTAATTATATTAATTATAAACAGCATCCCCGATATTTTCCGACTAGATTGTAAATCAGCCATTGTTTGCTTTGAAAAAAGAAAACCTTATTGTATAATCGAATAACTGTAATCAATTTGGTCTTGTTCGCTATAGTTAACCTTGCTGATAGTGTTAATTTAATATTTGAGAATAACTGTGTAGCTGTAATCAACTTGTTAATACTTAACCATGCAAAAATACAAACAACAATGAGATATGCACATACAATACACGCACAAAAAATTTCAGCCATTGAAGCATTATCAAATTATAAAGAATATTAAAACACATAAACAAATACGAGAGTAATTCAGTAGTAGAAAACTACACAAAATATGCACAAAAGGATTTCAAGCTAAAAATCCGCATTAAAAAAGCAAGCTGTAAAATGCTTGCTGTTATTATCTTTTAAATGGAGCGAGAGACGAGGCTCTCACAGCTTCGGCTTTCGCCTCCGCATACAGGCTCATTTGTCTCGCCTCAGCTCGACCAATTCGCTTTGTATCGCGACTGTCGCTCGTTTTTCAAACCTTTGCTAACGCAATAAAGAAGCCCTGCCAACAGGCGGGGCTTCTTTATTAGCGAGAGACGAGGCTCGAACTCGCGACATCTTCCTTGGCAAGGAAGCATTCTACCACTGAATTACTCTCGCATTTACTTGGTGATTTTATTATACATGCACAATTATTTTTTTCAAGTGGTATTTTAATCAACTTATTTCAATACGGCAAAATCGGCATCGAAACTATTGTCCGCTGTATACTCTTCCTAAAGCGCTTCTTCTTACAACTTTTTTCTCGCCTTTTTCCAGGGTCAAAATACCGCCGTCATCAATTTCAGGCTCATCTTCAGGCATCAAGTTCTTCTGATATTCAATATCGCTTTTTATCATTCCAAAAAAATCACCTATCGGTTTAAACCAGTTATTTTGCTGAGCATACACAAGCAATCCAAGAACACAAAGCCAAAATAATATCTTATTCATAACAAACACCTCTCAATAAAAAGCACTGCCATATGTTGTATATTATATTATTTTCCCGTTTCAGTCAATTTATCACTTCTTATAAGATATGGTTTTACAAAATTATATGTACCGATAATTGATGTTATACATCCCAAAATTTTTAAAGGATTTGCTATTTTATTATTTTTTATAAAACTTGCAATTGTATTTATCGCCGTTCCGGCCGTAAAACATAAATAACCTTTAAAAATAGCTCTAGGTGTTGTTACCATGTCATTCAAGTCATTTTTATTTACAACTTTTTCACTCAGAAAATCTAAAACGTCAGGTTTATATGCATCCTTTTTTAAAGGAGTTTCTTTTTTTATGTCAGGCTGCGTTGATTTTTGCAAATTGCCTTTCGGAAGTTCATTTATGTTTGCCAGTATATTCATATTAGCGCTTACCCTTATCAGGATGAACAATCAAACATAAAAAAATTTGTTATTTGTAATAAAATATATTTATGAAAATTATAGAAAATGAATTAAATTTACTAAATAAATTACTGGGAAATGCACTAAATATAGTACCTGAGGAAATATCAAAAGATATTAATAATTTCGTTTTTTCAAAGTCAAAACGAATAAGACCCGCTTTAATATTTTTCGTTGCAAATGCAATGAATTATAAAATATCGAATAAAATTTTAATGTTATCGGCTGCGGTTGAACTTATCCATAATGCTACATTGATTCATGATGATATTATAGACAATGCTGATATAAGACGGGGCAACGCCTCTTTAAATATCACTCTGGGGAATAATTTAAGCGTACTTTCAGGTGATATTTTATTATCCGCCGCCATGCAGCTTTTATCCAAACTGGGAGATATGGAAATAATTGAATTATATTCATTTACACTGCAAAAGATGTGCGAAGGTGAAATAAACCAACATTTTTCTCTTAACAAAATCCCGACAATTGAAGAGTATCTGAGGAAAACACAAAATAAAACCGCAGAGCTTTTCGCAGCAGCGCTTGAATCATTATGTATTATTGAAAATTCGAATTATAGAAGCGACATTCGCAATTTTGCAATAAATTTCGGCATAGCTTTCCAAATAAAAGATGACCTTGATAACATCTTAAATACTGATGAAGGAAAGCCTTCTTTATCCGATATTCACAACGGAATATATACATTGCCCGTTATTTTGCTGGCTGAAAATATTAAAGACATTACAAAAATGAATAATGAAGAAATCACAGCCGAATTGCGGAAGAATCCGGCAATATTGAACAAGACACAAGAAACCATTAATGAATATATAAATAAGGCTATTGCATCATTGGGATTTATGCAAGATAATCAATATAAAGAAAGTATTATAAAATACAGCAGGAAGCTAAACGGGGCATTATAAATGGCAGAAAAAAAATCATTTTTAAGAGACACTGTAGAAACCGTTGTTTTTGTTATTGTTGCACTTATAATTATAAGATTTTTTATAGGTGAAGCAAGATGGATACCATCTGCATCAATGCATCCCACTCTTCTGGAGGGTGATCGGGTTATAGTTGAGAATTATTCAAGATTTTATTCTTCACCGAAACGCGGCGATATAATGATTTTCTATCCGCCGGATGTTGTTTTAAAGTATGATCCTTTATCTTTATTCAGCAGACTAACCGGATTTTTCTGCAAAGATATTGCATATATTAAGCGTGTAATAGGAACTCCGGGGGACAAAATAGAAATTATCCGTAATGAAGACGGCTCTTCTGATGTTTTAATAAATGATAAAGTACTTGAAGAACCTTACATTCTTGACAGGTTCGATTATAGAGTCTGCACTGAAGATATGCACTGCGGCCCTTTAACTTTAGGTGAAGACGAATATTTTATGATGGGTGATAACAGGGGAAATTCACAAGATTCAAGGTATTGGGGCGTGTTGAAAAAAGACAGATTTATAGGTAAAGCCAAATTTATTTTCTGGCCGTTTCATCGTTTAATATATTTTAAAGATAAAAATTATAATTTATAATAGTTTTGTAAAAACTCTAAAAGTAAATCCAATGCTTTATCTGAAAATGCATATTTCATAATTCTTCTGTATAAAAGCGGATTAGCATAATAGCTGTATGTTTTTGTCATATTTTTATCCGCAACGGCAATACAAATAAGCCCGACAGGTTTTGTTTCGCTTGCGCCGAGAGGACCTGCAATACCGGTTGTTGCAACGGCAATTGTACAATCATACCTGTTTAAAAGACCTTGTGCCATCTGAAGTGCAACTTCTTCTGATACAACCCCGAATTTATTTATTGTATCTTGCTCTACGCCCAATAACTCCACTTTGGCTTTATTTGCATATGTTACAAAATTTTGAAATATATAAGCGCTTGAACCCGACATATCAGTAAGTCTTGAACTGATAAGTCCTCCCGTGCACGATTCCGCAGCTGCAATTTTAAGAGCATTTCTTATGAGGTAATCAGCTATTTTTTTTTCACGGGATAAACATAAAACAGGTAATATGTTTTTTACGACATAGCAAATATTTATAAATAATTGCTTAAAATTCATATTAGTATACCGGCATGTCAACAGGTTGTAAAAGTTGTACCTGAATTGTCTCATCCTGATTTATATTGACATCTTTACCTTTTTTAAATATATCAACAATCGAGTCGCCTACAAAATAGATTCCGGCAACAGGAATGCAAACAAGCGCGGTTAACGGGGCAAAAACATATTTGGGACCTCCGTTTAACATATCTTCCCCTTTTTCCCAAGCCCATGTTGTAGGTTTAACAACAATATTCTTTGTTGTTTCTGCCGTATTCATAAGTGCCGTTCCGTAATTTGTTTTAGAACTTAATGCTCCGTCATAAGTAATCAAAGAATTATTACAAATGCCTGCGACAAAAGAAACTTGTTTCCCCGTAGGACTTACAATATGGTCAAAATACAAACGTACAAGCCCGCCTTTATAAAGTATTGCAGGTTTTCTTATTTCCTCAACACTGCCTCGAACTAAAGTACCCTGAGGTATGACAACGGAATTATCAACTTTTACATTATCAATTACTGCCAAATCAAAACTGTCGCCAAGCTCCATCATTGATGTATTAATCGGATCAAGCAGTCTCAGTTTTATAACCGTTCCTGCCGGTACTCTTTTGGTTTTTATGTTCGCATTTATCTGCTTATTTATTGCAGAATAAGCAATATTCATATTAAATAAAGAAAATAAGGCAAACAACAATATTAATGAAAATAATTTTTTCATGATTTTTATCCTTTAATTTAAATCTGCAATTGAAATTTTACCGAATTTTGCGGATAAATCATCAATATGATGAATGATATACATAAACGGTTCCGCATCTTTTTCGTCTAAATCTATTAATGCGCCCCATTCGGCTCTTCCGTGGTGAGCGGCAATCATTTTTGCAACATCTTTAAATCCGTTATTCATACAGACAGAAAATCCCCATTGAGAATGGGTTCTCCAGTCTTTTCTGAAATCTTCATTATATTCAATAAGTCCTGTTTCGGTATCAATGTTATATTCAAAGATTTTTCCGAAATCATGCATAATACAGGCCGCATAAACAATATCGGGATTTATTTTGTTGTTGCATTTTGTCAGAATTGTTTTTGCAAAATCAAGACACTCATAAGTATGTTCCAACAAACCGCCGATATAATTATGGTGCATCATTTTTGCCGCAGGCGCAATTTTCAGTTTTTCTTCATGTTCAAACAAAAGCTCGGAAACAAATCCTGCCAATTTTTTATCTTTTATTTCTTCCGTATAACTTACAATTTTGTTAAAAAGTTCTTCTCTTTGATTTTCATCAAGCCCGAGGCGTGCTTCTTTTATTAATGAAAGTTCTGAAACCAAACAGTTATTATATTTTTCATTATAAGTTCCCGAATTTATTTTTATAACGTTACCCGAGCGAAAAAGTTTAGAATCAAGTCTGTTAAGTGTTTCTTCCCACAAGATGCAGTTTAGAGTACTGCCGTTCTCTATATTTTTAACCTGAAGTTTACCCATTTTGGAACCTGCTTTGGTATCACCGATAGCAAAAGTTATAACTTCATAATTTGCATTTAAATCTAACATTTATCCTGCCTGTTTATCTGATTATTTACATTATACAACAAATCATATTGCTTTAGAGTTTATTTCAACAAATTTTCTTATATAAAATTTATTAAATATTCTAAGAATGGGTCTTTTCAATTTAACCTGTGAAAATTTTATAATTTTTAAGTCCTTGCAAACAATAAATAAATCGGTATCCGTCTTCTCAATAATTGTCGCAGGCGGCATAGAAGCATATTTATCCGAAACATGATATTTCTTAAATTCAAAAAATTCTTCCCGATACGGTATATAACAATTAATCCAGGGAGTAAGCGCCCTTATTTTACGCGAGATGTCATCGGCGGTATCTTTTTCAAAATCAAGAATTGTATCGGCAAGTGAAATTTGAGGATAATATGAAGAATCTTGTTCATTCTGGCTTATTTGATTTTTTAATTTATACTTAAAAGATTTTAGAAGCACGGGAACTTCACGCTTTGCGATATAGCAGCATTTCAGCTTCAGGCTCAATCCTGTTTCTTCCTTTGATACCGAAGTTTTTACCTGATGTAAGATTGAACCTGTATCATAATTTATATCCATAACATGGAAGGTAACACCCGTTTCTTCTTCATTGTTTAATATTACCCGAGTATAAGGATTAGGTCCTCTATATTTAGGTAAAAGCGACGGATGTACATTCACACAGGCAAGTTTCGGAGTATTAATAGTTTGAGCGGAAAATTTTTCACCCCAGGACCCCACAAGAATAATATCAGCTTGAAGTTTTTTTATTTCCCTTCTGAATTTTTCAGAATTAACACTGTTGGCTTTTATATCGTATAATCCGAGAGATCTAACAAAAAGCCTGTTGGCGGACGGCATAAATATATCATGAATTAAACGGCGGAAAAACCCGTATTTAATATTTTCCTGCCTGAAAACCCCAACCAAATCATGTCCTGATTCCATAACACCTGCGACCAGAGCATCAAACATTTCACCATATCCGACAATTACAATCTTCATAAACAATATGATATTTAAGACAAAATAAAAAATCAAAAAATAACGAAGAAAAAAACAAATAATGTAAATTAAGTATGGGTTTTTGTAATAAAAAGGTTTAAAATTGTTTTATAAAAAGTTATTTTCTAATAAAATAAATTCAAGAAAAGGACGGTATTTTTTGAACGGCAATTTTGACGATTTAGAAACAACGGCAAGAAAATCTTCCGTAATCCAAGAGAGAATGAGTCTTGTATCAAGTCATATGTACAAACAATTTCTTGAATACCAGCAATCAAACGCAAATACTGCCGTTTTATTTGATAAAATGGTTGAAAATATGGCGCTTACTGTTGAATATTTAAAGCAATCATTTACAACAAGGGGCATTCCGTCAGAGAACATTTACTGTGAATACGATAAACAAAGACACATTGCACTTTTAAATATCTTATGGCATTCAATAAGTTTTGCATCAAATATGAAAGACAAACCAAAGGCTTTGCATCGGGAAAAAGATACTCCGTTATTTACGGGAAGAATCATTGCAATTAAAGGAACCGTTCCCGAACTTGTACATGGATATAATGACGAAGTCGAGCAAAAACTGCTAGATTTAGAGGTTGCGTCTTTATATGTTCCTGCCGATAAAACAGCAAAGGCCATAATAAAGATAAGACATTTAGGCAATCAGGAATTTTATATTAACCAGATGGAAGCACCAAGAGAGTTTTTACTAAAGGTTATAGAAACCATTTGCGGCGGAGGAAATTATCACAAAGAGGGCTCCAGGGTCACAATAAGCATTTAAAATCTTTATTTATTTTTTATTAAAATTAATACTATAACCGAGCTTTTCAAGAATTATTTCCAATTCGGTTATATTCAAAGTACCTTTTTTTATTTTTGTTGACAGGTTCTGAATAGAATATGCTCTTTGTTTTTTATTTTCTATATATTTTGCCAGTTCAGTCAATGTAACATTTTCCTGCATAGCAAGTTTTCTAATTTCAACACGTAAATCCATAATTTAAAAATATAATATACTTTGAAAATTAAAGAAATAATTAAAAAAACCATTGCATTTTATAAAATAATATTTTAAAATTAAATTATTATTTTATAAATATTAAACAATATTAAGAAGGAGATACGATGAACAAAGAACTGGCAGATAGACTTGAAATTCAGATGATAAATGTAAGCAGCAATTTATCAATAATTAAGACACTCATTGATATACTGAAAAATGAATTTGAAGAATCCCACAATGCATATGATAATAAAATTTTTAATTTGATAATACTTTCTCAAAGATTAATCAATAATACCAAAAATCAATTTCGTACCTGCAGTAAACTTTCTTTTAAACTTACACAAACAAAACAATAATTAAAGCGCTTCAGGTGAAATAATTCTTCCCGCAACGGCACTTGCGGCAGCAACATACGGAGAAGAAAGATATACTTCACTCTCAACATGTCCCATTCTGCCGACAAAATTTCTGTTCGTAGTAGATATAGCTCTTTCACCCGCAGCCAAAATTCCTGCATGCCCGCCCAGACAAGGTCCGCACGTAGGTGTTGAAACTGCTCCGCCTGATTCTATTATCGTTTCCAAATATCCTGCTCTTAGTGCTTCCAAATATATTTGCTGGGTAGCAGGAAATACTATTAATCTTACGTCTTTATGGACTTTTCGTCCTTTTAAAACCTCAGCTGCCGCTTTAATATCAGATAATCTCCCGTTTGTGCAGCTGCCGATTACAGCCTGATCTATTTTTATATCGCCTGCTTTTGATACCGGTTTTGTATTCCCCGGAAGATGAGGAAATGCAACAACAGGTTCAATATCTTCCGTATTGTATACAATAACCTTTTCATACTCTGCATCTTTATCGCTGCAGTAAAATTCAGGGGTTCTGATACTTCTGTTTTTAAGATATTTTTTTGTAATCTCATCAGGTTCAATAATACCGTTTTTAGCTCCCGCTTCAATTGCCATATTACAAATGGTAAACCTGCCGTCCATAGGCATTTCACGGATTGTGCCTCCGCCTATTTCAAGAGTCTTATATAATGCACCGTCAACACCGATATCACCGATTAAATATAAAATTAAATCTTTTGCGGTTACCCATTTATTAAGTTTACCGTTAAACTCAACTTTAATAGCAGAAGGTACTTTAAGCCATGTTTCACCCGATGCCATGGCGCAAGCTATATCAGTTGAACCCATACCGGTAGAAAAAGCACCTATTGCGCCGTATGTACATGTATGAGAATCAGCCCCGATAACAACATCGCCGGCAGTAACTATACCGTTATCCGGCAAAAGCGCATGTTCAATTCCCATTCTGCCGACTTCAAAAAAGTGTTCAAGCCCCTGAGCTTTGGCAAATTCCCTGACCTGCTTTACCTGCTGAGCTGATTTAATATCACGGTTCGGAACAAAATGATCAGGAACAAATACAACACGTGATTTGTCAAAGACTTTATCCGTACCGATTTTATTAAATTCATTTATTGCAACAGGACCTGTTATATCATTGGCAAGAGTAATATCAACTTTAGCCGTTATTAGTTGCCCTGCTTTTACTTCATCTAAACCTGAATGCTTTGCTAAAATTTTTTCGGTAATATTCATCGGTCTTGCCATAATAAAAATCCTCACACATTTTATATTTAGATGATATTATAAAATTTAGAAAAACGAAAGAGAAAAAATGCCTGTTAAAGAATTCAGAACCCCGATAACCGATAAGCCCGTATTAATAGGTACGGAAAGCGGATATGACAATATAATTTTCGCAATAGAATCAAGCTGCGACGAAACAGCGGCAGCCATTGTAAAAAACGGACGTGAAGTATTGTCAAACGTTGTAGCTTCACAAATAAAAACCCATATTGAATTCGGAGGAGTTGTTCCTGAGGTTGCGGCAAGAGAACATCTTGAAGCCATTAATCTGGTTATAGCTCAGACATTTGAGCAGGCAGGCTTAACGTCAAATGATATAACCGCATTCGCGGCAACGGTAGGCCCGGGATTAGTGGGTTCACTTCTTGTCGGTATGAATGCAGGTAAAGCACTTGCCGCAGCAAATGATAAACCATTTATAGGCGTAAATCATCTTAATGCGCATGTTTGTGCAAACTATTTAAATACTGATTTAAAACCGCCTTTTGTTGCACTGCTTGTCAGCGGAGGACATACACAAATTATAGAAGTTAAAAGCTGGCTTGAGCAGCGTATTATCGGTGAAACAATTGATGATGCCGTTGGCGAGGCATATGACAAAGTTGCAAGGCTTATAGGTTTACCATATCCCGGCGGAGTTAATCTGGATAAACTTGCCCAAAGCGGAAATCCTCACGCATATAAACTGCCCGAGGCAAAACTTCATAACGAATTTGATTTCAGCTTCTCGGGTCTAAAAACAGCATCACTTCAACTTATACAACGTTTAAAAAAAGAAAATGATGAGCTTCCCAAAGCTGATATAGCTGCAAGTTTTCAGGAGAATGTGTCGTCAACCTTATTTAAAAAAGTTAAAAAAGCTGCGGACAATATAAACACAAAAACAATTGTACTTGCAGGCGGAGTTGCAGCAAATTCGGAAATCAGAAAAAAGTTCTTTGCACTTAACAATGAAGGATATAAAATTTATGCACCCGAGATGAAATACTGTACGGATAACGCATCTATGATAGCATCAAGTGCATATTTTCTGGCTAATACAACCGATTCTTTCGCTGTTGAAGTATTTTCAAGAATGTAACATATAACTTAAGGAGAATATATGAAGAAATTATTAGTTATGTTATTAATGCTCACTATAGGCATAGCTGCAACAGGATGCAAGGGAGAAGACATTAAAAATATTCAAACCGAACCGCTTGTACAAACGGCATCTCAAGATGCCTGGACATCCACTTTTCAATTATGCTGGAATGAGTTCATAAAACTTGTCGGAACGGAAAAAATTGAATATGTTGAAGGCAACCCGCCCTTAGCGGATGAGCTTAACAAGCAATTATTCACAAAAGATGATTTAAGTGAAGATTCTTATTATATCTCAGTTACAAAACAAACTCTTAAACATAAAAAAGAAATAGAAAAAGCTATTAAAGAAAAATTTAATGAAACAAGTGATATTTTAGACAGTTTTGAATTTGAAAATATTGCCGATGAAAAAACCAATAAATGGTTTATTTATTCAATGCTTTTGAAAAATTTCAAATTTATCAAACCATACAGCATACTGGACAGCCAATATTTTAATAACGAAGAAGGTCAGAAATACAAATTTTTCGGTTATACATTTGCTGCGGAAGATAAAAAGAACCAGCCTTTAAGAGAAAGTTACACGGAATCATTATTCTATGCAAATGATAATGATTTTGCGGTTAAATTTTCTGATAAAAACAATAAAGATGAAATAATTTTATATTTAACTTCATCAGACAAATCTTTTGATGAGATATATCTTGAAATGCTTGAAAAAAGTGCAAATAAAAATGAATATTCTCAAAAAAGAATAGAAGAAATACAAGCTAAATCTTCATATCCCGTAGCTGTCAAATTCAAAAACTATTATAAAATACCGTTTATACATATTGATGAAGAATTAAACTTTGATAAAGAACTGGCACAAAAAGATATTAAAGATAAAACCTATGATACAACAGGATATACATGGGAAATATTAAAGACACTTCAAACAATAAAATTTGATTTGGATAATGAAGGAGCAAAACTAAAGAGTGAAGCAGGCATGAGCGTTATGATGAAAACATCTTTAGCTCCCGTAAGAGAGATTGATATAAATAATCTTTATTATTTTGACCGTCCGTTTGTTATATTTATGAAAGAAAAAGGAAAAGACAAACCATATTTTGCCGCAAGAATAAAAGACGGAAAATATTTAGTAAAAGATGAACAATAAAAAATATTTATGATAGAATAAACAATGAATGTCCGGGTGGCGAAATTGGTAGACGCGCATGATTCAGGTTCATGTGTCTTGCGACATGTGGGTTCAAGTCCCGTCCCGGACATTTTTGTTTATATGAAATTATAAAATTATAAAAGGGACGCAGAACCCTTGCAAAACGAAGTTTTGTATCGGTTCAAGCGTGAGCGAGCAGAGGCTGAAAAATGGAAACGTCGAGTTTTCATTTTGAACGCCGTTTATTGCGAGCGAACAAGACAGTCCCGTTCCGGACATTTTTTTAAGATTCCGTTTGAAGTCTTTTTAACGGGACTTTTCACCCGAATTGTTTCTGGCGAAACAATCGCAGGTTTACCCGTTCGAGTATCCTGATTCGTACGGCTCGTTTTACTCGCCTACGACTCAAGACAAGTCCCTTCATCTGCATTTAACTTTTTAGAGTCTCCATGATAAGGCTCTATTTTAGTATTTAGGTGGTTTTGGCGAGTTCCAATCATAAAATGTTTGTCTGTGCTATAATACAACTATGCAAAATACCTTAGAAAACAATCTGGTAAATTTATTCAGCTCTAATCGTTTGAGTTCTTATAAATATGACATTAACGACACTGATTCTATTGCTCTTGAAAGGTATTTGTTTAACATTGAAGTTTCAAAGTCTTTATATCCGCTGTTATCAATACTTGAAATATCTTTGCGAAACAGGATAAATCAAGCTATTGAAAATACAATTCAAAAAGATTGGTTGATGATAGAACTCAACAGTCAAAATATTTTGCAAACGGGTGAATTTAACAAACTTCAAGATGCTAAACAAAAACTTTTAAAGAAAGGGTATAAAAAATTTACAAAAGACGACTTAATTGCAGAATTATCATTAGGTTTCTGGATTTATTTATGCGGAAGAAAGTATAAAAACACTCTATGGCACAAAGCAGGCTTCTTTAAAACAGTATTTGCTGATTATCCTAACTTCTCTGAATTTGATAAGTTAGGTAAAATTTCCCCAACACTTCAACTAATGCTGAAATTAAGAAACAGAATATTCCACCATGAAATTGTTATAAATTACCCTTACGGTATAATTAACTGCTATAACGATTTAAGAAAACTTTTAGGTTATATTTCAAAAGACAGTTTGTTATATCTTGATAGAATTTGTGATTTTAATAGCGTTATGGCAAAGAAAAAACCCTAGAAACTCAACTTAATGGAAGTCGCTAGGGTCATACACTATTATTATGCACTATTTTTCACTATTTGTCAAGTGTTTAGCCTGTTTTTGTTACTTGTTATTAACTCTAAATAAGTTATCTGCTTAAAAGATTAAGTATAAGACTATTAACATTAACAACAAAGTATGTTATTTATTCATTAAAAAGAGATAATGTGGAGTTATTAGAAATCTAATGAAATTAATTGCTTTTTGACACACAAACTTTTATGGCATCAATAAGGCGCGGCACTTCGACAATTTCAATATCAAAATTTTCCGATAATTTTTTATTTTGCTTTGGCACAATCGCCTTTTTAAATCCGAGTTTCTGCGCTTCATATATACGTTTTTCTATATTAGAAACATTTCTGATTTCACCGGATAAACTAATTTCCCCTATAATCACGCAATCAGAAGAAACAACAACATCACGGAAACAAGTGGCAATAGCAAGCGCAATACCCAAATCCGCAGCAGGTTCATCAATTTCTATCCCGCCGATAACATTTACATATACGTCATGACTTGATAATTGCAGACCTATTCTTTTCTCAAGTACGGCAATAATCTGAAGTAATCTGTTATACTCGACACCCGTAGAAACACGTCTTGGAGAAGGATATGAAGTTTTTCCGACCAATGCCTGAACTTCGACCAGAAGCGCTCTTGTTCCTTCATTCGCCGCAATAATAACGCTGCCGGGGGTTGCCGAATCAGTTCGTTCTTTCATAAAAAGTTCGCTCGGATTTGTAACCTCCTCAAGCCCTGATTCAACCATATTAAATACACCTATTTCATTTGTCGAGCCGAAACGGTTTTTTATGGAACGCAATAAACGTTGAGATTTATACTTGTCACCCTCAAAATATATAACGGTATCGACCATATGCTCTAAAACCTTAGGTCCCGCTATATTACCGTCTTTTGTGACATGCCCGATAACTATAACCGTAATACCTTTGTTTTTAGCAATATCCATAAGTAAATTCGTGCATTCGCGAATTTGAGAAACGCTTCCGGCAGAACTTGTAATATTTGACGTATATACCGACTGAATTGAATCTATAACAAGAATTTCGGGTTTTATAACATCAATTTGATTTATAACAGCCTCTAAATTTGTCTGGGAGTATACATACAATTTATCAGAATTAACATTGAGCCTTTGCGCTCTGAGTTTCACCTGAGAACCGGATTCTTCAGCGCAGACATATAAAAGTTTTTTATCCTGACTACATACATTACCAGCAGTTTGTAATATCAAAGTAGACTTACCAATACCGGGGTCACCCGCGAGTAAAATAAGAGAACCTTGAACAAGTCCGCCTCCAAGCACCCTGTCCAGTTCAGCAAATCCCGTAGAAGATTTTATACTTTCAGTTATTTCAATCTCATTAATTAAACAAACAGGACTGTCATCTATAACAACACTTTGTGATACGGAAGAAGTATTTTTAATTTCAACTTCTTCAACCAATGTTCCCCAATTTCCGCAATCAGGACATTTACCTATATATTTAAGTGTTTCATAACCGCAATTCTGGCACACCCATTTTGTCTTAACTTTCGCCATTTATTTTCTCTTTTCTTAGTTCATGCAGATTTTCCCTGCTGTCTATTATATGAATATTTTTTATTAAAGCATTGGATATTAAAAGCAAAAACGGATTAACTTTTGGGCTTGTATTCATAAATATCTTCGTTTGAGCTTTCTCATTCTTTTTTTTATTAAACGATTCTTTTTTAAATAGGTCAAAATTTATATTAATACTGTATTTTTTACTCTCTTCTTTCATAAGAATTTTAAATTCTTCAAGAGGAAAAGTTTCGGAAGAAATAAATTCTATCTTAATTCCATCGGCGTCCGTTTTATAGATATCAGCCTTTATATTACCGTAATTTTCCGTAGAAATTAAAACAGTTATACTATCGTCAGCAGAAAGTCCGTCATCGGAAGTTTTTTTGTCAAATTCCAACTTGAACATCTCAGGATCCGTTAACGGAAGCCAGGGAAGATACATAAGCATTGTAGTTCTAAGAGTTTGAACATCACTGGATGATGAAGCGGCAATAAAAGAAATTAACTTTGTTAATTGCCCTATCTGTTCATCTTTCAGGCTCATGCCGGTTATATTAAACTGCGCAAGCATTTGATATAAATTAGTCATTGCCGTTTTGGAACTGTTTTTCAAAAGAGCGGACAATTGAGTTATATTCATATTTGAAGCCAGAAGTAAAACTGCTATTTTTTGATTTATTTCACCGGGATTAACCGCCAATTGAGTTAAAAGCTGTTCAAAATTTCGCGGGAATTGAAGCAAGTCTCTAATCATATTAGTCATTTGCTGTTGATTTAGCATTGCAAGTTCATTAACCGTTTGACTGAGCTGAGAAATATATTTTGGAAATAAAACTTCAAGCGGAGTTCTTTGCTGCTGCGTATTTGCATTGGCTTGATTCAGCGGAGTATTTTGAACATTTTTTGTATTCATTCCGTTAAAATTATTATAATTATTTGAGAGCTGATTCCAATTTATATTTGACATATTTATAAAGTAACACATTGTCTTTTAAAAAGAAAATTCTTACCGTAATACTTCTTTACTATTTTTTTAAAAACAGTCAACTTTTTCCTTGTCGGGTTTTAGAAGAAAAAAAGGAGTGTTTATATGATTTCAAATATATCTTTCGGAAGCACATATAAAGTAAGCGCTGCAGGTAAAGACAGCATACAGCAAAGACAGGGATACAGTGATTTTGTGGAATTTTGCGATAAAAACCAATTTCAATATTCCGAAGATATAAATACAAGACTAAATAAACCCGATTATAATCTGACATGTACGACACAGGCAACTTTAGTTGTTCCTGATCGTTTTGATAAAATGATTGATACATTTTTAGTTTCAAACGGCATACAATTTAAAAGATATGTTACAAACAGTCTGATGCAGCCCAGAACAATAAATCACAGAACTCAACCGGCACCGAAGAATATGCATACCGCTTATGTTAACGTAAGAAAATTAGAACAAATGCTTGAACAACAAGACAGCAATTTTGAACACTGCAAATCTGATTATAATAAATACTATAGAGACGAATTGGATTTTATGCTTAAAAGCGGCGATGATATTCCCGCTTCATCACTGTATATAACCTCGATGACAGGTACAAATGATGCTCTTGACTATATTGAACACTTCGGAAAAGAAAACTTAAATCAAGATTCAATATCCTTTTGTTTAAGTCAAAAAACAAATGCCCCGGATCATTGTATGTATTTTGCAATGAAAGATGCAGGGATGGCGGCAGTGCCTGTATATGTTGATGATAATACATACAGATTAGGTCTTGCCATGGACTTATTTGAAGATACCGTATACTAATATCCTACATATACATGATTTCATTTTCTACAAAAGTAGTATATAATAATAATATATACTATAATTTTCTAATAATTGTTCACTTTTCTAAAAAAGGTAAGAGATGTCATTCGGTATTAACGGCCCTGATCATATTCCATCCATCCAAAAGTCTCACCACACAAATGACGGTGGTGCGGGCAATTTGGGATATTTTAAACAGCGTAAGAAAAAAGAAGAAGAAAAAGAAGAACAAGATATTTTTGAATCTTCTACCAAACAGGAAGATAAAAGTGAATTACTGCTTGATGAAATGGACACCATTGGCTCAAGAATTAAAAACTTCTTTAAAAATCTAAAACAGGGTTCTTCGGAAGAAATAAATGAAGAAACAGACGAAGAAGCCATACAAGATTTAACATTTGAAGAAAAAGAACAAGAAAATCCCGAAGAATAAGGCTTCTTCGGGTTAATTGATGTGTGTACATTTATATAAGTTGTATTTATTTGGTTTCAAAAACAAGTTCGTCATCTTTGACATCTATTATAACATGAGATTGAGGTAATATCTCCTGTTTTAATATTTTTTTTGATAAAGGATTTTCCACAAGTTGTCTTATGGTTCTTTTCAGCGGTCTTGCACCGTAAATAGGATTATATCCTTTCTGGGCAAGATATTCTTTTGCATCATCGGTTATGGTAAGAGATATATCCTGTTCAGCAAGCAGTTTATGTAAATGTGCAACTTGTATATCAACAATTTTAGCCAATTGAACCATATTTAATGCTTTAAAGAAAATTATATCATCTATTCTGTTCAAAAATTCAGGCTTAAAACGGCTTTGCAAAAGTGCCGTTACTTCTTCTTTTGTCTGTTCGTTTTCTTTTTCGGAAAGCATAGCCTGAAGTGTATTTTTCAGAATAATATCACTGCCTATGTTACTTGTTAATATAATTAAAGTATTTTTAAAGTCAACGGTTCTGCCCTTAGAATCAGTTAATCTGCCGTCATCAAAAATTTGCAGCATTATATTAAATACATCGGGGTGAGCTTTTTCAATTTCATCAAAAAGAACAACCGAGTATGGCTTACGTCTTACAGCTTCTGTTAATTGACCGCCTTCATCATAACCTATATATCCGGGAGGTGCACCTATCAATCTTGCAACCGTATGTTTTTCCATATATTCGGACATATCAATTCTGATTAAAGCATCTTCGTCATTAAACATAAATTCAGCCAATGCTTTAGCAAGTTCTGTTTTACCGACGCCTGTAGGCCCGAGAAACATAAATGTACCAATCGGACGATTAGGGTCTTTTAAGCCGCTGCGGGCTCGTCTTATAGCATCAGAAACTATTTCAACAGGTTCATCCTGACCTATAACACGCTTGTGCAAGAACTCTTCCATATTAACAAGTTTTTGCTTTTCGCTTTCTAAGAGTTTATTTACGGCAATACCCGTCCATTTACTTACGATTTCGGCAATATCATCTTCGTCAATTTCTTCTTTTAACAAAGTATTTTTATGTTCGGATTGATTTTCACCTGCTTCTTTGAGCTGTTTTTCAAGCTGCATTAATTTACCGTATTTAAGTTCCGCAGCTTTTTGCAAATCCATGTCACGTTCTGCGGCTTCAATTTCAATTTTTACTTTTTCAATTTCCTCTTTTATCGAAGCCTCGCCTTGTATACTGCTTTTTTCAAGCTCCCATTGAGTTTTTAATTTATCTATCTTTTCATTAAGGTCTTTTAATATATTTTCGATATTTTGAATTTTTTCGGCATTATCAGAATTTTCCTCCTGTTTTAATGCTTCACGTTCAATTTCAAGCTGCATTTTTTGGCGAACAAGCATATCAAGTTCTTCGGGCATTGAATCTATTTCTATCCTTAAAGAAGAAGCAGCTTCATCAATAAGGTCAATGGCTTTATCGGGCAAAAATCTGTCCGTAATATATCTGTCGGATAATTTTGCGGCGGCAACAAGTGCGCTGTCTTTTATTCTTACTCCGTGGTGAACTTCATATCTCTGTTTCAAACCTCTTAAAATACTGATTGTATCTTCAACGGACGGTTCATCAACCATAACGGGCTGAAATCTACGCTCAAGCGCGGGGTCTTTTTCTATATACTTTCTGTATTCATTTATGGTTGTTGCGCCAATACATCTTAAAACACCTCTTGCAAGCATCGGTTTTAAGAGATTTCCCGCATCGGTTGAACCTTCTGAGGCTCCGGCACCTACTACGGTGTGCAGTTCATCTATAAACATTATTATCTCGCCGTTTGAATCTTCAACCTCTTTTAATACAGCCTTCAAACGTTCTTCAAATTCGCCTCTGAATTTTGCACCGGCAATCAATGCACCAAGGTCAAGCGCTACAAGTTTTGCTTCTTTAAGGTTTTCGGGAACATCACCTCTTATTATACGCTGCGCCAAACCTTCTATAATTGCCGTTTTACCTACACCGGGTTCACCTATTAATACCGGATTATTTTTTGTTTTTCTGTTTAATACCTGTATTACACGTCTTATTTCGTCATCTCTGCCTATAACAGGGTCAAGTTTTCCTTTACGGGCTTGCGCCGTTAAATCGGTTGAATATTTTTCAAGTGCTTTATATGAATCTTCCGCGTTTTTGCTGTCCACTTTTCTGTTTCCTCTTATTTTTTTCATTGCATTTAAGATTGTATTTTTATTTACTTTATTATCGGTTAATATTTCCTGTATTTTTGAGCCTGTAAGTTCAGTCATTGCAATTAAAATATGTTCAATGCTTATAAAAGAATCTTTTAAATTATCCGCACATTCCTGCGCCATATCAAACATATTATTTGTTGTCTGCGACATATATAACTGCTGATTGGGATTTGAAGTTTGAACCTGCGGAAGCTCTGATACGGCATTGACAATTTTATGTTTAAAATTATCGCCGTCTATTTTAAGTTCCCGGCAATAATCTTTAGCTATTCCGTCACTATCTTCAGCTATTGCAAGCATAATATGCAATGGTTCAAGCTGGGAATTTCGGTATCTGTACATTATTTGCTGTGAAGCGTATAAAATTTCCTTTGTATAATCCGTTAATCTGTTAAAATCTATCATTAAAGAACACCTCTTTTCCTGAGATTGATTTATTCAACCTTACATATACAGTTTAACGGTATTTTTTTTAAAATCAGAAAAAATTTATAATTAATTAAGATTTTAAACTTCTATTAAAATATCATTAATTTTACAATTAAAGAATTCGGCAATCGTTTCAAGCGTTTTAAGTTTATAGTTATAATATTTGCCGCTGAACAGCTGAAAAACTGTATATAAATTAACTATGTACATATAATAAAATTTCTTAATTTATACACTATATTTATATTGTCAGAATAAAGAAATTTTATAAATAAATCAATCACCTGTATAAGGGAAGACTCAAAGATATTTTCATGCCCGATTTTCCCGAATTCTTTGCATTGATACTGCCGAAGTGTGCTTCAACTATACGTTTACAATTATAAAGCTCAAGTCCGAAACCGATTTTGCGAAATCTGTTTGAACATGATAAATACTCTTCAAATAATTCCGCCGAATTTTTATGTTTTGCGTCACAATTAAAAAATACTATCTCTGCATTGTTTTGTTGATTCTCCACCTTGATTTTTATAGTCGCCCCCTCAGGATTAGACTCTGACGCATTTATAATAAGACTGTTAATAACTTTTTCCATAGCATCAACATCGATATTAACATCATCTATCTTTCCGTTTACGGTAAGTTCAATGCTTTGATGCTTTTTATCAAGCATCCCCGAAAGCGCATTATATCTGTCTTTAATAAGTTTTACTATTGAATACGGCTCTTTTAAAAGTTCATACATGCTGAATTCATTCTTATATTTCGTTACAAGATTCTCCGCCATATAATTCATAAATTTACAAGAGTCTAAAAGCTCCGATAACATTACTCTGAGATTATTATCCACCTTGCCGAATTTATCTTTTAAAATAAGCTCTAAAATCTGAACATTTGCACGCAGAGGATTTCTTAAATCATGAGAAATAATATCTATAAAAGTCTCTCTTTGAATTCTGTTTTGTATCTCATTTGTAATATCCTGAATAATTACGGCAAAACCTTTAAGAACATTTTTTTTGTTTCTTATTTTACAAATATGCACATCAACTGGAAGATTGGTAAAATCACCGTCACTGTTAAAAATCATTTTTATAAATAAATGATTTTTATCCGATTTTTTAAAATTGTTTATGTTCTTTTTAAAATCTGCAGTAACAAAATTTTTATCCAAATCCAAAAAATTTTGACAGCTGTCGGACGAACTGTTACGGAAAATTATATTGAACTTCTCATCCGTAATAATTATTTCACCCGTTGAATATTTTGAAATATTTATAAATGCATCTTTTATAAAATCTGTTTCTTTATTCAAAAAATTAAACACAAAGCTCATTTTGCACTTATCCTAAATCTGTCAGCTATGATTTTAATTACAGTTTAAAAATAAATTTGAAAAAATTTATCACCCAACTGAGCAGTTGACAGGAGTATTTTAAATTATTTAAAAAACTATTTTCCTATACAAAAATTATCAAAAATATTGTTTAAAATTTCATCCGTAATAACTTCGCCCGATACCTCGGATATATACATAAGAGCCGATTTGACGTCTATTGAAATTAAATCCTGAATTTCTTTATTCCGGGCGGCAATTAAAGCATTAATCAATGCATTTTTTGTTTCTTCAAGACATTTTTGCTGTCTTTGATTGGTTATAAACTCAATCTCTGTAAGATTTTGATTTAAAACGGCATGTCTGATTTTATCTCTTAACAATTCAAGATTTTCACCCGTCTTTAAAGAAATACAAATTGAATCATTGTCCCTTTTTTCGGTCAAGTCCGATTTCGCTGCAACTTTAATACAGTTTTTATGTTTAACAGAATCAAAAATTTCACCGTCATCAAGAGTAAAACCTTCGCTTATATCGTATAAAAACAGAACAATATCGGCGTCTTGAACATATTTTTTGGAATAATCAATTCCGATTGCTTCGACTTTATTTACATCTTCACCTTCTCTGATACCTGCGGTATCGATTATGGTAGCAGCAATACCGTCTATATCAATGGTTTCCTGTAGAACATCTCTTGTTGTACCTGCAATATCAGTTACGATAGCTCTGTCCAGATTTAAAAGAGCATTAAAAAGTGAGGATTTCCCGACATTTGGTCTTCCTGCCAGAACAATTTTTATGCCCTGTCTGAAAATATTTGAACTGTTTGAAAAACTCAAAATATGATTTATCTTACCGAGAATTTCTTCCAGTATCTTTTCTATATATTCATATTCGGGCTCAGCTACATCTTCGGGAAAATCAACAGCAGCAATTATTCTTGAAAGCAAATCCATAATCTGCTGTCTTATTTTTCCGACTTCTATTGAAAGTTTCCCGAATAAATTTTTGGCACTTTGCTGGGCAAACTTTTCAGTTCCGGCATGAATTAAATCAAGAACTGCCTCTGCCTGCGATAAATCCATCTTTCCGTTCAAAAATGCTCTTTTGGTAAACTCTCCGCGCCCGGCATATCTTGCCCCTTGCATAAGAACAATATCAAGTATCTTTTTAGTTATATGTATTCCGCCATGGCATTGGATTTCAATAATATCTTCACCCGTATAACTTCGGGGCGCTTTAAACGGAAGTACAATAACTTCATCCAGTTGTTCGTTATTATCAAGAATTCTTCCGTGATAAATTTGTCCGGCGTTTAAATTCTTGGAAGTAAAAATTTTATCAATAATTTTAAACGAATCCGAGCCTGAAATTCTTATAATACTGACCCCGCCGTTTCCGACAGGCGTTGCTATTGCTGCTATTGTATCCGTTTCGTATGCATTTTTCATAGTAAAATTATAAAATAAAAATATTAACGTTGTATAAAATCAATGTTATGTTGTAAAATTGATTAAGTTGAAGTTAAGAGGTTTAAAATGGCAGATTGTATATTTTGTAAAATAGCAAATAAAGAAATTCCGGCAGATTTAATTTATGAAGATGAAAATGTTGTCGCATTTAATGATTTAAATCCTCAGGCACCGGTACATTTTCTTGTTATCCCTAAAAAACACTATGCATCTTTAAATGATATTGATTCAGAAGAAGCATTCGGTAATATATTTTCCGCTGTTCCCAAAATTGCGGAAAAACTCGGTATTAAAGAATACAGAACCGTAATAAATACAGGTGAAAGCGCGGGGCAAACCGTCTTTCACATACATGTACATGTTATGGCAGGCAGAAACTTTAACTGGCCGGCAGGTTAATTATGAAATACAGCCGTTGGTACGATAAATATCCCGAATTGAAATCATTATTAGCTTTATTAGAACAAGTTAATGACGAGCATATTGACCTTATCGCGCAGGATTTCCTTCAGATAATTATGGAAAAATACGGAAGCAATTTTGATGAGAAAATTGTACACCTTAATGAAAATGCGCCTCCGGGGTATAAAAGATGGTATGACGAAAATTATAATCTTCATACCTGTATTGAATTTATTAAAACACTGAATGATAATGAAAAAAAAGATTTAGTAAATTCTTTTATAATGGCATTAATGAGTTTTATTACAAATGTTGATCAGGGATAAAAAAAATATTCTTATAACAGGTTCATCGCAAGGAATAGGACTTGCGATTGCAAAACATTTTGCCTGTAAATACAATGTTTTTATAACCGGAAGATACGGTGAAAAACTTAAAAATCTATGCAATGAGAATAATTTCGCAGGATTTATCCCTTGCGATTTATCTAAATTTGAGAATATTGAAGACTTTCATAAAAAATTAAATACAAATATTGATATTCTGATAAATAATGCGGGAAGCTATATTTACTCGATTATTGAAAATTATAATAACAAAGACATCTATGACTCTTTAATGCTGAATTGTGCAGCACCTTTAATTCTTATTAAATCCTTTGCATCGCATATGAAAAGTCAAAAGTGGGGCAGAATTATAAATATAGGTTCTATCTCAGGAGTTATGGGAGAAGCAAATGCATCATTATATTCCATGACAAAAGCCTCTTTAATCGGAATGACAAAAGCTCTGGCGCTTGAACTGGCACAGGATAATATAACCGTTAATATAATTAACCCGGGCTGGGTAGATACAGAGCTTATCAATAATGAAAATCTTCAAGAGGATTTTTCACGCAATGAAATTATTGAAACAATCCCGCAAAGAAGATTTGTTACACCGGAGGAAATTGCATCTGTTTGTGAATATTTAATCTCGGATAATGCAAAATCCATAACGGGTCAATCCATAAATATCTGTGCAGGACTTTCTTTGGGATACTAAAAAAATTTCAGGAACTCAAAAAAAAATCTTCCGTCATAAGAATTAATCAGTTTTTTAGTTAATATACTAAAGAACTTTAGCATATATTTAACCCTAAATAATAAAATCTGATGGCATATATTTTTTCCGTAATAATGCTTAACGAGGCAACAGCAGGGCGGAGCGCTGTTTGAGCACTTTTAGTGCGAGTTGCGGAGCTTTGTGCCGAGTTTAGCAGTATAGGAAAAAATATCCGGCGAAGATTTTATTATTTAGGGTTAAAACAAACACACTAAGTCGGAGGATTTATAATGAGTATTCAGTATATTGAAAATTTTGAAGAAGAAAACCAATTTATACATCTGGCAAATGATGAAGATGAAGAAGAAATTGCTTTTTTTAACAATATTGTTTTTAAAGATGATATCCTGCAGATGTATTTAAAAGACATAGGCAAAACAAAACTCCTTAAAAGAGAAGAAGAAGAAGCTCTGGGAAAAGATATTATGGAGGGAGATAAGCACAAAGCAATAAAAGCAAAAAAGAAGCTGATTCAGGCAAATCTAAGACTGGTTGTCAGTATTGCAAAAAAATATGCGGGACAAGGTGTCTTATTTATGGATCTGGTGCAGGAGGGTTCTTTGGGACTTATTAAAGCAGCAAATAAATTTGATTATTCAAAAGGATTTAAATTCTCAACATATGCAACCTGGTGGATAAGACAAACAATTGTGCGTGCAATAGCCAATAACTCTAAACTTATCAGAATCCCCGTGCATATGATAGATAAAATTCGCAGCGTCAAAAAAGCAATGTTTTCCCTAAACTATGAACTCGGACGTGAAGCTGATATTAACGAAATAGCGGAAAGGACAAAACTCCCCGTAAAACAGGTTATAATGGTTATGAAAACCATTAAACTGGAACCCGTCAGTCTTGATGCTCCCGTTGCCGAGAATCTTTCGCTTGAAGATTATATCCCTGACGATAATTATCTTTCGCCCGAAGATAAAACCCAAAATATGATACTAAAAGCTCATATAGAACATATTTTGAAAGAATTATCACCAAAAGAACGCAAAATTATCATAAATCGCTTCGGCATTAATGGTGAAGAACCAAAAACACTTGAACAGCTTGGCAAAAACATGGGGTTTTCAAAAGAAAGAATCCGGCAGATTGAATGTATTGCACTTAAAAAACTCAGAACCGCCGAAAATATTAAATGTTTGAAAGACTATTTAATTGACTAATCATAATTTTGTATTGTTCATTTGCCCTCTGATATGCTAAAATATAATCCGTAGAAATATTTAGGGTAATAAGATGAACTTTTTCAGTTTACTTTTGGGAAAACAATACAATGTTCTTACGTACTTGCCTGAGGCTGTTCTTGTAATAGATGAAACCGGTAAGATTATTTATGCAAATAAGCAATCGTTTAAACTTTTTGAAACGAACAAACTTCGCGGAAAAAACATAAATGACTACTTTATTACAAATTCCGACAATATTATCAGAAACAAAGATGAAAAAATTAAACAAATATTAAAAGTAGTTACGCAGGAACAAAATACAAAAATAACCGATGTTAAGGTAACGGATGTATCTTCATCCAAAAGAAAAAGGTACATCCTTACCATTATTGATAATACTCAGGATCATTCCTTACTTGACCAGTTAATTACGGAACGTCAGGAACAAAAAATTCTTAATCACACAAAAAATGTACTGTTAACAAAAATGTCAAATTATCTGCGTTCGCCCCTGCACTCGGTTGTAGGCTTTTCTCAGGCTATGCTTGAAGGTTTGAGCGGGGAAATTAACGATAAACAGAAAAAATATCTTCAAATAATGAATTCCAATTCAGCAGAGTTATTATTGTTTATTGAAAAACTCGTTGAATTATCTCAGGTTGAATCCGACTTATACACAATTGATTATAACAACTTTGATGCCGCGGCATTGCTTTCGGTTGTAATAAATGAAATGTCTGTTAAAGTTCAAAATAAAGACATTGAAATAACCGTAAATACCTCTGATCTTCTTACTCAGAATTGTTATTCGGATAAAAATGTATTGAAAACCGTTATGAATAACCTTATTGAAAATGCCATAAGTTCAATTGAAACCGGCGCAATTAATGTAAGTCTTTCTAATCCGGTTCCGGAATTTTTACTCACAAAAGGCATTGAAATCCCCGAAAAAACAAGCAGCAAATCATATCTTATGTTTGAAATTGTTGCAAAAGGTATGGATCCTAAACAATATACAAATGACGAGATTTTTGATCCTTACGTGCAAGTCGATAAAAATTCTAAAAAGTTCTTGCTGCAAAGTCTTTTGCTCGGAAGCTCAAAAAAATATATTAACAAATTAAAAGGTGATATCTGGGTTAATACCAGATATTCAAATCAGGTTTCATTTGTATTTGTTATTCCTGTTGATAAATCGATAATTGAACAAACACCGGCAGGATAATATGGCACAAGTTGAATTAAAAAATGTTGTTAAAATTTACGATAAAAATAAAATTATTGATAACGTATCTTTAACCGTAAAAGATAAAGAATTTCTTGTTCTTGTCGGTTCATCCGGCTGCGGAAAATCTACACTTTTAAGAATGATTGCGGGACTTGAAGATATAACGCAAGGTGAAATTTTTATTGACGGTAAATGTGTAAATAATGTACATCCAAAAGATCGTGATATTGCTTTTGTTTTTCAAAATTATGCACTCTATCCGCATATGAGTGTTTATGAGAATATGGCATTTCCTTTAAAAATGCGAAAGATGCCAAAAAAAGATATAGATGCAAAAATCAAAGAAGCAGCTCAAATACTTAATTTAACAGAACTTCTTCAAAGAAAACCAAAACAGCTTTCGGGCGGTCAAAGACAAAGAGTTGCTCTCGGAAGAGCTATAGTAAGAAATCCTAAAGTATTTTTAATGGATGAACCTTTATCAAATCTTGATGCAAAATTACGAGTTCAAATGAGGGCGGAAATTAAAAAATTACATCAAAAACTTCAAACAACATTTATTTATGTAACCCATGACCAAACAGAAGCTCTTACTATGGGCGACAGAATTGCAATTATTGATAAAGGTATTATTCAGCAAACGGATATTCCTCAAAATATTTATAACAATCCTGTTAATACTTTTGTGGGCGGATTTTTGGGTTCTCCTGCAATGAATTTTATTAAATCAGATATTATTAACGGACAGGTCAATATAAACGGAAAATCTTTTGAATTAAATGAGTCCCAAAAATATATTTTAAAAGACAGAAGTTTGGTATTACTGGGTATAAGAGCCGAAAGTTTTAATGAACCTGATGCAAACTTTAATTTTCCGGCAGCAATAAACATAAAAGAAATGCTGGGAAATGAACAAGTGATATATTTTAATGCAAATAATAAAGAATGTGCGGCTATTCTTCCTCCGTCATTAAAAATTGATAATGAAATTCTGTTTAAAATAAATACCGGAAATATTTTATTTTTCGATCCCGAAACAGGCATGAGAATTTAAAAATTATATAATATTGCAGCCGTATAATATTGATTTTTAGTGACTTGAAATAATAATGTAATTTTCTTTAACGAAACAGACAACACGGCACGGCACTGTTTGAGGTCTTAAAGACCGAGTTTGCCGTGCTTTTATGTTGAGTTTAAGAAAATCATTATTATTGAACGGAACATAAAATCAATATTATACGGCTGCAAATCCGCAAATTATATAAAGATTTTAACTACTCATCCTTAACAATAATCAGATTATTAGCAATTTTCATTTTGCAAGTAGGAAGAACAACATCCTGAAGCCCGTTAGCTATACTGATAACACTTCCCGCTTCAAGTACAACATCTTCGCCTTTATATACAAAAGTATAATCCGTTTTTCTGTCTGACCTGATTGTTATCTGACCCATATTTGTCTCCTTAATCTACTAACCTTCTTCCTTCAATAGCTTTTGCAAGAGTTATTTCATCCGCAAATTCCAAATCAGACCCCACGGGAAGCCCGAAAGCTATTCTTGAAATTTTTATATTAAACGGTTTTAAAAGTTTTGTTATATACATACTTGTTGCCTCGCCTTCAACTGAAGGGCTCAAAGCAAGTATTATTTCTTTTATATTTTCATCTGCAGCTCTGGTTAAAAGCTCTTTTATTCTTATATCTTCAACACCTATTCCGTCAAGCGGCGACAACATACCTTGAAGAACATGATATAAACCTTTATATTCTCTTGTCTTTTCAACAGCAATTAAATCCTTTGTCTCTGCCACAACACATATTGTTGATCTGTCTCTTCTTGTATCAGAGCATATTTCACAAGGGTTTGATGCCGACATATTAAAGCAAATATTACAATAATGAATATTTTCCTTAGCTTCAACAAGTATATTAGAAAATCTCTGCACTTCACCCAAAGGCATTTTTAAAAGATGAAACGCCATGCGCTGTGCAGATTTAGGACCTACTCCGGGGAATTTCTGAAAAAATTCTATTAATTGAGCTAACGGCTTTGTGTATTCCATTAGAATAATCCGGGAATATTAATTCCTGCAGGAACAATACCTTTCATTTTATCCTGCATCTTTTTTTGCGCATCACTTGTTGCCTGTTTCATTGCAGATGTAATTAAATCTTCAAGCATTTCAACCGTTTCATCATCAACAGATTCGGGATTTTCCGAATTAATTGCCTGCTTAGACAGTTTTATTGATTTAAATTTACCATGTCCGTCACATACAACAACAACAGCTCCGTTTGCCGCTTCGGATTTTATTTCCGTATTACTAAGTTCAGCCTGAGCATCTTGAAGTCTTTTTTGTACTTGTTGTGCCTGTTTCATCATACTTGCTAAATTCATCATTTTATAAACTCCATATCCTTCTAATCCGGTGAGTTTATTATAATCTAACAAATAATATTATTCAACAATATTATTATCCATTAATTCAGATAATCTCATTTCCCGTTTACGTTTCGGTTTACTTTTTTTAGGTGCGGTCTGCTGAGGCGGACAATCGAAACCGCATAAGCCTATAGGAACAGTTTCCGCTTCATTTAACATAAATATTCCTTTAAAAAAATTCAATATTGCACTCATTATTCCTTACCTCACTTTTTATCATATCATATTATAAAACTACTTTATACTCATAAAAGTTCATTTTTAACCTCCAATCATGCTATATTTATTTTCATGGAAGATTATTCACAGCTTTATGAAAATAATATCAAAATGCTCAATCATGCAATAGAATGCTGCAATGAACCACTTTCTCATGAAGATTTAATTAATGAATTAGCTTCTGATAATGACATTAAAAAACAGCTTTGTATAATTGAAATAAAAGAATTGAAATCACAGCATGAAGCTGATTTACTCGTATATAATTTAACGGAAAAATCCACACCCGTAAGAGAATTAACTTCTTATAAAATATTGGAACTAATTAAAAATCCCGATTATTCCGGCTTTTTTCAATCGAACAAAATCTTAGATACTTTTACTCTTGCAATAACCGATATAAATCCCGCTATTTCAAGAAATACAACAGAAATTATAAAATATATTAAAAATACTGATTATCTGGCAAAAAATATTATTAATGCCGTAAATATAACTTTAAATTCAATGCAAGATATAAAACAAAATCATTCTTATATTGCAAACAAGAAAAATTTTAATCTGTATTGGAATCTTGAAGCATTAACAGTACTGGCAGATAAAATAAAAATTGATGAAGATATAATCTCAATAATTGAAACAACTTATAAATCAAATGATTATACCGTGCGCGAAAAAACCGCCAAATTAATTTCTTATCTAAAATCCGAATCTTTTAACAATATAGCGGAAATTCTTAAAAATGATGATAATATTTATGTCAGAAAATATTTTAATGATTATGATATAATTTAATTTTGTTAATATAAAAAGGGTTTAAAATGTTTTTTCAAAGATTTTTTAAATTTTTAAAATATTTTGGCAGCGGATATGAATTTAAACTGATAAATACTCTTTTTATGGCTTTTATGACAAGTTTATTGGAATTTTTAAGCATCGTGCTTGTTTTTCCGTTTTTATTAATAATGGTAAATCCCAGACGTGTTATTAATAATCCTTTTTCGAACTTTTTGGAAGAAACTTTTAACATTCACGGTGCAAATAATATGATTTTAATCATAGGCGGTCTTATTGCAGCCGTAATCATTATAAAAAACTTATACAGCATTTTCATTTTATACTGGCAAAGCAAAATTATCAGCGAATGGGCGCTTGATATAAAAGAAAAATTAATGAAATTTTATTTATATTCTCCCTATGAAGCTGATTTACAAAGAAATAAATCCGATATAATCGAAAGAATTACCACGAATGTTGATAATGTAATGCAATTTTTTGTCTTCAAAGTTATCAATTTTATCTCAAATTCACTTGTCATTGCGGTTATTTTTGCAATATTAATTAAACTTCTTCCTCTTTTCACAATTATTGCAATAATTTTCTTCTCTATCACGGGTTTATTGCAAAATGAATTTTTCAGAAACTGGGGACAAAAATTATCAGATAAAAAATTTAAACTTTTAGACGGAACATATAATTCTGTTATCAACAGTTTAAAAAATATTAAAGATATAAAAATCAACGGATGCCAGAAATTTTTCTTTGATTTTTATAAAAATATTTCGGAAAAAAGTATCCCCTACAGTGAAAAAATTAATTTAATACCGCAAATGCCCCAGTTCATTATAGAAATTATATTTATTTTTACAATGATAATATTATGTTACGGTATTCTCTCAAAATACGGTGAAGATCCGTCGAATATATTAATTACATTTGGTATAGTCGCAATATCAATTTACCGCGTCGTTCCTCAAATTTATAAAAATCAGGTTTATTTAAATTATATAAATCTATATTCAAAAAACACGGATGAACTTTTTGAAATTTATGATGAATATAACAAGTATGAATATCCTGTAATGCAGGATACAAAAGAAAGAATTGCCTTCAATGAAGTTATAAAAATTCAAAACTTGAGCTATTCATATAACAAAGTTATTAATGTACTTGATGATATTAGTTTCAATATTAAAAAAGGTGAATTTATAGGAATTGTAGGACTATCAGGAGCCGGAAAAACAACATTGGTAGACTGTCTTTTAGGTCTTTTGGAATACAACGGAGAAGTATTTGTTGATGATGTTTTATTAAATAGTGAAAATATTAAAACATTCAGAAATATTATCGGCTATGTACCTCAAAGCATATCAACAATACAGGGGGATATATACACAAATGTTGCCTGGGGTATTGATAAAAAATATATAGATAAAGAACGTGTTGAAGAAGCATTAAAAACAGCTCAGTTATACGATCAGCTTATTCAAACCGAAAACGGACTGGAAATAGAATTAAAACAAGACGGAACCGGTTTATCTTTCGGACAAAAACAAAGAATAGGTATTGCAAGAGCACTGTATAGAAATCCCGAAATTATTGTCTTTGATGAAGCTACTTCCAATCTTGATGTAAAAATAGAAAATAAATTAACAGAAATAATTAATCAAATAAAAGGTTCAAAAACGATTATAGCAATAGCTCACAGATTATCAACTCTTGTAAGCTGTGATAGAATAGTTTACCTTAAAGACGGAAAAATCATTGATGTCGGAACTTTTCAGGACTTAAGCAATAAACATCCTGATTTTGAAGAAATAGTTAAACTTTCAAGAATTAAATTTGATGATGATGAAAAATCAATTTAAATTAATAATTATACCATTTTTCAAAGGTTGATAAGAAAATTACCGCATAATTTTTCTTACCTTTTTCTATTCTGAATATTTTATCGAAAAAGAAAAACCAGGGATAATAAATAAAGAAAGGCAATTTAGTAAATCTGTCAATTAAAAATAAAGTTCTGTTTCTTACAAATTCTTTATCTTCTTCAAAAATCCCAAGAAATTTAAAATCTTTTTTCATTTTATTAAAAAATTCTCTTTTATAAGGCAGTCTGACTTTCATAAACCACCAATAAAGAGTAATTACTTTATAATCCCAGTAAAAATATTTCATTTCATCAAAAAGACCTATTTTTTTAAGATTATCACCTATCAAATTAAATATTTTAAAATAATCAAAAAACGTTTCATTTCTTGTATTTGTAACGGCATTTTTTCTGTTGCAGCGGTAATACATTAAATCTTCTCTTAAAACAGACATTTTTTCCGCTTTAAAAAGAGCATCATATACAAAAACATTATCTTCAAAGTAAATTCCGCCCGGAAATTTAACATCCTTTTCAATTAAAAAACTGCGTCTGTACATTTTATCCCAAGGCACGCTTGTCTGCCAAAAAACGCTGTATTTAATATCACGCCAGTTAAATGTTTTATTATCAAATTCTTCAGGTATTTGTTTTAATTTTGCATATATGTGATTTTTATCAATTTTTCCCGTTAAATCATCAAACTGATTCCATGTACAAAAAGTAATATCAGCATTCGTTTGGGTTATACGGTTATACATTTTTTCTATGCAATTCAAATCCATATAATCATCACCGTCGATAAAAAAAATATATTCCCCTCTTGCCATTTGAACACCGAAATTTCTCGCAATCCCCTGTTTAAGATTTTCGGTATTTTTATAAACAACAAATCTGTCGTCATTTTTAGCATATTCATTAATTATTTCAAGAGTTTTATCAGTTGATTTATTATCAACAACAATAATTTCAATATCTTTAAAACTCTGATTTACAACACTGTCTAAAGTTTGTCTTATATATTTTTCTACATTATAAACAGCTAAAATAACACTGACTTTCGGATACATACTTCACCTTTAATTAATCATAATAAATTATATTATAAATAATTAATTATAATTTTTTATTAATTTTCTTTATACAAAACATCAAATATATTTCTGGCAAAATTTTCCCAATTAAGATTATTTACAGTCATTATTGCTTTTTGAGTCAATGCATTTAAATTATCTTTTTTATCATATATTTCTTTTATCTTATCAGCTAAATTTTCATATTTGTTTTCATTAGCATCAAATAAAAATCCGTTCTCACCATCTTCTATAATATCCGACGCACCGACATTAGAAGCAACTATAACAGGTAATCCAATACTCATACTTTCTGTTACTATTCTTCCGAATGCTTCATAATTACTTGCACAAATTAAACAATTAAGTGTTTTGTAAAATTCATTTATATCTTTATGATACGGAAGCATCTCAACAATTTCATCAAGTTTAAATAATTTTAAATATAAATTTAAAAATGAAAATTTTTTAAATTTAGGATTTATAATTTTTACTTTTATTTTTATATTAGGATACTTTTTTATAAATTTTTTTAAACCTCTTAAAATATTATAACCGCCTTTTGTATTAAAACCGCATGTTATTGCTCCTATTGTAAATTCATTATTTTTTTCTCTTTTATCTAATAAAAAATTTTTATTATTAGTTCCGGGATAAATAACAAATATTTTTTCTATATCAACATTACAATTTTTATGATAGTCATTTTTTAAATAATTTGAAACAACAAATATTTTAGGACAATTCTTATAATATTCTTTTTCTATCTTTAATTTTTTATAATGACCTAATTCTAATATTTTTCTGTAAATAAAATTTGGCATTAAGTTTATTTTTTCTCTTAAAGAAATATTATGAAAAACATTACAACTAAATGACAAACCTAAATCATCAGATAAAAAGTAATCATAATTATCTATATTAACTAAACTTTTTATTTCTTTTTCTATTTCAATTATTGATTCATAACTTTTACGTTTGCATTTAGATTTTAAATAATATATATTTTGTGCAAAATCGGAAAAATTTGTCTTTGTTTTAAAAGTAAATAAATCAATTTTTATTCCGTTTTCCTTGCATAAATTAGCAAAAATATTAAAATATCCTGGTAAAAATCCATGTTCAATTATCGCAATTTTATTTTTCATAAAATTTTAATCCAAAAAATATTAAACCATTATTGTTCTCGTATAAGAACAGATTGTTCTTATATTAGAACAATAATTTTAATTATGCAAGACTTAAAAAAAGAATTACTAACAGTAACAGGTAAAATAATAAAAAAATACAGAGGAAATAAATCTATATCTTTGCTTTCTGATGAAATAGATTTAAGTAAATCTATTTGGAGTGGAATTGAAAAAGGAAATAAAGACATTCAATTAACCACATTATGGCGAATAGCAGAAGATCTAAATATAAAACCGTCAGAACTACTAAAAGAAATAGAAAATACATTAAAAAAAGACTTTTCATTTATAGAAGATATTTAACATAAAAAAATATACAATATAAAAATGATACTTAAAGAATTTTCAAAATACTTACAGCAAAACAAAGACAAAAACTCCGTAATTCTTTTAAATAAATGGATTATTGAAAGATTAATGCGTCCTTCTTTAGATAAAGTTGACAATATTTTAAAAACAGAATTATATTTTGCAAAAAACAGTAACGGTAAAACTTTAATAATTGCAAAAAGTGAAACAGGCAGAACTTTATTAAATGCACTTTATAATTTTTCTTTGAGTTTTGAACAATATAAATTTGCAAAATTTCTCCATGACAAAAAATCAAATGATTTTAACCATGCCAAAAACCAATAAAAAAAGCATGTTTGCATGCCTTTTTTGTATCAAAAATTTACAACTTAAAAATTTATTTTTTGTAGAAAACCTGTATAAAACTATTTTATAAACCTGTATATAATTTGAATATAAATTTAAAAACTTTTTTCAGAAAAAAAATATTTGAATTATTAAACAGTTTATAAATATTTTTATAATAATATTCTACATTTTTTATACAGGTTTAAAAATCAATTATTATAATTATTTCAAATACTTTTATACATTTTTTATTAATACTTATTACTACTTTTATTTTTATATATTAAAATAATATATAATTAATAAATTAAAGATAAACAGATGATTCAAACTTTTAAAAACAAAATTTTTTTTGATATATTTTTTATAGTACTTATTGTTCTTTTTTTTATATATTTATTTTTTAATCTTAATATAATAAATTCAGGTTATCATATAATAGATGATCATGAAATTCTTTATTTCCCTTCAATAATAAACAAAGATACTTTTTTTGATATATTATCAAATTTCATTAAAACAGACGGAAGATTCAGGCCGGTTTATTGGATTCACAGAGTTTCTTTATTTTACTTTTTTAAAGCGAATTTTTTTCTTTATTATTTTGAATTTTTTATATTAGGAATTTTGTCTTCACTCTGTTTGTTTTTTACTTTCAAAAGTATTTCAAAAAGCAGGCTGTGTTCTTTAATTTTATTATGTTTTTTATTTTTTGGTCATTCTTTATCTATATTTACCCGACTTGGTTACGGTGAACTTTTAAGTTTGACATTGCTTTCCTGTTCTTTATTTTTTATGACGCTTAAAAATGATAAATACAAATTTTTAAATCAAAGTTTATCTTTATTCTTTCTTATATTGTGTATGTTGTCAAAAGAACAGTTTCTTATTGCTGTTCCTTTTATATTGTTGTTTAAAATTTTATATGATTCAAAAAGTAAAAATGTTAGTTTTATTTCAGCTTTAAAAAATAATTTTATTTATATTTTAATTTCATCAATATTATTTTTAATTATATTAGGATTTGCATATGCTTTTATGGGAAAGGATTTTTCATCGCATTATGTTATCAGCTTAAAAATTTCTTATTTATTAGATTCTTTATATTATGTTTTAAATATTGATTATATTAAACAATATGTTTATGAATATATTTTATTTGTTTTTATAAGTATTTCGGGTTTATTTTTTATAAAATCCGATAAGAAAACGGAATATATTACTTATATTTTCATTATATTTATATTTGTGTTAAGCCAGCTTATTTTTATAAACTTGACACCGAATAACGGTTTTCAGTTCAGATACTTATTTCCGGCTGTTCTCTCACCTGTTATAATGCTTGCAGTATTTTTGAAAGAATTTAGAGAAAAAAATTATATTTTATATTATTTTCTTTTGATAAGTATTATTGTCTGTGCATTTTTTAATTTAAAATATTATTCATTTTCTTATGTAAAACAAGAAAATGATAATAATATAGTTTTTAATAATTATCTTGAAAAAACAAAAAGTATATTAAATAAAGAAGATAATATTTTGTTAATTGGTTCAGCTGTAAATACAATGGAATTTTTTGAATCGCTTGCAAGATATTATAATCATTACGGATATAAAAATGTTTATATTTTTGCAAATGCAAATAAAAGTTATGACTTATTAAGTGATTTTGAAAAGAATTTATATAATTATCTTTCTTTAAGATTTGAAAATATGCGGCTTAAAGATATGAAAAAAGACGCAAAATTGATAATATCTTTTGAGTATACGGATGAAAATAAAAAATATAACGAAAAATCTTCTATGATTGATTTTCAGAATCTTTATCAAAAAATAAATGATAAATATATGATTACTGACTTTTATGTCAGAAAAAATTAAAGAAGATATTTTTGAGGAATCAGATTTGCTTTTTTAATTATTTCGCGGCAATATTCTTCGGCAGGCGAAAATCTTTTTTCCGAATATATGGAAAAGTTTTTTTCAAACTCTTTTGGAGTTCCGTCATGGATTGTAACCGTATTACATCCTGCCAAAAGTCCGTTTAATTGACCGTCTTTGTTTCCGGTTGATAGTGATGTTGTAGAAGGTATTAAACAATCAGGTTTTAAAATTCTTAAAACAGAGAGAAAGTTCAATGTTATATTAACATCACCCATAGGATAATCTTTAAATTCCGAAAATTCGTTCGGTATAAATTTTGTAGCACTGACCATTGATAAGTTGAGTTTGTTAATAAGGATTAAATCATCAATAAGATTATCAAGTGTTTGTTCAGGAAGTCCTACAATATTTCCGCTTCCGACTTTAAATCCGATATCTATAAGATTTTGAATACATTCTAATCTGTTTTGAATTGTATCCGTCGGTCTTGTAAATTTATGATGTTGTTCATTTGATGTTTCAAATTTAAGAATATATCTTGAAGCACCGGATTCTTTTAATTGTTTATATTGTTCTTTTGAAAGATTTCCCATACATAAAATAATTTTTATATCAGGATATATTTCAATTGCTTTTGAACAGCAAAAAGATATATCATCAATAAATTTTTGATTTCTGTTTTCTCCTGATTGAAGAAGAAAAGTTCTTCTTCCCAGATCCGCAAGCATTTTAATTCTGCTTAAAACAGTTTCTTTTGAAAGAATATAAGTTTTTTTTCCGTTTTTTCCAATAGAACAATATTTGCAGTTTTGTGCACAAATATTGGAAAGTTCAATGACACTTCTAAGTTCTACATTGTCTTTAAATTTTCCTTCGTTTCTTATTTTTCTTGCGGCAGCAAAAAGCTCTTCCTGTTTTTCATCTTTAAAAAGCAGAATTTGTTTTATTTGTTCACGGTCTAATGTTTTTATTGAATTTATAATATCTGTATTTTTTTTCATATAAATATGATAACTGATTTGACAGATAAATCAAAGAAGAATATAAATTTGTTATGAATAACTCAATTTTAGGAATATCAATAGCACTTGTTTCAACGCTCAGCTGGGCATTATGTACAACTTTATTAAAAAAGCTCGGAGAACGGCTTGATGCTTTTGGTATGACTATGGTTAAAACGGTTCTGGCTTCTGTTTTACTTTTTATAATCATTAATATTACCGGAGTAACTTTAAATATAGGTTTTGATAATATTATACCTGTTGCATTAAGCGGTATTTTAGGTATAGCAATAGGTGACAGTTTATTTTTTGCTTCTTTAAACAGGTTATCTCCTTTAGTATTGTCATTAATATTATTTGTCGGGCCTGATTTATTCTCAGGTATTTTCGGACTTATTTTTCTTAAAGAAATGCCCTCATTATTATCATGGATTGGAATTTTTGCTATTTTAACAGGACTTTCTTTTTTAATTTTTCCGATAAAAAAAGAAGATAGCGAATCCAAAACTAAAATAACAGGTATTATTTTGGCGTTATTATCATTGATATGTACGGCATATTCAATGGTTATAATAAAACCTGTACTTGTTGATGTACCTGTTATAACTGCCACTATGTACAGAATGGTTTTTAGCGCCGTTGTACTTGTATTATTCGGTATTTTTTCAAAGAAAATATTTTTATGGAAAAATGTTTTGAGCGATAAAAAATACAATTTGCAATTAACAGGTACTTTTTCTCTTGCTACGATAGGAGGTTTTTGGCTGTCTCTTGTTGCAATAAAGTATTGTAAGCTAATCATTGCAAGTTCTTTGATGTCATTGGAACCTTTATTTATTTTACTTTTTATGATATTATTTAATGGATATATTCCTAAAATTAAAGAGATTAGAGGTATAATAATAATAGTTTTGGGTATATTGTTAATTTGTTTAGGCTAGAAAATGGAATTAAAAGATTTATTAATATCGGCAAATAAAAGAGTTGATGAATTTCATGAGTTTCAGAAACTCGGTCTTATATGTAATAACGGAGATTATATACCGGCAGGTATTCATTATCCTCAAATAACACAATATCCTCAGATAGGATATGAAGAAATGTACAAAGGATATACATTTCCTGAAGACGGAATGATTGACGTATATGTGCATTTTCCGTTTTGTTCCAAAAGATGTCTTTTTTGTCATTATCCTTCAATGTACGGAAATAATGAAAGTGAAAAAGACAGATATATAGATGCACTTGAAAAAGAGATAGATATATATCTGAGAAAATTCAATCTGGATAAAATCAAACTGAGAGTAGCATTAATAGGCGGAGGGACACCAACTGATTTAACGCCGAAACAGCTTGAAAGATTTTTGAAAATATTTTCACAAAAATGTGATATGACAAAAACAAGACAATTTAATTATGATGTATCGCCGCATACTTTAATAGGAAATGACGGAATTGAAAGACTGAAAATATTAAAAGACTATGGTGTTAACAGATTGACCATAGGTATACAATCAATGAACGAAAATGTTTCAAGACTTATGAACCGTCCCCATACAAAAAAAGAAGCTCTTGAAGCAGTTAAAAATTCAATGAATACGGGTTTTGAAACAGATATTGAATTTATATACGGTTTTCCGGGGCAAACCGTTGAAAGCTGGTATGAGGAATTAAAAGAAATTGTTCAAATCGAAGCTGATGAATATCAGTTCTACAGACTTATGGTTGATGCTTTCGGTGACAGACAGGGACTTATAAAACAGTATCAGGAAAATCATCCCGAAGAGCGTATAAATCCTGATAATACAATAAGAATGAAACAAATGATATTTGATTATCTTGAAAGTTTCGGACTTAAAGAAAATATAAGAAGAGTGTTTACAAGAAAAAAATCTTGCATTTCTTTATATGCATTTAATCAATGCTGCCGAAATCTTGATCAGGTCGGATTTGGATTAACGGGATTTTCTTCTTTAAGAGACAGATTTGTTCTCAATACAAAAGATTTTGAAATGTATTATTCAATGATTGAAAAAGGTAAACTTCCCTACGACAGAGGTTATGTGAGAGATGAAATTGCCCAGCAGAGATGGGCTATAATTCTTCCTTTGAAAAATTATTATATTAAAAAACGCCGTTACAAAGAAGTTACGGGAACGGCAATAGAAAATACAAGATTTTATCCCATTATTCAAAACTTAAAAACATACGGATTTATTGAAGAAAATGATGATGTAGTAAAACTTACCGATAAAGGTATATTTTTCTCTGATGATATAGTTATTTTGTTTTATGAAACAAAATTTATACCCAAAGGCAGAGAATTATTTAATAACGGGCCTTTGAATCCTTATGCAATAACATCTTTAACATAACGGCATCAGATAATGAAATATAATAAAATAATTATTACCATAATATCAGCGGCTTTATTTTTAACGGTTTTATATTTTATTTTTTATACGGGGCAATATTTTTATCTTCGTCATAAAGCAATTGGGCATATTGACGAAGTTTATAAAAAATATGACGATATATGTTCTATAGACAGAAAAGTTTATCCCGTAAATGAAGATTATTATTTGATGCATCATTTAATTCTGCCCGAATTATTATTGTATGATGCCAAATATAATAATAAACCTTTGACTTATATAACCCAAAGTAATCCCATCCATTATACATTTCCTGAGGAAATATTAAAGGCTTCCGATTATATATTCAGTTACGGAGTTGATGACAGAATGTATTGGGAAGAGATAATTTCGGAGTATTATAAAAAACCTGTTTATGCTTTTGATTGCGGCGTTAATTTTCCTGAGTCCGCTATAAAAAGCCGTTATTTGACTTTTTGCAGTGAATGCATAGGTACCGACGAATTTATTTTGTATAATCAAATATCTTCGGGAAGAATTCATTCGGTAAGAAGTAAACTGGAAGAATTAAATATTCAGGATAAAAAAGTATATTTAAGATTCGGTATACCCGAACTTCACAGAGTTATGCCGGATGTATTAAAAAGCAAAGATAATATAACCGGAATAACATTCTTGATAGATTTGTGGTCACCGTCTTATATCATTGAAACACTAAAAATGTTAGAGATGATAAATAAAGATTTTGTACTGGTTTCAAGAAATTTTTTGTATCCGAGAGATGAAAAATTACAAAACGGCAAAATTAAATATACTGACGGAAACTGGTCTATAATGCTTGATTTAACCTTTGTTAATAAAAATATGTTAAGTGATTATTATCTTCCGTATAATCAAAGCAGTTATAAACACGGACTTCCTGAAAGCTATATTTCTTTTCACGTAAAAAGTTACAGAAAAGACGGGATTTTAAAAAATGTGGATAAATACAATCATACTGTAGGATATTACAAATATAACAATATAAGTCCAATTGTTGTATTGCATAAAAAAATCAGCCGATTGCTAAATAAATCACCCGAAGCATAAAATTTTCATATTTTTTATTTTTCTTATATAATAAGTCTTGTGTAAATATAATTGAGGTATAATATGCTTTTTACAATAGATAAAGATTCATTACTGAATAAATTGAAAATAGTTGAAAAAGTAACGGCTCAAAGGGGAAATGTTCAGCCTGTACTGGCAAATGTTTTGTTTGAAGCCGAAGATAATACGCTCAATTTAAGCGCTACGGATTTAGAAATTTCAGTCAGAGCAAAAACGACGGTTGCAGTAAAAAAAGCGGGAAAAATAACACTTCCGGCAAAAAAACTTTTGGAAATAGCTGCCAAATTGCCTGATAAACCTGTTGAATTTTCATTAAATGAAGATACAAATGTTGTTAATATTGCTTGCGGCAATTCAAAATTTGAAATTATAGGTATATCCGCGCAGGAATTTCCTAAATTGGAAGAAGAAACATCAGGTGAAACCGAAATAGAAATTGAAATGGAACCTTTATTAAAATCCATAAAAAATACGGTTTATGCGGCTGCAAATTATGAAAACAGAAATGTAATCTCAGGTGTATTTTGTTTAATAAAAAATAATATGCTTGAAATGGCTGCAACGGACGGCAATCGTCTGACAAGAAATATAGAACCGATTAAAAATAAAGATGCAAAATCCGCAAAATTGGTAATACCTTCTAAAACATTGAATGAATTTGTCAGAATTTGTTCTTTTATAGCGGAAGATAAAGTAATTTTGATAGTCAATAAATCAAAATTAACTTTGAAAACGATGAGTTTTTCAATACATTCAAGATTAATAGAGGGTGAATATCCTCCTTATGAACAATTAATACCGAAATCAACAACAAATAATGCAGCAGTTTCAAGAGATGACTTGATTTTGGCATTAGACAGAGTTTCAACAATGGTATATGACAGAACAAGCATTGTTAAATTTCTTTTTGAGCAGGGCAAGTTAACATTAAAGGCTGAAACACCTAATTCCGGAACATCGGAAGATATAATAGATTGTGAATATACGGGTGAAGATTTGGCAATAGCTTTTAATTATAAATATGTACTTGACTCCGTTAAAACAATGGATGCAAAAAGTGTAAAAATAGGATTAAACGGAAGTCTTTCGGCTACGGTATTTAAGCCTGACAGCGAAGAAAATTACATATGCTTGATAATGCCTATTCAAATAAGGTAATAATTCGGTATGAAAGTCAGTGTAAAAGTTCCTGCTACAATAGCAAATTTGGGTCCGGGTTTTGATTGCTTGGGTATTGCCCTTCCTTTATATAACGAAGTTACTGTAGAAGAAACAGTTATGCCCGGAAGCGGAATAGAAATAAATATTATAGAGGAAGATGAAGACTATGATATATTGTCCGTTCCAAGAGATGAGAATAATATTGCATATAAAGCAATAGAACTTTTATATAATTTTATAGGACAAACACCGAACGATATTAAAATAACAATCAAAACGGGAATTCCTATAGCACGCGGTCTCGGCAGCAGCGCATCAGTTATTGTAGGCGGATTGGTTGCTGCAAATGAACTTTTGGGAAGACCCGCGGATGATAAGATTCTTTTGGCAATAGCTTCCGAGGTTGAAGGACATCCCGATAATGTTGCGCCTGCAATATTTGGCGGACTTTGTTTATCCTCTCTGGAAACAGATGGCAGTGTTGCATATTCTAAAATTGAATGGCCCAAAGACTGGAAATTGACGGTTTTAATTCCTGACTATGAACTTAATACAATAATATCAAGGTCTGTACTTCCCGAAAGTATAAGCATAAAAGATGCAGCCTTTAACGTAAGAAAATGCGCTATGCTTATTGATTCCGTATACAGATGTGATGATGAGTCTATGAAAAAATCATTAAAAGATAAAATTCATCAGCCGTACAGAGAACCTTTAGTAAAAGGATTTAAAGAGATATGCGAACTGGTTGAAAATAAAGATGATATTATAGGATGTACTATAGCAGGTGCAGGTCCTACAATACTTATAATTTCTAAAGATGACGGATTTGAAAAAATTAAAAATGAAGTTAATGATATTTTCACAAGTTTGAATGTAGACTGTGATATAAGAACTTTTAATGTAGAAAATGAAGGTACAAAGGTAATATAAGGAGATTACAAGATGAAAAAATCTATTAAGGATTTGACGGACATAAAGGGCAAAAAAGCTCTTATGAGAGTTGATATTAATGTTCCTTTAGACGAAAACAAAAATGTTACGGATGATACCCGTATTCAGGCAATTATGCCTACAGTAAACTATTTAAGAGAACATGGTGCAAAGATTATATTAATGGCACACTTAGGTCGTCCGAAAGGCGAAAAGAATCCTGAATTTACTTTAGCACCCGTTGCAAAATATTTATCAAAAGTAATCGGCGATGAAGTAGTGTTTATTCCTGATGTTGAAGATGCTCCCAAAATGGTTGCCGACCTAAAAGAAGGACAGGTTGCATTGCTTGAAAACATCAGATTCTATAAAGCTGAAGAAGCAAAAGATGATGATATGACATTTGCCAATGAACTTGCAAAGTTAGGTGACTTTTATGTAAATGATGCATTTGGTGCGGCTCACAGAAATCATACTTCAACAGCAAAACTGGCTAAAGTTTTAAAACCGGCAGTATCAGGTTTATTAATGGAAAAAGAATTAAGATGTTTATCCGAAGCGCTTGATAATCCGACAAGACCGTTTACGGCAGTTGTAGGCGGAGCTAAGGTTTCTTCTAAAATAGGTGTTTTGGAAAACCTTCTTGATAAAGTTGATAATATGATAATAGGCGGCGGTATGGCTTATACCTTTGTTAAAGCTAACGGCGGCAAAATCGGTAATTCTATCTGTGAAGATGACCAATTGGAAGTTGCCAAAGCTATTGAAAAGAAAGCTGCCGAAAAAGGCGTTAATCTTGTAATGGCAACGGATGTACTTGTTACTGATGATTTTTCCGGCAACGGAGTCAATAAGTTTGTTAAGATTAATGAAATTCCCGACGGATTTGAAGGTGTGGATGCAGGTGAAGAATCAAGAAAAGCATTTGCAGAAGTTTTAAAATCTTCAAAAACAATATTGATGAACGGCCCTGTCGGCGCATTTGAAAATCCTAAATTTGCCGAAGGAACAAAGGCAGTTTTAGCTGCGATAGTTGAAGCTACCAAAAATGGTGCAACATCCGTAATAGGCGGCGGAGACAGTGTATCTGCAGCTAAGAAATTCTGTAAAGCCGAAGATTTTACACATGTATCAACCGGCGGCGGAGCTTCATTAGAATTTATTGAAGGTAAAGTACTTCCCGGTGTTGCGGCTTTAGATGATAAATAAGCAATATAAAAGTATAAATATAAAGAGGGTAGCTTGTTAGTTACTCTCTTTTTTATGTACGAATTGACAATATAAATTAAAATAGAAGTTCAAATGCTCCGCACAGATGACATTAAGCTCAGTAAAAGCTCACAAACTCGCTTAGCTCAAACAGTGTTCGCTTTGCCGTTTCTTCGCTAAGATGTCATTACTGTGCTTCACAATGCACTTTTATTTTAATTTATATTTTTAAAAAACAAAGACAAACAAAAAATAATAAATATTATTCAAAAAAATCTATCATTTTTTTTGCTTCGCCAAAATTCAAATTCAATTCTTTTGCTAAAGGAAGATTCATAATTACATTGTTACTGAGCCGGAAAATTCTGGGGAAAATCTTGAAATTATTTTCTTTAACAAGTCTTGAAGATAAATGTTTTTTTTCTGAGTCATATATTTTTGAGAAATTAAGCCCTATTGTTGTACAAAAAGGAAAAGAAGGATTTCCTTTTGAATCTTCCGTAAGAACACCGAAAGCCCTGCATACAAGAGGCCGGTATTTATATATGCTGCAGCTGTTATCTATAAGAAAAGGACAGGGATATGAATCGGTATCACCGTTTTTAACGATTTCAATATTTTCATTTATTTTCTTTTTTACGGTTTCATTATTTTCATTATATCCTTTCATTAAATATTCAAATTCAAGCTCGGACATCGGATAATCTCCGCGTTTACAACAGTGCGAGCATCCTTTTTTGCAGCAGATGTATTCTTTTTGATAATCAAAAATTTTTTCTAAATCTTCGGTTATTACTTCAAGAAATTTTTCATAATTTTCAATACTCATAGACTATTCTTAACAAAATTTACAAATTTTGTAAATTTTGTAAATTTCAGTTTCAAAAAAATCTTTATATACATGTATGGGAAAGGCTTTGGGGTAGATAAATGGTAAGTTCAATCAATGCGGTTAATACAACACAAAGTGTTATACGTAATAATGCAGACGATGTTAAAACGCTTATAAAATATGTAAATAGTGAGGCGTTGAAAGATACACCCGATACATTTGTAAGTTCAACAAAAAGTTCAATAGGCAGTGCGGCTTTATTTGAAGGTATTCCTTTGTTAAGATTTTTAAAAAGAAATGCTTATCTTAAAAAAGCAGGGGAACATTCAACAAAGTCTTTTGTTGCTTCCGATGCAATGGAACAAATAGGTAACATTAATAAAGATGCATTAAAAAATTTGCTGAAAGGTGAAGGCAAATTAAAAGACAGAATTTTATCTTTTATGACCACATCAAAAGAATCCGTTAATGCTTTCAGAGATGTAAAAGGTGCAGCGGCAGCACAGGCAAAGGAAGCAAAAGCGATAAAAAAAGGCGTAAAAGATGTTACAAAATTAGCCGACAAAGCAAGTGCTAAAGTAAAAACCGCGCAGGACGCAATAAATAATCTCGGAAATAAAACAGCTGCAGAAGCAGGAACAAAAGCTGCAGGAAAACTGAGAAAAGCAGGAAAACTGTTAAAATCTTCAGGCGCAGGATTTATGCTTGTATTTAGCGGTATTACCGAACTTTTCACAGAAGTTGTTCCGACATTCAAAGAACTTGGCAGCGAAAAAGGAGTTAAACAACTTGGTAAATCAGTTGTAAAAGTAGTCGGAGATACGGCAGGATTTATTGCCGGTGATTGTGCGGGTACTGCGCTCGGAACTGCTATCGGTACTGCAATTTGTCCCGGTATAGGTACGGCCGTCGGTGCTGTATGCGGTTTTATCGGCGGTATGTTAGGTTCATTTGTTGCAGGCAAAGTTACAAATGCAATTACCGGCAAATCAGAAAGAGAAAAAGCAAAAGAAGAACGGTTAAATCAACAAAGTGAAGCAATTGCAAATGATTCGGCTACAATGGATGAACTTAAAGAAGCGGCAAAATTAAAACTTAATGAAGAAGCACAATATGGCGAATTAAGCGAAGATGCGCAAATTGCTCTTGAATCATTAAATAATATAGAAAATCCTTTTGCGGCATAAATAATTTAAATCTATAAAAATAAGCGGGAAATAATTATATTTTCTGCTTTTTTATTGTGAAAATTCCGAAAATAAAATGCGACATAAAGCCGCATAAGTCAAGAAAGGAATGGTTAGACTATTAATTTAACTGTATTATTACATATATCTGATTACTAATCAAATATGTGAATATTTGTTAATAATTTTTAACATTTCATATATAATGTTAATCTGAGAGAGAGGTGAAAATGAAAATAGGTATAGTTTCTCTGGGGTTAATAGGCGGTTCGTTGTTTAAATGTTTGTGCGGCGGTTTAAATGAGATTTGTGCTGTTACAAGAAATCCCGAAACTATAAAAAAAGCACAAGAATATTCTTCGAATGTTTCTGATAATATGGAAAATTTAAAAGATTGTGATGTTATTTTTATTGCTTCTCCCATAAATAAAACACTTGAAATTATGGATGAACTTGAGGATATTTTGCCTGAAAGTACGATTGTGCTTGATTGTGCAAGTGTAAAAGAATTTGTAATGCAAAAAAAACGCAAATATAAATTTATAGGCTCGCATCCTATGGCAGGGACTGAATTTAACGGATTTGATGCATCCTTTAAGGAATTGTTTGCCGGAGCAAAATGGGTGTTAACGCCTTCTGAAAATATCGATGAAGATGACCTCAAAAAGGTTAAAGAAATAATTGAACAAACCGGTGCTCAAATTATTATTGCCGATGCAAAAGAACATGATGAAGCCGTAGCATTAATAAGTCATATGCCGATGCTGGTATCTCAGGCTGTATTTGAAACTGCACGCAGAAATCCGCTTGCACTAAAACTTGCATCTTCAGGTTTCAGAGATATGACCAGATTAAGTATGTCAAACCCCGAGATGGCAAGAGATATGCTGAATTATAACGGATTTAACATTGATAAATCTGTAGAAATGTTAAATAATTCAATACAATATTTAAAAGATGCTAAATATTTTGAAAAGTGTGCCGATATAAAAAATATACGGTCGATTATGTATTCGGATGAAGGGAAAAATCTTTTTTAGGGATATTATAAATAAGTTAAAATAAATAATGTAAGGGAAAACAATAAAGATAAAAGCTGAAATTTTGCAATAAAAAAACCGATTAAAATCGGCTAATTTCACTATATATCAGAGAGAGGAATCAGGAAAGAAAACACTTATTTACTCATTTTTTCCTTTATGTTTATTTAATGCCCTGCATGTAAAAAAATGTATCGTGTATAATTTACACTTTTAACATTTTGTTACAATTGTCATGTAAAAAACCCCCGATAAATATATAAAAATGAATTGCGGCAAGTATTTTGGTATAATATATGTTATTATCAGAAAAAGGAAAAAAACAGGATTTATAATGAAAAACAAAACCAGATTTAATGAAATGCATAATTTCCCGGGGACATTAATATGTGTTGAAGGAATTGACGGTTCAGGCAAGTCCACGCAGCTGGTCATATTAAGAGATTGGCTGAAATCTCTTAAGCAGGATGTTATTTTTACCGAATGGAACTCATCGGATTTAATTTCTCAGACAACAAAACTTGCCAAGAAAAAAAATCTTTTGAGTCCCAAAACTTTTTCACTTCTGCATGCTGTTGATTTTGCCGACAGACTGGAACAGGTCATAATTCCGGCATTAAAAGCAGGTTTTATAGTTCTTGCGGACAGATACGTATACACTGCATTTGCGCGAGATGTTGCAAGAGGAGTTGATGCCGATTGGGTCAGAAGAGTTTACGGTTTTGCAATTCAACCTGACTTGACTCTTTATTTCAGAGTTTCTGAGGATGTTTCACTGGAGAGAATTTGTGCAAACCGCTCACCTAAATTTTATGAAGCGGGAATGGATTTAAAAATCAGCGCGGATCCTTATGAAAGCTACAGAATTTTTCAAAAACGCGTTAACGATGAATATAAAAAGATGATAACCGAATATAATCTTGTTGAAATTGATGCGAATGAAAGTATACATAAGAAACAATTATTTTTCAGAGAAGAAGTAAAAAAAGTACTTGCAGAAAAAGGAATTATATTATAAATGAGCGGATACAAATCAAAAAACGGCTATGAAGGCCTGTTAATAGTAATAGAAGGAACGGACGGCTCCGGAAAATCTACTCAGATCGGCAAGTTAAAACGCTGGATAGAAGATCAATCATACGGAGTTATGGTAAGCGAGTGGAAAACCTCTAAATTTATAGCTGATGCAATAAATGATGCGAAAGAGAGAAATTTATTAAATGCAACGACTTTTTCACTTTTATATGCAGCAGATTTTGCCGACAGATTTGAAAATATTATTTTGCCTGCACTTAAGGCGGGTTTTGTTGTTATTCTTGACAGATATGTATATACCGCTTTTGCCCGTGATGTTGTAAGAGGACATGACATTGAATGGGTTAAAAATTTATATGAATATGCACCCGAACCCGATATGACTTTTTATCTTGATGTTCCCGTTGAAATTCTTTTGAAAAGAATAATAGGAACAACCGGGCTTGATTATTGGGAATCAGGCAGGGATATAGGTTTAAGCAATGATTTTTATAACAGTTTTAAAATGTATCAAAATAAATGTCTTGACGAATATCAAAAAATGAAAAGTGAATACGGATTCATTTCTATTGATGGTACGTTAAGCGAAAAAGAAATACATAAAAAGATTATATCCAATGTAAAAAATATTTTGGATGTTGTTTAGAATATTGATGAAATAAGAAAATTGTTTATAATATATATATGAAAAGGTTAAATAATTCTAATTTTGAGCTGCTGAGAGAAGTGTTTAAGGAGATGCAGTTTGAAAAAGAAACTTCGACAATAGAAGCCCGTGAGGAATTATTTAATTCATGGGAAGAAATAATCGGAGATAAGATTGCCAAATTATCTAAAGTTTGGGAACTTTCTGCCGATAATATACTAACAATAGCATGTGCTGATTCTTTTGTTGCTAATGAATTATATTTTGTAAAAGATAAAATATTTTCATTAGTGGAAGAAAAAGCGGAAAAACTGGGTATTAAAATAAAAGATATAAAATTTAACTATAAAATATGGAAAGAAGATAGTTTATGAATAAAAGACTGCACGGTTTTACAATTGCAGAAATGTTGATTTCTTTGTTGATAATCAGCTTGGTGTTATCTGCGGCAATTCCTACAATTACGAAAAAGTCAGCAAGTTCTGATTCTATATGGCAATGGTCGGCGAGCAGTACGAGTGCATATTTTGGTGAAGCCGCCAATCAAACGGCAATTATAGGTGATATGTACTTAACATCTATGACGCCGGCAATATTAGGTTCTTATCTTGCAAATATAGCCGACTTTAACGATATAAGCGACGATTATCCTAATAATATAACAAATATGGGTGATAAGCTGGCACTTGTAAAACAATCGTCAAGACTTTCAGACGGCACTTATTCCGATATTGCAAATTCTCATATATCTTTTTACACAATGAATAACAGTCTTAATTCCACTGAACTGAATACATTATATACAGGCAGACTGGTACTTGAAAAACACAATATCGGTCTTGGTATAGGTACACTTGCAAATATGGTTGCAACAACAAATACTTTCCAGGGTAAAAATACGGCATTAGGTCATTATTCTTTAATGAAAAACGTACAAGGGTCATATAATACCGCAGTTGGTGAAATGGCACTTTCTAAAAATACATTTGCATCAAATAATACGGTTGTCGGTTTTAATGCAGGTCTTAATTTAGACCGGGATTCAGACCAGATTTATTCCGAAGATACGTCTGTTAATAATACGGGTATACATAATGCAAACGGTAATACCGCAATAGGTTCCGGTGCAATGCAGTATAATGTTACGGGAAGATATAATACCGCAGTCGGTTTTAATTCTTTAGGCACAAGCAATATTGAAGGTATCGGTAATACTGCAATAGGCACCAATTCCTGCAGCTTATTCCCCGGTCATTACAGCACATGTATCGGATTAAATGCAGCTAACGGTTTATTTGATGCGGCAACAAAAGCATATGCTCAAACGCTTATTGAAGATTATGATCTGGATGAAGGTTCAGGCAGCCATCTTTTATTTATAGGTTCCGTTCCTGATAATTCAACTGACGTTGCTCCTCTTATAATCGGAAGAATGCAATCATATCTTGATACAGCAGGTAATATTGTTCCGAAAAGTTTGGATGTAAATGCAAGAAGGTTTAGTGTAAATAATTTTAACGGAGATGCAAAGATCTTTAATATTGAGACATACTCCGGTTCAAATGGTGTAGATACTTCTAATGTAAACAGAAAAGGTTCATTAAGTCTTATAACAAATGCAACAGAGTCAAAGGCTATTGGTATAAACATTGCAAGCCAAGGTGTGGATGAAGTTCGTTTGAATATTATTAAGACTGATACTGCGGACAGTCAAGGTGAACTTTGGATCAACAATGAAGCACTGCAGATATCCGCAATAGATAATACGAGTTTAAGTGCTGTTGATATTACGTCGAAAAAGACTAAAAACGCTGCAGGTGAAGTGACACAATATGCAGATTTCAGACTTAACGGCGGACAGCTTACTTTAATGTCTAACGGCGATACGGTATTGCAGAACTTTGACTCTTCCGCAGCAAACAAGACTTCCGCTTATATTCATATTTATAAAGCAAATTCGGGGCTTGATATATTAAGCGGTTCTATGGAAATCAGTACAAGTACCGCAGGTAAAGCATTTGTATTTGGTGATAAAGCAACGGCGGCCGAAAAAACAAGCGGTATATTCCGTGTCGGTAAATCAAATTCTAATTTTACATCAATATTTAACGGTCCGGTAAGTGTTGCCGGGATAAACACTATTGGAGGTACTACAGGAGGTACACTGGATCTGGTTTCAAATATAAAAAGATTATATGATGAATTAAGTGCAAGAATATCAAAACTGGAAGCGTCTGCATTCAGTGATGCAAGATTGAAAAATATTTCCGGTGATAATACCGCAGGGCTTAAGGAAATCAATGCTCTTGAAGTTAAAAACTTTACATTTAAGAATGATAAAGAAAAAACTCCGCATGTAGGTGTTATAGCCCAGCAGCTTATGAAAGTATTTCCTAATTCCGTAACTAAAGGCAAAGACGGATATTACAGAATAAGAACGGAAGAAATATTCTATGCCATGGTTAATTCAATTAAAGAATTATGCGTTCAAATTCAAGAAATAACAGCAAAAGTTACCGGATTGGATGAACGTTTGCAGAAACTTGAAAAAGAGAATGCGGAATTAAAACAAAAGAATGCAGAATTTGAAAAACGCTTACAGTTATTGGAATCAAAAATATAAACTTTAAAAGCAGTCTTTAAAGGCTGCTTTTAAGTTATTTTTATAATATTATTTTACTATGAGATTAGATAAATTTTTAAAAGTATCACGTCTTATTAAAAGAAGAACGATCGCAAATAAAGTATCAGACCAAGGCAGAATATACGTAAATGGAATAATTGCAAAACCTGCAAAACAGCTTAAAGAAGGGGATATAATAACCATTAAGCAAGCCGATTGCGAAATAAAAGTAAGAATTATAAAAGTGCCTCCGAACAATGTTTCTGTTCAAGAGGCACCCGGCCTTTATGAGGTAATTAACTAATCTCTGACGGGAACGGAAATAACTAATTTTTTTCCGTCTTTGTATTTTGAAATGTGCATTGTATCGGCACCTTTAGGTAATATAAAGTCATGAGAGAAAGCAACTGTTTGCTCTGTCTTGCCGTCTTTCACTTCAGATTCTCCAAATACGGTGAGTTTTCTTCCCGTAACATTATAATTTATTTTGTTTTCATCTCCTTGAAAAGGTTTCAGACTGACGGTAACAGTGAAATATCCGTCTTCAAATTCTGATTTTATTTTGACTCCTTCGGGCATGAGAAAAGGATTCATATTAAAATCACCATGTTTAAATTCCGGCATTTTTATAGGCGTTTCAAGTATTTTACCGAAATCTTCCATATCTTTTTTAAATTCTCTGTCCATATCGTCAAACATGTGCTTTTCAAATCTTGGGGGCATCATCATATAATGTCTGCGCAAAGATTTTTCCATTATCTGGTCGGCAACAAAATATACGGCAAGAAATCCGCCTAAAAATGCTGCAATTACCATGGCAAGGCACATTTTCCAACAATGATTTTTAAAACAAATATGATTTTGTTTTTCCGTGTTTGTTTCAACTTCTACAGTATTGTTTTCTTCCATCTTGCTTCTCCTTTCGTTGAGATGATTATACAAATTTTCAGTTATTTATACAATTATTTAAATATTCGATTGTATTAAGTTTGTTGTCATATAAAAACTTCAGAAAATAAAGATAATTTATATCGTAAGAGGAAACGGTTATGTTTATTTCAAATCCGTCAGAGCAAAAAGGCTCGTAGTCATATATTACATAACTGTTATATTTACTTTTCCACTCTTTTTTGTCAATAAGGCAATTATTTTCCAAGGCCGTATTTTCAAGCCATGGAATAATATCTTTTGAAATATTTTTAAACTCAATTTGACTTCTTTGTTTCAGTCCGTTAGTGTATTTTTCAACCAGCATTTCATATACCCCGTAATAACTTATTTACACACTTCCATACATCCCTTGGGGGGATATACTCAGTTTAAATTGATTTTAAAACCAATAAAATAGACCTAGGTATAATATTGTGGTTGTATAACCGGGCTATTTTTTAAAGATATATAATTATAATTAAGATACCTATTATTATTGGGTTTGAACCTTGATATAAAGATTATATTAAAAAAACGGGAATTTGAAATTTTTAATTTATAATATAATCGGAAGTTACAATAGTTAAGAGGCAGTCAAAATGAATTCAGTATTATTACCGATTGATGAATATTTAAATAAATTAGAAAATGCAGATAATACAGTAAAAAATGCAATTGAAAATGAACTTGTAAAAATCGGCTCGGATGCGGTTCCTTCTCTGGTTGATTCGCTTCAGGTTGTTAAAGGCAAAACAAGAGGTATCGTTGCAATGGTTCTTATAAGAATCGGTGAATCTTCAATTGACTACCTTAAAAAAGCGGCTAAATCCAACAGTGATTTTGAATGGATTGCAAATTATTTAATCACAGAGATTAAAGGTGTTGCTGCTTAGTATATAATTTTTTATTAAAAACCGTACCATTTGGTACGGTTTTTTTGTTGTGTATCTTATTGTAATAACTGCTGTGTAAAAACTTGACTTAAAAATTTACTTTAGACTATCATTATAATAGTCAGAAAGGATTGGGGAAAGGAACCGTAAACTATATGAGAAATTCATCAATTTACAGATTTAACCTTTCGGATGAAAAAATAGCGTTTTTGTCTGAAATTAAAAATCAAAAAGATTTGCATGAAGATGAAAATACGCCTAAAGCATACAAAAGACCTGTAAAACAAAAAGAACTTGATATTTTGTGGGAAAATTTCAAAATCAATTCGAAAGAAGAAAAATCACCCGGAGTCTATCTTCTAACAGGATTTGTTGCAGGTGCTTTATGTATTTTTCTTATGAACGGGATTATAAGTGTAAGTTCTAATCTTTCCGGCGAGACGGGAAAAAGCTCTTTAGGACAGCCCAAATTTGAAAAGAAAATTTCAAGAAAAGAAGCTATAAGTCAAATGGCTTCTCAGGTTGAAGTTATTCCTGCCGTTAACAATGCTGCTGTTGTTGCACAGCAAATTCAAACAACACCTAAAACGGAAACATATACAGTTAAATCCGGAGATTCAATGAGCACAATTGTTCAGCGTTTCTATGGCAGATATGATGTTTCAAAAATTGAAAAGATTAAACAGGTTAATAATTTGACCAGTGCACACAAACTTTCTATCGGTCAAAAGTTGACTATTCCTCTTGATTAGATTTTAAAAAAGTAATTTGTTTATTGCCGTAAATTTTGGTTTTGATTAATTCAAATGCCATATAATTTACGGCTTTATTAACGGGATGTTCCAGAATTATTATACCGTTTTTATTTAACAGCCGGTTTTTTTTCGCTGCAATAAGAGACTGTTCATATAAATCAGAATCATATGGCGGATCAATAAAGATTACATCCGCTTTTATATTAAGTTTTTGAATATTTTTAAGTGCATCTCCAAAATAAAGTTCTGGTTTAATATTCAGGCTTTTAAAATTTTCCCGAATTGCAAGAGCGGTTTTGCGGTCTTTTTCAAAAGAAATTACCCGAAAACCTCTTGAAACCGCTTCCAGACTCATAATTCCGCTGCCTGAGAACATATCAACAAAAACTTTATCTTCAAAATCAATCATGTTTGACAGTGCATTAAAAATTCCCTGCCTTGTTTTTGAAAGTGTAGGCTTTATATTTTCATATTCGGGTGTTTTTATTTTTCTGGAGTTGTATTTCCCGCCTGTTATCTGCATATTAATGCCTTATAATTGAATTAAATTTGACGGTGCTGTTTGGGAATTTGCTTTGTCATATAATTTAACGCTGCCGAGAATATTTACTTTATTTGTCAGAAGATTTTGCGAATAGTGGGGCATTTTGTTTATATATGTTGCCATAACTATACCTTCATTCCCTTTAAATGCTCTGTGAATAGTGCAGGTTGAATTAAGTTCGCTGCATCCTATTGCCATGGCATCATCAAAATCCTGTTTAATATATTGATGATGTATGTCTTTATAGTTGTTTTTATCTTTACCGAGCTGTTTTTGAAGAATAGTTATCGCTGTAATTCCGGGATTTTTGACCGTTCTTTCATAAAATACAAACATTTCCGTATAGCTTTGTGCTGTCTGATTCAAAGGTACATAACATTTTTTCGACTGCACTCCGTCAGGACTTTCAACTTTATGCCAGCCTTGATCGGGAAAATCAAACTGCAGCATATCTTTTGCTAAACAAGAATTCTGCAGCATAAAAATACTTATAAGTAAAAGAATAAATTTTTTCATTATATAAACTCCCATGCTTCTTTTTCTTCAGCTTTTATTATCTGTACTTTTTCATTTTGAATTATATTTTCAAAAATATCAACACAGTGTTTTTCACTGTTATAGTGTCCTAAATCAATAACTGTGATACTTCCCGCTTCAAGTGCATTATGGTGTTTAACATCACCTGTTATAAAAACATCAATACCATGTTTTTCAAGTTCGGGAATAAACTCTGCTCCGGAACCGCAGCAAAAAGCGATTGAATTATATGTTTTGCGTTTTGAGTTTGTGATCTTTAATGTTTTTATATTAAATGTTTTCTTTAAATGCTCAATAAGTTCGGAAAAATCCTTGCTTTTTTTTAATTTAGTAAATCTGACAAAGCGGCAAAATTCGGCTGTATTTTTAAATCCGCATTTCTCCGCAAGAATATCATTTATTCCGCCTTTTGCAATATCCAGATTTGTATGTGCCGAATATATTTGAATATTATTTTTGATTGCTTTTATTATAAACGGTTCGGATATTGATTTTATCGGGGAGAAGAAGACAGGATGATGAGATATTATTAAATCGCAGTGATGTTTTATTGCTTCATCAACCGTTTGTTCCGTCACATCCAGTGCTGTAAGAATTTTTTTTGTTTCTTTTATTCCCAGATTAATCTGCCAGCCTGAATTATCCCAGGCCTCAACAGTGTCCAAAGGAGCAAAATTTTCAATTTTCTTTATTATCGATTTAACTTCAGCCATATATTCTTTCCAATATTTTCATTGCAGCGTCTTGTTTTGATGTTTTATTTATTTTATATACATCCGACTTTTTATCTATTATATAAATTTCATTATAGTCGGAGGAAAAACCGATATCTTTTTTTGAAATATCATTTGCACAAATATAGTCGCATCCTTTTTTTTGAATTTTTTCTTTAGCATATTCAATCAAATTCTGACTTTCTGCACAAAAACCTACAACAATTTGGTTTTCTCCTTTAATTTCGGACATTTCTTTCAGTATGTCAGGATTTTCTATAAGCTCTATAACAAGAGAATTACCGTCTTTTTTGATTTTCTGTGTTTGTCTGTTCTTTACTCTGTAATCGCTGACGGCTGCTGCCATTATAAGTGAATATGCATTTGAAAATTCATTTTTTACCGCATCATACATTTCATCGGCTGTTTGAACATTGATGATTTTATACTGTTTTTTTGTTTCAACTGTCGAAATAAGAACAACTTCGGCGCCAAGTTTAAAAGCACTATCCGCAAGTGCAATCCCCATTTTACCGGAGCTGTAATTTCCTATATACCTTACTGCATCTATATTTTCTTTTGTTCCGCCTGCGGTAATAATTATTTTTTTGCCTTTTAATATTTGTTTCGGCAGTAATATTTCTTTTGCTGCATTGAAAATTGTATTTATATCACTGAGTCTGCCTTTTCCTTCGCATCCGCAGGCAAGAAAACCGGTTTCCGGCTCAATAATTGTAATGCCCCGTTGTTTCAGAATTTTTAAATTTTCCTGAATAGCAGGATTTTCCCACATATTTGTATTCATACAGGGTGCAATTAAAACAGGTTTTTTAAATGCGCAGAAAATCGATGTTAAAAGATTATCGCATACTCCGTGAGTTATTTTGGAGATTGTATTTGCACTGATTGGTGCTATAACAAAAATATCAGCTTCGTCGGTCAAGGCAATATGTTCGGGTTTGTATTCTTTTATGTCAAACTGCTCTATATTAACCGGATTTTGGCTTAATGATTCAATTGTTGTTTTTGTGACAAAATTAAGCGCATTAGGTGTAACAACGACTTTTACATCTGCATTATTCTTTTTGAAAAGGCGAATAAGTTCAAGCGTTTTATATGCGGCAATTGCGCCTGTTATACCGATAAGAACTTTTTTACCCGTTAACATTTTTGTTCCTTTCGGTGTCAATTATTTGTTGTAAGGTTGAAAGCGCATCATCAAGATTATCGTTAATAACCTGATAATCAAATTCAGAACCGGCTTTAAGTTCTCTTTTTGCTTCGTTTAAGCGTTTTTTAATAGTTTCTTCATCTTCCGTATGTCTGCCTCTTAGTCTTTCTTCAAGTGTTTCGACAGACGGCGGCATGATAAATACAGTCACTGCTTCCGGCATTTTTTCTTTTACCTGTTTTGCGCCTTGAACTTCTATCTCTAAAATAAGGTCAATACCTTTATTCAATGTTTTTTCAACAAAATTCTTTTTTGTACCGTAGAAATTATCGCTGAATTGTGCAAATTCAAGAAATTCATTATTATTTACCGCCTGTTTAAACTCATCTTTTGAAATAAAAAAGTAGTTTATGCCGTCAACTTCTCCGGCTCTTGGCTGTCTTGTTGTTGCGGATATTGATAATTTTATATCAGGATTATTTTTCAGGAACATTTTTAGAAGAGTTCCTTTTCCTACTCCCGAGCATCCTGAGATTATAAATAATTTTCCCTGCATAATTTATTCTCAATCAACCAGTTTTTATTGATTATACCTCAATAAATTAATAATTGGAATAAATTTAGTTCATATAGACTAATAAAAATTAGCTTCTTTAAATCGTCTGTACTCGGAAAGCCTTGCATAAAGGTCCGGCCACCAGACGCGTATTAAACCGTCTATTATGCCTACATCATCATAATAAGCCGGTGCATCCGCACCTCTGGGGTTAATATATCTTTGATTAAAAGTACTGTCCATCATCGGGGTCATGGCGGTACCTCTTAATGCTATATTTGTACTTGCAAGTTTTAATGAATTTATTCTTTGAGTCGGTGTTCCTTTTCTTATTTCATGAAAAATATCAAGTTCAAGTCTTTCTATTCTGTCAATAGTATTTTCATAATCAAATTTGTTATCATAAATTCTTTTTTCTACCATATCAAGAGCTTTAAACTGTTGAGGAGTAAGATTCACAAGTCTCGGATTGTCTGCGGTATTTTCTATATCAAGCGACAATACGGAACAGGGAATAAAAAATAATATCAACAATAACAAGCAAAACTTTTTTGCCGCAAAGATCATAACACACTTCCCGTAAACTATCCACTAAACACTTTTTTATCAGTTTACGGGTATTTCATATAAACTAAATTACCCGCACGGTGTAATATGCGGGTAATTATTTATTTGATTATTATTGTATTTATTCAACGGTAATGGAATTTTTCCCGCCTTCTTTTATGTAAAATAAAAGTTCTCCCGAGGAAAGTTTTGTTATATCAGGGAAAACAATTACCGAATAATAACCGTTGGATTGATAGTATTTAAGAAGTAAGTTTCTCATATTTACAACACGTTGTTCATTGGCAATTGTTCCGATATTTGATTCAACAACTTTTAATAAAGCCTCTGAAGATAAGGCTTCATTTCCGTCAAAACTTATTTTTTTGATTTCTGCCGATACGGGTACATTTGAAAGTCTTTTTTCAACGGCATTTTCTTTTTGAACAATTGCAGCTTTGTTTCTTTCGCGTGTTTGCATTTCGTGCATTCTCATATCACGAACATATTCTCTGTTTAAGCTGCCTGCATCATAAGCACCCATTGATGCAAATGATATATTTGCAAAAGCTGACATAACACAAATTAAAATAAGTACTTTTTTCATAACACCCTCACTTTGTTTAGTATACAAAATATTATAGCATAACAGAGCTAATTCTACATGTCATATTCTTTCTCCGGCATACTCTAAATTGTCTATTTTGGTTGAAAGAAATATATTTTTGTTATAATGTAATCTATAGTAAGGTAGGATTTTTATCTTTTAGGGCATGTGAAAAATCGAAAATTAGAAAAGGTGAGACAATGACAGTAACAATTGAGAAATTAGACAATAATGAAGTAAAATTAAATATAGAAATTGCACCGGAAGTTACATCTTGGGAATACGAAAAGGCTTGTAAAAAACTGGCTCAAAGAGTGAACGTACCCGGATTCAGACAGGGAAAAGCTCCAAAGCTGATACTTGAAAAATATGTCGGTATTGCGGCACTTCAAAGAGAAGTGTTGGACAGCCTGCTTCCTACAATATTTGAAGATGCGGTTAACGAAAATAATTTTGATCTGGTTACTGCACCAAATGTAGAATCATACGAATTTAAAGATGATAAAACATTAAAAATAGTTGCTAAACTTGAATTAAAACCCGAAGTAAATCTTTGTGAATATAAAAATATGGAAATAGAAATTGAAGAATTTAAAGCTGCCGATGATGCCGTTGAAAAAGAACTTGCAGCGCTTCAAGACAGATTTGCTTCATTAAAAGATGTTGAAGACAGAAAAACAATTAATACAGACATTGTAAATATTGATTTTGACGGATATGTTGACGGCGAAGAAATAAAAGGCGGAAGTGCTAAAGGATATATGCTGGATTTAGCTCACTCTAACTTTATTGACGGTTTTGCTCAACAATTAGTTGATCATGGCAAAGGAGAAGAATTTAAAATTAATGTTAAATTTCCCGAAAATTATCACGATGATAAATTAAAAGGTAAAGATGCCGAGTTTAATATTAAAATAAACGGAATTAAAGAAAAAGTTCTTCCCGAAATTAATGATGATTTAGCTAAGAGAGTTAATCCCAAATTTAATACACTTGATGAACTCAAAGAAGATATCAGAAAATATTCGGAAAATACCGTAAAAGCTGAAAATGAAAGAAGAACAGCCGAAAAGATTTATGATACGCTGTTTGAAAAGATTGATATCAAAATTCAAGATACAATGATAAACAGAGAAATTCAGGCATTAATGGGTGAATTTAAACAAAGAGTAAATATGCAAGGCGGTAACTTTGATGAGATGCTTGAAAAAGAGGGACACCAAAAGGTATATGATCAATTAAAAGAAGAAGCAGTAAAAAGAATTAAAACTTCTTTAATTATCGGTAAAATTGCACAGGAAGAAAAAATTAACGTAACTGCCGAAGATATTCAGGGTAAAATAGGTGATTTAGCTCACATTTATCGTACAACATCCGAAAATATCGTAGAAGAAATCAGAAAAAATCCTAACCTTTTGAACTCATTAAATCAACAGGTTATATCGGAAAAAGTTACAAAATTAATGGTAGACAGCGCAAAAGTAAGTTATAAGAAATAATTTCATATTAGAAAGGGAAAAATATGAGTTTTGTACCTGTAGTAATAGAACAATCAAGCAGAGGAGAAAGATCTTTTGATATATTCTCAAGATTATTAAGAGAAAGAATTATCTTTTTAGGTACTCCGATTGATGATATGGTAGCAAACTTAATAGTTGCTCAGTTGTTATTGTTAGACAGTGAAAATCCCGAAAAAGATATTATGCTCTACATAAATTCACCCGGCGGCAGTGTAACGGCAGGTTTTGCGATATATGATACAATGCAGCATATCAGAGCTGATGTCTCAACAATTTGTCTGGGACAAGCGGCTTCAATGGGTGCATTCCTGCTTTCATCAGGTACAAAAGGTAAGAGAATGGCTCTTCCCCACTCAAGAGTATTAATTCACCAGCCTTTAGGCGGTGCTCAGGGTCAGGCTACGGATATTGAGATTCAGGCAGCTGAAATTATCAGAATTAAAAAATCATTAAATGAAATTCTGGCAAGTAATACCGGTCAATCAATTAAAAAGATTGAAAAAGATACGGACAGAGACTATATCATGACACCCGAAGAAGCACTTGAATACGGTATGATTGATAAAGTAGTTACGGTAAACAACCAGCCTAAACCAAATCAGGAGATATAATTAATGGCAGCACATGACGACAGTCGTTTAAAATGTTCGTTCTGCGGTAAAACGCAAGAACAGGTTAAAAAACTCATTGCAGGACCTGATGTCTATATATGTGATGAGTGTGTTGAACTGTGTAATGAAATTTTAGATGAAGAATTTCTTGAAAATAAAGAAAAACCTCAGGAAGTTGAAAAACCGGAATCGGATTTAACAAAATTGCCAAAGCCTCATGAGATAAAAAAATATCTTGATGAATATATAATAGGGCAGGATGATGCTAAGAAAGTATTGTCGGTTGCCGTTTATAATCATTATAAGAGAATTGCGCATAATGCTATGGGTGACGGAAATCAGGTTGAAATACAGAAAAGCAACATATTACTTGTCGGTCCGACAGGAAGCGGAAAAACATTGTTAGCTCAAACATTAGCAAAGATGCTTGATGTTCCGTTTGCTATAGCAGATGCTACAACGCTTACGGAAGCGGGCTATGTCGGTGATGACGTTGAAAATATTTTGTTAAGACTCTATCAAAATGCCGAATTTGATGCTCAAAAAGCAGAAAGAGGCATTATATATATAGATGAAATTGATAAAATTTCAAGAAAATCCGAAAATACAAGTATAACAAGAGATGTTTCGGGAGAAGGTGTTCAGCAGGCACTTTTAAAAATGATAGAAGGTACTGTTGCAAATGTTCCTCCGCAAGGAGGAAGAAAACATCCTCATCAGGAATTCATTCAAATAAATACTGCAAACATATTGTTTATAGTGGGCGGTGCTTTTGTTGGTCTTGATAAAATTGTTGAAAGACGTGCTGGGGATTCCGTTTCAATAGGATTTGGCGCAAGCGCGCCTAAAACTCAGGCTGAAAAGGAACTTGATGAAGCAAAAATGCTTAAAAAACTGCAGCCCGAGGATCTTCTTAAGTTCGGTTTAATTCCTGAATTTATAGGCAGGGTTCCGATTTATGCGGTTTTGGATCCTTTGGAAGAATCTACATTAAAAAATATTTTAACACAGCCAAAGAATGCACTTTTAAAACAGTATCAATGCCTTTTAAATATGGACGGTGTCGAGCTTAAGTTTGAGCCTGAAGCTGTTGATTTAATTGCAGCTGAAGCTATTAAACGCAAAACCGGCGCAAGGGCATTGCGTTCCATAGTTGAAGAAATTATGCTTGATGTTATGTATGATGTTCCGGAAAAAGGTGATATAAAAGAATTTGTTGTTACCGCAGATATGGTTAAAAGGAAAAAAGAAGGCGGGGCGGAGCTTATTCAGCTTCCGAAGAAAGAGCAGCCTAAAGAAATAAATGTTTCACCAAAATCAAATGAAGAAATAGCATAAAAAAGAACCCTTTTGGGTTCTTTTTAATTAATAATTTTATAAATTAATGAAATGTTATGAGGCTCTTTATCTTCTATTTCAAACGCTTCTTGAACTAAGATTTGTGCATCTTTGATTGCATCTTGTTTATTTGTATAAAGAACCGCAATTGTTTCTCCTTTTTTTACCGGTTCTGAATATTTCTGCGTGAGGTAAATACCTGCACTGTAGTCAATCGGGTCAGATTTTTTATCTCTGCCTGCTCCGAGGTTTTTGCATGCTTTAGCTATTTTTAAAGCATCTATATTTTTGACAAATCCGTCTTTATTCGCTTTTACTTCATATTTTATTGATGCTTGCGGAAGTTTTGTATAATCATCGATTACCGAACTGTCGCCGTTTTGCGATTCAATTATTTCTTTAAACTTATTAAGTGCCTTTCCGCTCGTAATTAATTCATCAAGATATTGATATGCTTCTGCTTTTGTTTTGAACATGCCTGTTTTTTCAAATGCTTTATGAACCAAAGTGTATGTAATTTCTTTTAAATCAGGCTCCATATTTCCCTTTAAAAATTCAATTACTTCCTGAATTTCAACTGAATTGCCCACCGCACGACCCAAAGGCTGGTTCATTGAGCTTATTACGGCGCAGATATTTCTGTTAAGTCTTTTTCCTATTTCAACCATTATTTCGGAAAGATGCTGTGCTTCTTTTGCAGTTTTTATAAATGCACCGGAGCCGTATTTAACATCTAAAATTATATGATTTGCTCCTGATGCTATTTTTTTTGAAACAACAGAAGAAGCAATCAAAGGAATAATATCTACAGTTGAAGTAACATCTCTCAGTGCATAAAGTTTACCGTCAGCCGGTGCAAGAGACAATGTTTGTGCAGCTATTGCGGTTTTATGTTCTTTTACTTTATTTTTAAATTCTTCTATTGATAAATCGGTTTTAAACCCCGGTATAGACTCAAGTTTGTCAATAGTTCCGCCGGTATGTCCCAATCCTCTGCCTGATAATTTAGCTGTATATAATCCCGCAGCGGCAGCTAACGGCAGAAATATAAGAGTTATTTTATCTCCTACTCCGCCTGTTGAGTGTTTATCAATAATATTATCCGATATATCGGATAAATCAAGAATTTCTCCTGATTCAACCATATATTTTGTCAGATAAGTCGTTTCATTAATTGTCATGCCGTTAAAATATACAGCCATTAAAAGGGCGGAAGTTTGGTAATCTTCAATGCTTCCGTTCATAATTCCGTCAATGAAGAATTTTATTTCTTCTTTTGTCAACTCTTGTTTTGTTTTTTTCTTTTCGATAATGTCCGTAATTTTCATATAAACCCCGCTTAAAATAATAAAGAGAAGCCTTAATATTATCATATCGGGGCTTCTCTTGTCTATTAAAACATATTATTTATTTTTTCTTCGGTGCATTGAGGTATTGAATAATATCATTTGTGACATCAACACCGCCTGCGTATACAACGCCGTAGTCAAGAATAACATCTAGTTTTTTTGCTGCTGCAACTGCTTTCGAAGCATTTAAAACATTATTTTTGATTTCGGTTTCTTTGCTTACTTTTAAATTATAAATTTTATCTTCACGTGTTTTAAATTCTTTTTGTATTTGTTCTTCAAATGTTTTCTTTTGAAGAGGAGATTCGATTGTTTTATATTGTTTGTCTTTATCGATGGCATATTGTTGAAGTTCAAGCAGCTTGTTATCAATATCTTTATATGCATTTTTTGCAAATGAATATTCTTCAATTACTTTTTGAAAATCCGCATATCCTATGGTATCTGCGTTTGCTGATAATGATGCGGTAAGCATTACTATCATAAGAATTAAAATGGATTTAAGTTTTTTCATTGTTTCCTCCTGTTTAATTATAATTTTAGCAGAGGATATACATAAAGACAAGCGGAAATGAGCGAAAAATTCATGTCTATAATATAATTGACGTAAGGAGAGATGAAATATGTTAATAGTAATGGAAAGCCAGACAGGCGAAGATAAGATACTAAAAGTAATAAATTTTATAAAACAAAAAGGTTTTGATGCTCACATATCAAAAGGTGAAAGCCACACTGTAATCGGATGTGTCGGAAGAAAAGTTATTGATAAAAGAGATATTGAGCTTTTGGAGGGTGTTAAAGAGGTTATAAGAATTACTTCTCCTTATAAACTTGTAAGCAGAGTATTTAAGCCCGATGATACGGTTATAACCGTAAATGATGTTAAATTCGGGGGCGGAAATTTAGGCATGATAGCAGGGCCTTGCAGTGTTGAGACACTTGAACAAGTTGATGAAACAGCCCGAAAACTTTGTGATGCCGGAGTAAAAATCTTAAGGGGCGGTGCTTTTAAGCCCAGAACTTCGCCATATGCATTTCAGGGGCTCGGCGAGGAAGGGCTTAAAATTCTAAGGCAGGTTGCTGATAAATATAATATGGCCGTGACATCGGAGATTATGGAAGTATCCCATATTCCTATGTTTTTGGACTATGTTGATATATTGCAGGTTGGTGCAAGAAATATGCAGAATTTCAATCTGTTGAAAAAACTCGGTGAAATAAATAAACCGGTTATGCTTAAAAGAGGATTGAGTGCAACTATAGAAGAGTGGCTTATGTCGGCAGAGTATATTATGTCGGGCGGTAATCGCGAGGTTATTCTTTGTGAAAGAGGAATAAGAACTTTTGAACATATGACCAGAAACACTCTTGATATATCTGCAATTCCGGTTGTTCAAAAAATAAGTCATCTGCCGGTTATTGTAGACCCGAGCCATGCAACAGGGTTAAGAGATAAAGTTGCGCCGATGTCAAAAGCTGCAATTGCGGCAGGTGCTGACGGACTTATTATTGAGGTGCATAATAATCCCGACTGTGCGCTTTGCGACGGAGCCCAGTCGTTGCATCCCGAAGAATTTGCCGAATTATATAAAGATTTGCAGGTTCTTGCAAAAGTAGTCAAAAAAAGTTTTTAATATAATAAAAAAGAAGGCTTCAAGCCTTCTTTTTTTATTGTTTAATTCAAAATTATTTGACCTGTGCGGCGATTTCATCAGTTATATCCGTCCCGCCTACGAGAACGGCACTTTTTGCCAGAACAAGATTATAACCTTTTGCTTTTGCCTGCGTCGTAATTATATTTGATATGTTTTTATCAATTTCAATAAGTTTATTTTCATATGTTTTGGTCATTGCAGATCTTTTTGTTTGAAATTCTTTTTGATATTTTTCTTTCAATGCTTTTTGTTTTTTAGGATCTTTTTCTTTTGCTATTGCATTTTGTGCTGTTTCTCCGAATTTTGCAAGTTCCTGAACATTTTTTGTATTTTGTTCTTTAAGAGCTTTTACCTGCGCGGATGATTCAACCAGTTTAGGTACATTAACCACTGCCACTTTAAAGTTTGAAGGAATATCGGATATTGCATAATTACTTGTTGCTATACCTACCATAAATGCGGCAGCTGCAATAGTAAGAACCTTAAATGAATTTTTCATGTTTTATCTCCTTTTCAAGTTGATTATAACATTTTTATCGTTTTTTTCAAATAATAACTCAGGGGATAAGGGTTAATTGTTTTTAAAAGCGTTAAAAATTGATGTTTTAAAATCCGGTTTCAAGATGCCTTTTTCAGTAATAATACCGGTAATTAATTCATTGGGAGTAACATCAAAACCCGGATTTATTATATTGACATCTTTTGCGCATATCCAATCACCGTTTATATGAGTTACTTCTTCATGAGAACGTTCTTCAATCGGAATTTCTTTGCCTGATTGTATTGAAATATCTATTGTTGAGAGAGGTGCTGCGATATAGAAGGGGATATTATGGTACTTTGCAGCAATAGCAACGGTGAAAGTTCCTATTTTGTTGGCAGTATCTCCGTTAGCTGCAATTCTGTCGGCACCTACTACAACCATATCAATCATGCCTTTTGACATAAAATATGAACACATGCCGTCAGTAATAAGAGTTGTTGGTATTCCGTCCTGAGTAAGCTCCCAGGTTGTAAGTCTTGCACCTTGCTGGCGGGGTCTTGTTTCATCGGCAAAGACTTTTATTGTCGGGTCTTTTGCATATGCACTTCTTATTACGCCGAGCGCCGTTCCGTAACCTACTGTCGCCAGAGCTCCCGCATTACAGTGAGTTAAAATTGCCGCACCTTTTGGAACTACCTCTGCTCCAAAGTCTCCCATTTTTTTGTTTATTTCAATATCTTCATTCTCAAGTTTAATTCCGTTTTCTTTTAAACTTTCCGCAATATCACTTATACTGCCCGATATTGAACGGGCGAGCTTCATTTGTTTATCTACACCCCACATAAGATTAACTGCCGTGGGTCTTGAGGATTTAAGATATTCCGCTTTTTTTTGAAGTTCATTTAAGAATACGGATTTTTCATTTATTTTTTTTGAAAGTTCTATTGCAGCGAGTGATACCCCGTGAGCTCCGGCTATACCTATTGCAGGCGCTCCTCTTACTATCATATCTTTTATTGCCGTATACATTTCATCGGCTGTTTTTACGTCAACAGTTTTAAATTCGTAAGGCAAAATTCTCTGATCTATCATTCTTGATATATTATCTGTCCACTCAATTGTTTTTATTTTTGATTCAAAAGCCATAATTTCCTCTTTTACTTTTTAAAATATTGATATACATATGCGGTTAAAAATCCCGTAAACATGTTCAAAAGGGCAGATAACATCGCTGTAAATATTATTATTCCCGATAAAAATAAGAAACTTTTAGATACAATGCTCACCCATAAAAATGTTTGAGTTTTAAAAATAATATCAATAATAAAAGCCAACGGGAAGAAGGTTATTGAAAAGCCAATAAAAGCGATAAAACCTGATATTCCGCCGTAAAATATACCCTGATCGATTTCTATGTCTTTAATTAAATTCAGATTTTTAAAATAAATAATTACAAAAGGGGCAATAATAAACATTAACAAAGTTAGTACCCCAAAGGACAAAAACGGAATAAGTGCAAGCACTCCCATAATTGCGCCTGTCAGTAAGCAAACAATTGTTATAATTTTAAGTAACGGAGTTTTTATCATTCAGTTCCTTTCCATTCGTGAATAACACAGTGCAATTGCTATAGAATCAACGGTATCATCAAGTTTAGGAAGTCTTTTATATTTTACGGACAATTTTACCATTTCTGCAACTTCTTCTTTCGAGGCTCTTCCATAGCCTGTAATTATTTGTTTAACCTCAATCGGTGTATATTCAAAAACCGGAATTTTTTTAGATTCCAATACGGAGAGAATAACCCCTCTTGCTTCTGCAACGGGGATAACCGTTTTTTGATTTTTAAAGTAGAAAAGTTTTTCTATGCTTGCGACTTCGGGCTTATATTCTTCGAGCAAGATATTTAAGTCCTGCTGAATTTCATAAAGTCTTGCAGAATCCGTTTTGTTTTTATCCGTTTGTATTGAGCCTGATGCCGTAAGTATATTTTCATCTTTTTCAATATCAAGAATACTGTATCCGACAATAGCTAATCCGGGGTCTATACCTATTATTCTCATTTTATTTACGGTCTTATTCTGTCCATTAATCTCGGGAACGGAATGGTTTCTCTGACATGATGCAAACCGCAAATCCATGCTACTGTTCTTTCAATACCGAGTCCGAATCCGGCATGCGGAACAGAGCCGTATTTTCTGACATCAAGATACCAGTCAAAAGTTTCTTCCGATAAACCGTGTTCTTTTATTTTTGCTTTTAATTTTTCAAGGTCATCTTCTCTTTGACCGCCGCCTATCATTTCTCCGTATCCTTCCGGTGCAATTACATCGACGCAAGCGGCAGTATTACCTTCTTGTTTCATATAAAATGCTTTAACCGCCATCGGATAGTGGTGAATCATGACCGGTTTATCAAATTCTTCGGAAATCAAAGTTTCTTCATCACCGCCGAAATCTTCGCCCCAGGGGGTATCGTTACCTTTCTTATGAAGTATTTCAATTGCTTCGTCGTATGTAATTCTTGGGAACGGGCGTTTTATTTTTTCCAATTTTGATATATCACGTTCCAGAGTTTCAAGGTCGGCTCTGTTATGTTCAAGAACCTGTCCTACAATATATTCGACAAATTCTTCGGCTAAGTCCATATCATCATAAATATCTGCAAATGCCATCTCCGGTTCTACCATCCAAAATTCTGTCAGATGGCGGCGGGTTTTGGACTTTTCTGCTCTGAAAGTGGGACCAAAACAATATGCTTTACCGACTGCCATAGCGGCTGCTTCCATATATAATTGACCGGATTGGCTCAAATATGCTTTTTGATCAAAGTAATCAGTTTCAAATAATGTTGTGGAACCTTCGCATGCGTTCGGAGTAAATATCGGAGCGTCAACAAGAGTGAATCCTTTTGAGTCGAAAAAGTCACGAACGGATTTAATAATTCTGTGGCGGACATTTAAGATAGCTTTTTGTTTTAAAGAGCGCAGCCACAAATGGCGGTGTTCCATCAAAAAGTGAGGCCCGTGTTCTTTCGGTGTTATGGGATAATCATTTGCCGCACTGAGAACTTTTACATCAACTGCATCAATTTCATATCCGATTTTTGAGCGGTCGTGTTTTTTAACCGTACCTTTTATTTCAACCGAACTTTCCTGAGTAATTTTATCTGCCGTTTCAAAGACTTCTTCAGGTACATTACCTTTAAAAACTACTGCCTGAATCTCGCCTGTACCGTCTCTTAGCTGCAGAAAGTGCAATTTCCCGCTTGAGCGTTTATTATAAAGCCAGCCTTGAAGTGTAACTTCCTTACCTTCGTAGTCTTTAATATCACTAATCCAAATTTTTTTCATATCTACCCCTTAAAATAATAATTTCAGCTTAATAATAGCATATTTTGAATTTAAATAAAATCAGTTCTTTGTCAAAATTGACAAAGGCTTTTTATAAAACTAGAATAAGAGCTATGAATAAAATTATTTGCAGAAACCCTTTTTATTATTGCGATATAGGCATTGACGGCAATGTTTATGTTTGTTGTAACAAATGGTGCGGTTTTTATTCCATCGGTAATATTCTTGAAGATGATTTACGGGAAATTTTTTACGGAGAAAAAATTCGGGAGCTTATAAATCAATTTACGACTCAAAACTTTAAATATTGCAAAATTGATATGTGTATGGGCGCGAAAAAAGTTGATGATAACAGTTTTGCAAAGTTATTTGATGAATTCTCCGCCAATAAAAAAAGACAAATGCGGCTTAATTTTGATACAAGCTGTAATTTGCGCTGTATTTTCTGCAGGCATGATTTTGAAACGGCTGATGCAAAAGAGGTTGAAGTTACAAATAAGCTGATTTCAAAAATTAAAAGTTTTCTGCCCGAGCTTGATGCAAACCGCTGGGAAATTTCTCTTAACGGTGTGGGAGAGGTTTTTGTAAGCAGACCGTTTCTGGATTTAATACAATATATCAGTCAGAACTATAAAAATATTAAATTTCAAATTATAACAAACGGTGTTTTATGTTCAAAAGAAATGCTTGAAAAACTTGGTATAATTGACAGGATTTCGGGTATAGAAGTGAGTGTTCATGCCGCAAAGGAAAAAACATATAACAAATTAATCAAAGGCGGCAATTTTAAAAAAGTCAGTGAAAATCTTAAATATATAAGCAATTTAAAAAAGCAGGGGAAAATAGATAAATTCCAGATGAATTTTGCGATAAATGCTTATAATTACCGTGAAATGCCTGCTTTTGCGAGATGGGGGATATCTTTAGGCGCTTCTCCGAGCTTTTTGCCTTTGTTGATTTTAAATGAAAACGAACGGGACGATTTTGACAAACTGAATGTTGTTAATCAAAATCACCCCGAATACAATCATTTTATTAAGGTTATAAAAAGGCTTGAATGCTTAAAAGACGATATACTTATACCGGAGCATTATTTTGAGCTTAAACCCGTAAAGCAAAAATCTTTTATACAGAAATTATTAAATATTATTAATAATTTTCCGGATATCGTCCGTTAATTCTTCATCTGCTACACTGTTTAAAATTCTGTTTACGGAAGCTGCGGGTTCTTCTTCAAATTCAATATTATTTTCATCCTGCTTATTGCTGATGAATTTTTGGATTGCTTTAATTGTTTCGTTTGTATCACCGAGAAGGTTTTTATACTTTTTCAAAGAAAATTCTGCCATATAACTCTCCTTTTTACACCTTTAGACTTTTTATCGGCAGCAAAGATATAAACTTTAGCGAGAATTATAATTATTTTAATCTTTCTTAATAAAATTTTCCTGACAAGTTATTCATTTCTTTAAAAAAAATTGTGTTTATGTAAGAATTATACTGAGAGCGAAAGCTAAGCATAATTTAAGTAGTAATAATAAAGGAAAAAGAAAATGGCAAGACAAGTTCCATTAGAGAGAGTACGTAACTTCGGTATTGCTGCTCACATTGACGCAGGTAAAACAACTACAACAGAACGTATTCTTTTCTACACAGGTAAAACCCATAAACTTGGTGAAGTACACGATGGTGCTGCAGTAACCGACTTTATGGATCAAGAACGTGAAAGAGGTATTACAATTCAATCGGCAGCAGTTACTGCTATGTGGAAAGATCATCAATTTAACATTATTGATACACCCGGGCACGTTGACTTCACTATTGAAGTTGAACGTTCACTTCGTGTATTAGACGGTGTTGTTGCTGTATTCTGTGCTGTAGGCGGTGTTCAATCACAGTCTGAAACTGTTTGGAGACAGGCTAACAGATACGAAGTTCCGAGAATGGTATTCGTCAACAAAATGGACAGAACAGGTGCTGATTTCTACAGAGTTGTAGAACAATTGAAGACGAGATTAAATGCAAATGCTGTACCGATTCAGCTGCCTATCGGTGCTGAAGATAAATTTACGGGTTTAGTTGACCTTATGGAAATGAAGGCCGAAATCTATACAAATGACCTTGGTACAGATATCAGAGAAGAAGAAATTCCTGCAGATATGCTTGAAAAAGCTCAACAATACAGAGCGGAAATGATTGAAAGAATCTCTGAAACAGATGACGATTTGATGATGAAGTTCTTAGAAGGTGAAGAACCTACCGTTGCGGAATTAAAGGCTGCTTTAAGAAAAGCTGTTTGCACAAACCAGATTGTTCCGGTATGCTGCGGTACGGCGTTTAAGAACAAAGGTGTTCAATTGCTTTTGGATAACGTTGTTTACTATATGCCCTCACCTGTAGATGTTAAAGCTATTGAAGGCGAGCTTGAAGACGGTACAAAGACAGAAAGACACTCTTCCGAAAATGAACCGTTCAGTGCACTTGCATTCAAAATTATGACAGACCCGTATGTAGGCCGTTTAACATTCTTGAGAGTATATTCAGGTAAATTAACATCGGGTTCTTATGTATTAAACGCAACAAACGGCAAAAAAGAACGTATCTCAAGATTAGTTCAAATGTATGCTGATCAAAGAAACGAAATTACAGAAGTATTTGCAGGTGATATCTGTGCTGCAGTCGGTTTAAAAGATACAACAACAGGTGATACATTGTGTGATGAAAATGCACCGATTATCCTTGAAAAGATGGAATTCCCGGATCCGGTTATTTCTGTTGCTATTGAACCTAAAACAAAAGCAGACCAGGACAAAATGGGCATTGCGCTTCAAAAACTTGCGGAAGAAGATCCTTCATTCCGTGTTAAATCCGATACTGAAACAGGCCAGACAATTATTTCAGGTATGGGCGAACTTCACCTTGATATCATTGTTGACCGTTTATTAAGAGAATTCAAAGTTGATGCAAACGTAGGTAAACCTCAGGTTGCATACCGTGAAACAATTCTCGGCAATGCTGATCAGGATTCTAAATTCATCCGTCAGTCAGGCGGTAAGGGTCAATACGGGCATGTTAAAATCAGAATTATGCCTGCAGGTGAAAACGAAGGTTTTGTATTTGAAAACAAAATCGTCGGCGGTGCTATTCCGAAAGAATACATTGAACCTGCAAGAAAAGGTATGGAAGAAGCGCTTGAAGGCGGTATCTTAGCCGGATATCCGATGATAGACGTTAAGGTTGAACTTTATGACGGTTCATACCATGAAGTTGACTCTTCGGAAATGGCGTTTAAGATTGCCGGTTCTATGGCTATTAAAGACGGTTGTAAGAAAGCAAGACCTTGTATCTTAGAACCTATGATGAAAGTTGAAATTGAAATCCCTGATGAGTACACAGGTACTATTATCGGTGATATTTCAAGAAGAAGAGGCCGTATCGAAGGTCAGGAACCTTTGGGTAATACAGGTAACGTAATTGTAAGAGCAACTGTTCCGTTAGGAAACATGTTCGGTTATGCTACTGACTTACGTTCAAATACTCAGGGACGCGGTACGTTCTCAATGGAATTCTTAAAATACGAACAGGTTCCTGCAAATGTACAGGAAGAAATCATTTCAAAATCGGGCGCAAAAGCGTAATCGGTTTTAAAGAGTTATTGAAAGAGAGAGGTTTTTTGCCTCTCTCTTTTTATTTTTGGGGAGAATTATAATCTTTCAATACTTTATATGTTTCATCAAGTATATCGGAGATTTTTTTTAATTCTTTTGTTGCTTTTTTTAGTCTTATATTTTGCAGGTCATTTTTATTTCCTTTGCAGATATTCTCTGCAGACAAGCAGAATTCAAGTATTGTATTACCCCGGGCGAGCAAATACAATAGATTTCTTTCGTATTTTTTTATAAGATTTCTTGTTTCTTTGAGAAAAAGGTTCATATTTAAAATATAATTTATAGCTTATTTTTTATAAGTTATTGCTCAATTCAATTCATTAAATATTTTTTTCAATCTTAAACATATTGCACACCCTGTTTATATAATAGGTGCATAGTTTTAAAAGATATATACCCTATTTTTGCAAGGAAAAAATAAGTGTAAATATTATTGTAAAATAGCATAAATAATACATTATAGAATCACAAACAAAATGTCGACAGCCTATTGGCACATCAAACACAGGATAATCTGCCCGAATCATAACCCGCTTCTTGCTCCTTAAGCCGGCTGACGGAAATATCAAAATATTCTTTAGATTTCTCAAACCCTATATAATGCCTGTTTAATTGTTTTGCCGCAACCAATGTTGTTGCACTGCCCGCAAACGGATCTAAAACACGCTGCCCCTCTTTTGTTGTAAGCTCAATCAGTAATTTCATTAATGCAAGCGGTTTTTGTGTGGGATGCAGCCCCCTGTCACCTGCTTCTGCCTCTATTGAGAAAAAATTATTCGCTTTCTGATTATAACGCTCCAAAATATTTTCGTTAAAAGCGCCTATTTTATAATCCAGAATATTGTCCGCTAATGTTCCCCCGATTTTGTACGGCTTCATAAACCATAGAATCGGCTCAAAAACAGGTCTTAAATTTCCGACCTTCCATCCCTCCCATTCTTCTGCGGCTTTGAAATCTTTTCTTCTGTCAAAAACACAGCTGATATGCTGCGCTCTGTGCGCTGCTTTTTGTTTATTCCAACCAAGCATATCTTTATATATAAAACCTTTATCCTCAAGTGCACAAATGCATCTGTGAGCAAGCCGTCTTCCCGCAAAAATAAACACACTGCCCCCGGGTTTTATAACCCTGAGCCAATCTTCAACCCATGAAGATACCCATTCATAATACTGAAGCGGTATCTGTTTGTCTGCTTCTGACCATCCGTTTAACGGCTTCCCTCTTTTTTTGAAAATTTTTCCCGCTTTCTCTTGTGCGGGACTTGCACCCAATAAACCCGAGTTTGTGTTGCTGTGGATAATATCCCAATCCTCTGTCGATATTCCGTACGGAATATCGCTCAATATTAAATCTATTGAATTGTCGGTAACCGTTTTTATTAAATCCCTGCAATCACCTAAATATATATTATCTGTATACATTCTGCACCCTTAATTGGTTAATATAATTGCTTATTGCGTTAATTTTTTCGTTTAATTTTAATGATTTTATAAGCATTTCAATTGCCTGCTCGCGTGAATATTCTTTTATATTGGAGATTTCCTGCTCCCAGTAATGAATTTCTGCTTCTCCTCTTTCAACAATATTTTTTTTGAAAGATGATAAATATTTGTCAAAATCGTTTTCTGTTAATTTTAAAAGTAATTTAATACAATCATTTTGTTTTTCTAAAAAACGGATATTCATCTGCTCAACAGTTGTTGATGCGCTTAAAGTCTTACTGAAATTCCATAAATCCGCAAGATTTATTTCAGGAGTTTCCGCTATATTTTCTTGCAATAAAATGCTGAAATATTCCCATGAAAACAGTGAAACATTTCCGTTAATGGCAGAACCGTATATTTGGCTGCTGTTTTTCGGATACTGAAAATAAGGACAGCAAAGTACGCTGTAATCATTATCACAGCGCCAGTGCACCATTGACTCAACCTTAAAATCTTTTTGATTTTTTGCCGTTCTGCTTAGCCTGAATGATTTTGCATCTGCGACAAGAGAATAATTGTGATATACACTTTGAACAATAACATCGGCGCAATTGGCGCGTTCTTTTATTACCTGCGCTTTAAGTCCGAGTTCAATAAAGCATTTTGCCAGAATAATATCCGAAACTTTTGTATATAACTTTTCTTCCGTGGAATCATGCGCAATATCTTCAGGAATAGAACCGATTTCTGTTATAAGAGGTATAAAATCCGTTTTATTCAGGCTAAAAATAATATTTTGTATCTTTTCGCTTGCATTCTGAAAATTTGTATTAATTGAAAGATTTTTAATTATGGACTTTAACTCGTAAAAATTCATTTATACCTCAAAATATTAATATTCATATTATACATTGGAATGCCTTTTTTTGTTACAGTGAATCAAACGGAAATAACACTCTTTGAAATATGAAATAAATCCGCATGAGAGAAACAATTTAATATAAAGATATGTAACATTACTACACTGATAGTATTTGCATTTTTGAAACGTACTAAAAAAAGTGTTATAATATAAGTAGAGATATTAGCCCCGAATTTGGGCGCAAAGTCCCGGGTTCGGTACAAGTATATCACCTGAGCGTTGTACAGCAGCGAAAGGGACATATGGATAAAATACAATTTCATAATGACCTAAAGAGGTTAATTGAAATTTTACCGCCGAAAATTGTAGATGCACTTAAGCCGTACAATTTAGATGATGCGATTGAGCTTGTTCTCGATTTGGGCAGGGTAGGGGAGATACGTCATTCTGACGGAAAAACAAATTATATAGGCGACAGTTGTATTACCGATGAAGAAATCGAATATATAACATCAAGAATTCAGCCTTTTACAAGTGATAACCGTTCCGGTATACCGGGGACTTTGCACAGAATAAGTGCGATAAGAAACAGACAGGGTAAGGTTGTAGGATTAACCTGCAGAATAGGACGTGTTGTAACGGGAACGATAGCTTGTATCAAAGATTTTGTGCTGCAGAATAAAAGCATATTGTTTTTAGGCCGCCCGGGCGTCGGCAAAACAACAAAATTAAGAGAAATATCCAGATTGGTTGCGGATGAACTCGGAAAAAGAGTTGTTGTTGTTGATACTTCAAACGAAATAGCGGGCGACGGCGATACTCCGCACCCTGCAATAGGCCGTGCAAGAAGAATGCAGGTTATGCAGCCGATATATCAAAAAGATATTATGATTGAGGCGGTTGAAAATCATACGCCGGAGGTTATTGTAGTTGACGAAATCGGTACGGAAGAAGAAGCGCAGGCTGCAAGAACAATAGCAGAGCGCGGTGTTATGCTTATTGCTACGGCGCATGGTAATACGCTTGATAACCTGATTAAAAACCCTATTTTATCTGATTTGGTCGGCGGTGTAAGCTCTGTTACTTTAGGCGATGATGAAGCAAAACGCAGAGGCTCTCAGAAAACGGTGCTGGAGCGCGAAAAACAGCCGACATTCGATATTGTAATTGAAATTATTGACAGAAACACGCTTGCCGTTTATAAAAATACGGCTGAAGCGGTCGATTATATTCTGCGCGGCTGGCCTATCAGACCTGAGATAAGAAAAGTTGATCAGGTTTATGACAATCAGCCTAAAGCGGAAGATGCACTTGTTCAGGAAAAAATTAAAGAAGAAGAAGAAACTCTTGCCAGTCAGAAACTCAAATTCAGTTTTTCAAGGCAGGAGTACGTTAAACAGGTAAGGGATTTTAAAAAGATATATATTTATGCCGTTTCAAGAACCGTGCTTGATAAAGTGCTTGAAAGGTTGAATTTACAGGCAGAGATAACAAGAAATATTGAAGAAGCCGATATAGTGATTGTCCATAAGGCTTTTGCAAAGGGCGGTACGAAGGTATTAAGCATTGCGAATGATTATAAACTGCCTATATATTATGTGCGTTCAAATTCGATGTCACAGGTTCAAAAAGTGGTTAAAGAGGCGCTCCATATAACTGACAGCGAAACACTGCAGGGATATTATGATGATGCGGAGCGTGCTTTGGATGAAGCAAAAGCTGCGATACAAAAGATTTTGGAAGGTGCCGATAATATTGAACTGCATCCTCAAAATCAGCAGATAAGGAAATTGCAGCATGAACTGGTAGAGCAGCATAATTTATCGAGCGAAAGTATCGGTGAAGGCAATGAGCGGCGGTTAAGAATTGTCGGCGGCCGCGATTTCAAAAACGCAGGATAACTCAATTTATTGCAATTTCTCAATGAAATTATTCTGAAAATTAATGATAATTGAGGAAATGCAATATGATGATTTTGGTAAATATATAAAAGAACAACGCAAAAAATCAGGAAAAACACTCAATGGCTTTGCCTTTGAGAAGGATATTGAACCTGTCGTCTTGAGTAGAGTCGAAAATCAAAAACAAGATATAAAATTGAATGTTCTTATTAAAATTGCAAAAGGCTTTGGGAAAACAGCCGGAGAGTTCTTGACAGAATATGAAAAAAGCGATTTTTCAGGAATAAAATAATAAACAAATAAAAAGACCGCATATATATGCGGTCTTTTTATTTGTATGCATATGTTTAAAGAACTTCGGTTTTTACATATACATCACTATGTGTATATATTGTTTTTGTATATCCTTCGGGAATTTCCGCATGTTGTCCTTTCATAAGTAAAAATAACGGACAAAGAAGAATACTTAAAGTAATAGATAAAACCTCTTTATCATCGGGGGCGACAGATATGGTTGAAGCCAAAGGAATATAACTTCCGTCAACAGCTGTTGTATGAAAGTCGCTTATTGTTAGTTTTCCTGATTTTCCGATTCGTTCTGTTTTCTCAAATGTTAAATTCGCTTCAACAGGTGAACCTGATTTGATAAGTATATTTCCGTTTCTGTCTTTTACGTCTTGAAGAACCGTGAACGAAAGTTTATCACCGCTTACTATATTTTTTGTCGTTACCAGAGAGTTATTTATTATGACAACCGGGGTATGAGCAGGCAGTAATTTCTTGTTTGCTGAATTCATGCTTATTTTCATTGAAGGATATTCATATTTGGCTGTAATATTTTCTGTTGTATTTATAAATTCATATAAAGAAATCCCGAGTTCATTTGCATATAACCCGTTTCCTGTCATAACGGCAATCATCAGCGTAAGTACTCCTGCTAAAATCTTTTTCATTTTCTTCTCCTTTTTTAAATATAAATTGAATTATTGAAACTGCTGCATATCCTAAGCATATTCCCGCAAAAAATCTTTGAAAATCAGAGGTGTTAATATTAAAAAATAAATTGATAACAATATCGCTTATTGCCGCTATGGTTAAAATCCCGAAGATAATAATATTGTTTTTTAACTTGTTTATTAATAAACATAATGTAAATATTGATACGGCAAAATAAAAACCTAAGCATCTGCAGCATAATGAAACGGGATAACCAAATATCCAGAATGAACGCAGCGGCTGCCGATGGCATGCTTCGAGAAAAATCCCGTCAAGTTTGCCTGCCAGTTCATACATACCATAGTGCGCCGCCACGGGAACTATAATTGCACATATAAAAAAATAAGAGCTAAATAACATTAATATTAACAAAACACTTTTTTTAATAATTTGTTTCTTCAAGATAATTCCCTGCATGCCCATCACTATTCTTAATTATAATAATACAATGTATTTTAAAAGAGAACAATTAAAAAATTATATAAAAAAGACCGCATTTATATGCGGTCTTTTTTATTGAAGTTTTATGCTAAACGGTTTGTTTTGTCATATTTAAACATTCAACAACCGTATCAACAACTGTCTGCTGTTCTTCAACCGTTAATTCGGGGAACATCGGAATTGACATTACCATTTTTGTGTCTTTTTCCGTTTTCGGCAGGTCGCCTTCTTTATAGCCTAAGTCTTTATGAAGTTTCTGCAGGTGTAAGGGTACCGGATAGTAAATCATTGCACCGATGCCTTTTTCCTGTAATAATTTGTGTACTTCATCGCGGTTTTCAATCATTATTGTGTATTGGTGATATACGCAGTATGAGTCATGAACCTCTTTAGGAGTCTGAATTTCAGGATATTTTGAAAACATTTCATTATATCTGTAAGCATTTTCTCTCCTTTTTTCGTTCCATTCGTTAATATAGTTTAATTTGACTCTTAAAATAGCAGCCTGGATTTCATCAAGTCTTGAGTTAACGCCAAGCTCATCATGATAATATCTTACAGCCCCGCCGTGATTTCTTAGAGCAATGACTCTGTTGTAAAGGTTTTCATCATTGCAGGTAATCATACCGCCGTCTCCCATGCCGCCGAGATTTTTTGTCGGGTAGAAACTGAAACATCCGAAATCACCGAATGTACCTACTTTTTGTCCTTTATATTCAGCTCCGATTGCCTGACAGCAGTCTTCAACAACTTTTAAGTTATGACGTTTTGCAATATCCATAATTTTATCCATTTCCGCCGGCTGTCCGTATAAATGAACAGGAATTATTGCTTTTGTTTTTGGTGTAATTGCAGCTTCTATTTTATCTGCATCTATATTAAATGTATCCGGATTGATTTCAACAAATACCGGTGTCGCACCTGCCAGACCGATTGCACTTGCCGTTGCTACAAATGTAAATGCCGTTGTTATTACTTCATCGCCTCTGCCTATATTTAATGCTCTTAATGCAAGGTGAAGGGCATCTGTCCCCGAGTTTAATCCTACGGAGTATTTGCATCCTACAAAATCAGAAAATTCTTCCTGCAGTGCTTTATTGTGTTTTCCCAGTATATATGAACCTGAAGCTAATACTTCAAGTACTTCTTTTTCAATCTCTTTACCGATTTTTGCATATTGTCTTTTTGAATCTAAAATAGGAATCATTATTTCTTTCTCCTCTACTTCCCTATATAATTATAGTTTAGCACATCTGTATTATGCCTTTATATAATCTTAATTTTTTAGTATTATTTTTATATGAGTTATTTTGAACGTGCAAAAAAATTTAGGGCGAAAAAAAGATTAGGCCAGAACTTTTTGACCGATGAAAATGCCGTTGAAACGATTTTAGAGGTTTCAAATATTACTAAAGAGGATACTGTTGTTGAAATCGGTGCGGGGCTTGGTTTTGTTACGGAACAGCTTGTTAAACTCGCTAAAAAAGTTTATGCCGTTGAACTTGATGAGGATATGATTAAAGAACTCCAAAAAATTGATGCCGATAATTTGGAGATTATACACAAAGATATTTTAAAAACCGATTTGTCAGAGTTTGGCAGTAATTTAAAAGTTGTTGCAAATATTCCATACTATATAACTTCGCCAATTCTGGCTCATCTTCTTGGTGAAGTTGATGATTTGGATAATAAAAACAGAAACAGTATATCTCAAATTGTTTTGATGGTTCAGTATGAAGTTGCAAAAAGACTTACGGCAAATGAGAAATCTCCTTCAAAAGCCTTCGGACTTTTATCAATTCTTGCGCAATTTTGGGCAGAGGTTGAGTTCATTGCCAAGGTGGGAGCAAAGTCTTTTTTCCCGGCGCCTAAAGTTGATTCCGCTATTGTTAAACTTAATGTTAAATCCGAGCCGCTGTTAAAATTGCAGAATTACGGTTTTTTCAGAAAAACGGTTAAAGCATGCTTTGCAACAAGAAGAAAAAATATTAAAAATTCACTTACCAATGCGGGTTTTAGTAAATCTGCAGTGGAGATTACGCTTAGAAATTTAAATATTGATGAAAATTTAAGAGGTGAGTCTCTATCTATTGAGCAAATGGGAAAATTGTCGGAAAAATTAAAAGAAAATTTATGAAAAAGATAAAAGTTAAAACACCGGCTAAAATAAACCTTACGCTTGAAGTTTTAAACAGGCGCGCTGACGGGTTTCATAATATTCAATCAATTATGCAGGCAATAAGTCTTTATGATTATTTGACTTTTGACGTGTCTTCCGCTTCAGGTATTGACATTGTTCTTAACGGCAGCAGTCCTGATATACCCTATAATTCTTTTAATCTTGTGTATAAAGCGGCAGAAAGATTTTTTGAAAAAGCGGGAATTAACAATGTAAAATTGGATATTTATATAGAAAAACATATTCCCGTAGCTGCGGGTTTGGCAGGGGGCAGTACAAATGCGGCGGGAGCATTTTTTGCTTTAAATAGGCTGTTTGATAATGTCTTATCCGAACGGGAAATTGATGATTTGTGCGCTTCTTTGGGTTCTGATTTAAATTTCTGCTTAAACGGCGGCTGCTGTTTATGCACTTCCCGCGGTGAAGTAATTGAAAGATTGCCTGCTTATATTCAAAAAATTTCTTTAATTAAGCCTAAAAAACTCGGTATAAGCGCTAAAGAAGCATATTCAAATTTTGCGGAGCTTTCTGATAAATCAAACCCCGATAATACAACAAAACTTAAAAACCTGCTAAATAAAGGCGGGTTTGATAAAAATTTATTATATAACAGTCTTGAAAATGCGCTTTTCCCTAAATATGAAGAACTCAGAATTATAAAAAGCAGCGTAAAAAATTCTTTAATGTCCGGCTCGGGCTCTACATTTTTTGTGTTAAATGAAAAGATTGATGCGCCGCTTGATAAAACGGAGTATGATATATTTGAAAATCTTACAACTATTTTAGCGGGAGTTGAGCAAGTATGAAAGAAGATATAACGGTAACCGAAAAGACTAATCCTGATACGGTTAATATAGATATTTCATCAACACTTGAAATTGTTCAAATGATTAATCGGGAGGATATGAAAGTTGCACGGAAGATATCGGAAAATCTTGAAGATATTTCCGCAGCCGTTGATTTAATTGTTGAAAATTTCCAAAAAGGTGGCAGGCTGCTGTATTTCGGAGCAGGAACAAGCGGCAGGCTCGGTGTTTTAGATGCATCTGAGTGTCCGCCTACATTTAATACTGATGATAATATGGTTCAAGGTATTATCGCGGGCGGCGACAGAGCTTTAAGGTTTGCCGTTGAAGGGGCCGAAGATTGTATTGAACTTGCGCGCAGCGATTTTGGCAGACTTAATATTTCTGAAAATGATACGGTTGTTTCTGTATCGGCAAGCGGAAATGCTAATTACGTTATTGAAATACTTAAACTCGCAAAAGAAAAAAATGTTAAAACAATTGCACTTACCTGTAATCCTAAGGCAAAAATGTCTGAATATGCGGATGTAAATATCTGTATTGAAACGGGAGCGGAAGCCGTAACGGGTTCTACGCGTATGAAAGCGGGAACCGCTCAAAAAATGGTATTGAATATGCTTACTACCTGTGCAATGGTTAAAATCGGCAAAACATATAAAAATTTTATGGTTGATGTTAAACCTACCAATATGAAATTAAAAGACAGAGCTGTCAGAATTGTTTCATCAATTTCCGCTTCAAATGAAGATAATGCCCGAAAAACTCTTGAAAATAACGGCTGGCATGTCAAAGAGGCGATTATTCAGTTAAAATATAATCTCGATTTTGACAGCGCAAAAAAATTGCTTGACCGGAATAACGGAATTTTGAGAAACGTTTTTCTTTCGCAAGAAAATGATTAGTCTTCTTCGATATAAGAAACTATTTTCTGAACATTTCCGTCAAAACTTGCTAATTTATCCGCAATATTCTTTTGTCCCGTCATTACTTCTTTTATTGCGGTAATTGTGTTTATTTGTTCCTGTGCAAGTTTTTTTACTTCATCTGATGCATTTGGCTGAGCCGATATGGTTTCATTTGCAGCGGCTACTTGTGTTGTAATGTAGTTAAGAATATCTTTTATTTCATCATTTTTATTCGTTTCAGCCATAGTTTCAATAAGTTTGTCTATTTTTCCGTACAGGCTGTCAACTTTTTCTTCAAGCGCATTAATCTGTTTCGATTGAATTTCGACTTTTTCTTTCAATAAAGTTTCAAGTTCCGAAAATTTATTCTGATTTTCTTCGGTTAATTTGTCTATTCTTTCGTTTAAAGAATCAATATCCGGTGTTAAAGCCGTGTTTAGCTGAACAATAATACCTGTCAATAAACTTTTGATTTCCGATACATCATCGTTTTTATAACTGCTTAAAGCATCGGATAAATCATTTATTCCCCGAATAGATTCGGCTATTTGCTGTTTAAGGTCGTTAAGCTGTTCAAGAGTTTGATTTTGAACAGAATTTTTGTTCTCAGTTAACGTATTATTGATATATTCTTTGAGGTCTGCTATTTCGGCTCCGATTCTGCCGTCAGTCAAATCGCCGGAACTTTTTATTGCCTGTGCGGTTCTTGATTTAAGAAGAGAAAGCTCTTCATTAATTCTCTTTTCTGCAGCATCAGTATTGTTTTGAATTGCTGTTGTAATTTGTTCTTGCAGTCCGGATATTTGAGCTGAAATATTATCAATTTCCTGAACCTTTTCCGTTTGTGATTTTACGGAGGCAATATCACCGAGCATTGAATTTAATATGCTTCCTGTCGCATCAATCCATTCTGCAAGATATATAAAAGCCTCATTCAGGTTTTTGCCTGTACTCAGGCTGTTTTGAACAAGAAGATTTAATCCCGAAAGTTTTTCGGTGATTGTTTTGAATTTTGTTTCCGGGTCAAATTCTTGTTTTTTTGTTTCTAAATCTACAATTGTGTTTTTAAATGCTTCAAGGTGGATTTTAAATTCTTTATTTGCATCATCAGCAGAAAGAATTAATTTATTTGTTCTCTTGCTTATGCTTGAAATATCGTCATTTAATTCTTCAAAACGTTCTTTCAGTTCATTAACGACATCCGATGTTGTCTGAGTTTTTTCTTCCAGAAACTTATGCAGTTTTAAAAAGTCGGACTCAATATCCAGAAGTGTGTAAATATACGATTCGGTGTCATTTTTTGTTGACCTTGTAATCGTATAAAGTTCGTCAGATAATCTTTCAAGTTTATCTTTAATTCCGGGAATATTGTCTATTAGTGCGCTTGCATCAGATAAAATTCCTGAAATTTCATTCATTTTACTGCTGAATTTATCATTTGTATCAACAAATTTGTTATCAAGCTCTTCACTTCTTTGTGCGATATCATCTATCTTCTTTACCCAGTCATTTAAAAGACTGATATTGTCATAAATTAAATCAATTTTAGAAGAGATAACGTCTTCTTCAAAAACATTATTTATAATATCGACTTTTTCGGATATGTTATTGACTTTTGATGCAATATCTCCTTCAACAATGGTATTAATAGAAGTAACTTTTTCCGATATATTGCCGATTTCTCCGGATAAATCATTAATTTTAGAATCCACATCTTCGGTATCCATCTTTGTTTTTATAGAGGATACCTGTTCGGACATATTATCAATTTTAACCGCCCAATCATTAAGTGCGGTAAGATTTTCATAGATGATATCCATTTTATCCGAGATATCATCAAAATCCAGTTCTTCCGTAAAAGTAGTATCAAGTTTATCTTTAATGTTCTTAAGCGTTTTTGTTATATTTTTTGTATCGTCGGTTAGAGAAGATAATGTTGTGATTTTGGATTGAAAATCAGCAATATTTCCGTCGATATTATCAATTTTCATTGTCCATTCGTTAAGTGCGGTAATGTTATCATAGATGATATCAATCTTTTCCGAAACATCATCAAAATCAATATTTGCACCTAATCTCGCATATACGTTCTCTATTGATTTATTTAAAAACCCGACTTTTTCAATCCAGGCATGAATAATGTTTAAGCTGTCATAAATCTCGCTTATCTTGGAAATTTGGTCTGAAAATTCCTGATTTTTAAACTTGTTGAAATTAGATTCAAGAACTTTGATAAGGTTATTTGTTTCTTTAATATTTTTGTTGCTGATGCTTAAAACATCGGTCATTATTGCGCCGATTTCATCAAGACCCGGTGCCGATGAATCAATTTTTGAAGCAAGCTGTTCAATGTATACAGTGAGAGTTTTATGTAAATCCGTAAGTTTTTTATCAATATTGGTAATACCTTCGGTATTATCAACAACTTTTGAATTTTCCTTAATTTGTTTTAATTCGCTGAAAATATTTTCATTGGTTTTTAGTGCAAGATCAAGCTGCTGTTTTTGAAATTCTTCAAATTCGGCATTTGTAAGAGAGAGATTTTGTACATTTTGTATATTTTCCAGATGTGCATTAAAACTTTCGGATTTTTCTTTCAGCTGATTAATATCGTTATAAAGATCTTTTAAGAGAGTTTCATTGCAGCTGTCTACCTGAAAGGCAATATTTTCAAGTTTTTCTTTTATTTCCTGAAAGTTAAGTTTTGCCTGAGCATCCGTAATAAGATTTTCAATAGACTCAACCGAGTTTTTTATATCGAGCATATCCAAACCTTTTATGGAGTCTATATTATTTAATTTCTCGCAAACTTCTTCCAGTATTTCATTATAATTATTATCAGCTGCCATTTTATACTCTCTACTTTTACTTGTCATTTTTTATTTTATCAAACATAAAGAATATGGGCATGTTTTGAAATATTATTGCTTAAACTTTTGAAATAAATTCTTTAATTTTTAAAAGGTCTTGTTTTGTAAGCCATCTTTCGGAGCCTTCTTCTTCCGAATGTTTTCTTAAAAGAAAAGAAGGATGTAAAATAACGGTCGCATCAATATTGCCGAATAATTTATACCACTTTCCCCTTATCCGAGTAATTTTTATTTTTCCGCCCAGAAATGATTTTGCGGAGGTTGCGCCGCAAAGCACGATAACTTTGGGTTTTACAATTTCAATCTGTTTTAAAAGAAAATTTTCGCATAATTTCTTTTCTTCATCCGAAGGCACTCTGTTTTCGGGCGGTCTGCATTTTACAGTGTTTGTTATGTAAATATCATTTTCTCTGGAAAGTCCGGTCTCTTCCATAAGTTTTGTAAGAAGTTTTCCCGCTCTTCCGACAAACGGGGTTCCTGTTGCATCTTCATCAGCTCCGGGTGCTTCACCAATGAGCATTATTTTGGCATCACACGAGCCGTCCGAAAATACCGTATTATTTCTTGTATTTCCTAATACACATTTATGGCAGTTTATACACTCTTGTTTTAAATCATTCAATCTTAATTCTTTTTCAGACATATCCCCCTCCGTTTTATATGTATTTTACCTTACATAAAATGACAATACAAATGCGACTTTATGTTTGTTAAACAAAAGTATAAGTCAGGAATATAGCCGTTAAGTGCAATGAATGAAAGCGGAAAATATTCTATTATAAGAAAGTAAATCCTCAACTCTTCTGATTGCTTATTCTTAGTGCTCATCCCCTTCTTGATATTTATCGGGAAGGGTTTTCTTTTATAACGGTCTTGTCAACGATAAAGGAATATCCTTGGGATAGATTTCTTCTGTTACTCCGCTGCAGCCTGTTAAAAAGAAAAATTCAAAATTTTCACCCGGTGCTATTCCTAAATCTTTATACGGGATAGCTGTTTCAAAAATTTCTCCCTGCGCGTATTTAATATTGTGATTCCATTGAAGCTCCCATAGTCCGTAAGGCATAGCTTTTGAGAATTGCAGCGGGAATTTTCTTTCGGGGGTGAGCCCGTATTTTATTTCATATGTGTATTTATCAATTAAAATAGGGTGCATCGTTTCAGCTTTATTTGTTGTTCTTACGGAAGCCGTTTCATTATATGCATTATGGGTTTTGATATATACATAAATTGAAAAATATTCTTTGAAGTTGTTACTGCTGTTCATAAAATAACTGTTTTTATCGAAACGGATATAAAGATTATCCTTATCGGTACCGAAATAAATTCTGTTTACAAGTTTTGTTTCTTTGAGAATCGGGCCTGTAGGAAGTTCAATACAACCGGCTGATAGCCATTCGTCATTTTCTTGTATAAGTCCGTTTATATTCGGAGTTATTTGTCTTCTGGGATTTCTTAACGGTTTTCCTATATATGAAATTAAAGGCATCTCAAGTTCTTCGGGTATCGGCTCATTTATTATTGTATAAACATTTTTTAAATGTTCTCTGAATAGAAAATCAAAAATATTATCCTGATCCGAGTTATTAGGTTCTCCATACCACCAGAACCAGTCAGAGCCTTCGGCAATAAAAATTTCGGATTTTGCTGCAGATATTTGACTTTTTGTAAGTTTTTTCGATTTCATTGCGTTTTTAAACGCTGCTTTTGTTTGTGCAAGATATTGCCATGCTAAATTTTTTGTTGGTTCCGCTATCCACAACTGGAACTCCTGATTAAGCCAGGACCCTGTTGAGACCTTTTTTAGCGGCTTTTCGGTTTTTTTATTTTCTTTTATATAATCACTTACAAGGACTGTTTTTATATCGGCATCGTTTTCAATCAATGAATATATTCTCTCAAGAAACGTTGCTCCGTCATTTGGATATGCATCCCAACTGTTTTCACCGTCCATTGCAATTGTAAGTATATGCTTTTCGTCCGGAGAATTCCTCAATTTGTCATGAATGGTTTTTATTCTGTCAAATAAATCATTTGCACTATAAACACTGTCTCTGTGTGCATATTCAAAACCTATTAAACTTGCCATAACAGAATTTCTGAATAACAGATTTATATCGTTTTCGTGTTTTGAACGGTATTCGTATAAAGAACATACGTCATACGGATCTTCATAACATCCTCTGAAATCTCTTATGAATTGCTTTTTTATCGTGTTTGAAAGTACGCTCTCATCAGTAACAATCCATTCAATACCAAGGTCTGCGAGTAAGTCCAGTGTTTTTTGGCTTATACAATGTTCGCTGGGCCAAAATCCTTTTGGAGTTTTTCCGAAAACTTCTTTTGTTTTTTGTATTCCCAGCTCGATTTGTTCTTTTGCATCAGCTGAGAAGTCAACATTAAATTCGGGCAGAGGATATTTTAAAGAGGGAACTTTTAAATCATTGCAATTTATTAATATCGGCAATATCGGATGATTGTAGGGACTTGTTAAAATTTCTATTCTTCCTTCTTCCTGATATTTTTTAAATGTCGGAATGATTTGTCTTATAATTTTTCTGTTTAATTCTATAATCTGAATTCTGTCTTTAATAGTATAGTTTTTCCCTTTTTCTTCAAGTTTTTTAAGTTCGGGATAAACATTTTTCCATATAGGATCAAACCAGACCATGTTAAATAACGCCATTATGTCGGCATATTCCTGGTTTGTAAAATCATTTATGCTTACTTCTTCTCTTCCGTATCTTTTTAAATATAATTCGTTGTATCTCGGATTTTTTGATATCAGATTTTTATAATTGGCTTCAAAAAAGTAGTTTAAAATATACAGCTTATCATCATCAGTAAGTTCATTTACCGGAGTTATTGTAAGTTTTGAATGAATATCATGCCCGTCTTTATTTGCATAATCTTCTATAACATCCAGCAAATCGGGAGACAGACTGAAATTAAGTTTTATCTTCGGAAACTTATCAAGAATAATAAGCATATCCAGATAATCTTTAATTGCATGCAGTCTCGTCCATGGCATTAGTCTTATGCCATTAGGCTGAGTTTGGTAATTTGGCTGATGCATATGCCAAATGAATGCTACTGACAAATCTTTTTGCATACTGTTATTTCCCGATGCAGACATGTTAACATTTTTATTGCAAATAGACAACTGCAATATTCTCTTTACTTACGGCTTTTTGATAAATGTTAAGATATTTAACAAATACATATATTCAACAAATGCATTAGTATTATTGGGTGTTGAGTGTATCGGTTACATTTTTTATCTGAAAAATAAAAAAAATATATGTACAAGAAAATAAAAACGTGATTAAATATTACTGATTTAATTTTTAAATTACACCCTGTATTTAGAAAAGTTTTAGTCAAACGACTATTGGGGAGAGAGATTTGGAAAAAATCCAAACAACATTGCCGCTTCTTGCGGCTTTTACTTTTTGTTTGAAATTGTATAAATTTGTACTATAAAAATTCAAAAAAATATTATATAATCTTTTTCTGAAAAGAAAGGAGCATTTTATGTGGAAAAGTGATGTAGATATCGACTCGGTTGTTGAATTGAGATTAAAACCCAATGTATATTTCGGTTTTGGTGCAATTAACAAAATGGAAGATATAGCAAAAGATATGAAATCAAAGGGAATCGATAAGGTTCTTGTTGTTTCGGGGCGCAGGGCTTATAAAAGTTCCGGAGCGTGGGATGTTATTGAAAAAGCATTTAAAAATCATGGCATTGAATATACAAATTATGCTGAAGTAACACCTAATCCTACTGCCGATGCGGTTGATTCAGCTGTTAAACAGGGAAAAGAATTCGGAGCAAAAGCCGTAATGGGTATTGGCGGAGGTTCTCCTATTGATGCGGCTAAATCTGCCGCTATATTACTTGCCAATAACGGAAAAACGGCACGTGATTTGTATGAATTTAAATTTACGCCGGATAAGGCTCTTCCTATTATTGCAATAAATCTGACCCACGGAACAGGTACCGAGACAAACAGATTTGCTGTTGTTACTATTCCTGAAACACAGTATAAGCCCGCAATTGCATATGATTGTATTTATCCTTCATATTCGATTGATGATCCCGCTTTAATGATGAATTTATCGCCCGAGCAGACTATATATGTATCTATTGATGCCGTTAATCACTCTGTTGAAGCCGCAACAACAAAAGTTGCGTCGCCTTATTCAATATCAACGGCAAAAGAATGTATTGAACTTGTTGCAAAATACCTTCCCGTTATAAATAAGGATCCGCAGAATAAAGAAGCAAGATATTACCTTCTTTATGCTTCAATACTCGGCGGTGTAAGTTTTGATAACGGACTTTTACATTTTACGCATGCTCTTGAACATCCTTTGAGCGGAGTGAAACCGGAATTATCACACGGACTCGGGCTTGCTATGATACTTCCTGCCGTTGTTAAACATATTTATAAAGCAAAAGCAAAAACTCTTGCTTCATTATTTTCTTCAATCGTACCCGATTTAAAAGGTACGCCCGATGAAGCTGAATATGCTGCAAAGAAAATTGAACAGTGGCTTCAAAGTGTCGGCATAACTAAAAAATTGGCCGATGAAGGATTTTCTGAAGCTGATGTTGATGCTCTTGTAAATCTTACTTTTGAAACGCCTTCCTTGTCGGGATTACTTGCAATCGCTCCTGTTGAAGGTACAAAAGAAGTTGTTAAAGCTATATTTACAGAATCACTTCATCCGTATAACTAGTTTTTGTATAACTTTTTTAATACACAAAAACCGCATATTTCTATGCGGTTTTTGTTTTTTTTAATATTGATGTAAAATTGTATAAAAAGGTATTAAAGGTATTAAGATGCGCTATAAGAGCTGTCAGTGGGTAAACAGAGGTATTGAATTCAGAACGGATTCTCTTCGTTTATGCTGCTATGGCTATTTGCAGGGCAGAGAAACCGAAAATCAGACTGTTATTAAACAAAAATACAATGGAGAACCTCTTGACTGGAATGAAATCTTTGAAATAAAACAAAAATATAAAGATATGCATAAAAAAGGTGAATATCTTGATGCCTGCAAAAACTGCATTTACCTTTATGAAAAAGACTGGGACGAAGAAAATTATATAAATCATTTTACTTTTAACCACTGGACAAAATGCAACTGCAATTGTTCATACTGTTATACACGCGAAGATAAAAAAGCCTTTAATTCATACAAAGAATATCCGCTTTATCCGATAGTAAAAGATATGTTCAAAAAAGATATAATAAAACATACTTCGGAATCATGTATTATTTTTGGCGGCGGAGAGCCTACAATCTTGCATGAATTTGATAAATTAATTGACCTTTTTCTTTCAAATGGCTGCAAGAATATTAGGATTAATTCTTCGGGTATAAAATATTCTAAAAGTATTGAAAAAGGGCTCAAACTCGGTGCAATCAGTCTGGTAATATCGACTGATGCGGGCTGCAGTCAAACATATGAGAAAATAAAAGGGGTAAAAACCTACAAAAAGGTTTGGGAAAATGTCAGAAAATATGCAAAAGCAGCTGCCTCTCCCGGACTTTTGAAAGTAAAATATATTCTTTATCCGCCTGTTAATGATAATTACGATGAAATTGATATGTGGTTTGATGAGATTATTAAAAATGGAGTGAAATCGGTCAGTCTTAGTGTGGAACAGCACTGGTACAACGAAAATCAGCCTGATTTTACACCCGAGATTTATAATCAAATTGCTTATATGAAAAAGCGCGCTGAAGAGTTAGGGCTTGATTTAGAGATATATTGCGAGGCGTTAGCTGTTTTAAGAGAAAAAAACATTTATTAATCTGCTTTGCAGATTGGCTGCTCGCAATATCCAGAGCTTTGCCCGACTCTACCCTGCGCAAAAACCGCTGTCTTGAAATTCTTTTCGCTCACTGCTGTCGTCAGCTGCACTTCGTTGCCGCAGACTT
>CALUUK010000001.1 GCA_944323955.1 Candidatus Gastranaerophilales bacterium | reverse complement strand
GCATACAGGCTCACAAGTTTCACCTTCGGTTCAACTGTTCGCTTTGTATCGAACCACGGTTCTCGTCCCGATAAGAATGCTTTTCTAAACAATAAAAAACTCCTCAGGTGGGACTCGAACCTACAACCCTTCGGTTAACAGCCGAATGCTCTGCCATTGAGCTACTGAGGAATATTACATTAATTATATTATCATCAAAATTTATATTGTAAATACCTGTATTTATTATTTATAATATATTAAAAGAGGTAATAAACATGCTTTTAGGTGTTAATATCGATCATGTCGCAACTTTAAGAAATGCACGCGGCGAAAATGAACCTTCCGTTTTACAGGCCGCAAAAATATGTGTTGATTTGGGTGTAAACGGTATTACCGCTCACCTCAGAGAAGACAGACGACATATAAAAGATGATGATGTCTATTCTTTAAAAAATGATTTGAAATGCCGTTTAAATCTTGAAATGGCTGCAACTGATGAAATGCAAAAAATTGCTTTGTCTTTGCTTCCTCATGCCTGCTGTATTGTTCCCGAAAAGCGCATGGAAGTTACAACGGAAGGCGGGCTTGATGTGTTTTCTCAGCAAAAAAGGATGTGCGATTTTGTAAAACCTTTAGTTGATGCTGGTATCTTTGTCAGTCTGTTTATTGATCCTGAAGAGAAACAGGTTGAAGCATCTTTTAAAACCGGTGCTCAGTTTATAGAACTTCATACCGGTTCTTACTCCCGGGCTTTCGCAACTTCTCTTGAAGAAGCTGAGTTTATTAAACTTAAAAAATCAGCTTTATTTGCCCAACATTTGGGACTGCAGGTTAATGCTGGTCATGGGCTTAATTACTTGAATGTTTCAAGAATGCATGAAATCCCTGATATACACGAACTTAATATCGGTCACAGCATAATTTCACGTGCAGTTTTTACAGGTTTAGAAAAAGCTGTTTGTGAAATGATGAACCTCGTTTACAAAAATTAATAAAAGCAAAAAATTAGACAAAAATTTTGTTTTATATGTTTTAATAGTATAGCTAAATTGGTAAAGGTGTAAATATGAGTAATGTTTTTGATAGTATGCCGCAAGTAACGCTTCCGAACAGAACAGTTGTTTCTGCTCCTCAGCAAGCCTCTGCTTCGGTACAATCCGCTGTTCAGACTGCTGCTGCAGCTCCCGCTGCCGTACAAAATGATACGGTTGAAATTTCAACGGCTTCTCAACAAAAAAAAGGACCGATAAAATCACTCAAAGGATTTATTGCTAATATTAAAAAGTTTTTCTCAACAACGAGTGAGTATGTAAAAGGCGGCGCAAAAGGGCTTACTTCCGGTGCCGTTGCTGCTTCTGTTGTTTATACCGGTTCTCAAATAATTAAGCATTTTGCAAAAGAAGGTTCGAAACTTAAAAAATTACACAGCGTTCCTCTTTCTATTATTACCGGTGCAGGTGTTTTAGCTTCCAATATCTGGACTGCTTCTTTGAATGCCACTGAAAAGGCTTCTAATATTGAACACAGATGGACTGGACATAACAAGTAATATAAATCTATTCAAATAAATACAACAACTATAAAACAGACTTTTAAGTCTGTTTTATTTTTTATATTGTGTTATAGTTTAGTTATTATTTGAAAGAGATTGGTATTCTTGGGAGTATCTTTTGAATTTTATAAATAAGGATAAATTTAAGTATAAACTGCTTTCTTTTAATGAAATGATCATTAATTTAGACCGGCTTACACGCTTTAAACTGCCTGAAGAATCTTTTTCCAGAGTTTTTTATTCTATATTATCCCGAAATTTAATATATCCCAAATATTCAAAATCACAGCTGGCAAAACTCCCTCCTAAATTAGTTTCTGATTATGTGAAAATGATTTGGAATGCCTCAGTAAAGAATATTTTTGCTAAATCAGAGAATAATATTGCCGTTAACCGTGCAATAAAGTTGTTGATAAAAAAACAATTTAAAAATCTTGACGAGAGTACTAAAATATTTGTTAATACAAATCTTATTTTATCTCCTGTTGTTAAAAATTTAAATTATCATTCTTCGCCGGCGAATCTAAGATTTTTAATAAAGGTAAATGAATTTTTTTCTTCTGATAACAATTTTACATATAAAGAGCTTATTGAAATTCGTAAAAAATTTCTGCTCAAATTCCCTATACAAAAAGTATTAATAGTTGAAGGCATAACGGAAGAAAATTTATTACCTGTATTTGCAAGTAAGCTCGGTTATAACTTTGATGCGGAAGGGGTTTATGTATTGGGTGCCGGCGGAAAAAGCAAAAGTCCCGATTTATATGTTAAGCTGAAAGACAAGTTGAATTTGCCTATAATAATACTTTTTGACAGTGATGCAAAAGAAATTTGTGAATTATTGAAACAAAGTCTTTCAAAATATGATAAAACGATTATAATTGAGAAAGGTGAATTTGAAGATATCTTGTCCGTGAATCTCTTGAAACGGGCTATAAATAAAGAATATGAAAATTCCAATATGCTGCTTAAAAGTGATTTACAGATATATGGCAGTATGTGTCAAAACATCGAACATTTTTATAAAACAAGAAAACTGGGTGAGTTTAAAAAATCTAAACTGTCAAAAATTGTTGCTGCGAATGTTAAATATGACTCGGATATAACTGTTGAAATAAAAAAAATAATAAATGAGATTGCTGATTTTTAAGAAAAGGAGACACCATGAAAAAAATATTTATATACCCGCTATTTGCTTTATTGGTTTCTGCCCAATTGAGTGCCTGTGCACTTCAGCCAAAAAGTACGGATTATGTAATTGTTCCGGATGAACAACAAGCCTCTATTGAAACCGTTTCTCAATCTAAAGAACTTCTTCAAACACAGCAAGAAGCGGAAACTTCTCTAAATGCTTATGATAGTGTTATTGCTCTCGGTGATTATTTTAAAGTTAAAAAAGACGGTAAGTACGGTATTGTTGACAGAAACGGAAATGTAATTCTTGCCCCCGTTTTCCAGAAAGTTAATACTTTTATGTTTGATGGTCGGGAATGTTTTATTGCAAAAGCAAACGGTAAATACAGAGTTTATTATAATACGGGTGTGGCTGTTCCGGAAGAAAATCTATATACTGTTTCTCAAAATACCAGTGTTATGGCTGAAAAGGAATTAAGCCCTCAGTTTCATGCCGTTGTTGAAAAAAAGGAAGTTGTTTATACAAAAGTTGAAAAAGCACCCGAAACAAAAAATCTGGTTTATGAAATAAAAGAAATCCCCATTGTAAAAGTGAAAGACGGCAAAGTTGATACTTCAACAGGGTATTTGAATGCTGTTCTCAAGGATAAAAAGGATTTATTTACCATTAATAAAAAACAGTTTTATATTGTAAAAGAAAATAATCGCATAGGAATTTCAGATATTGACGGTGAACTTATTATTCCTGTTAAGTATGATTATTTTTCCGTAAAAACACCTTGCAAACATTTCAGATATCCGGTTTTTGTTGTTTCTTCCGATAATGTTTATTCTGTTTATGATATAAAAGGCAAGCTGCTTGCAGAACAGGTTTATGATAAAATTAATATTTATCAAAGAGGCGGGCTGTATACATTTACTGTCGAAGACGGTCAAAATATATTAAGAAAAAACGGAAAAATTCAAGGGTATTTTGTTAAAGGTGATGACGGTTATAAATATCATTCTCAAAGATTTACTTTATTTACGCCTCATAAAGTTAACAGTTTAATAATGACAATATTAAATAATTAATAATTAATAATTAAATTTATATAATAAGACCGTATTATACGGTCTTTTTTATTTGTTAAATTTCCTTTTCCCTGATGTAAAATCAGAGACTATATCTCCGTTTCCGTATAATTTGTATTTATATATAGTTAATCCTTCAAGTCCGACCGGACCTCTGGCATGTGTTTTATTAGTTGATATTCCTACTTCTGCACCAAATCCGTATCTGAATCCGTCGGCAAATCTTGTGGATGTGTTTTTATAAACACCTGCGGAGTCAACATATGTCATAAATTTATCCGCATTATAGTCGTCTTCCGTCATTATACAGTCTGTATGCCCTGAACCGTATTTGTTTATATGCTCAATAGCTTCTTCTGTTGAATTAACCTGTTTAACGGAAACAATTTTTTCTCCGTATTCTTTTTTCCAGTCATCATCTTCTGCAAGTTGAACAAAGTTTAAAATATTATGCAGTTCTTTGTCAGCCTTTACGGTTACATTATTTTTTATTAACTCTTGTGTAAGGGGTTCAAATATTTTTCCGACGGCATTTTTATGTATAAGAATAGTTTCAACGCTGTTACATGCGCTCGGGTATTGGCATTTTGCGTCAATACATACTTTTAATGTTTTTTCTATATCGGCGGATTCGTCGATGTAAATATGGCAAATTCCGTCAGCATGTCCGAGTACCGGTATTTTGGTATTTGCTTTTATGTATTTTACCAATGAATTGGAACCTCTTGGAATTATCAAATTTATATATTCATCAAGTTCCAGCATCGTTTTGACATCATCACGGGAAAATATAAGATTTATCATATTTTCTGGAAAACCTTCGGTTTCTTTAAGAACTTTATTTATTATGTTGAAAATAGTTTTATTTGTTTCAACAGCTTCCGTTCCGCCTTTTAAAATGACTGCATTTGAAGATTTAATTGCAAGTGTTGAAATCTGAGAAATGACATCCGGTCTGGCTTCAAATATAACGCCGATTACGCCTATCGGGCAAGTAACTTTTTTTAGGGTTATCCCGTCTGCAATATTTTTTTCCCATAATATTTTGTTTACGGGATCTTCCAATTTTATTGCGTCTTTAACTCCTTGAATCATATCTCTGAGTTTATTTTCGTCAAGTTTTAATCTGTTAAATGCCGCTTGTGTTATTTCTTTTTTATCAAGCATTTTTTGAGCATTAAATAAATCCAATTTATTTGCACAAACAATTGTTTCTTTATTTTCTTCAAGGGCATTTGCAATTGATTCCAGTGCGGAATTTTTTATATCCGATGATAATTTTAATGCTTTTATTGAAGCATTTTTTGCTTTCTTTGCTATATCCAAAACGTCAGACATTATTTCTCCTAAAGAATGGCTATATTATCTTTTGTAACAACGGCATCATAATTTTTATGACCCAAGATGTCATATATATTATCAGAGTGTTCACCGATAATTTTTTTACAATCACGGGAATCATAGTTTGCTATTCCGCGTGCAAATTCTTGATTTTCTTCATCAAGAATAGAAATAACATCTCCGCGGGTAAAAATACCGTTTACCTTTGTAATTCCTATTGCGAGAAGGCTTTTGTTCTCTTCTGTTATTGCTTTTTTTGCACCGTTATTAACGCTGATTTGTCCTGTTATGTTTGTCGCATATGCAATCCAGCGTCTTTTTTGTGATAATTGTTCTGCAGGATAGAAAGTTGTTCCTAAATTTTCTCCTTCAAATAATCTTCTTATTATTTGGGGTTCTTTTCCGTTTGCTATTTTAACGTATCCTCCCGAATGAGTTACAACTTTAGCAGCTTCAAGTTTAGTTCTCATTCCTCCACGCCCGCCTTTTGATGCAGAGTGTGCATAGCTTTCTATTTCCGGTGTTATTTCTTTTATGTCTGAAAGAAGTTTGGCATTCGGGTTTTCTTTCGGATTATCATCATATAATCCGTTAATATCTGATAAAATTACAAGCAAATCAGCATCTAGTTTACTTGCTACAAGTGCGGAAAGTTTATCATTATCAGAAAAACTGACACCGTATAAGGGGTTGCCGGCTTCCGATAACTCTGCTGTCGATACTGTATCATTTTGATTAATAACAGGAATAACACGCAGCTCTAAAAGTGTATTCAATGCATTATTAAGGCTTAAATATTTTATTCTGTTTGAAAAATCGTCTTCGGTTAAAAGTATTTGTGCTGTATTAATTGAATACTTATTGAATCCGTCTTCATATATAGACATCAATTGGCACTGTCCGACGGCGGCACAGGCTTGTTTTACGGAAAGACTTTCTTTTGAATCGGCATTTAAACGCTTTGCGCCTAAGCCGACTGCTCCCGAAGTTATTATAATTATTTCTTTTCCCTGCTTATGGAGTTTTGAAATTTCTTCAATAAATGCATAAATTCTTGAAAGAGAAATTTCTCCTTCATCGTTTCTGAGAACATTTGTTCCGAATTTAAATACTATTCTTTTTGCGTCATTAATTTTCATAATGCATTTATTATATCACAGATTTGCCAGATAATCGGTAATAAACTGCCTTGCCGTTCTGGGCGTTCTGATTGTTTTTAATGCCGCAAACATTTCCGCCTCGCGAAACAGTTTCTCATCAACATTTATGCAGCAATCTTGTGCTATTTGTTTTACTATATCAAGGTATTCTGTTTTTGTTAAAGACGAAAATGTGAGCATAATTCCGAATCTGTCGGATAACGATACGAGTTCATCTATTGTATCGTTTAAGTGCAGCTCGCTTCCCTCTCTTGATGAAAAACTTTCTTTTACAAGGTGCATTCTGTTTGTTGTTGCATAAATTACGGCATTTTGGGGTCTGTCTGATAAGGAGCCTTCCAGTACTGCTTTTATAGAAGAGAAATTTTTATCATCTTCATCAAAAGATATATCATCTGCGAAAATTATGAATTTTGAAGGAAGATTTCTTATTTTTTCATATAAATCCGATAAGAAAATAAAACTTTCTTTTGTAATTTGTATTATTTTCAGGTTGTAATTACCAAATTCATTTATCAGTGCTTTTACTGTTGAAGATTTCCCGCATCCCCTGTCGCCGTATAACAATATATTATTTGAAGGTTTTCCCTCCAAAAAGGCAAGGGTATTCTTTTTTATTGCATCTTGCTGGTATTCATAATTTTTTAATTCATCAAATGTCATTGCATTGTATTGTCTAACAGGGATAATTTCTTTATTCACGTTGAATTTGAATGCACTGTAACACGCAAAAATGCCGTAACCGCTGCTATTATATGAGTTTATAATGTCATATATATCAAAATCAATTTTGCCGGATGTTTTATAAGCCGGAAGATGTGCAATTATATCTTTATCATCGGCAAAATTTTTATTTAAAAATTCTGTTATTTTTTTATAATCATAATTTAAAAGTTCATCAAAAATTGAAAGTTCATATTTTGCGGTCTCAAGAATTTCTTTATCTTTTTGTATACAATCTGCACAGCCTTTTGAAATTATATTTTCGTCAGTATAAATAAGATGTTTCAAAAGCAGGTATAAATTTTGATTAAATTCTGATTCATATAATTTTTCTATGAAATCCGAGTATAATTTGAGTGTTTTTTCTGAATTTGTTCCTTCCTGCAGACAAGCTAAAAAATCCGTAAAAAGTTTAATTATTTCATTTTTCAATACATTTTTAAAAATGGTTATAACTAATAAATTCTTCATTTTCATAGCGGTGGTTACCTTTTTAAAATTCTTGTAATTTTATTTATGCATTTTCGCATAAAACTTTTATTAAAGTTTGCAAAATTATGTTTAAAATTACAATTTAGCATTCTGCAGTACATTTTGCATTTTTTTGTCATCTTTCTGCAGTTTTCCGATTTTTCATTTAACCATATTTCTTCCGGCAGAGTTTCTTTTATGTTCCCGACAGGTTCCATATTAAAACATAATCTTACATCTCCGTAAGGATCAATGGCAAAATTTGTTGACCCGACATCACATATTATATTGTTTAAAATATCATCCGGATTATTAAAAAATATTTTCATTGCTTCTAATTGTTCGTATGAATTATATATTGAATGGCCGGCTCTTTTCATTTCAATGAGTCTGTCAATAACTTCGATTGCACGTTTTGCCATATTTTTATATTTTACTCTTAATTCCTGCGGCATTTTATAAAGACTTGTTTGACAGCCTTTTTGCACATTATATCCATGGAAAGATTCTTTATCGTCAAGCAATTGGAACATTATTCCGTTTATTTTGTTTCTTGTTACAAATTCAACAAGCGGGATAATTTCTTCTATGTTTTCAGGAAACATAATTGTTGCAATATTTATTCCCAAAGAGGAATTTTTTTCTTTCTTTATCTTCTGAAGTTCCCTGATGGCATCAATAACCTTGTCATAAGAGCCTGTTCTTCCTCTTGATTCATCATGTATAAGAGGATTATTTATTGCATTTAATGAAATATTTAATGATTCAATTTTTGAATCTGCAATTTTCTCATATAAATTTTGAATGCCGAAAGCATTTGTCATAGATGCAATTTTTATTCCCAGGGAGTGGGCATATTCTGCAAGCTCAAAAATATCAGGGCGTAAAAATGGTTCTCCGCCTGAAAAACAAAACCAAAACCCTTCTCCGAGCCAATTGCGTAATTTTGTTAATGCTTCTTTCCATTCTTCGGCTGTCATTTCTCTGTTTATAACATCAGAGGCAGCGGTTTTCCATTTTGAGCATGTAACACATTGCATCTGGCATCTGTCTGTTATATCAAAAGTTATTTGCTGCGGTTTTCCGTTAAACTGGTTCATATTCTTCTCTCTTCCATACAATGATGGTATCAATCGGCATTTTTACTGTCAAGTTTTTGTGATTGGCTGTTAAAATAATCGTATACCAATTGAGCTTGATTTTTCGTCATTAAAAGCATTAATTCTTCTTTTGTAAGTTTTGATATTTTCTGCAGGCTTGAATATTTATCAAGCAATATTTTGATATTTTTTTTATATAGACCTTTTATATCATCAAGTTCTGAATGAAGTGCCGATTTCTCGCGTAAATGTCTATGAAAAGTAATTGCAAAACGGTGTGCTTCATCACGTATTCTTTGGAAGAAAAACAGGGCTTGTGAATTTACGGGAAAAATAACAGGGTCGGATTTATTGGGCAGAAATACTTCTTCTATTCTTTTGGCAAGCGAAATTATATCCTGATTTTTTATGCCAAGTTCGTTTAGTATTTCTACCGCACTTGATAATTGCCCTTTTCCGCCGTCTATTATTATAAGGTCGGGAAATTCTGCATTTTCTTTTAAAAGCCTTGAATATCTTCTTGTTATAACTTCTCTCATTGATTGAAAGTCATCAGGTTTTCCTTCTTCAAGTGTTTTGATTTTGAATTTCTTATATTCGCTTTTTTTCGGCATACCGTTAAAGAAAGAAACACATGAAGCAACCGTATTTGTGCCTTGAATATGTGATATATCAAAGCATTCAACTCTGTGCGGAAATTTTCTTAGTCCTAATTTTTCCTGTATGTAAGAACCTGTTTCGTTATAATTGTTTTGTATTTCCTGAAGCGATTTTACTTTTATTTCATTCAAATGATAATTTGAGTTTTTGAGGGCAAGTTCCAATATCTCTTCATTTCTTTTTGTTTGCTTCGGATTTATTCTGACCTTAGTTCCTTTTTTTGAACTTAGCCATTCTTCAAACAGAGTTTTTTCCTCATCATCTATTTTTCCTCTGAATATAATTTCAGAAGGAATATCCGATTCAGATGACATTATGTAATATTCTTTTATAAAGAAAGTTAGAATTTCGCTTTCCGAATCATAGTCTGATTTTGATATTTCAAAATCCTTTTTATTCGTGAGACGTCCGTCCCTTATTTGCAGAACGGAAATACCGCCTATATATTCGTCTGTACTAATGGAAATTATGTCTTGATTAATGTTTGTGTTTTCATATACTACTTTTTGTTTCTCAATCGTTTTCAAAACATCAAAATAACTGTCTCTGAATTTTGCGGCTTTTTCATATTCTTCTTCTTTTGCATATTTTTCCATTCTGCGTTTTAATTCTTCTACAAGCTGCATTTGCTTTCCCGATAAAAATAATTCTACGTTTTTTATCAGGTTTTTATATTCTTCAGGTGTTATTTTCTTTTGACAAGGTGCCATACACCGTCCTATTTGATAATAGATACAGGGTCTGTCTTTAAATTTCGGTGTCTTGCACTGTTTAAGCGGAAATAGCTTTTTTAATAAATCAAGTGTTGTGTACATTGATTTCGCATTGGTATAAGGTCCGAAATATTTTCCTTTAATCGGGTTTCTATTTTGTTTTCTTGTAACTAAAATTCTGGGGTAATCTTCTTGTGTAATAAGGAAATAAGGAAATTTTTTGTCATCTTTTAATAGCACATTGTACTTTGGTTTGTATTTTTTTATCAGGTGTGATTCAAGTATAAGTGCCTCAATTTCTGAGTTTGTAATTATAAATTCTATCTTTTTAATCTGCGGAACCATAACACACAGCTTAACAGATGTATGTTTCTTGTTGAAATAACTTGAAACTCTTCGTTTTAAGTTTTTTGCTTTACCTACATATATAATGTTGTTATCTTTATCGAAAAACTGGTAGGAGCCTGAAAGTTCCGGTATTAACCTTAATTGTTCTTTAATGTTCATAATATTATTTTACAATATAATATTGCTATGGTGTTAAAAAAGTTTATATATAAATATATACTTCACAGAAAATATTTCAGATACGGCAAATGCATAAGGTGCGGAGCCTGCTGCAGCAGAATATATGTAAATCATCAAAAAGGGATGATAAGAGATGAACAAGAATTTGAAAAACTAAAAAAACTTCATCCTTTTTATACTTACCTTGAAATAGTTGACAAAGACGAAAATGGGCTTGTTTTTAAATGTAATAAGTTTGATAAGGAAAAACATATTTGCACTATACATAAATTTCGTCCGGGTATATGCAGGCGGTATCCTTCTGAGATTATTTTAAAAATGCATGGTGTTATGCACGAAAATTGTGGATTTTATTTTAAACCAATTGATTCTTTTTCAGAAATTTTTAATAAATTAAAAAAGTGACATTTATTGGGAAAAGTTTATTTTGGCCGCAAAATCAAGATATTGTTTTGTGAGTTTTACATTGTGAACTCTGTGAATATTTACTCCTTGTGAACTTAGCATAGCGGAATATAATGCAGTCGGAATATCCGCCTCTTCGCAAGTTATATTAAATTCTTTTCTTATGAAGGATTTTCTTGAAATCCCTAAAAGTAAAGGGACTCCCAATGCACAAAATTCTTCATGCCTGCTTAAAATATCAAAACATCCGTCTTTTGATTTCCCGAATCCTATGCCTGTGTCAGCAATGATACTTCCTTTTCTGTGGCCTGATATTATCATTTTTCCTATTTTTTTATAAAGGCTGTTATAAATTTCTTCAATAATATCCGAGTCAACCGCATTCTCGCTTACGGCGGGAACTTTATTTGAGTGCATAATAATTGTAGGAATATTCAGCTCACAAACATAATCAAACAGCTTTTTATCATAATCAAGTCCCGAAACATCGTTGACAATGTCCGCACCCTCTTCAATTGCCGCTTTTGCGGTTAAATAATTTCTTGTGTCAACGCTTATCGGAATATTTTGATTGAGTTTTCTTATCTCTTTTATTACAGGGATAATACGGTTAATTTCTTCTTCCGGAGTTATAATTGCGGCATTCGGCCTGGTTGACTCGCCGCCTATATCGATTATATCGGCTCCTTCTTCAATCATTTTAACGGCATGATTAACCGCTGCATTTTTATTATTGAACTTTCCTCCGTCCGAAAAAGAATCGGGTGTAACGTTCAAAATCCCCATAACATATGGTCTTGTCCAGTCAAAAAGAGTATTTCTGACGTGAAGCGGTTCAAGCATGTTATTTAGTGCATTATGTAGTTTTGAAGAAAGCTCTTTTAGCCTGAATGGCTGCTGTTTTAATTTCTCTGTCAGCTTTTTATATCCTGCGATATTCGCAAATATAATACAATCCGTATAATCGCACTTACAGGTAATTGTTTCTCTGTGCACTGCGCAGTCAAATCCTAAAGAAAGGCACAACTGTTTTAGTATATTGGCTTCGGGTGCTTTTAAATTTTTTACTTTAACAAGAGTTCCGTGGTATTTGTTTATAGCCTGACGAAGATGTGATTTATCGAACCCTATGGACTCAAGTTCTTTTTCGATATTTTGATTCGCAAATTTTACAATAATTTCATTCATTATTTAATTATAAAAAAAACGGACTGCTTTTGGTAGTCCGTTTTTTTTATTTTGATTTTTGTTTATGCCAGTGCATTTACTACTTCAGATATAATACCGATGTTTTGAGCAGCATTTTTATATGCATTGACATTTCTTTGTGCGATATCAGCGATGCCGTCTTTGTTTCCGTCAACTGATAATATTTCAGGGGCTACAGAAGCAATTGCAGCTGCACCGGCCATATTTGAAATAATTCCTTCGGTTCCCATTTTATCTCTTAGTGAAACGAATTTCTCTCTGGCAAATTTTTCTGCTTTTCCTATTCCTTCTGCAGCTGCCTTTGTATATTTACCGCCTTTTTTTAACTTTATGCCGTTAGCAACATCATCAGCATAATCTCTTACAAAATTTGCATTTTTACGTATATAGTTTGATGCTTTTGCTGTTAAGCCGGGAAATGCTGTCATTACTTTTGAAGCTGCACATTTTCCGATAACAAATGTTGTAAGGACTGCTCCTATTGCGGATGCACATATTCCGGCAAAAGATTTCATATCCTGAACTTCTTCACCTTCATTACCTTTTGTAAAACTGTCTTTCAATTCTTCAGTTAATCTTGCAATGTGTTCGGCATCTTCAATCTTGTACTCTTTTCCGAAAGTAGTATTTACGTTACCGTTAATAGAATTGTTTGCAGAAATATTCATAATTTACCTTTCTTGTAGAGACACTTACGCTTTATATAAAACAATGAAGATTTAATTTTGCCTGTTTTTTCTGTATTGTTACAAAAAATTAACAATAAAAAAGAGACCTTTTGGTCTCTTTTTTATTATCTAATAACTATTTATGCTATTGATTCAAACATATCTGCAAATATTTCAGCAGATTTTAATGCGCTTGAATATGCATTAATATTTTTTTGTGCAATATCTGCTACACCGTCTTGATTGCCGTCAGCTGTAATTATGGCAGGAGCTAATGTTAATGCTGCAATACCGCCTGCTACATTTTCCGGATTGGCTTTACATTTTGCAGCAAATGAAGCAACCTGTTTATATGCATTTGATACAAATTGTGCAGCTTTTTCATTTTTAATTGTTATTTTTGGAACTTTAATTTTAGATGTTTGTTTTTTTACAAATTCTGCAGCATTTTCTTTTGCGGAAGCAGGAATTTTGTTAACTAATGCCATTGCACCCTTACCTGCTACGCGGCCTAATGCAAACATAGAAAGACAAGCACCTGCAACTGAAACAGCAGTAGCTACAGGATTCTTTTTATCGTTTTCTTCGCTGCCTTCTTTTTTAAATGAATCGTTTAATTCTCTTGATAAATCCAAAACTCTTTGAGCGCCCATTGCCGCTTCTTCGCTGCCAAAATCAATACCTCTGACAGTATCTCCACTGCCAAAAGATTGAGGTTTTATAGGCGTACAATTTACTGCAGAAACATTCATGCTTTATACCTTTCAACTTACTTTATTCTACATCAATTAAGTTCGTCAATGCAATTTTTTGCGTCTTTTTTTATAATTGTAACAAAAAATTTACAAAATAAAACCTTTTATTAACCGCCGCAGTCGATTATTTAAAAATTATATTTATATGCTAAAATTTTTTTATGATTAGTGATATCGGAGTTAGGGAGAATGATTGATTTTCTTATAAAATTATTGGGTGATCCGAATAATAATAAAATAAAAAAAATGATGCCTGTTGTGGAGCATATTAATAAACTCGAACCTGAGTTTGCAAAATTGTCTGATGAAGAACTTAAAAATAAAACATTGGAATTCAGGGAAATACTTTCAAAAAGACCTGTTTCGGATGATATAAAAAAAGACAGAGAACTTGAAAAACAGGCGCTTGATGCGATTTTGCCCGAAGCATTTGCAACTGTGAGAGAGGCAGGTAAAAGAGTTCTTAACATGCGTCATTTTGATGTTCAGCTTTTAGGCGGAATTTTCCTGCATGAAGGACAAATAGCAGAAATGAGAACAGGTGAAGGTAAAACCCTTGTTGCAACTCTTCCCGCATATTTAAATGCTTTGACGGGAAAAGGTGTTCATATTGTTACCGTTAATGACTATCTGGCACAGCGTGACAGCGAATGGATGGGAAAAATTTTCAAATTTCTCGGTCTTTCCGTTGGTGTAATCTTATCCGGAATGAATGATTACGACGGCTTTGACAAGAAAAGACAGGCATATTTATGTGATATTACGTACGGTACCAATAACGAATTCGGTTTCGATTATTTAAGAGATAATATGGCAACGTCCGTGGAACAAAGAGTGCAGCGTCCTTATAACTATGCAATTATAGACGAAGTTGACAGTATTTTAATAGATGAAGCAAGAACTCCTTTAATTATAAGCGGAAGACTTGATAAATCAGCCGAATTATACAGAACCATGGCTGCGGTCGCACCTCAGCTTGAAAAAATTAAACATTATGAAGTTGATGAAAAAAATAAAAATGTAATTTTAACCGAAGAAGGTATTGACAGAGCGCAAGAAATTCTTGAAATATCTGATTTGTTTGACATAAACAACCAATATGCCCATCACCTTCTGCAGGCATTAAAGGCTAAAGAATTATTTCACTTGAATACTGATTATGTTATTAAAAACGGTGAAGTTGTTATTGTTGATGAATTTACCGGTCGTCTGATGGAAGGAAGACGCTGGTCTGACGGACTTCATCAGGCTGTTGAAGCAAAAGAAGCAGTTAATATTCAGGATGAAACACAGACACTTGCAAGTATTACTTTCCAAAACCTGTTCAGATTGTATCCCAAATTGTCGGGCATGACCGGTACTGCAATGACTGAAGAAGCGGAATTCGGAAAAATATATAATCTTGAAGTTACACAAATTCCTACAAACAAGCAGGATATCAGAAAGGATTTACCCGATATTATTTATAAAACCGAGAAAATGAAGTATCTTGCCGTTGTTAACGAAATTATTGAAATGCATAAACAAGGAAGACCGGTTCTTGTCGGTACAATAAGTATAGAAAAATCGGAGCTTGTTTCTAATATACTTAAACAGCGCGGTATAAAACACAATATTTTGAACGCGAAACACCATGAAAAAGAAGCATATATAATTGCACAGGCAGGCAGATACGGTGCTGTTACGATTGCAACGAATATGGCAGGGCGCGGTACCGATATTCTTCTTGGCGGTAATCCCGAGTATATGGCAAAGGAAGAGCTGGTAAAGAAAAATATTACACCCGAGAATACCATTGATTATGAAAATATTAAAAATGCCACTCTTGAAAAAATGCGTTCCGTTACGGAAGAAGAGCATAAAAAAGTTGTTGAAGCGGGAGGTTTACATGTAATAGGTACGGAAAGACACGAGTCAAGACGTATTGATAATCAGTTAAGAGGTCGTGCCGCAAGACAGGGTGATCCAGGTTCCACAAGATTTTTCCTGTCTCTTGAAGATGATTTGATGAGAATTTTTGGCGGACAGCAGATTATATCACTTATGAATACTTTAAATATTGAAGAAGATGTTGCAATTGAAAATGCACTGATTACCCGTCAAATAGCAAGCAATCAGAAAAAGGTTGAAACTTATCACTTCGATATTAGAAAAAATGTGCTTGAATATGATGATGTAATGAATTTGCAGCGTGAAAAATTCTATTCTCAGCGCAACAGAGTCCTTGAAAGCACAAATATGCGCGATGATATTCTTTATATGATTGAACGTGAAGTTGACAGAATTCTTAAAACCTATATAGCTCCGGGAATGAATCCTGATGAATATATTCAGGAAGATTTGAAATCTTTAATATCTCAATTACATTCCGAAATACCGCAGCTTGTTAATGTTCAATTGAAAGATATTCAAGGCATTAAATTTGAAAATGTGTATGCGAAAATCCGCGACCTTGCTCTTGAGGCGTATAATGAACATGAGAGAAACACAATTTCTTTTTATAATCAGGTCTCAGAACAATATAATCTGAATTTTGAAAAGCAAGAGCCTTTTTCTTCTAATAATATAATGAGAGGACTTGAAAAAGATGTGCTGCTCAGAGTTGTAGATAACAGATGGATTGATCATTTGCACAATATTGATATGCTTCGCGACGGTATAGGTTTAAGGGCTTACGGGCAAAAAAATCCTCTTCTTGAATATAAAAAAGAAGCATATGATATGTTTAACAATATGATGTTTGATATACAAAGTGAAACGGTTAAACATATTTTCAGAACTAAGTTCGGAGTGCAGATTGTCTCTCAGGATGCTTCAGGTGCAATTATTGACTCTTCCGATCAAACCATAATGATGAATGAATATAAGAAAGAACAGTAATGGTATTTATTTATAACTTTTTTCTGATATTTTTGTGTATAATACTTTCACCTATAATTCTTATTGCATTTATAATTCAACCGAAATTCAGAGCCGGATTTTGGAATAAGTCGGGTTTTTATTCTTTCAAAAAACAACGCAAAACGACTGTATTTCATGCTGTTTCTGTCGGCGAAGTAAATGCAGTGAAGGATTTAATATTTCAATATAAAAAATTGCATAATGATGAGGATATAATAGTTACAACAACTACTCTTACGGGACAAACACTTGCAAAAAAAGTTTTTGCCGGTTGTGCTGCCGTTACATATTTCCCGTATGATTTTTTCTTTAGTGTCTTATCTTTTCTTGATATTTTTAAACCTGAAAAAATAATTGTTGCCGAAACAGAGATCTGGCCTTGTTTTGTTACTTTGGCAAAGTTAAAAGGGATTAAAGTTTATACCGTAAACGGAAGAATTTCCCCTCATTCTTATGACGGGTATAAAAAACTTAAATTTTTTCTTTCTCCAATTCTTAACAGATATGAAAAAATATTTATGCAGACAAAAGATGATTCTCTCCGTATAATTGATGTCGGTGCGGATTCTGCTAAAGTTGAAGTTATGGGAAATTTAAAATTTGATATTAGACCTAATCTTTCAAACGATGAAATCGAAAAATATTCCGATGAATTGAAAACTCAAAATTACAGATTGTTTATCGGTGCAAGTACGCACAAAGGCGAAGATGAAATGGTTTTGACCGCTTTTGATTTCATAAAGCAAAAACATCCGGATGCAAAATTACTTTTGGTTCCCAGACATCCCGAAAGATATGATGAAGTGATTTCTCTTTTAAATAACAGCGGATATAAATGGGGTAAACGCTCATTTAAAGATAATTTTGAGCAAAATGATATTATTCTGCTTGATACTATGGGCGAGTTATCAAAACTGTTTTCACTTTGCCATGTCGCTTTTATAGGCGGAAGTTTTTCTCAAACCGGCGGACACAATCCTTTGGAGGCTAATGTATGGAATAAGCCTGTTATATCAGGACCTTGTATTTTTAACTTTAAAGATGTTTACAGGATTGTAACCGAGAAAAATTGTGCCGTAATTGTTAATAATCAAGAAGAGTTTAATTCGGAACTTCTTTCTTTCTATGAAAATAACGGCAAATATTCTTCCTATTGTAATAATGCAAAATTTGTTTTCTCTGAAAACAACGGTGCAATAAAATATGTTTTGGATCGTATTTAGTCGATTCTTTTGAAGAATATTATACTGTATGATGAAATTGAAATGTACTTGTAAGGATCTTTTGACAGTTCTTCATTGTGATATTTCCCGCTGCCAAAGTACTTTTCATCATCGGAATTTAATACTTCCCGCCATTGTCCTTTTGGAAATAAGATACCGTAATTCTTATAATATGATTGTTTGGAAAAATTAGAAATTGAAAATATTTCATTATTATTTCCGTTTGTATAAATTGCGTGGATATCCGACAGTTCATGCGTAACTGTTTTATCTATTGTTCCCGTTTGAAGAGAGGTATTCTCTTTACATAAAATGTTTAAATCTTTCATATATTCTTTTATTGAAAAATTAATTTTTTCATAGTCGGTGCAAGTATTAAAAGTACAGAGTTTTGAGTCATAAAATGCGCTTATTCCCGGTTCATATCCTTTATCCAGAAGGTATGTTTCTTTTCCTGTTGAAACTTTTCTGAAAAATTTGAAATAGGCGAGATTTGCAGACTCATCTCCCTGAAAAACCATTTTGGGACCGGGAATTGAATATACTTTTCCAAGTACAAGTTTATGCATTTTTATTGCACTTAAATATGCATAATAGATTTCCTGAACGGTAAAGACCTCTTTTATTTCAAGGCTTGTAAAAAAGTCTTGTCTTTCTTGTTCGCTCATTTTTTCAAGTCGGCCGGTTACCAGTTCATTAAGTATTTTTTGAGCTGCATGAGCAGCTTTCTGACATACTTCTGACGGACCGCAATAGCACATATTTTTTGTAAGTTTTAACAGATTCGCAACAATTTTTGTCACGAGTCTTGTTCCGTCAATATTTCCTATTTCGTCGTGGCTCATTGCATATTTAACCCGTTCCTGTGCCGCTCTGAGCGAATAATCGAGATTATTTATGTTCTTAATCCTGCAATCCCAGGAACCAAGTACCGATGCGGCTATTTGCTTATGGAAAAGAAAATCCCATTCTGAGTCAAAACCAAGGTTTGACAAGGATACTTTGTTTTTCTTTATTTTTTCAATGAATGTATTATGAGAAGTATTATTTTCTTTAACTTCTTCTTCTGTCAGAGGTTTTGTAACTCTGGGATCATTATCTCTGCCGTCTTCCGCAATTAAAAAAGCATGCGGAACATGATAATTTACTTCGGCAACAAGCTGTTTCATAGTATAATCACTGCACATAAATTTTGTCATATCAACTCTTAATCCGTCGCAGTGGTAATTTATAAGCCAGTTTAATGCTGCTCCGGTTATAAAATCACGAACCGAATCCGAACATTCTTTTTCAAAATTAAATTTATAACCGAAACAATTTGTTCCCTCTATATAAGGTCCTGTTTTATTGAGCTCTGCAATATCAGGTCCGAGATGATTTGGAACAATATCCATTATGACATTTAAACCAAGACCATGTGCCGTATTAATAAGTTCTTTTAAATCGTCAGGATGCCCGTATGTATGGTTTGGTGCATACTTATCAACTCCGTCATATCCCCAGTTAAATGAATAAGTGTTTTCCACCGGCATTATTTCTATTGCGTTAAAATTAAGGTCCGCTATGTATTTTAGCTGCTCTGTCGCTGCTTTAAATGTTCCTTCTTTTGTAAATGTTCCGATGTGCATTTCATAAATAGAAAGCGACTTGACGGGAGAAAGTGCATTTCTTGCATCGGAAAGTCTAGAGATTCTTCTTTTATCTTTGTAGCAAGTCCAATTTTTATCGGTCCAGTTAAACAGAGAGTGATTATATATTTTAGACCATTTAAAATATGCTTCCTGGTGCATTGAACAAGGATCTTTTACTTTTATTATTTCACCGTTTTTATATTCAATTACAAATCTGTATCTGTCAGAATGGTTTGCGGCTCCTTTCTCAAGAACAATCTCCCAAATTCCGTTTTTTTTAAGGTTCATATTATATGATTTTATTTCTTCTCCGGGAATTTTAATCTCAAGTTTTACGCTTTTTACATCATTAAAAGTAAAGAGTTTGAAGACAATTTTTCCATCCTCCATAAAATATGCACCGAGATGATTTTCCCAAGAATCATATATGCATGGGGCATTTTCTTTATTAATATTGTAAATATCCGTCTTCTCCATAAAATCAGTATTCAACATATTTTTATTTTTGTCTATAATTAACCTATGCATATTTTTAATCAATTAACATATATTAATAAAACATCACTTGCACTGGGTTTTTTTGACGGACTCCATTTGGGACATCGTGTTGTTTTAAAAAATGCCGTTCATATTGCAAAAAAAAATAATACCCAATCGTGCGTAATAACTTTTAAAGAGCATCCGTTAAATATTCTGACTAATCAGAAAGTGTCCCAGATACTTACTTTGAATGAGAAACTTCAGATGCTTTCGGATATCGGTATTGATAATGTTGTTTTGCTTAATTTTAATGATTACTCTCATATTAAAGCGGAAGATTATCTTAAAAATGTTATAGTTAAATACTTTTCTCCAATAGCTGTTTCTACGGGTTTTAATCATTATTTCGGTTTTAATAAAGAAGGCAATACTGACTTTTTGCGTGCTTGCTCGGAAAAATACGGATATAAATATTATGAGGTTCCGCCTTTTGTTATTGATGGTAATGTTATAAGTTGTTCAGCGATAAGGAATAAAATAAATCTGGGTGATTTTGTAAGTGCGAATGAAATGCTCGGTTATGAGTTTTTTCTGGGCGGAGCGGTTATTCAAGGTGATAAAATTGCGCGCGCTTTAGGGTTTCCTTCTGCAAATATTTATTACCCCGATGAAAAAATTGAGATTCCGTTTGGAGTTTACTTTGTTAAAGTTCAGGTTGAAAATAAAATTTATAACGGAATTTTAAATTATGGTTTTGCCCCTACAATAAGTAACGAACAAAAATTAAAAACAGAAGTGCATATTATTGATTTTAATGAAGATATTTACGGTAAAAACATAAAAATTTCTTTCATAACAAAAATAAGAGAACAAATGAAGTTTCAAAACAAACAAAAATTAATTGAGCAGCTTGTGAGAGATAAAGCATTTGTTGATATTTATAAACATTTCTTAAAGAACATGTAAATTATTTTTTTATGCTGTTTAATATTTTTTTGCCGTATTGTAAAATCTAATAAGAAGATATTGGAGGCATTATGTCAAATATAATAGAAGGAATGTTAACGGTTAAAGATGAGAGATTTTGCATTGTTGTTGCAAGATTTAATGAGTTTATAGGCTCCAGATTGTTATCAGGTGCAATTGATGAGCTGAAAAGACATGGTGCCGATCAAAATAATATTGATATTATTTGGGTTCCAGGAGCATTTGAAATACCTCTTATTGCAAAGAAAGCCGCAAAAACAAATAAATATGCGGCAGTAATTACGCTGGGGGCTGTTATAAAGGGTTCTACATCACATTATGATTACGTTTGCGCTGAGGTTTCAAAAGGTATTGCCGCTGTTTCTTTGGAAACGGGAGTTCCGGTAATATTCGGTGTTTTGACCTGCGATAATATAGAACAAGCTATTGAAAGAGCCGGAACAAAAGCGGGTAATAAAGGTTCTGAGGCTGCAAAATCAGCTATTGAAATGGCAAATATTTTAAAACAGTTTTAATGAGGAAAAATGAAATATAAATGTTGTAATTTAATACAGCACGGTTTATGTTTCTTTGAAAAAGACCTTGTATCTTGCTGCTTTTCTCCGAACGATCAAGTTAACGGCGGACATCCTCCTGTTATCATTTCCCCTTATAAAGGTGAGTCTTTATCTAAAGAAGAGCTTTTTCAAAAAATAAATGATTATGTTGCAATTTTTAAAAAAGGCGGCTGTCCGAAAGAATGCCTGAATTGTTATCATCTTGAAGAAAAAGAGTGGGATGAAACGCCTTTTATAAACTCTGTTACGATAACGCATTTCAGCAACTGCAATGCAAATTGTATTTATTGTTCCAATAATCTTGAACAAAGCGAAAGAACAAATGATACATATGAAATTCTGCCGGTGCTGCGGAGTCTTAAAGAGCAGGGTATTATAAAACAAGGAGTTGAACTTCATATCGGCGGAGGAGAATTCACAATTTACAAAGAATGTAATCAGCTTTTAGAAGAATTTGCACTTTCAGGTTTTGCTAAAGTTTATATTCCGACTAATGCCATAAAATTTTCCCAAGAGTTAAATTCCGCAATAAAAAATGGTGCTGCCTGCATTATTGTTTCTTTGGATTCAGGTTCAAAAAAAACTTACAAAAAAATAAAAAGAGTTGATGCCTTCGATATAGTTGTTAAAAATTTGAAAATTTATGCTTCAAATGGTATTAATCAGGGTGAAATTGCACTGAAATATATTGTTATACCTACAATAAATGATAATTTTGGCGAATTTAAAAAGTTTCTGAATACGGCATCTGAAATCGGCGTAAAAAATATAATAATAGATTTGGATGCAAAATATGCAAGAGAATTAAAACACAAAGTTGACAGCACATTGATTTGTCTGGTTCAAAAGTTTGAAAAATATTCGCATAAACAAGGTTTCTCAACCGAAACATATTCTTTCTTTTCACAGTGTTTAAATACTTCGGATGTGAAAAAAAATATTTTATTTCAATTGTATGATTTGTTAAAATACAGATATTTTAACCAAACTGCCAATAATATATATAGAAATAGTGTTAAAATGCAAAAGAAATGCTAATATAAGATATTTATGGTAAAATTGGTTTGTTATGTCTGACCTAAATAATAAAGTGTTATTGATTATTACCCATAATGATAAACCTATGGGGCTTAGATGTATTGCCAACTTTCTTAAAAATAACGGTTTTGAACCTACAATTGTTTTTATGGGGATAAATATGTATAATCCAAGTCCTATAACCAATAAGGAACTTGCTTTATTGAAAGAGGTAATAGCTTCACAAAAATTTTTATATGTAGGAATAAGTATTTTATCTTGTTTTACTTTACAAGATGCAAAAGAAATTTATAAATTTATTAAGCAGAATTTTAATATTCCTGTTATTATGGGCGGTGCCTACGTAACAAGTGTGCCTCAGGAAGCAGCAAAGTATGCTGATATTGCGATACGTGGTGAAGGTGAAACCTCAATGCTAATGCTTGCAGAGGCTTTTCAAAAAAATCAAGATTGGCATAGTATACCAAACTTATGTTATTTTGATGAAACCAATAACAAATATATTGAAAATGAATTAGCTCCGCTAATTTCTAATATAGATTCTGTTGGCTATGGGTTTGTTGATTCTGTTGATATGTATATAATAGAAAATTCTGTAATTCAAAAATCAAATCCTCTTTTGACAACAGAATTCTACGAGACAGCTTGTTCTCGAGGATGTCCTTATAATTGTTCTTATTGTTGCTCTTCAAATGTACGCCGTTTGTATAAAAATAAAGGTATATATTTACGTTTTAGAAGTGTAGATAATGTAATTTCAGAACTGAAAGAAGCAATAAGCAAAAATCCCAATATAAAAGAAATAAGATTTTGGGATGAAGTTTTTTCTAGCCAAAAAGGTTGGGTAGAAACATTTACTGAAAGATATAAAAAAGAGATAGGTATACCATTTCATATATGGGGACATCCTCTTATGATAAAAAAAGATTTAATATCTATGCTTTCTGATGCAGGGCTGAAACGAATAGTTGTTGGTATACAATCCGGTTCTCCAAATGTTCGTAATAATATTTTTAGAAGATTTGAAACGAATGAACAAATAATCAAAGCTAGTGAGATATTGAGTTCTTTTAAAATTCCTGAAGTTTATTATGATTTAATGATTGGTCATCCTCTTGAAAGTATAAAAGAATTAGAAGAAACTTTTAATTTGTGTTTGCAGCTAAAATTTCCTTTTAATTTGGAAATTCATGGTTTGTATTTTCTACCCGGAGCGGATATTACAAATATTGCTTTAAAGCAAGGCTTTTATACACAAGAAGATTTTAATACTTGGAATAACCTTTCTTTTCAAGAACAAGACAAGATATTAAGAACTCCGGCAGGCGGACAACATTATTATGAACCAAAAAAAGAAATATTATCAGACTTGATTTTTTTGACACAATTTGAATGTATTAGAGATAAAGTTATTAAACTTTCAAGTAATCCATATAAAAATGTCAAAAAAATAAAAAAGTTAAGAGCGAAGATTGAAAAAATACCCAATAAAACAGAAAATTTATCTTTATCCCAAACCAAATTTATAAAAAAAATAGCCAATGTGTTTTTTCCATTATTGTACAAGATTAAAAATAAATAGTTATTTTTAATATATTTTTTTTGCTATGATAGCTTTATATAATGATTTTCTTTGGGGAACATACATGTCGGAAACTACAAAAACAAGTAAAAATTTATCTAATAATAATGTGTTATTATTAACTATTTATAACGAAAAAGCACCGGGAGTAAGATATCTGGCAAATTATTTGAAAAAGAATGGATTTAACCCTACGGTTGTTTTTTTAAAAGGGAATATCTATAATACAAAACCTATTTCTGACAAAGAACTTTCTCTTTTCAGGGAAATAGTTGATAAAAAAGAATACTTGTTTATCGGATTAAGCATTCTCAGTTCTTTTACTCTTTCGGAAATTCAAAAGATAATAGATTTGATAAGAAATAATTATAAAATCCCATTAATTATAGGTGGCGCATATCCTACTATTATGCACGAACAATGTGCAAAAAAAGCAGATATAGTTATCAGAGGAGAAGGAGAGCTTTCTCTTCTTAATCTTGCAATTGCCTTTCAGCAAAATCAGGATTGGACAACCATTCCTAACTTGTGCTATTTTAATCAAAATGGTGAATATATAAAAAATGAAATCGATACTGCCGTACAAAATTTAGATTATATTGGTTATCCGCTTATTGGCGGTAACAATATGTATTTTATTGAAGGGGATACCGTAATTAATCAAGATCCCCAGCTAAGTACTGACTTTTATGAATTAACGTGTTCAAGAGGTTGTCCGTTCAACTGTTCTTATTGTTATTCATCTAAATTTCGTAGTCTTTATCAAGGAAAAGGTAAATATTTACGCTTTAGAAGTGTCGATAATGTATTTGAAGAATTGAATGATGCTATAAGTAAAAATCCCAATATAAAAGAAATAAGATTTTGGGATGAGGTATTTTCTACGGATCCCGCTTGGATTGAAAACTTTGTAGACAGATATAAAAAGGAAATTGATTTACCTTTTCATATATGGGGGCATCCTCTTGCTATTAAAGAAGATATATTAAAACTTCTCGCTGATGCCGGTCTTCAAAGAATTGTTGTCGGTTTTCAATCAGGTTCACCTAATGTAAGAAATAATATATTCAGAAGACGAGAAACAAATGAACAAATAGTAAAAGCCAGTAAAATAATAAGTTATTATAAGATACCGGAAGTATATTATGATTTAATGATTTGTCATCCGCTGGAAAATTTAAGTGAGATAAAAGAAACCTTTGAGTTGTGTTTGCAATTAGAACCTCCGTTTCGTTTAAATATACACGGACTTGGTTTTTTACCCGGAACAGATATTGTTGATATTGCAATCGAAAAAGGAATTTATACACGAGAAGAATTAAATGATATGTTTTTAGCAGACGAAAAGAATCAATTAAAATTTTTTTACGGTATAAATAAAGGTTATTACGGAGAAGAAGACAAAAAAGCGGTATGGGCAGATTTAATTTATTTGACTCAATTTCATAATTTACGGTCAGAAATTTTAAGTCTGTCAAAATACGCAGAAAAAAATAAAGAAAAAATAAAAGAATTAAAAACAAAAATTGAAAGTTTACCATTTGAAGAACAAGATAAATATGTTATAAAAAAAGGACTGCTGCAGGTATTCAAAAAACTCTTAAATCTTAAACAATAAAATAAATTTATGTTATAATTTGGTAAATATTTGAAAAATGTATTTTTTCGTATGTTTTGCAGGGTGAAATTAATGACAAATGTAAAAAAAAATAAAGTTTTACTAATCATTCCGTATCTGGAAAAAGCGCCAGGAGTAAGACATCTTGCAAATTATCTAAGTAAAAATGGTTTCCCTACTACTATTATTTTTGTAAAAGAATTACAAGCTCTTTATTCGTCAAAACCGATAACAAAAGAAGAGCTTATGTTATTAAAACAATTGATTGAACAGGAAGATTATTTATTTGTTGGTCTCAGCTTGCATACTTCATTAATTATTAATGAAATTAAGCCATTAATAGATTTTCTGCATAATGATATAAATAAAACATTTGTTTCCGGTGGCTTTTGGGCATCATCAAGCCCAAAAGAATGTGCTGAATATTGTGATATTGTTATAAGGGGCGAAGGAGAGAAAGTTATTTTAAAATTAGCCAGAGCTCTTCAAAATAATGAATATTGGGGGAATATACCTAATTTAAGTTATTATAATAAAAAAAATGAATACATTGAAAATGAACTTGAACCATTAACTGAAAATTTGGATATTGTTGCATACCCTAAAATAGGCGGAGATATGTATCTTATTGATAATAATCAAATTATAAAAGGAGACCCGCAATTATCCATAGCATTTTATGAAACATCAGCATCAAGAGGCTGCCCTTTTAGTTGTTCTTTTTGTTGTTCTTCAAATATGAGAAAAATTTATAAAGGAAAAGGTGAGTATTTACGTTTCAGGTCAGTTACTAATGTGATTTCTGAGCTGTTAGAAGCAAAAAAAAAGAATCCGCATATAAAAATAATAAGATTTTGGGATGAAGTTTTTTCTAATGATAAAAAATGGATTTCAGAATTTTGTAAAGCATATAAAAGAGAAATTGGCATTCCTTTTCATATATGGGGACATCCGGCAATGGTAAAAAAAGATATAATTGGAATGCTTAAAAGTGCCGGATTACGTAGAATTGTTGTTGGGTTTCAATCAGGGTCTCCTAATGTGAGAAATAAAATTTTTAATAGACCGGAAACAAATGAACAAATTATTGAAGCAAGTAAAATTATTGCTTCCCATAAGATACCGGAAGTATATTATGATTTAATGATTTGCCATCCGCTTGAAACATTGGAAGAACTTAAAGAAACATTTGACTTGTGTTTAAAATTGGAGCCCCCTTTTGTATATGAACTCCACCAACTTGCTATTCAGCCCGGTGCTGAAATTGCAAAAAATATTTTAGAAAAAGGAATATATTCAGAAGAAGATTTGGGAAAAATATTCTGTGCGTCGTTTGAAGAACAAAATTCAAAATTCTTGGAACCTGTTAATTCTTCTTATGTTCAACAACCTGAAAAAAAAGTATGGGCTGATTTGATATATTTAACTCAATTTCATCAAATTAGGAATCAAGTAATAAAATTAGCAAAAGATCCGTATAAAAATGAAGAAAAAATTAATATATTAAAAGAGCAAATACAAGCAGAAAATATGAAGTCACATGATAAGTATAGTTTTGTCAGCGAAATGACAATTTCTTTTGATTCAAATTCAAATGGAAAAGTTTGTAATTTTTTGAGAAAGTATTTGCCGCGTTTTTTTAGAGGTAAGTAAATTGACAATAATCCAAAATGAAAAAGGTTCCAAAAATAATAAAATTTTATTTATTTCTCCTCATATAGAAACTGCTTTTGGGGTTAGATATCTTTCCAGACATTTATTGGAGAACGGTTTTGAACCAATTATTTGTTCTGTTCATAAATGGCCAAAGTCGCCTAATCTTCCTAAAATTATTACTGACAAAGAAATAGAGTTGTTGAAAGAATTTGTTCAAAAAGAAAATTATTTATTTATCGGTGTTAGTATCCTTTCTTCCTATGCTCTTTCCGAAGTATACAGAATAAATGACATGCTAAAAAATGTTTTAAGTGTACCTGTTGTATGGGGTGGGGTTTGTCCTTCGCTTTTGCCGGAAAAGTGTGCTAAACATTGTGACATTGTTATAAAAGGAGAGGGCGAAATTCCGATTGTACAATTAGCAAATGCCTTTTTAAATGGTACTGATTGGAAAACAATTCCCGGAATATGTTTTTATGACGAACATGGTCAATATATTGAGAATGAAGTTGCCCCATTAATTGAAAACCTTGATGAGATTGGATATCCGTTGTTATCTTCTGATAATATTTATAATATTGATAATGATAATATTACGCAAGGTGATGAGCTTTTAAAAACTGATTATTATGAAATAGCTGCGTCAAGGGGTTGTTTTTTCTCATGTGCATATTGTTCTTCTTCTAAAATTCGTAATATATACAAAGGAAAAGGCAAATATGCACGCATGAGGAGTGTTGATAACGTTATTGAAGAACTAAAAGAAGCAAAAAAGAAAAATCCGAATATAAAAGAAATAAGATTTTGGGATGAAATATTTATCGTAGATAAAAATTGGCTAAAAGAATTTTCCGTAAAGTATAAAAAAGAGATAGATTTACCTTTTACAATTTGGGCACATCCTTATCTTGTTTCACATGATACTATTAAACCGTTGTATGATGCCGGCTTGAGACGTATTTCTCTTGGGTTTCAATCCGGTTCACCGAATGTTCGTAATAATATTTTTAAAAGACCCGAATCTAATGAAAAAATTATTGAGGCCAGTCGAATATTAACTTCATATAAAGGACTTGAAATTTATTATGACCTTATTATTTGTCATGTTCTTGAAACAGTAGGTGAGTTAAAAGAAACCTTTGATTTGTGTTTAAAATTAAAACAACCGTTTGGATTGCAAATAAGAGGTTTATCCTATCTTCCCAAAACAGATATTATAGAAACAATAATAGATCGAAGTATATATACAAAAGAAGAAATGGAAGAAATCTTTGATTCGCCTTTCGAACAACATTTTATTCAGTGGAACGGTCCAAGTGCTGATTACTATCAGGATAACCCCCGAAAAATTGTCTGGGCAGATTTGATTTATTTAACACAATTTATTAAGTTAAGAAAACAAGTTGTTAAACTATCCCGTCATCCATATACAAATTATCAAAAAATAAAAGCATTAAAAAATAAAATGGAACAACTTTCATATGAAGAAAGAGAATATGCGAAATTGCATATAACAGATTTACGGGATATAATAGACAAAATAAGAAATATCTTTCATCGATACTCTAAAGGTACTTAATATGTCGTCTGATACAAAGAATAATAAAGTATTACTTATTGTTGCTTACAGCGAGAGGAATCTTGGTATCCGCTATATATCAAATTATCTTTTAAAAAATGGATTTGACCCTACTATAGTGTTTTTTAAAACATTTGAATCTCTTTATAGTTCTTCAGCCATTACTGATTATGAATTGGGTCTATTGAAAGATATTATTGATAAAGAAAATTATTTATTTGTCGCTTTGAATTTGCATTCTTCGTCTATTGTACAGGAAGTCGATAGTCTAATTAAAATGCTGCAAGAATATTGCAATATACCTTTAATTTTGGGAGGAGCGTATCCTACAACCAGCCCTAAGGATTGTGCAACAAAGGCTGATTTGGTTTTACGCGGAGATGGCGAAATTAATGTTTTAAAACTGGCAAAAGCAATACAAAATAATTTATCTTGGAAGAATATTCCAGGTGCTTGTTTTTTTGATGAAAATGACCAATATATTGAGATTGAACAAGAAAATCCGGAACCAAATTTGGATGAAATAGCTTATCCTTTGATTGGGTACAAAAAGATGTTTGTTATTAATTATAATAGTGCAAAACAAATTGATCCACAGCTTACCACTGATTTCTATGAATTAAGTACTTCAAGAGGATGTCCTTTCAGTTGTTCATATTGTTGTGCTTCTGCCCTGGCGGGGGTTTATAAAAATAAAAGTGCATTCTTACGATATAGAAGTGTTGATAGTGTTATAAAAGAATTAAAAGAAGCTGTTCAAAAAAATCCTGGTATAAAAGAAATCAGATTTTGGGATGAGGTTTTCCCTTCCAGCAAAGATTGGGTAGAAGAATTTGCTTACCGTTTTAAAAAAGAAATCGGTTTAAAATTTCATATTTTTGGTCATCCTCTTACAATTAAAGAAAATACTATTAAATTATTAGTTGATGCAGGATTATATCTTATTGCTGTCGGTTTTCAATCCGGATCTCCCAATGTAAGAAATAAAATTTTTAACAGACCTGAAACAAACGAGCAAATTATTCAGGCAAGCAAAATCCTAAGTGCTTGCAAAGTTCCAAGAATTTATTATGATTTAATGGTTTGTCATCCACTGGAAACATTAGAAGAATTAAAAGAAACATTTGATCTTTGTATGAAATTAGAACCTACGTTCCGGCTACAACTACATGGGTTAGGTATTTTACCCGGTGCTGAAATATTAAAACTTTTGCTTGAAAGAGGTGTTTATACAAAAAATGAAATTAATAAAATAGTGACGTCCTCGTTTGTTAAACAAGATACATTATTATTAGGTCCATTAAGAAATTATTTTGATAAAAATTATAAAAAGAAAATTTGGGCTACTCTTATATATTTAACTCAATTTCCTGAATTAAGACAAGAACTTGCCTCTTTGGCTGTAGCACCTTTTAAGAATATAAAAAGAATAAATGAACTTAAAGCACAAAGAAAATTTATTCATAATCATTTATCTGCTATAAAATTTTGTGATTACGAAAATTTATATACAAGGTCATTGAATATTTTTATGTATTATACTAATTCTTTTTTTAATTCTATAAACAAGAAAGAGAAAATCTAAAATGGAAATGCCTTTAAACATAAATAATAAAATATTATTAATTGCATTTTATTGTGAAAAATCAATTGGGGTAAAAAATATCTCGAATTATCTTTTAAAAAACGGTTTCGACCCTGTTATTTGTTTCATAAAAACATCCCCGACTAACCCTACTTCAATTACAGAAAAAGAAATTGACCTTGTCTTTAATCTTATTTATAGAAATAATTTTTTATTTGTAGGATTAAGTATACTTTCATCATATACACTTTCAGAAGTTCACAAAATAAATGATATGATCAAGAAAAACTTTAATATTCCCATTGTTTGGGGTGGAATATATCCGACACTATGCCCTGAAGAATGTGCAAAATACTGTGATATTCTGGTAAGAGGTGAAGGTGAGATCGCAATGTTAAAGTTGTCTGAAACCTTACAAAAAGGCGAAGACTGGAAAAATCTTCAAAATATATGCTACTATGATGAAAACGGACATTATATAGAAAATGATCTTGCTCCATTAATTCAAGACCTTGATATTATCGGCTATTCTTCTATTCCATATAAAAATATTTTTTTTGTTGAAGGAAATGAAATTTTTAATGGCAATGTAGAATCTTATAAACTTTTTCCGCGCGAGTGGGATTCTTATGAATTATGTATCGGCCGTGGGTGCCCGTTTTCTTGCTCCTACTGTTCTTCATCAAAATTAAGAAATGTTTATAAAGGCAAAGGTAAGTATATTCGTCATAGAAGTGTTAATAGTGTAATTTCTGAAATAAAAGAGGCGATTCAAAAAAATCCTGATATTAAGGAAGTTAGATTTTGGGATGAAGTTTTTCCGGTTCGTAAAGATTGGGTTCAAGATTTCTCAAGACAATATAAAAAAGAAATTGGTATTAGATTTGTAATATGGGGACATCCTCTTCTTATAAAAAAAGAAGAATTGGGTATGCTTGTTGATGCCGGGTTAAGAAGAATAACTATCGGATTTCAATCAGGCTCTCCCCGCATAAGAAACAATGTTTTTAATCGTTTTGAAACAAATGAACAGATAATTGAAATAAGTAGAATATTAAGTTCATATCCATTGCTTGAAGTTTATTATGATTTGATAATTTGTCACCCGTTAGAAAATGTAGATGAACTTAAAGAAACATTTGATTTATGTCTCAAATTGGCTCCGCCTTTTGGACTACAGATTCACGGTTTATCTTTTCTTCCAAAAACAGATATTGTAAACACAATGATAGAGCAGGGCGTATATTCTAAAACTGAATTAGAAAATATATTTAATTCTTCATTTGAAGAAAACTACAAACAATGGAATGGCCCCAGATCTGATTATTATGCTGATAATCCGGAGAAAAAAGTATGGGCTGACTTAATTTTTCTTTCTCAATTTTATGTATTGCGAAAAAAAGTTTTAAATCTTGCTAAAAATGCTATTAATAATGCCGGTAAAATTGATAAGTTAAAAAACATAATTAATTCTTTATCTCTTGAATATCAAAATTTTTTGAAAGGCGGGAGAAATGTAAAAGGTATAAAGTTATTTATAATTAAGCTGAAATTATTTATTTTGTTCTATTTTAAATAAGGTGGTATATTTGAATAATAAAAATTGTAATAATGTATTACTAATAACATTACATAATGATAAATCTTTGGGAATCAGATGTTTAGCTCAGTGTTTAAAATCTAACGGATTTGAGCCTACTATTGTTTTCTTTAAGTCAAACATATATAGTTCCCAATATTCTACGGATATTGAATTGAGATTTTTGCTTGATATTCTTAAAAAGAAAAAATATCTATTTGTAGGGTTAAGCATTCTGTCTTCATATATACTTTCAGAAATATGTAAAGTTAATGAAATAATCAAAAAAAACATAAATGTTCCCATTGTTTGGGGTGGAATATATCCGACACTATGCCCTGAAAAATGTGCAAAATACTGTGATATTCTGGTAAGAGGTGAAGGTGAAATTGCAATAGTAAAATTGGCTGAAACACTTCAAAAAGGTGGTGAATGGCGAAACCTTCCCAATATATGTTACTATGATCAAAATAAAAATTATCATGAGAACATGCTTACACCTTTAATTCAAGACCTTGATTCTATTAGTTATTCTAATATTAGCAATGAAGAAATATATTTTATTGATTCTAATAAAGTAGTTAATTGTAATCCTTCATTAAATACTGATTTTTATGAAATAAGTTGTTCAAGAGGTTGTCCGTTTAGCTGTTCTTATTGCTCTTCATCAAAACTAAGAGATATTTATAGGGGAAATGGTAAATATTTTCGTTTCAGAAGCGTTGACAGTGTTATAGCAGAATTGTCAGAAGCCGTGCAAAAAAATCCTAATATAAAAGAAATAAGGTTCTGGGATGAGGTTTTTACAACAAATAAAGAGTGGATTGAGGAATTTTCAATAAAATATAAAGAAAAAATAGGTCTAAGATTTGTAATATGGGGACATCCTCTTCTTATAAAAAAAGAAGAATTGGGTATGCTTGTTGATGCCGGGTTAAGAAGAATAATTGTCGGATTTCAATCCGGTTCATCACATGTACGAAATAAAATTTTTAAACGACCCGAGACGAATGAACAAATAATAAAAGCCAGTAAGATATTAAGTTCTTATCCCTTGTTGGAAGTGTATTACGACCTGATTATTTGTCATGTTTTAGAAAGCGTAAGTGAGATTAAAGAAACATTTGATTTGTGTCTTCAATTGGCATCCCCTTTTAATCTTCAAATTCACGGATTGTCTTTTCTTCCTAAAACTGATATTGTACAGACAATAATAGATAAAGGATTGTATACTGTTCAGGAAATGGAAGATATTTTTAATTCTTCATCTGAAGAAAACTATAGACAGTGGGACGGACCTCGCTCTGACTATTATGCTGATAATCCTGAAAAAGAAGTATGGGCGGATTTAATATATCTTACTCAATATGCTGCAATTAGAAACAGGGTTCTTAAACTTTCAAAAGCTCCCGATAAAAACAAAAAAACAATAAAAAAATTGAAAAATAAAATCGAAAATATGACTTATGAAAAACAAGAGATGTTGAAAAGACCGATGTCAACAGTTGATAGGCTGATTAAAATACCGGATTTACTTTTTTAATAAAAACAGGATACAAAAGTATCCTGTTTTGTAATGTATGCTATTCTTCTTTCCAACTGCCTCCAAAGGCTTCTAATATTATTGGCAAATATTTTTTCTGATTATAAGAGGATACATCTCTAAAATAGTTGGTGAAGTTATTTAGATCTCCCTCGCAGGCCCACATAAGAGCACTTATATAGTCATTGGGATTTCCTGCTTCGTAATCTTCTAGCACATCAAAGAATGTATCAGATCCCGGAGAACCATACTTTTGTTCCCATATTTCTTCAACAGCAGAGTCTGTTTTGTATTTATTACTTTCATCTTTTGTTGCAGCATTATATATACTATTAAATAAATTATTTATTTTTGTTGTTTCTTCTCCAAACATATATCGTTCTTGAAGAATAGACGGAAAATCAGAGAATGTTTCATTAATTCTATTGATTTCTTCTTGTGATGTTGCATTTTCATATAGACTTGAAATCAATTCAATATAATTTGCTTGGGTAGTATCTCTATGGTTAGATGTATCATTTGGGAAAATTTGTTCTTCTCCTTTTTCAGTAAACCAACTTGCTAATTCTAAAACATCATCCAGATTATTTCCATTATATGTTTGATTGAGCAGCTCTATAAACCCATCACTTCTTGTGTTAAATGTGACATTTGCATTATCGTTTTCTGCTATTTTTTTCAATAAAGTGGTAATTTCTTCAGGATGTAGTTCATTATCAGATAAAATTTCGTCGACTATTTCCTGATAGAGTCCATTTTTATCCTCATCTGTAATACCGAAAATGTCTTGATCTAAAGTTTCAATTCTATCTAAATATTCATTTCCATTTTGACTTATAATTTCGCCCGATTTTAATCTCAAGTTGTCAAGAGCTGCTTCTGTTTGAGGCGTAGATATTTCTCTCCTTGCTCTTGCACCTATAATTTGTTTTAAATCTTTTATTATATTTTCAAGATATTCGGAGTCCATATCTGCAAGAAATTCATTTGCGAATTTTTCACCATCGCCATACTTTTCAATTAATGAAGACAGACCATATGCACTCAGACTGCTCAAATCGAAATCATCAGGAATTTTACCGTCTTGTGTTATTTCATCTGCAAGTTTTTGTATTTGATCATCAAGTAATACCCCTTCTTTGCTTGTAGCATATACAGAATATGTCCTTTCTTCTCCGTTTTCATCTTTTAACGGATCGACACCAAATACTTCTGTTGTCGGATCACCTGTATTAGGAATATTTGTATGAATTATTTTAACTTCACCGTGGTCATTGACAACTTTGAAACAATCTGTTGTTCCGTCATCGTTAACTTTTGTATAATAGTTGGATCCTTCTTGTATAACTTCACCAAAATTACCTTCTCCAAGGTATTCTTTCAGATATTCTTCTTGTTCGTCTTCTTCTAATGTTACGGAATTTGAAGATAAAATATCATCAGTTCCTGCTCTTGTTGCATCTAAATAAGTATTTGTGTATTCTCCAAGTCGCTCCATTCCGTCTGTTGGTTCAATGCTGTTTTCAGCTTGAGAAATTGCGGTATCGTATTCTGCAAGATTTTGTTGCAGTTGTGCTATATTTGCTTCAAATGGCGCTGTAACATTTTCTAATGCATTTTTTGCATTATCAAGATTTGACTTTAAGACCTCTAAAGACGGTTCTTGAGCCTCTAGCGAGCCATTCGTTATCAAGTCTTCTTCCAAGCCTTTAATTAAACTTTCTTGCATATTGTTAATCTGAGAATCTATTTCTTCTAATTCTTGCTCAAGAACCTTCAAAGCATTTTCAGCTTCTCCTAATTGCTGTTCGTATTCTGAGAGTTTATCTTCTGCTTCTCTTTTCTGTTCCTCAAGTGTATTTTTTTGTTGAACCCATTTTTCGTGTTCTTGGTCAAATGCGTCCTTATCTTCGACTTTTTCAATTTCACCATCCTCATTCTTCACCTCTTTTGTAAAAGATGATCGCTGAGGTTCTTGTGCCAAATGATTTGCTAATTGGTTATCTATTGATGAAATAGCGGTCTTTTGTGAATCTACTCCCGATTTTAAATCAGTAATTACGCTTTTTTGATCATTTATTTGTGTATTTTTTTCGTCTCTGTCAGCTTTCAGCTCAACATATTGTTGTTCTGTCTGTGACAGTTCTTCTTCTTTTGAAGAAATTGCTTCTGCATATGAATTCAACCTCGTTTGGTAAGCATCTTCTGCAGTGTCAACAGCTTCTTGTTTTTCTGCTTTTGCTGCTTCCATCTCGGTTCTTTGCATTTCTATTTGATTGGATATATCACTTCTTTCCTGACGTAAAGTATTTACATCTTTTCCCTGGTTCATTATATCATTTGCTTTTATTGCTTCGACGGTCGGTGTTGTTCCGCTGCTAAGGGCAATTGGTGTTTTATTTGCTCTGTTTTTATATTCTTCGCTATTTGCATAGTTATTTTCGGAGTTTGAAGCTGTCATTTTTTCAGCTGCAGTTTGTATATTCCTATCAGCAATACCTTTTTCATTTTCTGATTGTGCAGTTAAGTCTTCTTGTAACGAGATACCTTCTTCACCATCATAATTTGCCAGCGCGTTAAAAGCATCACTATATTCGTTTTCGATAGCTGTTATTTGTGATTGAGTAAGCACACTCTCAGCAGCAGTGCAGAACTCCTCAAAAGTAATAATTTCATCTACTTCTTCACCATCTTTTGAATTAGCTTCTTGGAAAATTCTGGCATATTGTGCGCTATTAATACTACTTTCTCCACTATTTTTCAGCATTTGATTTAACCAGCTAAAACTAAATTCTGAAGACATATTCAAGCTCCTTTTCTATACACCTTACTTTTATCGGCAAGAGCTATTCGAAATTTAGTCTTTTTTTTGAAAATGTAAAAGAATTGTTACATTTATTTTAAAGATAGTTTTAAATAAGAATCATTGTAGTCTTAAGTAATTTTATTTGATTTTGTTAGTAGGAATTTTGCTTTTTCTATTGCTTCAAACTCGGATAAAAATACGTTTTCTTCTCCGATTTGGGAAAGAATATTAAGCTCTTTAAATTGTTTCAAAATATCTTCATTATTAACGACCATAAGTATTTTTATATTTTGAGATTGAAGTCTTATTATGATATCTTCAAGTGCAAAGATTGCCGAAATATCAAGCAAATCGCCTATTGAATAATCAAGAATCAAATATTTTGTACCCCATAATTCTTCAAATTGAGAAACGAGCCTGGTTGCCGAGCCGAAAAAGAATTGTCCGTCAATATGAACAACGCGGATTTTATGCTTATAATCTTTATCAATGTCTTTTTCAATTTTTATTATGTCTTCATCATATACATTTTTATGGATTAGATTTGTTTTATCAGCAGTTTTTTTCGCGTACAAAATGGCAGCTCCCGTTATTCCTGCTCCGATTGCAACAATAAGGTTGTAAAATATTGTAAGAATAAAAACAAGCCATAGTACGTATAAATCATCTTTCGGGGCATATTTTATTACTTTTAAAAGTTTTACGTCAATAATATCATAGCCTATCTTAATTAATATCCCCGCAAGAACGGCTAAAGGTATTTCAGCTGCAAAATCCGAAAGATAAAATACAAGAATAAAAATTATAATCGGACTTATAATTGCCGCAATATTTGTTTTTGCACCTGCGTTTATGGCTGCAACGGTTCTCATTGTTGCGGCGGAACCCGGAAGTGAACCTGTCATGGCACAGAGAATATTACCTGTTCCTTGGGCTATAAGTAATCTTTTTGATGATGTTTTGGTCTTAATTAATGAATCTGCAACGAGAACAGTTAGCAAACTTTCCGAGGATAAAACTATCGCTAATATAACGGAATAGTGTGAATACTTAATAATTTTGCTTAAATCAAAAGCAGGCATTGTTATCTGCGGAAATGCTGCGGATATATCAGAAATTTTAGCAACATTCAATCCGAGTTTTATTGAAATGATTGTACAAATAACCAGTGCAAGAGCCTGCGACGGGATAATTTTATTATATTTTTTCGGAATAAGAAATACGATTAAAAGTGTCAATAATCCAAGAAACAAAGCATTATAATCGATATTATGTATATTTCGTATAAAAGCATTGATGCTTGTTATTGTATTGGATTCCACTGAGCAGCCTATTAAAGGATTTAATTGCATAATAATGATAATAAAGCCAATCCCGTTTAAAAAACCGGATATTACCGGATAAGGAATGTATTTTATTATTCCTGCGAATGGTGTAAGCCCGAGAATTATCTGAATCATGCCTGCAAGTACAATAACCAGAAGAATTGAGGCAATATCTGCATTGAGAGCATGCATAACAGACGCAACAACAATTGTGACGGGGCCTGTTATCCCCGAAATTATCGGGGCTCTGCCTCCTATGAGTGCAGAAGTAAAACAAAGTATAATTGTCCCCCAAACGCCGGCTGCTGCACCGAGCCCGGTGGCAATACCAAAAGCTAATGCTTGCGGCAGCGCAACAATTGCGGCATTTAATGCTCCGAAAACATCTCCGATAAATAATTTGAGCTTTTCTTTTATCATACGGGTAATTTTATCATAATATATTTTTGTCCTGCAATATGCCAACCCTTCTGATTCGGCTAATCAGACAGGTAATAAAAATTTGTTTAAAATAAATTTGTTTCAAAAATTTTACATTTGACCGTGTAACGGCAAAAAAAAATTATCTTGTGATTTGTAAAGTCGGTGAACTGAAAAGTTCAAAACATGTTCGAGGAAAAATTAGGAGGTCTCATGTCAATTCAAAGAATTGCGTTTAGTGCTGCAAATTTACAGCCAAGAGTTAGTTATCAAACTCAAAAAAATGAAAAAAATCGTAATGCATCCGATTTTAGTTTTAGCGGAATGTCGTCAGCTTCAAGTCTTGCTGTCAGAAACAATTTTATGAGTAATGTTTCTTTCAGAGGACTTGATAATGATACAAAAAACACAGGTGCAGGTCTTAAAAAATCAATTAAAGATTTAGATGATATACAAGGTAAGAGAGCACTTGTCAGGGTGGATATAAATGTTCCGTTAGACGAAAACAAAAATGTTACCGATGATACAAGAATTCAGGCTATACGTCCTACTCTTGACTATTTAAAAGACAGAGGGGCAAAAATTGTATTAATGGCTCATCTGGGCAGACCCAAAGGACAAAGAAATGAAGAATATTCTTTAAAACCGGTTGCAGATTATATGTCGGAGCTTTTAGGCGAAGAAGTTGTCTTTATTCCGGATATAAAAGATGCGCCTGAGATGGTAAATAATCTAAAAAACGGACAGATAGCTCTGCTGGAGAATATAAGATTTTATAAAGAAGAAGAAGCAAAAAATGACGATATGACTTTTGCAAAAGAGCTTGCAGAACTCGGTGATTTCTATGTCAATGATGCTTTTGGTGCGGCTCATCGTAATCATACATCAACGGCTAAACTGGCAGAAGTTTTAAAACCCGCAGTTTCGGGGCTTTTAATGGAAAAAGAAATAAGATGCTTATCTCAGGCACTTGATAATCCGGAACGGCCGTTTACTGCGATTGTGGGAGGTTCAAAGGTTTCATCAAAAATCGGTGTTTTGGAGAATTTATTGGATAAGGTTGATAATCTCATCATCGGAGGCGGCATGGCTTATACTTTTGTAAAAGCAAACGGCGGTGAAATAGGTAATTCTCTGTGCGAAGATGATCAAATTGAGGTTGCAAGAGCAATAATGAAAAAAGCAGAAGAAAAGGGTGTAAATCTCATATTTGATACAGATGTTCTGGCTACCGATGATTTTTCCGGCAACGGTACAACAAAAATAGTTAAAATCAATGAAATCCCCGACGGTTTTATGGGGGTTGATTCCGGAATTGAATCCAGAGAAAAGTTTGCAGATGTTTTAAAATCTTCCAAAACAATTCTTATGAACGGTCCTGTCGGAGTATTTGAAAACCCTAAGTTTTCGCAAGGGACTCAGGCTGTTTTAGCTGCAATTGTTGATGCCACCAAAAACGGAGCAACTTCGGTAATCGGCGGAGGTGATTCGGTTGCAGCGGCAAAACAATTCCAGGATGCTGATGATTTTACGCATGTATCAACAGGCGGCGGTGCTTCATTAGAATTTATAGAAGGTAAAATTCTCCCCGGCGTCGATGCATTGGATGATGTCTAGTTTTCCTGACTTAATTAAAAAGAAGACCTTAACGGGTCTTCTTTTTTATAAAATACCCCTGACACGATTCGAACGTGCGACGCCTTCCTTAGGACGGAAGCGCTCTATCCAGCTGAGCTACAGAGGCATATATAAATTATACAATAAAATTACTTCATTTGAAATTTTATTTTTATTATTTTAGTATATCACTGTTAGTAAGAAAATTGTGATACTATGCCGCAAGAAAAAGATTTAACACAAGGAAATTTACTTTCAACGCTGCTGTTTTTTGCACTTCCGTTTATTGCTGCAAATTTTTTGCAGGCTTTATATGGCGCTGCGGACTTGATTATTGTGGGGAAATTTTGCAACAGTAATGTTGTATCTGCTGTAGCTACGGGTTCTCAATTGCTGCAGACTCTCATTTTTTTTATTACCGGACTTACCGTTTCGGCAACTGTCTTAATAGGAAAAGCCTTCGGTGCAAGGCAGTATGACAATATCGTGAAAATAATTAATACAATGAGCATTTGTTTTATTATTGCTGCAATTATTATGAGCTTATTTGTTATATTGTTTGCGAATCCTATCTTAAATGCGCTTCAAACACCCCAAGAGGCTTTTAATGATACATTTGATTATGTATTGGTTTGTGCATTCGGTCTCATATTTATCTTCGGATATAATGCCATAAGTGCGATTTTGCGCGGACTTGGTAATTCCGTTGCTCCTATGTTTTTTGTTGCAATTGCTTGTTTTGTTAACATCTTTTTGGATATCCTTCTTGTCGGCAAATACTCTATGGGTGCAAAAGGAGCTGCGGTCGCAACCGTTATTTCTCAAGCAATAAGCGTAATTATAGGAATTTTATATCTGAGACACGGCAATTTTGTATTTAAGTTTCAATTCCGCAATATTAAATTTGATATTCAGACTGCAAAAGAGCTTTTTAAAATTGGATTACCGTTGTCCCTTCAGGATACATTAATTCCTTTATCATTTTTATTTATATTCTCGCTTGCCAATTCAATGGGAGTGGCAGCCTCTGCGGCTTACGGTTCGGTTATACGATTAAATGCTTTTATGATGCTTCCTGCAGGTTCTTTTGCAATGGCGCTTACGGCACTTACCGCACAAAATCTCGGAGCCGGCAACGTTAAAAGAGCTGTTCTGGCATTAAAACTTTCAATATTATTTGCTTTTATGTTCGGTTTTATTTTCTTCATCTGGCAGCAGTTTTATCCCAGAAGCGCAATTGCTATTTTCACTACAGATGAAGAAGTTCTTAAGGCAGGCAGTTTGTATCTTAAAACATTTAGTTTTGACTATCTGCTTGTTCCTTTTGTATTCTGCCTTAACGGATTTTTCTTCGGCTGCGGACGAACAATCTTTGCCGCATTAAATGCGATTTGCTCCGCATTTTTAATAAGAGTTCCGGTTGCATTTATTCTTTGTTCATTTATATCAGGTGCAACCCTCTTTGAACTTGGTATTGCAGCTCCCAGTGCATCTGTTTTAACTACCACATCAGCTGTTTTGTACCTAGTATACCTTTCAAAAACAAACAAATTGACTGTCAGATAAATTTTAATAAAAATTTAATATCTTTTGTATTTTTATAATGTATTATACTAATATTAATATTTTAATTTGAGGAAGAGGATACTAAATATATGTGCGGAATTGTTGGTTATGTTGGGCATAGAAATGTTGTCGACGTTATATTTAAAGGTTTAACAAACCTTGAATACAGAGGTTATGATTCTGCCGGCATGGCACTTTTGGATCAAAATGAAATAAAAGTATTCAAAAGTCTGGGGAAACTTATTAACTTAAAAAATGTTTTATCTGAGTCTTCTGCGCAATTAACAGCCCCTACGAGCGGTATAGGTCATATAAGATGGGCAACACACGGTTCCCCTTCATTGGAAAACGCACATCCTCATACTTGTACTTGCGGAAAACTTGCTGTTGTTCATAACGGAATTATTGAGAATTACAAAGAGCTAAGAGAAGAGTTAATAAAAAAAGGCTGTAAATTCCGTTCGCAGACTGATACAGAAACAATAGCCCATCTTGTCGCACATGAATATGAAAATGCAAAAGATTTGGAAATTGCGGTCAGAAATGCAGTGAAAAAACTGCAAGGTGCTTACGCTATTTGTGTAATGCATCAAAATGTACCCGATGTAATTATAGGAGCAAGAAAAAATGCTCCTATGCTCGTTGGCGTCGGAGAAGGCGAAAATTTTATTGCCAGTGATACTCCCGCAATTATTGAATATACAAAGAAAACGATTTATCTTGATGATAATGAAATCGCTGTAGTTACAAAAAACAGCATAAAAATAACAGATATACACGGTGCAGTGATAAATAAAAAAGTTGAAACCCTTCCCTGGGAGCCTGTTGCTCTCAGTAAATTGGGATATAAACATTTCATGTTAAAAGAAATACATGAACAACCCGATATTATCCGTAATATTTTAAACGGTAAAATCTATGATATAGATTCTCCTGTCGTTTTGAATGAAGTAAAAATAGATAAAGATACATTGAAAAAACTTAATAAAATTCAAATTATTGCCTGCGGAACATCTCTTCATGCCGCAATGGTAGGAAAGTATCTTATAGAAGATTTTGCGGGTATATCGGTTGATGTTGAACCGTCAAGTGAATATATATACAGAAAAACAACGACAGACAGTTCGACTCTTGTAATTGGTGTATCACAATCGGGTGAAACAGCAGATACAATTACGGCCATAAAACAGGCGAAAGAAAAAAATTCTCATGTTTTAATTATTACGAACAGACCGGACTCTTATATGGCAAGGCTTGCTGATAGTTTAATTCCCGTTAACGCCGGTATAGAAGTCAGTGTAGCAGCGACAAAATCATATATTGCTCAGCTTATTTCATTTTATTTATTAGCTTTACATCTCGGCGAAATAAAAGGCACCCTTTCAGGTGATTTCTTGAAAAATATTAAACATGAACTTATTCAGCTGCCTACAAAAATTGAGGAAATTCTTTCAAATGCTTCAAGTATTAAAGAATGTGCAAGAATATTTTCTTCATTTAAGAATTTTATATATATTGCAAGAGGCATAAATTTGGCCACGGCTTATGAAGGAGCATTGAAACTAAAAGAAATCAGCTATATTAATGCAACCGGTTATCCGGCGGGTGAGTTAAAACATGGCCCGATTGCAATGCTTGATGAGACCATGCCTGTTCTTTCAATATTAATTCCGGGCGGAATCACATATGATAAGATACTTTCAAACAGTGAAGAAGCTAAAGCAAGAAATGCGAAATTGATTGCGCTTACGTCTTCTGATGATGAAAATCTTAAAGCATTGTTTGATGTTGTATTAAAAATACCGCATGTATGTGAAATCTTATCACCTGCAATTTGTTGTGTTCCGCTGCAGCTTCTTGCGTATTATATTGCGGAATTTCTCGGTAAGGATGTGGATCAGCCGCGTAATCTTGCAAAATCGGTAACGGTAGAATAATGATTCTTACGGCAGAAGTTAAAATAAAAAGCATAAAAAATTTGTCATCCGAATATATCGAAATGCAACTTAGAAATATGGGTTTTGATGTGCTTCGTTGGGCAATCGTGTCTTATGATGATGATTTTTATATTTTAAGTATTTCTTATAGCAAAGATTAGCATATTTCAATTATTAAGAATTATTTATTATAATTAAATATATAATAGTAATTTTATTCCTATTTACCTTTTTATATTGTTACAAATGCAAAAGAAAATATAATGAATTCCAATTTTTCTCTACCGCCTGTTTTTACAAACTTTGGGGATTTTTCCACATCGCTTCATCGTTCTTCAAATATGCCGGTTAAAGATTCTTCTTTAAAATCGGATGTTTATAAACCTAAAACATTGTTGCCCGCTGATACGAAATTGAAGTTTTCTCTGGCGCCGGGAGATAATCGTTATCTGTCCGTTGCAAAAGATTTATTACCCGCCGCAATTGAAGGGTTAAGCGGCATAGGTAGATCGGAAGATTCTGATTTTGATGATTACATTTCTTCGCCTTTAGAGATTGATGCATATAACTTTCAATATGAATATTTAGCTATGAATTTCAACAGAAAAAATAGTCCTAATTTTGATATTATGGCGGGTTTATGGGGTGAAGGTACGGAAAATTTAAACAACAGTATAGCCATTGCGAAAGAAAGAAAAAGAGGAAGTTTTGAAGAATTTTAAATATAATTTAAAATTTCGGTTAAATCTTTTCTTTCAATAATAATGTTTGCTTTTTCTTTTAAAACAGGTTTTGCGCAGAAGGCAGCTCTTTTTGCAGCAAAAGCAAACATACTTAAATCATTGGCTCCGTCTCCTACGGCAAGAGAGTCTTCTTCCGTTATATTAAGAAGTGTTTGTAATCGTTTAAGCATTTTACCTTTTGAATCCGAGAACATCATCTCTCCGCCGACTAACCCTGTCATTTCTCCGTTTTTAAAATGAAGTATATTTGAAAATTGTGCATCATAACCTAAAACTTGCTGCGCGGGAATTGTTGCTGTATCATAACCGCCCGAAAAACATACAACTTTATATCCCATTTTTTTTAGTGTTGATATTGTTTCTTTTGCTCCTTTTGTATATGGAAGTTCTCTGCAGATTTTTACAATGGTTTCTTCTTTTGCACCTTTTAACAGGGAAACTCTTTGAACAAGACTTTCAAAAAAATCTATTTTACCCTCCATTGCCTGAGCGGTTATTTCTTTCATTAGAGGTTCAATTCCGTATTCTCTTGCAATAAATTCAAGAGTTTCGCCTTCCATTAATGTAGAATCAAAATCAAAAACTGCTAATTTCATTTTAAAATCCGTTTACCAGAGTACTTAATAATTATATATAATAAAGCCAGAAAGGCAACAAAAATAAGTGTTATGCGCAAAATAAGCAACAAAAAAAATTTTTTTATGGCTAAAAAATTGCTTTTTTGTTATGTTGTTGATATAAAGGAATTTGATAGTAGTTAGGTTCAGAATATAAAGGAGAAACAATGGGACTACCAAACGTAGCATATTTCTCAATGGAAATAGCAATTGATCAGTCTATCGCTACATATTCAGGCGGTTTAGGATTTTTGGCAGGATCACACATGTTATCAGCAGGATATCTGCAAATGCCGATGGTCGGTGTGACTATGCTTTGGTCTTACGGTTATTATAATCAGAGAATTAATCATGAAGGTAATGTAGAAGTAGCTTACATTAGGAAACATTATGACTTCTTAACTGATATCAATGAAACCGTTGAAATTGATGTATATGGAGAAAAAGTCAAAGTTAAAGCATTTAAACTTGAACCGGGTATCTTTGATACTTGCCCTGTTTATTATTTAACTACGGATATTGAAGAAAACTCCGAATGGGCACGTTCAATATCTCATAAATTATATGACGGTAATGAAAAAATCAGAATAGCTCAGGAAACAGTTCTGGGTATTGCCGGTATAAGACTTCTTCAAAAAATCGGTTATAATTTTGATTGCGTTCATTTGAATGAAGGTCATGGTTTACCTGCTGCATTTGAACTTTTAAATCAGTATCAAGGTGATTTGAGTAAAGTAAAAGAAAAAGTCGTATTTACAACTCACACACCTGTTTCTGCCGGTAATGAAGTCCATTGGGTTGATAATTTGATGCAAGGCGGGTTCTTTGCAGGTACTTCACGTGATGTTGCGGTTCAATTGGGCGGTGAACAATTCTCTTTAACCGTTGCAGCACTTAGAATGTCAAGACTTGCGAATGCCGTTTCACAGCTTCATGGATTAGTTGCCAACAGAATGTGGAAATGGGTTGAAGGCAGATGTCCGATAAGAGCCATTACTAATGCTGTTAATTTGCATTATTGGCAGGATAACAGAATGAAAACCGATAATCTTGAGGCTTTACTTGAGTCTAAAAAAGAAATGAAAGAGGAAGTATTTGAATATATCGCAAATACAACCGGTAAAAGATTTGATAAAAATGTATTAACAATTACCTGGGCAAGAAGATTTGCCGATTATAAACGTGCTTGGCTTATTTTCATGGATGAAAACAGAATAATGAAACTTTTAAATGAAAATAAAATTCAGCTTATTTTTGCAGGTAAGTTCCATCCCGATGATGTTATCGGTAAAGAAATGTTCAATAAAATCCTGAGGAATTCTTATACAATGAAAAATGTAGTAGTTCTTACAGGTTATGAACTTGATTTGAGCGGAAAATTAAAGAGAGCTTCCGATATTTGGTTAAATACTCCTTTAAGACCGTTTGAAGCATCAGGTACGTCGGGTATGTCAGCAAATGCAAACGGTGCACTTCATCTTTCAACATATGACGGCTGGACTGTTGAAGGTACTTTCCCGGGTATTAACGGTTGGACTATTGAATATCCCGGTCTTGATGACAATATTCCTTGGGAAGAACGCCACAGAAAAGACTATGAATGTATGATGGATATTATTGAAAATCAAATTATACCTATTTATTATAATGACAAAGTAAAATGGGCTACAATGATGCGTCAGGCAATCAGAACAGCTGAGGCTTACTTCAATTCTGACAGAATGGTTATTGAGTACTATAACAGACTTTATAAACCGATTGCACACGGCAGTGATGAAGGCGGTGTGTCTGATACCGATTATCAGGCAGCTACAACACCTGTGTCAGATGCATGGACATTTTCCAATATTAAATAACAAAACTATTCATAATTTTAAAAAGGGCTTTTAATTAAGCCCTTTTTTTTGTTTAATTGTTTTATGCAAAAAACCGAAATAAGAAACAGAGCAAAAAAGCTCAGAAAAACTTTAAATCACCGTGAATTGAGTAAAAAAATTCATGAAAATTTATTTTCTCTTCCCGAGTGGATAAATTCTTCAAACATCTTTTGCTATTATTCCGTAAATGATGAAGTTATAACAACTGACTTGTTTTTACTGAAAGAAAAAAAATGGTTTCTGCCAAGAATTTCTGATAAAAATTTACTTGTTTGCCCATATAATAATTGCAAACTTGTACCTAATAAATATGATATTCCCGAACCGAATACTGATGCTATAGATTCTTCAAAAATTGACATGATAATAATTCCTGCACTGGCCGCTGATAAGAACGGGAACAGAATTGGATACGGCGGCGGATACTATGACAGATTTCTGTCATCTCTATCAAAAAAAATAATAAAAGTTGTGCTATTATACTCAGATTTGGTTTTAGAAAATATTTCATCCGATGAATTTGATGTAAAATGTGACATAATAGTTACCGATAAAGAAATATATAAAATTAATTGTTAAAAATCTATGTAATATATTTGTTTCCTTTGATTTTTGGGGTAAAATGTTACCAGTGTGATACTTGTTGGGGATATCAATTATGGAATTTTTTAGAGAAAACAGAAAAGTTATAATATCAATAATAATAATTTGTTTCTTGCTATGGACGGCAGGGTCTTTATTAATGCCATTCTTTATGCAAGGTTAATGTCTGGAATATATAATGAGTTTTATGAGAGTAATAGCTGTTTTTTTATGTTCTCTTGTTCTATGTTTAAACATAGTTCAATTTTCGTATGCTGCAAATAGCTCTCAGGACGTAAGACAGGTGGAACAAAAAAGAGCCGTCTTAAGACAGAAAATAAATTCACTTTCCAGATTGGAAAAGAGAGAATCAAATAAACTCAGCAGAAATCAGCAAAAACTTGAAAATAACCAAAGAGCACTTCAAAAATCCAAAAGCCAGTTTTCTAAAAAGCAGACTAATATTTCAAATTTACAAAAAGAGCTTGATTCGTATCTTAACCAGTATAATTCGAGAAATAAAGCATCTGCAGAAAGAATAAGATGTATTTATAAAAATCAGCGTTCACTTGTTTTGGATTTACTTCTGTCGACATCAAGCATTAGTGAATTTTTGGACAGAATATATTATCAAAATCTCATAATACAATCAGATAAAGCGAAAATACAATCGCTGAGAGATGAAGCTACAAGAATTGCGACATTAAAGCAGCGTCTGGAACGCGAGAAAAGACAGCTTTCAGGTATTATACGTGATATAAACAGGGAAAATGCAAATATTGAAACTACAATAAGACAAAATAAGGCAATGATAGCCAAAATTCAAAATGATAAACGTGCATATGAACGCTCCGAAAGGGAATTAAAACGTTTATCAGACAGATTAACATCTATTATTTCAAAATCTACAAAAAACAGCGGTGTTGTGGTTGGCAGCGGTTTTATTCTTCCTGTGAGCGGAGCAAGAATTTCCTCACCTTACGGTTCAAGAATCCATCCTATATTCCATACAAAGATTTTTCATACGGGTATTGATTATGCAGTTCCTCATGGTACTCCGATAAAAGCGTCGAATGCAGGAAAAGTTATTTATTCGGGTTGGTACGGAGGATATGGGAAAGTTGTTATTCTTGACCACGGTTCTTGCACGGGTGCGCCTACTACAACTTTGTATGCACATATGTCAAAACAAAATGTTTCGGTCGGTGACAATGTTACAAGGGGACAGATAATAGGTTATGTCGGTTCAACAGGTTATTCGACGGGACCTCATGTACATTTTGAGGTTCGTATTAACGGTAAACACGTAAATCCCAACAAATATCTATAAGGATAGAATGTGAAAAATATAAAGTACATATTAATAATAATTTTAATGATTTTTATACATAGCCGGGCAGCAGCTGTTGATTTTTATCCCGAACTTGGTGTTGATCCATTCTATTCTTCATTGAATCCTTCATATGAAGAAGATGTTGAAGAAAGTGATTCTTCTTCTCTTTTTAATATTATCAAAGCGAAAAGAGAAGAAAGAAAAATAAAAAAAGAGATATTAAAACAGCAAAAATCTGCAAAAATTGCCGAAGAAAAAGATAAAAAAGCGGCTGTTGAACAAGAAATCAAAGAAAATACGGATAAACAAAAAGATAGTGTTGAGCTTTTTCCAAAAAAGAAAAGAGTAACAGTTGAAGAAATTGAAAAAGACGAAAAAGAACGTCTTATGGAAGGTCAGGAAAAAAAGACTTTTTGGGAAAAATTGAATCTGAGTTTTATACCGCTGAAAAAAGAAAAAAATCATGATGATGTCCCTGAAAATCCTCAACTTGAAATTTCTGCGGATTATATGGAATATTATCCTGACCGGTTTGAAGTTGAAGCAATAGGTAATGCAAAAATTGTATTTACAAAGGGCGATTTAAATTTATCAGCCAATAAAATTGTTTATAATTACGACAGAAACATAGTTAAGGCTAATGAAAATGTTGTTTTAACTTCTAAAGATGCAATTACTGAAGGCGACTTCGTAAGAATAGATTTGAGCAGACCTGACGGCTGGATTGAAAATCCTGTAACAAAAACTGAAGATATAAAGTTATCTGCAAAAGAAGCCCGCCTGTTTTCAGACAGAATAGAAGAATATGACGGTGTTGCAAAAATATTAAAAAATGAAGTTCTGGCATTCAGAGCAAATTCTTTCGCAAATTACGTGGATCAAAGCGGTTTATCCGCACAAAATTATTGGCAGAATAAAAACGTAACAACGGGCATATATTCTTTAAAAGCAAATACTATTTATATAGATTCCAGGAAAGAACATGATGTAATTACGGTTAAAAATGCGGATTTATTCTTTAAAAATCACAAAATAGCAGTTATTCCTTCCGCAAGAATTGTTTCTAATAAAAAGAATACAGTTATTGAATCAAATATCCCCGAATTTGGTTCTCAAAGTTTATTGGGGATGCATGCAGGTCCTGCTGTTGTATTGAATGTTCCGGGCGGATCCACCTTAAAATTAGCTCCTATTGTTACTTACGCAAGTGATAAAATAGGGATAGGCGGAATTGCGAAGTTTAGAAATCCTTACAATGTTACCGAAGTTGCATACGGTACTTCAAAAGATGAACTTTTAGTACGCGGCAGACAAAAAATTGCTCCCGGTTTAAATTTAAATTATTCAAGATTAACTAATAGAAGCGAGTGGTTTTTAGGATTTAGAAAACCAAAATACGCAGCAAGTTTAGATTATTCAAGAAGCGACTATGTAAAAGATTTAGGACTTAAATTTTCTCAATTATATTCGGCAGGTGTTTTTGTTGATTACAAAGACGGTGTAAGAACAAGGGATGCAGAAGGCAGATTTCGTTGGATGACACAGTCTTATAAAACATTATATTCTTATCAAAATGACGAAGGTAACATAGGCTTTAATGTCGGTCTTGTTGCGCAAACATCTGCTGCCGCATATACTTCGGGGGATGTTTTTGGCTTATTTAGAGTAGGACCTGCGGTAAATACAAGCGTAGGCCCCTGGAAACAGTCTATTATGTATTTCCAAACCGCTATTGCAGGACAAACTCCGTTTGATTTCGACAGATACAGATACGGACGTTCAAATGTTGTTTTGATTGAAAGTTTGAGAGTATGTAAGTATTTGACCCTGGGCTATCTGGCATCTATTGCTATGAACAGAGAAGTACGCTCTGATGATTTGTTCCAGGAAAACAGAATTTTAGTAAGTATTGGTCCTGATTATGCAAAACTTACTTTTGGTTATGATTCTATCCGACATAACACAATGGTTATTTTATCAATGCTAGTTGGCAGCCAGGATTCCGAGGTTGAGTTTAAAAAGACAGTTATAAAAAATCCGCAAAATATGGGTAAAGCAAATAGCAAAAAGAAAGCTAAAAAGCGTAATTATAAAAGGTTTTTGAAAGAAAAAATAACACCTTCTACCGTTTTATAAAACAACCTTCATCCTCTTTATCCGTTTTTTTATCAAAATCATTGTCAATTCCGTCGTAACAAGAACCGATTGATTCCAATGATTCAGCCATCGGGTCATAATATAAATATTTATCCGGTATTTTATTCCAAAGGTAAATAAAATTATCTTTTAAATATTTTGTAATTTCACTGCTTTCAATAATTATAACATTTTCATCATTTCTTTTATTGCCGCTTGATGTAAAATTCATAGAGCCTATAACTGAAAATTTATCATCAATAATCATAGACTTCATATGCATTTTTCCTGCGTAATTTTCAGTTTTTACGGCTATTTTATTTCTACGTAATATTTTGTGTACGGTATATTTTGATTTCGCATTAGTTGCATCATTTATAACTTTAATTTCAACTCCTTTATTTGAAGCCGCTATTAGTGCTTCTTGAATTTTTTTGTCAGTGATTAAAAAGGCAGGAATATAGATATATTTTTTTGCCTGTTTGATTAAAGGAAGTAAATAATTAATAGTGACAGAATCCTGAGGAGAAAAATGAACCGAGAGTTTTTCTCCGCTATTCAAAATTATTTTTTCTTTTTTAAACGATATTTTATTTTTACCAAAATTACCTTTATACATTTGCTCAAATTCTTTTTCATAAATATTTGCTATGTCTTTTGAGTCAATCAATACGGAATAATTTGCATTAAAGCCCGATAAATCCGTAGTTGTAATATTGGCTGAGCCGGTAAAAACTTTTTTATGGTCAAAAATAAAAAATTTATTATGCATGAGTCCTTGCGGCTTTGCACCGGAAATTGTTTTATTTGTATTATAAGATGGCAAAAGTACCTTTAATCTCGCTATTTCAGGATAATAAGCATCTTTTTCATCTTCAAAATTTGTTACCCATCTTATTTTGATGCCTCTTTTCTTTGCATTTTCCAATGCTTTAAAGATTTTGGGCTGATTATTGAAACCGTATACAGCAAAATCAATTGTATTTTTGGCGTTGTCTATTTCATTTTTTAATGCTTTACAAATATCGGTTTGGCAGGTATTGTCAGGTTCCATGACCGAGTTAAGGTCAACAAAAAATATTTTTATATTTCCTGATGAAAATTTGCCGTCAAACTTTGTAGTGCTTTTAGTATTTTCTGTAATAGTGCCATGGCAGCATTTTGCGGGTTTAATATTTTTTGGCAGCGAATTTTTTTTAACTATTTTATAAGTTTTAATTTCTTTTGCATTTGGACAGGAAATTTTATGATATTTTTTTGAACCCGAAAAAGTTAAAACATAGTCTTTAGGATTATAGTTGTTAATTTTGTTTTTAAAATTTTCTTTTGTCTCAATTGTACTATCATAGAAAAAACCACTGTCCAAAAGCAGTTTTCTATAACTTTTTCCTTTTAAAATTAAATCATTTTCTTTTATGGTTACAAAATTATTTTTCAATAAATTGTTTATAAAATCTCTTGAAAAATAATCTGCTATAAATCTTGTTTCCCGGCTTATTTCTTCATTGAAATCCGAAATATCATAAATATTATCAATTTTAAACGGTTCTTTTTCATCTAAAATAAAATTCTTATTGAGATCGATAAATAATTCTTGATGTGAGATAATTTTCAATACTTTACAGGAAGATGATTTTTGATAGTTTATCCAAAAACAAACAGATAAAAATATGAAAATAAATATTAAAACGATTTTTTTCATGAAACAATTATACTTACTAAAATAAATATTTAAATATTGACGCTGACTTGTTTCTTTGCTATAAATACTTTGATGAAACATTTGGAGAGGTGTCCGAGTGGTTTAAGGTGCAAACCTGGAACGTTTGTGCAGGGGCAACTCTGCCGGGGGTTCGAATCCCCCCTTCTCCGCCATTTTAACGCCGCATATTTACGGCGTTTTTGTATATTGGTTCTTATGTTACTTCCTTAATATATTTTATGTTATAATTCAAAAAGTTTTACTGATAGAAATTTGTCAATTTTATGGGGAATGAAAATAAAATACACTCTGATAGGAAAAAAAAGATACTGCAGGTGACAAGATACGCATATCCGCATATCGGCGGCATTGAGTCGGTAATTTCTCAGATTAATGACAGTTTATCAAATGATGAATTTGATAAAGAGGTTTTATGCTGTTCAAATATTGATATTTCATCTGAAGAAAACGATGTAAAGTATACAAGGTGCAGATTTTTATTTGAATTTGCCGCAAATACAATTTCTCCTCAATTTATATGGAAATTGTCAAAAGTTGATACAGATATTCTTCATTATCATATGCCGTTTATTTTTGCTGTTATAGCACATTTTATTGCCCGCCCGAAATATAAAAAGATGGTAATAACATATCACAGCGATATTGTCGGATATGATAAAATAATGAGGTTCTTCTGGTGGATTTATAAAAAGTTTTTAAAAGCCGCCGATATAATTCATGTATTATCTCCGCAGCTTGTTGAAAATTCTTTTATTAAAGATTTTAAAGAAAAAACGGTTATAATACCTTTTTCGGTTGATGCGAATACACATCACGATACTATGAAAGCAGAAGAAATCAGAAGGAAATATTCCGGTAAAAAGATATTATTTGCTTTGGGCAGACACGTAAAATATAAAGGTTTTATGTATTTGCTGGAAGCAATGAAAAAAGTATCCGGAGCCTGCCTTCTTCTTGGCGGAAACGGGCCTTTAACACAAGAATTTAAGGAATACATAAAAGATAACAACCTTGGAAATAAAGTTATTTTAACCGGTCGAATTCCGGATTCTGAATTGGAAAATTATTATGAAGCCTGTGATATTTATGTATTGCCATCAATAATGCAATCTGAAGCATTTGCCGTTGTCCAATTAGATGCTATGAAACATTCTAAACCGGTTATAAATACATGGCTTGGAACCGGTGTAAATTACGTTTCAATAAACGAAAAAACAGGTATTACAGTTCAGCCTGAAAATTCCGATGAACTTGCACAGGCAATAAATACTCTTTTAAATGATGAACAATTAAGACAAACATACGGTATGAATGCAAAGGCAAGAGTAGAAGAACTGTTTTTATTTGAAAAAATTAAAGAAAAATATAATAACCTATATAAAATATAGAGATATCCTGACTCTTTTATAGTATAATATTACGGTTAAGAGGTTTGATATGAAATCAGTTAAAGAAGTTGCAACTGAATCTAAAATTATTGAAAAATTAAGAAATTTTCCAAAATGCACGGAAATGGTTGAATATTTATTTGCAGATGCCGAATTGCAGGAAATGCAGGAGTATGCAAATAATGTTTCTATTAAACGATTGGGATATAATGACCACGGCCCCGTTCATATGCGTCAGGTTGCGATAAATGCAATAAAAATGCTTACAATTTTGAATGAGTCCGGTATTAAGACGTCACTTGAAAACGAAGAAATAGGAACATTTGAAGATAGTATGTGTGCACTGGTTCTTGCATCTTTAATGCATGATCTGGGTATGATGATAGGAAGGCAAGGACATGAAGAAATGTCTGTTATCCTTGCGCAGCCTTTGATTGACAGAACTCTAAATAAAGTATTTTCTGATAATGTTCAAAAACGTGTGGTAATAAAATCAGTGGCTATAGAAGCAATAATCGGACATATGTCTTCAAGAAAAATACATTCACTTGAAGCAGGCTTATTGCTAATTGCAGACGGCTGTGATATGACAAAAGGCCGTGCAAGAATACCTTTGTCTATAAATAATTCTCCTAAAGTCGGAGATATTCATAAATATAGTGCTAATGCAATCTCAAAAGTTCATATAAAACACGGCGGGAGAAAACCGATTCAAATTGATATTGAAATGTCATCAGAAGTCGGATTCTTCCAAATAGAAGAAGTTTTACTTACAAAAGTGGATGCAAGTCCTGCAAAGCAGTATATTGAACTTTATGCAGGTGTCAGCGAAAAAGACAGAAAATGTTATTTATAGTTTATTTTTGTTGTAAGTAAAAATTCTATTTGTCCAAAATTTCGTTCATATTATTAAAAATACTCTGAAAGATTTTGTTTGGTGCAAGGCGCGGACAACGTCTTAGTTTGTTTCCCTTTTTATAATCATCCAAAACATTTATTATCTCATTTACGGGAGAAAATAAATGTTTTTGCAGAGTATTTAGAATACCAAATCCGATAAACCATGTAAAAATTGTTAAAAAAGTAATTAGCCAGGCAGCCGCAGAACTTATATTTTTGGCTTTGACTGCTTCTTGCTGCATTGCCAGACGATTTATCTTAGTAAGATTAATTATGTTGTCAATTACGACATTTTGAGATTGCTTATTGTCTAAAAATGCATTTTTATATTCCGCTTCAATATTCGCGATTGCATCTGCTTCTCCCGATTCGGTAATATTTAATCTTCCTTGTTCCAAAGCGGTTTCAAATTGTTGAATATCTTTTTTTACGGCAAAAGCAGACATCATTTTCTCTGCAACATAAAGAGAATGAGTATTATGACTGTTAATATGTTCAATTGAAGGAGCCAGCCTGTAAAATCCTCTTATTCCGGCAATAGCCAATAGTGTTGAAAATACCAGTAAAATAAAAACAAAAGTTTTTATCGATTTAAAAATAAGCATTATTTATTCTCCTCAATCATTTTGGAAATGGCATCTTCGTTGCAAACCAAAAGCAATGTATCGGTGAGTTTCAGTTTCTCTTCGGGAAAAGGCCTTATTATTGCGCCGTCTCTTTTAATTGCTGCAATTATGATTCCGTATTTATTCGGTAAAGCAAGCTCTATAAGATTTTTGTTCTCCATAAAAGGCTGAACATGTATTTCGGTCAATTGAATATCTTCAGATGTATCTTGAGTAATAATATTTTGGTACATAATTTTATATGCAAATTTTTTCCCGTATTCCGCATCAGGATTAATAACAGAATTGGCACCGACAGCCTTTAAAATTCTTTCCTGAATTTTGTCTGTTGCTCTTGCTGTAATATTATTACATCCCATTTGTTTTAAAAGAGCAGTTGTTAAAATGGAAGGTTCTCTTGCTCCTATTGCACATATAACCATGTCTCTTTGTGCAGGTAAAAGATTTGCCAGTGAACTTTCATCTGTTGCATCAAGACAAATTGCATCATCTGCAAATGCAGCAGCTTCGTCTATGCGTTCTTTATTTATATCAACCGCAATAATCTCTATTCCTTTTTCAGAAAGGGATTTTGCCAAAGACATTCCAAACTGGCCCATACCTATTATTAATATTTGTTTAGACAATTTAACCTCCTATGTTAACGGTATATTTGTATCAGGATAACTGATTTTTGTATTAACATCTTTTGTTTTAAGATAACAAAGTAATGTTGCGGGAAACACCCTTCCCAAAAACATCATTGCAATTATTATAATTTTCCCGATGCTGTCCAGTTCAACGGTGGAACCCATTGATAAACCAACCGTTCCCAGAGCTGATACAGCTTCGAAAATAAGTTTATGCGGACAGCTTATCTGTGTTGTTAAAAGCATTAAAATTCCTAAAAATAATATAAATAAATACATAATTGTTAATGTTATGGCTTTTTGTACGGTATCGGGTTTGATTTTGCGATTTTTAACAGTATTTTCTTTCCTTTTTAATGTATTTAAACAAGTCAGAATTAAAACGGCAAATGTTGTTGTTTTTATACCGCCTGCAGTACTTCCCGGCGAGCCTCCTATAATCATTAAAATAATTGTGGAAAGGTAAGTGCCTATGTAAATATTACTCATATCAACTGAATTAAATCCTGCGGTTCTGGCTGTTACTGACTGAAACCATGCATTATTAAATTTATCTGCAAAATTCATATCAATTAAAACACCGTAATACTCTGATACAAAGAAAAAGAGAGTTCCCGCAAAAATAAGTGCCATAGTGGTTATAAAAACTATGCGTGAGAGGGGATTTAATTTCCTTTTTTTTAATAAATCGATTAAACTTACGCAAATTACGGGAGCAATTCCGCCGAGAATTATTAAGAATGAAACAGAATATAAAACAACCGGATTTGAATAATAATCAATAAGATTATTTCCTCTAAGGAAAAATCCCGCATTACAAAATGCCGAAACAGAAGTAAATACTGCATATTTTACACTTTGGATATTAAATCCGTCGCTCATTGAAAATCCGATAGTTAACATAAGCATTCCGAATAACTCAACAAGAAAAGTATATTTAAATATTAAAATAAGTGATGTTTTTATCTCTTCTTTATTTTGGGCATCAAAAATATTTCTGATGGTTTTTTCGTGCATTAGGGAAACTCGTTTGCCGAGTAATATAAAAATAATTGAACTTATTGTCATTATTCCCAGTCCGCCTGCCTGAATAAGAAAGAGTAAAACGAACTGACCGAAATTTGTTAATTTTTCTCCAATATCAACAACGGAAAGACCTGTTACACAAACAGCACTTACCGAAGTAAATATTGCGTTAATTATTGATAAATTTTCTTTATGACAAAAAGGCAGACTTAATAGGATTCCGCCGAATAAACACAGAAGAAAGAATGTTATAGGCAAAATTCTTTCGGGGTAATTTATTAGAAATTCGTATTTATTTTTTATTTTGTACATAATTTTTACCGTTCCCATCAAGAAAACTAGCGCTGTCGGATTTCACTGTCTGTTTGTTCTTCTTGTGTTTTTGATATTAAAATTTTTACTTTTTCAAGTTTTCTTTTTTTATATTTATTCTTAAAATATATGTATATTTCTGATAATATAACTACCAAGAAAAAAATAAAGAAGATATTTTCAGAGTCTTTGGTTAAAAATTTATTATTATATTTTAACCAAGCCCCAATCCAGCCTATAATAATCCACGACACTATGTATAATGTAGGAAGTTCACTTGAAAAATGTTTTATGATATTCCAAAATTTATATTTTGAAAAATAGTTTGAAAACATATGTGCGATACTTATCGCTATTGCAATTATATTTAAATAAACAGCTAAAATTATCGGATTTTGCTGATGATAAACAACAGGATTCATTAAAATTAGCCACATATTCCTGCCGACAGCATCAAAGGACGCCCAGGCCATAAGAAAAATCGGAGCAGATATCAGAAATAAATATAAATAAAATTTATCGAGATTACGGCACCTTTGAATTACTTTTCCGAACAGCCATCCGAATACGGGATAAATAATCCAGTTGCTGAAAGAAAAACAAACATAATCATTTATAGTAAAGTTTTTAATAGGGATTAACAAACCTATAAATGAAAAATAAAAGTTTTCGCTGGTAAGTTTTATTGTAAATTCATTTGTACAAAAAGCTCCGATTACAGTAATAAATAAAGTAATAATAAAGGTTTTTAAATTTGACCATTTAAAATGCTTTACAACGGCAAAATATAAAAATGCTAAACCGGCAAATTGTAATATATCACAGCTTAAGAACATTAAAAATTTATCATTTGTCATAATACCGGCAAACATAGGATATTTCCCAGTAATCATCCAGGGAAGAATTTCTCTTAAAAAATTGAGAAAATATCCCGTTAAAAGCAGAATAATTCCGCGTTTAAGACACCCTTTGGCGTCCGAATTACGAGAATATGCCAATCCCATTCCCATAGAAAACATAAAAAACTGTGCACCTAATAATCTGACTATATTATGGGCAATATAAGTCGGATTTAATGTTGCGGTTGTGCTGTATTTAATTGCATAAAAAACATGGCATAAAATCATTAAAATTATACATAGCGTTTTACATAAATCAAATGCTGTTTGTCTTCCGTTATTAACTTTTTCCGGGCTAAATATGTGTGATAAATCCATAATCCCTCCTTTGTAAAGCGAAACTTATAAATTTATATTACGATTGAAACAAGTACTTTTTTTATTCTGCGTTCTTTTAACTCAACAACTTTTAACTTTAAATTGTCCATATAAACTTCATCATTAATTTTTGCCAAACGGCAAAGACGTTTTTGTATTAACCCGCCTATTGTTTCTACATCATCATCGGGCTTTTTATCAATATTGAAATATTGATAAAATTCTTCAAGCCTAAATAAACCATTTACAATAAATTTATTTTCATCAACTTGTTTTATTTCAATTTCTTCTTCATCAAATTCATCTTGAACAGAGCCAAAAACTTCTTCTAAAACATCTTCCATTGTAACGATACCTGAAACTTCACCAAATTCATCAATAACAATGACAATTTCTGTTTTATTTTTTTTAAATTCTTCAAGTAATTCCTCAGTTGTCATTGTTTCAGGAACTAAAACGGGTTTTCTTAAAACATTTTTTATCTCAGGCTCTTTATGTTTTAGTTGTAAAGAATACAAATCTTTTACATGTAAGATACCGATTATATTATCAAGTTTTTCTGAATATACGGGATATCTCGTATACTGATTTTCCAGAACCAACTCGGCGTAGTCTTCCTTGCTAATGTCAACAGGAATCGCAACAAGATTGCATCTTGGAATCATAATTTGTTTTGCAGTTAAGTCTGTAAATTTTAAAGAATTTTTTAATAAGAAATTCTCTGTTTTGCTTAAGACACCGCCTTTAAAACTTTCATCAATAATCATATCAAGTTCTTCTTCGGAATGTACATTATCGTGGCTGTTTGCCGGTGATATATTTATTAATTTTAAAAGCCAATTACCAAATCCGTTAAGAAGAAATATAAATGGACGCAGAATATTTGCCACGGAAACAAGTGGTTTAATTACTGTCAATGTAGTTTTTTCAGGAAATTGCAAAGCAATTGATTTCGGCATTAGTTCTCCTATTACAACATGCATAAAAGTTATTAAAATGAATGCTAAAATTGTTGCAATAGAATGAGATGCAATATTATTGGTAACATATGGAAGAAAATCTAACAGCGGATGAATTAATTTGGCTAAAGTTGCCTCTCCGACCCATCCAAGACCAATACTTGCTATTGTAATACCTAATTGTGTGGCTGCAATGTATCTATCTATTTTATCTAATGCTTTAATTGTCAGTTTTGCTGTTTTATTACCCTCGTTTGCAAGTTGTTGAATTCTTGTTTGTCTGACACTTACAAGAGAAAATTCCGAGGCTACAAAGAAAGCATTTGCAAATAATAGTAATATAATAATAAACAAATTTATTACAATCATAGTCCCTCAATCTGCATGAATAATTTGGCGAAATACCATGTTAATTATACCATAACCGTTTTTGTTAAAAAATTTTTCAGGAATTATATATCTTCCATTTTGCATTTTTTAAAATAGTAATTACTTTTGTTTAATTCCATTATTCTTTTTCTGTATTCAATTAGAGTATTACTTGTTAATCCTTTAGGAATAAAAGATATAGTTTTATTATTAGATATTTCTAAAAATTGTCCTCCTGATTCTTTCGCCATTTTATAACCTTCTGTTCCAAATAGAGGGATGTAATGGCTTACCCAGGAAAACTCAATATATTGCTGCATTTCAACTGCCAGTTTATACGAATTTTCTAAAGATTCAATTGTTTCATAAGGATAACCGACAATCCATAATGCATATATTTGTGTATATTTCGAGAGTAAAGGCAATGTCTTACGAATTTTATCCGTTGATGTTTTTTTATTCATTAATTTTAATATTCTGTCATCACCGGATTCTATTCCGACTTCTATAAAATTGGGTTTATATAATTGAATTAGTTTTATTGTATTTTCATTTACAGTATTTAAATGAACAAAAAAATGGTTGTGATTTTCAATATTTATATTTCTTCTTTTACATTCATCATATATAGACTTAGCATGTTCAAAATTTGTAACGAATACATCATCGACAAAATAAACATTTTCTCTTTTTTGCAGTACCAATTCAATATTATCAACAGTACGTTTTACAGAAAAATAATTAATTTTTTCTTCTGTATTATTACAAAAATTACAGTTAAAGGGACAACCTCTTGAGGTCATTATTTGATCTCGTTTATAAAGAATATCAAAATCTTTTTTATTCCAGGACGGATATTTTTTAAAGTCAATTTTCTCATCACCTGTATAAACAAGCTCTGCCTTATTTATTTCAACATTAATATTAAGTGTCTTAAGTTTAATTTTATCCTCAGGAAGCATTGTTGTTGACCATTTGCCTCCTATTACAATTTTAGAAAAAGGGAAATTTTTTCTTATTTTTTCGAGTTGATTAAAAATTTCACCGCCGTATGATGATACACAACTAATACCAATTAAATCATATTGGGAACTTATGGGGAGATTTTTGTACTCGCATACATCAACTTTTATCCCTCGATATCTTAAATATTGAGCAATATCTAAAATAGCTATCGGGTTTGATTCTTCAAAAAAATGATTTTCAGGATTTATAAATAAAACTCTTTTTAATGAATTATAAATGCAAATTCCAAATAAATATATCCTTAAATAATATTTATTTTTTTTTATATAAAAAAAATATTTTATAAATTTTTTCATATTTAAACACGCACTTAATACTTCATATATAAACATAGAAGCATCTTTTTAGGCAATATATTTCAAGATTGTAATCGAAAAATATAAAAATGGAGACGGAGAGATTCGAACTCTCGTCCGGAACGGGATATAAACCTGCATCTACATGTGTAGGTCTGTTAATCTCAATTAAATTACGGCACGAACCAATCCTATAATTTAATCAAAGCAGTTTTGACTGATACGCAGTGTGGAATTATAACTTGACTCCGCTAACTCCATCACGGAGCTGCAGCTTGCATGTTGGCGCTATATTAAACGGCAAGCTGGTCTAATATAACGGCTGAACTGCGCTTACGCAGCAAGAGCAGCTGCTCTTGAGAAATCAGCTTTAATGACGTTATTGTCGTTTATTTTAGTTTGCTTGTTTATAACCCGGAACAGCACCGGGACACGCAGCCTGTCTACACCAATCCGCCCGTCAAATCCAAAACGTCCCCATATTTAATTGTCAATGTACTTTTAACATTATAACATAATTAATTTTCATTAAAAAGATTTTCTGATTTCAATGCATTAATTCTTTCTTCATCTGAGCCGCTTTTTAAATAAGTGTCAAATAAATCGGTTGCAAGCAGTTTGTTAAAATAATATCCGTCATTAAATTTAAGATTTGCTTTCTTCATCGCATTTAGAAATTTACTTATTATTTTACTTGAATATTCTTTTATCCTTGCTTGAAGACTGGTGTATTCGGGGGTTACTAAAAGATTTGAATAAAAATCAGTATTTAATAATGCACTTAGTACGTCACCAAACTGATTATTTTCACTTTTTCTTCTGTCATTCACATCTATGATATTAATTTGTTGTTCATTAATATCGTACAGAAAATTATTTGAATTACTGCAATCTAATTCGTATCCCGCTTCATAGATATCATTTATTTCTTTTATTAGTCTGTCATAAGCGGCTTGCGGAGCTTCTGAAATTAATTTTAAGGAATCTATATACTGTTTGACATCCTGATTGCTTATAGAATCGGATGAGCCGGGTTTGACCCCTATTTCAACGCCTTCATGTCTTTTTCGAATGTAATATACACAAGAATAATTAGGCCCTGAAGGTATTTCAAGACTTGCAATTGTTTGTCCGATATTCATATAAGGAATTATATCTTCTATCTGTCTTATTCCCGCCTTATCTCTTTTTATAGGAAGAATTCTGCTTCTGTGATATTCTTTTAAAACCCAATTTTTGCAATTCGGTATTTCAAAAACTGCACCTTCAAATCCGTACCCGAGCAGTTGTCCTTTAGCATTTTCGGCATTATCCTGAACAGAAGACAGATAACCTGATTGCTGTGCCCACTGTGAAAATTTTTCGAAAGACAGCTCACTGATTTCTTTTTCACCCGAAAAAGACGGATTTGTCCTTACAAAAACATCAGAAGCCAAATAATTTAACTTGGGGCTTTTTTGTGCACGACTTGAATAGTTAAATAGTTGCACATTTGATATAGAGTTAATTTTCATAATCTCACCGTGTTGTTTTTAAAACTTGAAAAAAATTTTTTTGATAAAAGATTTTTTTATTTAAAAGTTTTGTAAACAATACCGGAGAATTAGTTCTGTAGTCTTATATTTTTTCTTAATTTATGATATAAATAACATATACTATAACTCGGAGGTTAATATATGACAGTAGGTTCATTTGTATTTATGTTACATTCACATCTTCCATATTACAGAATGGCAGGAATGTGGCCGTTTGGAGAGGAAAATTTGTATGAATGTATGTCTGAGACTTATGTTCCCCTGCTAAATGCAATATCTGAATTGTATGAAGAAGAAGGAATAAAAGCAAAGTTGACGGTCGGTATTACTCCGATTCTAGCGGAGCAGCTTGCCGATGAACATTTACAAAACGGTTTCATTGAATATTTAAATTCAAGAATTGAAGCAGTATCAAAAGATTTGGAAAGATATCCCGATCCTAAAGTTGAGCACTCACAGCATTTAAAATATCTTGCTAAATATTATTTTGACTGGTTTAATCACATAAAAGACTGCTTTGTAAATAAATACAATAAAGATTTAGTTGCGGCATTTAAAAAATACCAGGATCTGGGGTGTATAGAAATTACAACTTCCGGTGCTACGCACGGCTTTTCACCTCTTTTGGCAACAGATACAAACCTAAATGCACAATTTAAAGTAGGTTCAGATACAACGAAAAGATTCTTCGGAAAAAAGGCAAAAGGATGCTGGCTTCCAGAATGTGCATATAGACAGGGCTATGAATTTACAGGCAAAGACGGACAAAAGAAATGGCGTCCCGCTATTGAAGTTACACTTCAAAATAACGATATAGAATACTTCTTTACTGAATCTCATGTTATCGAAGGCGGTAACTCGGTCGGCGAAAGAAGGGTTGTTGGTATTTACGGTAATATTGAATATATCCCTCTGCCGAAAAGAGAAGCTACCGGATATGATACTTATTCCGCCTATTGGCTTCCTGATGCTCAGGTGGCAGTAATGGGAAGAAATGACAGAGCCGGATTTCAGGTATGGTCAGCTGCGGATGGTTACCCCGGTGACGGTGTTTATCGTGAATTTCATAAAAAAGATGATAAATCAGGCATGAATTATTGGAGAATTACTTCATCCACTACTGATTTGGGCGATAAAATGCTTTATGATCCCGTTCTTGCAATGAATCAGGTAAATTCTAACTCAGATCACTATACAACACTTATTTACCACTTATTAAATGACTATAAGAAAGCAAACGGTAAAGAAGGGCTTGTAATGGTTTCATTTGATACCGAATTATACGGTCACTGGTGGTTTGAAGGTGTTGAATTTATTAAACAGGTAATAAGAAAGTTTAATAATTTCATTCCTGAAATTGAAAGATGTACCGCAGGCGAATATCTTGAAAAACATCCGCCTGTTGATACAATTCAAATACCTGAAAGCTCATGGGGACAGGGCGGACACTTCTATGTTTGGTTAAATCACTTAACCGAATGGATGTGGCCTATAATTAACGGCTGTGAAAAACGTATTATAGATATTGTCTCAAAATACGAAAAAATACCCGAAGATAAGCTGCTTCACAGAGCCTTAAATCAATTGGCAAGAGAAAACCTCTTGCTGCAAAGCTCGGATTGGCCGTTTTTGATTACAACATGGCAGGCTAAAGATTATGCTACCGAAAGATTTATGGAGCATGTCGAAAGATTTGAAAAAATAGCGGATATGATTGAGTCTAATTCAATTAATGATGAAGAACTTAAGAAAATTGAATCAATCGACAATTGCTTCTCGGTAATTGACTACAGAGTTTATCTTCCGATTGAAGAAGGTGTTATTCCTCAACAAGAGGCTAAACTTGCACCTTTATATAAGTAAGCGTACAGAGAAATAAAAAGAGAGCTTAACGGCTCTCTTTTTTTAATATAAGTTTTGCAATTTCCATATCCATAGGATAAGTTATTTTTATATTGTCCGTGCTTCCTTGTACTACATAAACATCTGCAAGATTGTATCTCAATATAAGTCCGCAGTCATCGGTAATATTATCGGTATTTTCTTTTATTGCAAGTTCATGAGCTTTTTTTATCAGTTTTATATCAAAGCATTGCGGTGTTTGGCAGCGTCTTAAATACTTTCTGTCGGGAACATTATTTATTATATTGTCATAAGTAACCTCGATAATTGTATCGGATGATTCTATGGCGACATTTACCGCTTTATACTCTTTTAGTGCGTTAATACATTTTGATATGATTTCATGTGTCACAAACGGTCTTGCGGCGTCATGAATTAAAACATTGGCATTTGTATCTTCTATTGCACTAATGCCGGCATATGAGCTTTGTTGTCTTGTTGCTCCGCCTTTTATGATTTTTTCAAGTTTATAATAATTATTCTTTGATATAATTTCATTTGTTAACTCAAAATAATCAGGATTTGTTACAAGAATTATTTCATCAATATTTTTATGTGAAGAAAAAACATCTAACGTAAGTTCAAGTACTGTTTTTTCGTTAATCATGGCGAATTGTTTAGGTATATTTAATCCTGATCTTTCACCGGAGCCTGAGGCTAATATTACTGCATAATTCTTCATTTTAAACCTTATTTATTCGTGTCAATAATTACGCCTTGAACTTCTTTTTGCAGATTTAATGAGTCTTGAAGGCTGTTTTTTAATTCTGCTGCTGTATTTGCATTATAAAATTTTCCTGAAGTAACCAGTGCAACGCATTTAAGCTGATTATTTGCATCTTCATCACCTATAGCAAGAGCAATGACGTCAATTCTTATATCTTCCCTGTATTTCATTAATTCAATTATAAAATCACAGGGACTTTCATCGCAGTTCTCACCGCCGTCAGATATTAATATAATTCTTTTTTTACCGGTTGTATCCGGAAAATCAAAATAAGCTGCCTGCTTTAATGCGTATGTAATTGGCGTCCAGCCGACGGCATTAATGGAATTTAATCTTGTGTATATATTGACGGCATTATTTTTTTGTACGGGAGATACCAAATCCGAAGCAGTGCAGCTTTGTTTCGGAGTAAAACCCGTTTTATGCCCGTATACACGAAGTCCTACAGCAGTGTGAGCCGGAATCATCTGCAATATTTCTTTCATTGTAGAAAGCGCAATATCTAATTTTGTCCGGTGTCCCAGTCTTTCATTCATGCTGTTTGAAAAATCAACAATAAACAGTATTCTTTCACCTGATGAATCCTCATCTAAAGATGGTTTAAATACATAATCTTTTGGTGTTGAATATGTAAAGTTAGGTTCTGCAAAAGAAAAATGTCCGCCTGCAACAACAATCAAAACCAAAAATAAAATAACTGCAAATTTATTTTTCATTTTTCACCCGTAATCCGATATAAATAATAGTATCAAAAATTAAAGACAGTGTCATTATTCTGTCTTAATATTAATAGTCAATTTCAAAAAGATAATTATTATATTTTATATCATCATCTTCAGATGTAAAAACAGGCTCTTTTACAACTGTTTTTATATTTTGTGAAGTGGTTTTGATAAATGACTGAAATGATAATTGTATGTCATTTTCTGTTTTTACAATTTTATAACGACCTGAGGTCAATCTTGGCAGGCATGAAAGATCACCGTAACTGCCGTTTGAATCAGCAATGCTTATTGTATCAATTATAATATCTTTTCTGTTTTGCATAATTTGCTGTATATATTTACAAGGATTACCGCCGCAGGTGTCTGTTCCGTCGGAAATTAAAATAATATGCTTAATACAGCCTGACTTGGAAAAATCATTATTAATCGCTTCTCTTAACGAATATTCAATAGGAGTCTGCCCGAAAGGATATGTATATTCTGATAACCTATCAGAAATATAAGTTTTATTATTACTTTTTATAGGTGCACGCAAATATGATGCCTTACAATCATGTGAAGTATGTTTATCACCGGGCATAAGTGATTTATAGTTCTCGTCAGGGCCGAACACTCTTAACCCTATTTTTGTTTCACGCGGAAGATTTGCCAGTGCACTGTGCAGAGCAAGTAATACATATCTGGCTCTTGTTTTGTCATTTAATTTTTTATTCATTGATGCGGAATAATCAAGAATAATCAATAATTCCTCATCCTGAGCCGCTGATGCTGCTGTTGTTTGCAACTTAGCAGGAAGTGCCGAAAAGAATAATATTAATAATGTAAAAATTATAATTTTTTTTATCAAAACAATATCCCTTAACCTGATATGTACAGTTTAACAGAATAATGTCAAATAGTCACTATTTGGATTATTATTAAAACAAAAAAGCAGAAACTTTTATATTTCTGCTTTTTTATCAACTATAGTATATCAAACTTTTCTAACAACCTATGCCCAGCATTTTTTTATACCAACTAAAAGTTTCAATATCACAACCGTTAAATGTTGTTTTTAATGATTGCATTTTTAAATATTTTTCAAATTCTTCCGTAAATTTAGACGTAATTGTTTGTGTACCTGGTTTAACATCAGCAGCAAGACTAGACATAGGAACCTCCATTATTTTTCTAATACATATATAAAATGCCCTTTGGCGAATTATAAATTAATTTTAACATTTTTTTTTATTGCTTTCATTAGTATATTCTTCTATATTTTGTTGGGTAGTGTTTGGTATTGATTCGGGAATATGTAAATTTTAATTAATCTAATTGTTTTTTTAATAATAAAATCAAATATAGTCGGGATTGATAGACAGCCACTGATAAGACTGTTGCTGCTCTTCTTCGGGAATATCCACAATAAATGTTCCGCCGTATCTTCCGCGGCCAAATGTAATATAGCCCTGGTCGGCAATTGAATTTAACGCTTTTCTTATTGTATTTGTGCTTACTTCAAACTTTTCGGATAACTCTTTCATTGAAGGAAGTTTTTCGCCTATTTTAAATTCCGAGCGCATAAGATCAATAATTTTATTTTCAATTTTTTGATAAGAGTAAAAAGATGCTTCGAAGGAATCAGAAAAAATAAAATTTTCTTTTTGCTGCTCGGGTTGAGGTTTCATAGGGTCAGAAGATAAAATCGTGCCGTAACGCCCTCTTCTTGAAAGAAGTATGCCTTGATTATTAAGTATACTAACGCAATCATGAATTGTTTTTACGCTTACTTTTAATGTTAAAGCCAATTTTTCATGAGAGGGAATTTTCTCTCCGATAGAAAAATGAGATGAGAGATAAACCTTAAGCTCTTTTGTTATTTTCTCCACAAGAGTATCAGATTTATTGTTATTTACATACAGCATTTCATCCCTTGATAATTTAGGATATTTTACAAGTATCCAATTTGAATCATTACCTCGGATTTGTCTTGAAACAAAATACCCTTGTGCACACATAACTTCGTATGCTAAACGGAGTGTATTTTGTGATATATTCAGTATCTCGGACATTTTTCTTGTGGACGGAACTGGTTTATTAACAGCTAAATCTTTTTGTATAATATATTTTTTAATTGAAAGAACAGCCTTATCTCTCTTTGTTGTGGATTTAGGCATGTTTGAAACAGGATTTGTTGCTGCAGATATCATTGTTCCCAATTTTTGTTTGGATTTTAAAAGTCCGGAATCTTCTACATATCTTATTGCATTTTGAACAGTACCGATACTTACACCAAGATACTTTGACAACTCCGCTTTTGACGGCATAATATCATTATTTTTAATTTTTTTACTTGATACAGCTGATAAAATCCAGTCTGTAATCCACTTCTTTATAATGGAATCTTTAGGTTCAAACGTTGAGTTATAATCAGGCAGTTCTCCGGGTAATTCGGCAATATTAATTTTTCTTTGTTCTTTTGTAATCTCTGTCATAAACACTCCAAATTTCACATTAATTATAATGTATATGATAATTTTATTTGTTAACATGAAGAAAAAAATTAATATTTCGTTACTTTAAAAAAATAATTATACAATTCCTTCTTTAATCGCTTTAACTGCAGCCTGCGTTCTGTCATCAACGAGTAATTTTTGTATTATATTGCAAACGTGCGCTTTAGCTGTATGTTCGCTTATACAAAGTGTTTGCGCTATGTCATTATTAGATTTTCCGTCAACGACGAGTTTTAAAACTTCATATTCTCTTTGTGTCAGATTGGCATGGTTATTTTTGAATTCAGCACGTGTGGTTTCTTTTAACGGAAGAGTTTTCTCAGATTTATCTCTTAAAATTTTTACAACTTTAGGATCAAGCCACATTGCGCCCATATACACCGATTTGACAATGCTTACAAGCATATCGGTATTTATGTCTTTTATTACATATGCATAGACTCCCAAAGAAAGTGCTTTTTCAATCTTATCATATTCGTCATGCGATGATAAAATAATGATTTTTGATTGGCATTTTTTTTCCTGTAAAGTCTTTATTACAGACAGAGCGCTGATATCAGGCAGCACCATATCTAAAATAATTATATCAATGGAAGGATTAATTGATAATTTAATGGCATCTCTGCCGTTTTCTGCTTCAGCAATAATACTAAATCCTTCCTCTTCTTCAAACAGAGATTTTATACCCGTTCTAATAAGTTTATTATCTTCAACAAGCATTAATTTAATATTTTTTTCTGACATAATCTCCTCCCACACATAAATAATAAATTTTTAGTTTAAATGTTTTATCCCCAAAAAAATTTTTTTGTCGGTAATTATTTTTCAATAAAAATTTTATTAAAAGTTGTGTGTTAGAATATAATATCTATACGATATATAATGATAATATCTAAATAATTTTATCGATATATATCTATTAGATTTATATCGATAAAATTAATGACTATAAAGTTTAGAAAAAGAAGTACGTGATTGTCTATTTGAATTTTTTTGTTCAAGCTCCCTGTTACGTAGAATTTCAGAAGACGGTAAGTTAAGAAAAGGATCTTTATAACATATTCCGCTTTTGGTTTCTAATAATTTCAAATCGCGGTCAGATAAAGGACAAATTATATTGTCATGATTTAAAGAAGCAATTGTACCAATTTCAAGTCCGTTAGAAAATGTTTTACCGACAAAAAAATTTAAATTGCACAGAGCACTTCTGAACGGAGAAGATTTTGAGTATGTTGTAATTAAAGAATCATAATGAAGATTATTTTTTAATAAAGACAAAAAATCAAAAGTCCATAAAGTCGGATCTTTTTGAGGGGCAAATCCGTCATGAAAAACCAAATCATACGGGTTATGTAAATTTTTTATAATAGTTCTTGCATCCCCAAGTTTGTAATTTATTTCTATGTTGCTATATTCATTGGAATTGAGGCTATATTTCATGCTAGTAGATATATACTTATAATATATATTATGTAAAAATGAAAGTTTTAGAGTCCGTCCGCTATCTTTATACCCCTCTCGGAATAAAAATTTGATTAAATCCGTCATAGATGGGCATAAAAATTTCTTAAAACCCGACTCCTCCAGGTTTGATATTAAAGTATTAATTCTGTCTACAAAATTATCAATGAATGAAAATCCGGATAATAAAAATAATTTCATGTTTATGTCGTTTATATTGTCAATAATAAAAGGTGATAATAATATAAAATCCCAATTTATATCAACACAATCAATTTGAGCACATTTGTTTTTCATTTTTGTTAAAAGTGCCTTTAAATTATATCCGACACCGCTGCACAAATCTAAAATTCTTAAATTACTATTCGATTTTAAAATTTTATTTGCAGGATTTATAAATTTTTCAAATGCTTCTTTTAGTGCACCTTCTTTTGAATGAAGAATATCCCCTGCCGTTTTTGAATAAAGTCCTGTTGAACCGTCATCTGTCTCTGTAAAATAATAATTTAACATGTTTTTATTATATAACATTTTATTTTAAAGTTTGTCATATCGTATCGGTATATATTGATAATATACAATAATATTATAGTTATATAGCTAATCGATATTAATTTGTTAACTAATATAAAAAAAATTTTTTTTAAATAAAAATATAATAAAATTTTTTTAGAGGTGTTTATGAATTTTGATTTAATAATTTTTGGCGGAGGAACATCAGGAGTTGCAGGTGCATATATTGCCGCAAAATACGGATTAAATACGCTGCTTGTAGAGAAAACGGATGTGCTTGGAGGTGCCCTTACTCAGGGACTGGTTATTCCTTCAATGAAAGTCGATACAAAAGAAATAAATACCGAATTTTTCAACGATTTAAAGGTTTTCGCCGACAAATACGATGCAAGACACACTTATATTGACGGAAATGAGGCATGGTTTAACCCTCAGCTGCTGAAAATAGTGCTTGATGATATGTTATCCTCTGTAAAATGCACAACATTATTCTCTTGTGAGCCGGATAAGTGTACATATTCGCCTGAGGATAAGTCTTTTAGAGTAACTTTAAATCATAAGATATTATCGCTATATATTGAAACGAAATATTTAATAGACGCCACTTCTAACGGAAAAATTTTTAAACTTTTAAATTGCAATTTTCAAAAAAATGACGAAAGAATACAAAATCCAGGAATGAGGTTTATTTTATCCGGTATTGATACCTTTAAATTTGCGGCATGGCTTGAAGCGTTTGATAGCGACAGAAATGTCACAACGGTTCAATATACGGATGAACAAGTGTATTTATCTACTGCTTATACGTGGGATAAATCAAAAAAATGGGCGTTGGCACCGTTATTTAGACGTGCAATTGATGACGGAACACTTAAAAGCACTGATACAGCGTATTTTCAGATGTTTTCAGTACCAAAAATGCCTGACTCCATTGCATTTAATTGTCCCAGAATTCTGCTTGAAGAGGGGCAAAATCCTAACGATCCGTTTGTATATTCACAATCTTTAAAACAAGGAAGAGAACGAATATACCGTATTTCGGCATTTTGCCGGAAATATTTACCCGGCTTTGAATCTTCCTATATTTCCCAAATTGCTGATTTTTTGGGTATAAGAGAGTCCTACAGAGTCAAATGTGAATATACTATGACAAAAAATGACATTATTTCAGGGAATATTCCCCAAAATATTGCATTAGCATGCAACTATCCCATAGATATACATTCCAACTCGGACTCAAAAGATAAATTGGAATTTACAAAACATACATACTATTTACCTGTAGAAGCGCTGATATCGGATAAAATAAATCAATTATATGCAACAGGAAGAATACTAAGCGCAGATTTTGAAGCACAGGCAGCTTTAAGAACTCAAATGAGCTGCTTTTCAATGGGTGAAGCTGCGGCAAAAGATATAATAAAAAGATTATCTTAGTCTAAATAAAACGCCGTTACAACTTTATGAGAATCTTCTGCATGTTGAATAGCCTTATGCAGCGTATTTGACGTATGAGATAAGAAGCATATTAACTGCTGACATTCATCAATAATCTCTCTGTTACAAATACGGCTTGCATCTGCAAGTGTCATCATGGATCTGTCAGGATGTTCGATTATATTCGGAACACCGATTAACTGGTCTTGTACGTCAGAGGGCTGTTGTCCTATAGTTTGAGGCAAAATAACTCGAAGTTTATCGGGATTTGCCTTCATTGCACCGCGAATCGTAGCAGCATTTGTTCCGCTTGAGCCTCCGCTTGTAATTACCGTATTACCTTGTATAACAAGTGCATATGATAAAATTTCAATAATTTGCTGATGAGTAATAGGAAGATTACGGCTTCCTATAATTGCAACTTTTTTTGCGGATTGCTGAATTGTTGCAAGTTCCATGGCTAATGCGTCCAAAGTATTCGAATCGGTATTTTTAACCGTATCCAAATCATCATCAATCGGAACCATAATTTGTTGCTCGTTTTTATTCTCGTCTGACATATTTTTTCCTAATTTGTCTAAAATAATTTTATATTTATAATATACTTATAATAGCATATTTTAAAAAAAATAAAAGATACATGTCAAATATTTTAGAGGGATTAAATAGGGAGCAGAAAGAAGCGGTACTTCAAAACCAAGGTACCATACTTGTCTTAGCCGGTGCGGGATGCGGAAAAACAAAGGTTCTTACAACCAGAATAGCTCATTTGATTAACTCGGGTGTGTCTCCATACGAAATACTTGCCGTTACATTTACTAACAAAGCAGCTAAAGAAATGGTTCAGCGCCTTTCTAAGATGGTGGGAGAGGAAAAGGCAAAAAAGATGTGGGTCGGGACTTTTCACTCAATATCAGGCCGCATTTTAAGAACCGATATTTCCGAATACACAGATGAAAACGGTATAAAATATGATAATAAATTTGTTATATATGACGATACTGACCAGAATACAATTCTTAAAAATGCCATAAAAAATTTAAATCTTGATGAGAAAATTTATCAGCCTAAACTCTTAAAAACAGTCATTTCAAATGCAAAAAATAAAATGCAAGATGCATATACATTTGCAACAAGAGCACGTGATTACAGAACGGAGCGCTATGCCCAAATATATACGGAATATCAAAAATTGCTGCAAAAAAATAATGCATTGGATTTTGATGATATGCTTGTTTTAGCGGTTAAACTGCTTGAGAAGTCTCAAAATGTAAGAGAAAAATATTTTAACCGTTTCAGACATATTTTGGTAGATGAGTTTCAAGATACAAATATTTGTCAGTATAATCTGGTTAAAGCAATTTATACAAATAATAAAGATGAAGAAGACATTCCGCCCGATAAGAGCTTATGCGTTGTTGGAGATATTGACCAATCAATATACAGCTGGAGAGGCGCCGACTGTAAGATAATATTGAACTTGCAAGCTGCATTTAAAAAGACTCATCTTATTAAACTCGAACAGAATTACCGTTCTATAGAGACAATTCTTGATGCGGCAAACAGTGTTATTTGTAATAATAAGCAAAGAATTAGCAAAAACTTATATTCAAATCTCGGAAGAGGAAATAAACTCAGCCTGTACTGCGCAAGTGATGAGTCTGATGAAGCACTGAATCTGGTTAGAGAAGTTAAAAGACTTTCAATAACAAATCAACTCTCAGATATGGCCGTATTATACAGAACAAATTCGCAGTCAAGAGCTATTGAAGAGGCCTGTATGGCGAATAATATTCAATATAAGATTGTCGGCGGATTGAAATTTTATGACCGCAAAGAAATTAAAGATATTATTGCATATTTAAAACTTATATATAATCCGAATGATTCTCAGAGCCTGAGAAGAATTATTAATGTCCCCAAGCGCTCAATAGGTACGGCTACAACAGATAAATTATTGGAAATATCCAATAAAACAGATGTAAAGTTTATGGATATTCTTAAAAATATTGAAGAATATGATGATTTTTCGCCGGCCGTCAAAGTAAAACTCTCGGCATTTTATAATATGATAGAAGAATTTCAACAAGTATTCTACAAAATGGATCTGCCTGAATTTGTCGGACATGTGCTTGAATCTTCCGGCTATATAAAAGATATAAAAGACAGTGAAGATGAAACCACTGCAGAAACAAGAATTGACAATTTACAGGAATTTATAAGCGTTGCAAAAGAGTTTGTGCCTCAAGATGAAGATGTACTCGGCGAATTTCTGTCGCAAGTCTCACTTGTAAGTGATATAGACTCTTATGTTGATGATACACAAGCGCTTACATTAATGACTCTTCACAGCGCCAAAGGGCTTGAATTTGATACGGTTTTTCTTTCGGGATTGGAAGAAGGTATTTTCCCTCACGGAAGGTCTTTGGATTCACCGTCGGAAATGGAAGAAGAAAGACGTTTAATGTATGTAGGCATAACACGGGCAAAAAAGAATTTATATCTTAGCTATGCAAAAAGACGCAAGATGTGGGGCAATTACCAGTACTATAATCCAAGCAGATTTATATCTGAAATTCCGGCGGATTTAATTGATTACAGTGAATCTTCAAATTCATATTCCGATAGTTCTTATACGTTTACAAAAGCAGTGAATACAATAAAAACAAAACGAATTGAAGAAAATAATGACGGCAGTATAAAACCGGTAACATCTTTCGGGAAAAACTTTATTGCGCCTCAAAAACGTACAATGCACAACACAAGTTTTGTTATAAAAAGTAAGCATAACGAGGAAAAAAGATTAGAACAGCGTAAAAATGAAGAACAGGAAATAAAAAATCTTCTTGAGAATAATCCTATAAAGAAAAAACTGTTGGAAAGACAAAAAAATGAAGAAATAAAAACACCTGCGCCCGAAGCGGAACAAATCCGGTCTTTTAAAGAAGGAGACAGAGTTTTTCATTCAAAATTCGGTGTAGGAAAAATAACCGAAATAAAGGAAATAGGCTCTTCCTCCATGCTTATAGTTGATTTTTCATCACAGGGAACGAAGGCATTAGATGCGGCATTTGCCCAATTAAAGAAGTTTTAACGTCTCATTGCCTTTTGTATATCAAGATTTAAAACCAAATTTTTCATATTATTCTGGTAATTTGATTCACCGTGAACAAAAAATTCATCATAAACAACTTTTACAAATTTTACACGTTTTGTATTGACGGGAATAAGGTCATTTTGCCGTATATTTTTCTTTTTTTGATATACATTCGGATTTTTTAAATCTTCATATACATAATTTGTAAGCCCGACTGTAACTTCAATAAAATCACCTATATAAAAAGAAGGAAATTTATCAAATTTAGGTAAATTTTTAACAGTTTCTAACGCTCTTTTATCAAGCTGCGGCACTTTTGATGATTTTGCCAGTTTTATGTCGCTTATTGTACCGTCTTTTTTTATTTTAAAATAAACTTCAGATGTATGTCTTAAATAGTAAACAGGGGGATTCCAGGCTTTTTCCGTTTGAAACTTTATATTCTTTAAATAATCGTTAAAATCACCTTTTGCAAAAACCGAGCCGGAACACACACATATTAAAAATATAACTGCAAATATTTTCTTTAACATTCCAACGCCTCTGATATATAGTTCGTAATTATTCTATTATAAAAATATATTTCTTAGGAAGTCCCAAACACCTTATTTGACAAGGATTTTTACAAATATTTACTATTTTGTTTTACAGTATATGAAGTTTTGTTAACAAATAAATAAAGAATATATACAAATTATGCAATTTTCCTTTCTCAAAATTGTTTATATAAGTAAGGGAAGACAACATAACAGAAAGAGGACAAAAAAAATGGCAAGAGTACTTATATCAATGCCGGAAGAATTTTTGACTAGAATAGATGAAGTCGCTGAAGGTGAAAACAGAACAAGAAGTGAACTTATTCGTGAAGCACTCAGAACTTACATTCATAAACAAAGAGTTAAAGAAAATGCTTTAGCTGTCAAAAATGCAAGCATACTTGAAGCACTATTAGATTAAGCGGCGCAGACTTAAATTGGGGAAATGGATTTTTAATATAAAGATGCCTATACGGCATCTTTTTTATTGTAATTTTTTAGTAAAACCACTGTTTCTATATGGCTGGTATTGGGGAACATATCAACGGGTTGAATATATTCGGGCAGAAAATTATGTTCAATAAGAAATTTTAAATCCCTTGCCAGTGTTGCCGGGTTGCAGCTGACGTATATCAAAAATTTTTCCGCAAGAGATATTACACTTTTTAATGCTTCAGCCGAAGAACCTTTTCTTGGCGGGTCTATTAAAACAACATCAAATTTTATATTATTATTTATAAAGTTTTTAAAGGTTTTTGCCGCATCATCATTAATAATTTCAATATTATCCAGATTATTTATTTTTAAATTTTGAACGGCATCTGAAGAAGCGGAATAAACCTCTTCAACAGAAACTACTTTCGACGCAATCGAAGACAACCATATTCCGAAACTTGATACACCTGAATAAGCATCAAGAATTGACGGGGTTGAAATTCTTTCGGAAATTAAATCCTTTACGGTATTAAATATAATTTCCGCCGAGTAAGGATTAACCTGAAAAAAGCTCGAAGCACTGATTTGATATTTAATCCCGGACAGAATTTCGATATAATAATCATTGCCTTTAATAACTTTTGTTATTTTACCGAGAATTACATTTGACTTCATTGTATTAAAATTAACACAAACTCCGGTAATTTCAGGAAACTTCGACATCAATAAATCAGCCAGTTTCTTTAATTTTGTATCAATTTTATCATCATTTATAACTAGAATTACGAGTATTTGCCCGTTAAAAGAAGACTTTCTAAATATAACGTGACGCAGTAATCCCGAATGTTTTGTTTCAATGTATCCGGTGATTTTAAAATTTGGTGCTTCATTTTTTATAAATTCCATAATTTCATTAATTATAAAATCATGCATAGGGCAATATTTTACATTGATTAAATCATGAGAAAGTTTTTTATAATAGCCTGAAATCAATCTTCCTGATTTCTTTTGAGAGACGGGATATTGAACTTTACATCTGTAACCGTTTCTTTTGGGAGATGCAATTGTTTCATTAACATTAAAATCTTTTCCCGTGATATTTTTTAAAGTTTCATACACTATTTGCCGTTTTTGCCGCAGCTGTTCACTATATTCAATATGCTGCCAATTGCAGCTTCCGCATACATTATGCATAGGGCACAACGGTTTTATTCTGTGAGGTGAAGCCTCTATAACATCAATAATTTCCGCATTTGCATATGTTTTATTTATTTTTGATAACTTAACCTTTAAAACATCCCGGGGTGCTGCATTTTCTACAAAAACGGGGAATCCGTCAATGCGTGTAATTCCTTTACCTTCATTGACCGTTTTCTCTATTTTAACTATAAACTCATCGTTTGGTTTCATAATTTTTTTAAGCATGTATTAATTCTGTCAAATACATCCGTCCAGTCAGCTATTTTGCTCTGTTTAAATATTTTTACACTGTTATACCATGAAGACGTTTCACAGTCATTAAACCAGCGCCATTCTGGAGTATATGGCAGCATCAAAAAAGTTTTAACACCTAAAGCTCCGGCCATATGAACTATTGAAGAATCAATAGAAATAAGTAAATCAATATTTTTAAGTATCGCCGCAGTGTCATTATAATCTTTTATATACTGCTTAAAGTTAATGATATTTTCATTGAACGAAATATCCTGTGATATTTGAAACGAATAAAATTGAATATTTTGATTCTCAAAAAAGGGCAAGACCGAATTCTGAGGAATAAATCTGTTTTTAAATATTCTTCTGTTACCTTGTAAAAACAATCCTATTTTCTTTTTTTCTGTATTAAAAACATCCAATTTGGAAAATTCTTGAACTAATTCATCATCAGCCTTTATATAACCTTCTTTTGAGGGAATATTCGAAAAATCCATGTTTAGTATATAAGGTATATCCATAATAGGAACAGCAATGTCATAATCAGCATTACATTGTATTTTTTTAGATATAAATTCAATATTTTTATAATTATTTCTTAATATTTTTATTAATGCATCATCAGTCTGAACAATAACATTTCTTGCTTTTTCGGCAACAAAATTAAAATATCTGGCATACATTAAAGTATCGCCGAGTCCGCAATTCGAGTATAAAAGAACATTTTTTCCGGAAATATCATCGCTTTCCTTCCAGCACTTATTTCCAAAAAATCTGTTAAAGTTCGTATTAAGATTTCTTGCTCTGTAAAGTTCCATTCCTTTTTGAAATTCTTTATCAGCAAGATAGGACATTCCCAGAGTAATTCTTACCTCAGGTGTATTGGGGTCTTTTTTAAAGACCGTATTCATCAGTTCCTTAAACTCTGCTGTTTTACCGAGATATTTTAAAGCCACTGCTTTTCCGTGTAAATATGAAGGAGTATCGGGAGATAATTCCAATGCTTTTTCATAATAATTGTAAGCCGTAGTGTATTCACACATATCCATATAGTTCATTGCCAGAATAGAATATGCTTCATGAGATTTCGGATTTATATTTAAAATTTCATCAGCAGTTTTTATACTTTCACTGTTTCTGCCCATATCTTTATATATCTGAGCAAGGTTTAAAAGAACATTTTTTGCTTTTGGCGAATTTTTTTGAGCCAGTAAAATATATTGCAGAGAAAGATTTATATTTCTTTTTCTGTACAATAGCGATAAATTAACAAGTGCGGCAGTACTGTCAGGCTTCAACGCAATTACTTTTTTATAATTTAAGATTGAATTCTCGGAATCATGCAGTTTTGAATACAAAACACCGAGGTTATAAAAATACAAATACTGTTTGGGATCAAGCATAGCCGCTTTCTCAAGCGCTTTAACCGCAGATTTTAAATCATTCACACATTCATATAAAAAAGACAACAAAGAATATATTTCTTCTGCTTTAGGATTTAATAATATGCATTTGTTTGCATAATTAATTGCTTCTTTATATCTTTTCAAATCTTTGTAAGCGACAACTAAATTATAGCCGGCATTATAATTGTTCGGATTTAATTCAAGAGCTTTTTCATAGCATTGAGCTGACATTTCAAGATTTTTCATCTTTTTATATGCTATTGCCATTGAGTAATAAGTATCGTCATTTGGCGAAATTTGCAATGACTGCCGAAACAGTCTTATAGCTTTCTCATACTCGTTATTAGAAAGATGTGCTTTCCCCAGATTTGTAACGGCAATAGGAGACTTGGACAAGACTACGGCTTTAGATAAATAGGTAATAGCTTTTTGATAATCCTTTTTTGCAATACACAAAAGCCCGTACAGGTTTAAAGTATTACTGTCTTCAGGAGACATTTCAATTAGTATATTATACAATTTTTCAGCTTCGTCAAAATTGCCCATACTGTGCAATTTATATGCTTTATCAAATAATTGTTTGTAATTAACGGACATATTAAATTTGACTCCTTATAACATAATAAGGCTTAATATGTCCGTTTGCAATAATTAACTAATGAATGTCAGGAAGATTTTCGCGTTTTATTCCAATTTTATCCAGATAGTCATATACGGGGCCGTTTTTACCCTTTTGAATCCAGCTAAAATCTTCTGCCAAAGAATCTTTCACCATTGATTTATACTTTTCAGGTTCATCAAAGTATATATGAAGAGCTGTTTTTATTGCGTTATAAAACTCTTCGGGTGTTAGTTTTGAATTTTTATCCGTAAGTATTCCGTTTGTTTTACCATTTCTGTTAACAGTATCTACTATTCCTCCGACAGCGCTTCCGATAACCGGAGTTGCCAGTGCAAATGATTCTCCCTGGGTTAGACCGCAGGGTTCAAATAAACTCGGCAGCATAAAGAAGTCGGAAGAAGCCATTATTGCCTGCATAGGAGCAAACCCATGACCGAATATAACTCTGTCGGAGTCATCTTTATCCAGTTCTTTTTTTAAATTTTCTATATGAGCTCTTTGCGTACCGCCTTCACCGTCTTGCCCTGCCAAATAGAATAAGGGTTTTGGTTTGCCGGGAAATTCTTCATCCCAATTATCATAAAGCATTTTAATTGCATCAGACATAAGTTTTACACCCTTTTGAGATACCAATCTTCCTGCTGATGATAAAATCGGAGCAGCAGCAAGTTCTTCATCCGATAAAATCGGTAAGTTTGTTTCTCCGGTCGGATTTACCATTTCAAATCTCTCGGTAATACTCCTTATTTTTCTCACTTTATCAGATTCATCATTTGTATCTTTCCGGGTGAAAGGAATCATAAACTCGTTATACATTGCAATTTTATTATGTAAACGTGCATTCATAATTTCCTCAGTCGAAGAATCTTTAGAGTATGTTTCGGGTGTAAATCCCGCAGTATTTTTTATAGCTTCTTTTTTAGCTTCAATATTAAGATTAGCAAAATCATTGCCGTTAATTATTCCTATAAGAGAGCCGGCTTTTGCACGTTTATTAAGTGCCCATCTCAATTCCCAGGCCAGTTCCGGATGTTCATCAGAAATGATTTCCTTTGCATAATTTTCCGAAACCGGATGGAAATAATCGCTTAAGCATACTCCCATATTCAAAAGGTTTGTGTGATTTGCCCAATAATCATGGTCGTTTAAAATTAAAACATTATCAAGATTTCTTAACCCGTAATCCGTAATATCATCTTCAGATGCAGCCGTTTTTGCATGAGAAACAATATCAAAAGCATAATTATCAAAAAGTGTGTTTAAAATATTAGAAGTAGCGGTATGTCTTTGTAAATTATCGTTATTATTGCTTGTAGAACCTTGATAAGTAGCATTGTGTCCTATTGTTATAATTCTCATATCAGAAAGTTTTTCGGCAGCTTCATTTGACAATTGCTTATATGCATTTTCCATAGGTGCTTTATAGCGTGCAAGAGCTGCAATCGGAGAAGCCTGCCAGTCATTTAAAATTAAGCCGTCGGGGAATTTTATTGAGTCAAAGGCATCTCTATCGGATATAACAAGTCCTTTAACACTGTTTTTATCAGCTTTTGCTTTTGCAAATTCATATACGGCTTTTGAGAAAAATGCAAATTTTTCAGGTTCTTCCGTTTTTTCGGATGATTGATATATCGTACCGTTAAAGTAGGTATCATTATGGACAAATACAAGTTTTTTATCCGTACCGTTGTCATCTTTACCTAAATTTGCCGTATAAAAACTTACATCCTCGGTTTTTGATTTTCCGTCCTGATAAGTGTCCAATTTAAAAGATGCAGCTTTATCAAGCTCAAATTCTTTTCCCTTATATGTATAAAAATATTTACCGTTTTCTTTTCGGAAACTTGCAATTCCGCGCTGCTGGTACATCGGAATAAAAGTCGGAACATCAATTCCTAATTTTGACATATTATTTTGCAATTCAACGGGAACAGAGCCCAAACCGCCTTCTTTCACGGGTGCAAACTCTGAACTTACAGACCATAATGTGGGATTTTCTTTAAATATCGGTTTCACATCCGGAGCCTCATTCAAACGTTTTACAGCTGCAGATTCAATTTTTTCATGAGCTTTTTTAAGTTTTACTGAATCAAGATTTAAATTATCCGAAGTATTTAAAAGGGTAATACCGTTATAATCCGTAGTATACTTACGATTCAATGTATTCTGACCGTTAAGCGCTGCATTTACTCTTTCTTCGGCTCTGCGAGAGATATCTTCTTTTTGTTCAGCAGTCAAATTCCCCGCAGTATATGCTCCGCCCAAACCGGCAATACCGATTAATGCAGACCAGATTTGTGCGTTGTGTTTTGAATTAACTTTGTGTGTTACAAGTGCCGCAAGCGGAATTGACGCTAAAGGCAAAACAACCGGAGCCGCTTTTTTAATGCCTGTTAAGAAATTTTTTGAAGAATTGCCTTCTTTTGACGAAATATTATTATCTTTATTGCGTTTTGAACTGCCAAATCCGACAGGAAACATTTTAATACTCATAATATAACTCCCTTAAATAACCACATTTACTTGAAAACACGAACAGTTTTTTTATGTCATTTTTTTTACTATTATTAAATAATTGTTACATTTTTATTATTTAAAAAAAATATAAAATTAAAATTTTTCTTCCCTTTTTTTATATATTTTGAGATAATTAAGAAACGCATTGAGAGAGGTTGATAATGAAAAGAATATTGGTTACGGGCGGTGCCGGATTTATCGGTTCTCATCTGTCCGAAAGACTAATAAAAGATGGTCATGATATAATTTGCCTTGATAATTTTTTTACCGGATCAAAAGACAATATCAGACACTTAATAGGAAACAACAGGTTTGAACTTGTCAGACATGACGTTATAAACGAATATTTTGCGGAAGTAGACCAAATATACAACCTTGCCTGTCCCGCCTCTCCCGTTCACTATCAATATAATCCTATAAAAACAATAAAGACCTCTGTTATGGGAGCAATTAATATGCTCGGACTTGCAAAAAGATGTCATGCAACTATTTTGCAGGCAAGTACAAGTGAAGTATACGGCGATCCTAAAATTCATCCTCAACCGGAATCTTATCGGGGGAATGTTAATCCGATAGGATTAAGAAGCTGCTACGATGAGGGAAAAAGGTGCGCCGAAACACTGATGTCGGATTATCACAGACAGAATAATATACAGGTAAGAATTGCAAGAATATTTAATACATACGGTCCGAATATGGCTTTAAATGACGGCAGAGTGGTTTCCAATTTTATTATTCAGGCACTTAAAAATGAACCTATTACGGTATACGGGGACGGTAGTCAAACCAGAGCATTTTGCTATGTTGATGATATGGTGGAAGGGTTGATAAAATTAATGAATAATACTATTGGGTTTACAGGTCCCGTTAATTTGGGAAATCCTCAAGAAATTAAAATTATAGATTTTGCAAAGTTAATAATAAAACTTACAGAATCAAAATCATCAATTGTATTCAAGCCGCTTCCGTCTGATGATCCCGCACAAAGAGAACCTGATATTTCACTTGCACGGGAAAAATTAAACTGGCAGCCTTGTATAAATGTAGAAACAGGTCTTTTAAAAACGATTGAATATTTTAAGAAATTAGTTTGTTAGCTTTTATGAAAAAGATAATCCTAATAATATTTGTGTTGATATTTAATGCAAATCAGGCCTTTTCGATTGAAGAAATTACATTGGAGCAGAAAGACCTTAATCCGTGGCACTATGGTGATTATTTGTCTGATATATACTACGGAAAAGTTGAAAATGTACCAAAAGCACTTCAGTTATTCGGAAAGAAAGGTCTTGTATTTGAAAATTCTAAAATAAACTCTGTAAAACTTCATATGTTGTATTCCGGAGAAATGACATATTTAAATACAGAGCATTCCGGACAGTTTTTTAATCATGATTTTGCAACCGTTGAACCGAAAGTATCCGTTCATTTTAACGATAATAAAACCCATGCAATGTTTGACATAAATTTAACGGGAACAATTGACGGCTACTCAAACTGGCTGACACAAAGGATAAGACAGGTATATATCGCTCATCAAATTACACCCCGGCAAACGGTAGTTTTAGGTCAATATTGGCGTCTTCCTTCAACCCATGACGGAAGCAGAGGAATATATGATCAGGATATGGTATTAAAAACCCAGCTTGGCAGAACTTTCGGAAATACTATGTCAACCGGTATAAGAAATCTGGGAAACTATAAATATGTTGATTATGATATCGGATTATATGACAGTACCAGATTTATGAAAGACTTCGGAAACGGACTGGATTTTACCGGTAACATTATGTTCAAACCCCTTGCCGATGTAAAAGAAAAAACCGGAGATTTTAAAATAGGTGCAGGTTATTCTGTAGGTAAAAATAATATCAGCTACAGTCAGTACTCTTTGTTTGCAGGATATGATATAAAAAAATTTCACGCAAAAATTGAGTATGCATCTGCAAACGGTTATAACGGAATATACGAATCTAAAAATTCCGCAGAAGGCATGTATGCAACATTGGCTTACGATCTGACTCCAAAACTGCAAATACTCGGCAGATATGATGTATTTGATTATAATACAAATGCTGATAACGATACCACAAGCGAGTATTCGCTCGGGTTTGTTTATAAACCGTTTGAAAATATGAAAGTTTTACTAAACTACGTTTTTACAACGGGAAATAATCAGCCTAACTCTAACGGAATATTATTTGCTACCAGATTTATTCTTTAGTATAATTGTGCATATGAATAAAGAAAAAGAATTGACCGAAATAGAAAATCTGATAAAAGAGATCGTTGAGAATCCGAATAATTCCGACAATTATCTTTCTCTTGCAAATATTTATCTGAAAAATAAAGAATATGATTTTGCAATAAACGTATATGAAAGTCTTTTGACTTTTGAACCTGAAAATTTCGTTGCACTGATTAATATAGGAAGTATTTATTCGTGTAAATACGATTTTCATAAAGCAATTAATTATTATTCAAGAGCAGTTATGCTCGGGGTCAATAACATATCTGTATTTATCAATCTGGGTAATGCATATGCCGAAATCGGAGAATTTAAACAAGCAATGGCAAATTATATTAAAGCATTAAACATTGATAAAGAAAATTATCAGGTATACTCTGCCATAGCAATGCTGTATCAGGATTACGGAAACTACGAAGAAGCAATAAGGTATTATGAAAAAGCCCTTAATCTTTGTCCTGAACTTCCCGAAAATCATACAAATCTGGCATTTGTTCTTATGAAAAAAAACAGATTTCATGACGCTGCTATGCTGTTTGAAAATGCATTGGAACTTGATAATAATAATCCTAAATATATGTTATATTGCGCAAATGCATATTCCGCCGCTAAAGAATATGATAAAGCAAATCAATTATTTATAATCGCTGCGGAAACAGACACTAATGCCTATCAAACATATCTTTGTTACGCAATTTCTTTATTTGAACAAAACAGAACAGAAGATGCAATACAAAATTATAAAACAGCAATTTCTATCAAACCCGATGCTTCAAATGCATACGTTTTATTGGGAAATATTTATTGCTCAATTCAAAGTTTCAAAGAAGCTGTTATGATGTACCAGAAAGCTATTGAAATAGAACCGGCAAATGCAAATACATATACTCTGCTCGGTAATACATATGTAATGTTAAAAGATTTAAGAACGGCAATTTCTATGTATAAACAGGCAATTGATATTGACCCTGAAAATGACGAATTAAAACTTATATACATTGAAATTGTACGAGAATATATTGATAATGATTTAAATGAGGACGGCGATAAAAGTGCAGCATAATTCAACAAAAATTTTACCCATAGAAAAAATAATTTCGGTACTGTCTTATATAACAATGGGGATAGCAGGACTTATATGGATAATTATTGCATATTTCAGAAAACAAAATTTAAGATTTTTCCTTATGTACAATATCGCTCAATCCATGGTTATATCTATTTTTTTGGCATTAATAAAAATAGGTCTGGATATAATTTTATCCGTTATTGCGAAAATTCCTTTTGTAGATTATATTGCTGCAGTTATTTATTTTCTTTTATCCTTCAAAGTTATAAGAATTTACGGTTTAAATATATCATTTACACTGCTTGAATTACTTGTTATTTTGCTTATAGGCTACATTATAACAGGAGTAGTTTTAGGACGTATTTTCTATATCCCGTTTCTGACAGACTTAATGAATCGAACAATGAGACACTACAAATAAATATTTATTAATGATAATATTTATCTTTGCTTTTCTTACCGATAATTGTTGCCTGAATTTCATTAATAAGTTCTTTTGCTTCATTCATTTTTATAACGGCATCGCATTCAGCTTTAATTTTTGCAAGTTGATTAAAATCAAGCTGTTCCGGCAATTTATCTTTAAATCCGAGCTGCGCCGGCGACGGAAAATCTTTTCTTTTTGGTGATTTTGGTTTTCTGCGCTGTGCCAGATACATTTTATATGTATAATCATCAAATACGTCTTTTGTATCGCCTGTATAATATTTTTCAAAATGAATTTTAAAAGGTTTGTATTCCGACTTTATGGCATTTTTATTGTCTTTTAATTTGTAGCACAAATCTTCAATTTCTTTTAATTTTTCAACTTCGCGGCCTAAAATTTGGATTTCACCTTTATAGCCTGAATAACGTTTGTTTTTTGCAAAATCACAATCCGAGAAATCAACATTTATATGAACAGCCATATAGCCTGATTTAGACTTATTTGTTTTGAGTTCCGAACCGGAAACCCTTCTTAATGCCTGAAGTGTATAATCATGAGCATAAATATAATCCGATACGCTGTCGCCTTCGGGTAATTTATCGGGATCAGGGATATTATTTTCTATTGATGTAATTTTTAATTTACCTGCTTCAACCGCAGCCTTTAGTGCACTAAATACCTTTTTAGTATAATTAGGGTCAGGCTCTCTTAAAACAATTCTTGCACCAACAATATCATTGGCATAAGACTTAATACCTTCAGCAGATTCTGTGGATTGCATTGGTTCCTGCACTCTTACATATTGAATTATATTTTTAATAATTTCAGTATCAATTGCGCTTTGTTTTTCGTGACCAAGAGCATCAAATTTAAAAGCATTTGCTTCTTGTAAAACCATAAGAGCAATATGATAATTTAATGCGGGATTCGAGTATGCCAAAAATTCTCCGCGCGAATCATGCCCTTCAATGCAGCTTTTAACCTCATTTAATACCGCTTTTACATTACAATCAGGATTTGGCACATAATATCTTGAAAGTTCATCATAAACCTTTTTCGCAAAATCATCAGCCATTTTTGAATATGCTGCCGAATATTTGGAAACAACTTTTTCCCTGATACTTAAAGGACTTTTAACTCTTACTTTGCATGCCAGAACAGGATAATCTCTTGTATCAAGGGTATCAGTTGTATCAACATATGGACCTATATATTCATCCAAAATTCTATTAAGATAAAATCTTGCAGGTTCAGCGTCTTTATTAACCTTTGCGCAGTTTGACACAGAAGGTGCAATACTCATGTCACTGGCAATCAGAGTCTTACGTCCCGAAAAAGACACCGTGTCTTTTTCAAGCGGTTTTAAATTCGGATATGAAACAGAAGCGTTATTTTGTGCTGTTTGTGCTATCTGCCCTTCTGAGAGACGTTTTAATCCGTCTATGTTGAAACTGTTAAATAAAATTTTCATAACATCATCTTAAAACATGTAATTATTTTTTTTTGCTATTTTATGAACTAATATAAACCTTATTTTACTATTTTTGTAAGCCCTTCAGGTTTATCCACATTACGATTTAATAAAGATGCTGTCTCAAGCGCCATTAGCTGAAAAATAACCAGGGTAGTAAAAATAAAGTCAATATCAAACATTGTACTTACCTGTATTAATGTATCATTATCATTATATTTTACGGGATTTGCAGATATTATAAGCAAATCCGTATTATAATTTTTTCTGATATTGGCTATTACGCTTTGCATAAAATCTGTATTATAATTATTAATAACCGAAATTACCGCACAACGTTTATTTAAAATAGCTATATGTCCGTGAAGAAATTCACCTGTCGGATATGCGGTTGTATTTATATAAGATGTTTCTTTTATTTTCAAAGCACCTTCTTTTGCTAAAGGGTAAAACATGCCTGAAGCAAGCACTGCCGCATTATCGTAATCTTTCAATTTTAATGAATATTTTTTTATTATATCCCTGTAAGAAAATGCTTTTTCAATACTTGAAACGGCATTTTTGAGTTCACATATTGTTTTATCAACAGGTATTTCTTTTTGCTGCATAATTTTTGCGGCAATTAAAAACAGACAAAACATTTGTGCACTCATAGCTTTTGTGGATGCAATTGACTTTTCCGCTCCGGCATTTGTCAAAATTTTATATTTTGCTCCGTTATAAAGGGTTGAATCTTTTGTATTTGTTATTGCCATTATCTTATTTGTTTTTGCTGCAATTTTTTTCAGCGCATTATTTGTATCAGCGGTTTCTCCTGATTGAGAAATTAAAATATATAATGTTTCCGGGTCGGGATTAACATTTTCCACAAGAGAAAATTCGCTGGCATAATAAGACTGTGCTTCGCAATGGACATAATTTCTTAAATAATTTGCGGCAATTGTTGCACTGTGATAAGAAGAGCCGCTTGCTATTAATGCTATTTTATTTGTATTATCAGGTAATTCAATGTTAACTTTTCCATCTTTTGTAATATACTTTTTTATTAATTTTGAAATAATTTGCGGCTGTTCAAAAATCTCTGCTTCCATGTTTGTGCTCTTATGCCGAAAAAATAATTTTTTAAACATATTAATAAACATTCATATAACTCCGTAATCAGTATTTTCTTATATAATCCTTTAAAACATTTTCGGGGCTTATAAGTCCGATTTCAAATAAAAGCTGCGACTGCGCCTTATTATATTCTATCATATTTGTAATTAAATTTATATTTGCTCTTACTTTAATATTCTGTGATTCAATAACATCAATAAAAGTTGCCTGTCCTGCCTTCATGCTCGATTGCGAAAGATCAAAACTAACATTTGCGGCTTCTGTTTCACGCTCTGCCTCCTCAATTTTTTTCAGCGCATTTTCAGAACTAAAATAAGCGTTAATAATATTTTCTTTAACTTGTCTTTCCAAATTTTGCAATTCCAATTTTTTAACATTCAGTGCAGCAGTATCCGCTTTTATCTGGGTTATTGTTCCCATAAGTAAATTTTTTCCCAAATATGTTCTTACGCTCAAAGATAAACTGTTATGATTTCCCAGACCTGCACGTCTTGTACCGACATATCCGTTTTGATATCCGACAACGACATCAGGAATTATATCTGCATAATTCATATTTCTCATAGCACGATAAACCTTAATTTCGGCTTTTTTCGCTCTGATATCTTCTCTTGAGACCAATGCCTGATTATACAGTTCTTCAATATCATAACTTTTGTCTATGAGCATTCTTTTATCAACAGAAAATTCATAAGGATAAATACAATCAAAAACATCGACCCCCATAACATTTGCCAATGAAGCCTGACTAACACGAAGATTAAACAATGTTTCCGAATAATCCTGTTGTGCCTGAGCCAATTCTGCCTCTGCTCTTTTAACATCATAAAGTGTTCCCAAGCCCGTATCAAAACGTGCTTTTGTATATTTCAGCTGTTCTAATCTGTCATAAAGATTCACTTTTTGTACTTCTATTTCCATTTTGTTTTTTAAAGTATCATAATAAGCAATAACTGTTTTTAGTATCGTTTCTTCTCGACTATACTCAAGTTGTGCCTTTTGGGATTTTAAAGTATTTCTGGTCATTGCATTTTGAAAGAAATATCGGCCCTGGCTTATTGTAGACCATTCGACACCAAACATACTTTGTATGGCAACTTCATGAGCCATTGCGGCAACTATTCCTCCGACCAAATACTGACCGCCTAAATTCTGAATCGTAAAATTATAATAAACATCAGGAAGCAGCATAAACTGGGAATTTTTATTTTGCCAATATGCCATATTTCTGTTCTGGCGTTGTATTTTTATATCAAAATTTTCACCCAATGCGGTATTTATACAATCTTCCAAATCCATATATATAAAATTTGACTTAAGGTCGGCTTGAATTTCCCTGTCTATAACCATTTGTTTTTCAACATCAGATATGCTTGCACTGCCTTTTACAACCTGCGCAAATGTTTTATAAGATTCATTTTTAACGCATTCATCCACATAATCATAAATCTCGGCATTTGCAGGCATTATCAAAGAAAATATTATTATAATTACAAAGATAATTCTCATACGAAAATTATCTAAAAAACAATAATTTAAACATTTAGCTTATCAGGTATTTAAAAAGGCTATTTATTTTCAAGTTTTTTTGTCCTAACCTGAACATCTTCAATTAATTTTCTGTTTATGGCAAGTAAGTCAGCCAGCACACCAAACAAAACAGTTTGAAAACCCGTAATAACAAGAATTGAAGATATAATTAAAGATTGAACATGACCGCTTCCCTGATCAACTATATATAGATACAGAAATCTTGCAAGAAGGATAAGTCCAACAATAAATATACTTCCGCCTATAATGGCAAAAAATCTGAAAGGTCTGTATATTATAAACATTCTAAATATCGTAAAAGAATTACGCTGAACATATAAAAATATGTTTTTAACGAGTCTTGATTTTCTGAAAGAATCGTTAACCCGAATAGGAACGGACAGTATATGAAGACCTTTCGTTTTTGACTGAATAACTGTCTCTATTGTATAAGTATAGTTATCAAAAACATTAATAGAAAGTGCCGCTTCTCTTGAGAATGCTCTAAACCCGCTCGGAGCATCTTCTGTAGCAGTAGAACTTATAAGCCTTACAACTTTTGACCCGAAATATTGCAGGAATTTTTTAAACGGAGAAAAAGAAGAAATTTTACTAATCGGTCTTGCTCCAATGACAATATCTGCTTTTTTATCAAGAATAGGTCTGACAAGTTTCTCAATATCATCAGCATTATACTGATTATCTGCATCTGTATTAACAATAATGTCTGCACCTTGACGTAATGCCTCTTGAATACCTGCCATAAAAGTTCTGGCAAGCCCTCTGTGATGGGTTGTCGTTACAATGTGTTTTACTCCGTATTGTTTTGCTATTTCCACAGTCCTGTCGCTGCTTCCGTCATCCGAAATCAATACTTCTATTTCGTCAATTCCTTCTATATGCTCGGGCAGCTTTGACAGGGTAACAGGCAAAGCAATTTCTTCATTATAACAAGGTATTTGTATTATTAATTTCATAACATCCAACTTTTGTATGTGATAAAATCTATTATATAATACAACAAACGAATAAAAGTCGATATGAAAAAATACAGTTTATTTAATTTATTTCTGATAGTTATGTTCGGGCTTTTACTTAGAATATGGTTTCTTGATAAACCCGAAGGACTCTGGAATGATGAGTATGTCGGCTGGCATATTGCCTCACAAAAAGATTTATGGGCTTTTTTTCAAAGCATGGTAAGAAACTGCCACACTCCCTTATATTATTTATATTTAAAAATCTGGATGTTTTTCTTTGGCGATACCGATACAATTCTGAGATATTCTTCGGTTATTCCTTCCATACTTTCAATTATTGTAATGTTTCATACCGGTAAAGAAATTAAAGATAAAAATCTCGGGTATTTATGTGCTTTTGTAACAGCAATAAGTTCATTTCTAATATATTTTGCACAGGAAGTCAGATTGTACAGCCTTTTATTCTTCTTTACTTCTTTCGCAAATTTATATGCGGTCAAATTATTAAAAAGGCCGAACAGATATGATATGCTAAGGCTGTTCATTTTTTGTATGCTTGTAGTCTTTACACATACTCTCGGAATAATTTATGTATTTTTACTTCTCACAATTTCAGCATATTTTATAATCTCAGAACTTGATGAAAAAAAAAGACAAAAAGTTATACATAACCTGATTTACTGTGTTCTTTTTCCGATAATAGCAATAGGCATATTAATTTTTCCGTTTTTGTATAATATTTTTACATATAAATCATTGTCTCAATTTTGGACAAATTTTTCCTGTGCAAAAATAATATTGACTTTTACGGATTACTTTTCCCCCATACAATCTAATATTATTAATACTTATGACCATTTTTTAACATATATTGTGCCGGGAAATACCGTAAATTATATTTTTATAATTTTTGCAATTATTCCTATGCTAATTGGAGCTGCCGCGATAATTATTGCGTTAAAAAGAAAAAATAAGGCAATTGTATGCCTTTTTTCTTCAGCTGCCGTATTTTTCATTTATATTGTATTAATTTCGCATACCGGAAGAATGATTCTTATTACAAAATATACAACCGAAATGTATCCTGCTCTCCTTTTGACAATGTGTTTCGGATTATATTCAATAACAAATAAAAAAATATCAACATCGATTATTGCATTATATCTTTCATTAAATTTGTTTTATGTATTTACAGCTCCAAATGCAGTGCAAAGACTGGGAAGGTCTGAAGGCCATTATGCTGTTGTAAAACTCTTAAGAACATCAAATCTGAAAGATAATGACTACGTCCTTATAACATATTATGACATAGCAAAATTTGAAAAATACTTAACAAAAGAAGATAAATACAAACTGTTTTCAATAAATAAATTTAATTTTAACGAATATATGTATAAAGACCCTGACTACAGAAATGTCATACAAAACGGGAAATATATTTATAAAGATGTATTTAGAATTTTTCCAAACAAAAATATCACCGATTATGTTGAAAATACTTTTATTAAAAATATGAAAAAAGGCGACAGAATAGGAATTATAACGCTGGACAGCGTATCTTTTCTTACAAATCGTGACATTGTGTCGACTCTTGAAGATAATAAAAGATATGACGAAGCACAATACATCTTTTTAGTTTTCTCCGCGTTAAAAAACAGTTTGTATTACGCCTTTAAAGATAAATACATCATTGACACAATAACTCAGGCCGGAAGCTGGACACTGATTGTATATAAAAAAGTCAAAGACTAATCGGACAATTCAAATCCTGAAAGAGCCGTAATATTAGCTTCAATATATTTTTTCAGCCCTTCTTCAAATTCAGGCTTAGACTCAAGATATTGCTTTGCATCGTTTCTTGCCATCTCAAGAATATACAAATCTTTTGTAAGATCGGCAAGATGAAGTTCAGCTATTCCGCTTTGCCTTATACCGAGCATTTCGCCGGGGCCTCTTATTTCCAAATCTTTTTCTGCAATAATAAATCCGTCGTTTGTTTGTACAAGCACATTCAAACGATTAAGCGTTTCTTCATTCTTTGAAGAAGAAACAAGAACGCAATATGACTGTTCTGAATTTCTTCCGACACGCCCTCTTAACTGATGAAGCTGAGAAAGCCCGAATCTTTCGGCATTTTCTATCACAATAACAGTAGCATTAGCAACATCAACACCGACTTCAACAACAGTTGTAGATACCAAAATATCATACTCTTTGTTCTTAAACGCAAGCATAACACTGTCTTTTTCTTCGGGTTTCATCTTCCCATGGAGTAAACCTACTTTCAAATCAGAGAAAATCCCGTTTTGAAGAAGTTCGGCTTCTTTTGTGGCTGCTTTTGCCGAAAGTGTTTCAGATTCATCAATAAGGGGAAAAACAATATATGCCTGATGCCCCTTTTTCACTTCTTCTCTTATTAAGTTATGAGCTTTTTTTCGTTGTGAATTAGGCAATAAAGCTGTCTTAATCGGTTTTCTGCCTTTAGGAAGTTCATCAATAATTGTTAAATCCAAATCACCATGAACGGTAAGAGCCAATGTCCTGGGAATTGGTGTAGCAGTCATGGTAAGCATTTGAGGAACATCTGCTTTGCTTTTTAATAAATTTCTTTGCTTTACACCAAAACGGTGTTGTTCATCTATAACAATAGCTCCGAGTTTATTAAATTCAATATTATCTTGAATAAGAGCATGGGTGCCTATTGCAATATGAATTTGTCCGTTTCTTAAATCCTTTTCAAGTTTTGTCCTGAGTTTTTTTGAATTAGAAGAAGTAAAAAGTGCAATATTTATCCCGAACGGAGCAAGCCATTTAATAAAATTATTAAAATGCTGCTGGGCTAAAATTTCGGTAGGCGCCATAATTGCAGTTTGAAAACCGTTTTCAATGGCTGCAAGAAGCATTATGCAGGCTACAACTGTTTTTCCGCTGCCGACATCTCCTTGCAAAAGTCTTTGCATGGGTCTTTCCGAATTTATATCCGTTAATATTTCATTTACCGCTCTTTTTTGCGCGTCTGTTAGTTCAAAGGGAAGCGACTTAATAAATTTTTTAACAAGACCGTCTTCTTTTATATTAAGCGCAACAGTTTTGTATGTTCTTGATACATTATCTTTTATTAAAAACATTTTTAATTGCAGAAGAAAAAACTCTTCATAAACGAGTGAAAAGCGGGCCCTTTCAAGAGATGAAACACTATTGGGGAAATGAATTATGTTTAAGGCCTCAGATCGGTTTATCATTTCATGTGTTTTTATAAATTTCTGCGGAACCAGATTTTCTATTTCACTGCCGTATTCAATTAACGCATTATATATGGCTTTTCTTAACGCTTTAATATTTAAATTCTCAACAAGAGGATAAACAGGCACAATTCTTCCTATATTAAGATTTTCATCAGAATACGAACTGTCATTGACAGATTGAAACTGAGGTTTATCTATGGTCATATTATTTGCATAATTATCAAATTTTACGCAGCCGGAAACAATAATCCCCGAATGAAGAGGAAATTGTGCTTTATATCTTTCAATAGAGTATCTGTTTAATTTTGAATAAAAGAAATTTAAATCCAATGATGATGATTCATCACTAACCGTAACTTTTATTATGGTCAGATTATTCTTTGTAGTAAAAGTTTTTAAAGAAGAAATCCTTCCGTATATCGTGACATTTTGTCCGATTTTTAAATCTTTTATCAAAACTCTTGAAGAATAATCAACATATTTTTTCGGATAATAACTTATTAAATCAAACACTGAAAATATTCCGAGTTTATTTAATAAATAACCGAATTTAGGGCCGACTCCCTTAAGAGAAATAACATCTTTTGAATATATATCATCAACATCTGATGAGCAGGTATTTTCTTTTGTAACAACACTTTTTGAGTTTTTAAGCTCGTTTTTTAGCAGTGTAACAAATCTTGAGATTGTTTTTTTTCTTTGTAGAACATTTTCCATTGAATAATGTTCAAAAGCCTCAATAACAGGAAGCCATTTTGCATTTTTTGAAGAAAGTTTATAAATATTACGAAGCTGTTTTAATATAAAACCCGAAAAAGAAGCCTCACGTCCCATTATGTCAATGTATTTGTATTTTTCTTCAACATTAATGGCGCGCTTTATTTGTTCAATATTAACAGATTCTAAATAATTATCTTTCATCCGGATTCTTAACTTTTAAGACCTCGTATATATCAAGCGGAAGAGTTTTTCCTTTTATATTAACACGGCTTAATTTTACAACATCCACTATGTCTTTAACAAGTTCATATGTATACTCGCTGATAAGAAACTGCGTTTTCAATATTCTGTTATAAGATTCGATTCTGTATGCAAGATTAACATTATCACCGATAATCGTATATTCAAGACGCTCATCCGTACCGATATTTCCCGCAAAAACTTCACCTGTATTTATTCCCACTCCGACTTCAATTTTTGGTTTACCTTCATTCAACATTTTATTTTTAAGAGCTTGAACGGCAAATAATATTTCATTTGCACACATTACAGCATTTAATGCATGGTTTTTGTCTTTTATGGGTTCACCAAATATAGCAAGCGCACCATCTCCAAGGTATTTATTTATAACTCCGTTATATTTACCGATTATGGGTTCAACAACAGAAAAATATTCATTTAAAACAGCTGTAACTTCTGATGGACTTAACTGTTCGGAAATTGCCGTAAAATTTCTGATATCAACAAATAAAACAGTAACAACCGTTCTTATTCCTCCGACTTTTAATTTATCTAAATTTGAAAGAACATTTTTCATTACATCTTTTGAAATATATTTTCCCATTGCCCGTTTTATCATTTCCGTAGTTTTATCCGTTGTAACGATAGAATACAATCTTTTCAGTAAAGTACAGGCAAATATTGTAATCACGGGACTCAAAGGCTCGGCATATATGTTTGAAGAAAACTGAATTACATAATATATCAAGTAAAGTATTGAAAGAATTGATGCCAGAATTAAATTGCTTCTGAAATTCTTAAATCCGAATATAATAAGAATAACGAAAACGGCAGTAATAATATGGGTTATATCTTTATTTGATGCAGTCATAAATTGATTTTTCAGCATATTATCAATAACAACAGCATGCACATCAACATCTGCTTGTTTTTTCAAAACAGGAGTTTCGCTCAGAAAGTCCCAAACAGAAGCATCCGAATTAAGCCCCACTATTACAATTTTATTTTTAAAAGATGAAGGGTCTATCCGGGGTGTCTTCCCGTTTTTAATATCGTTATAAGAATCAATAATATCAATTGCGGAATATACTTTATGTGAATAAAATTCCTCAATAGGTTTATTCCACTTTATATATACCAAAAAAGAATCGGTAATATTGCCGATATAATCTTTAGAAGGCTTTTCCGCGATAGGCATATTCAATGTTTTGCAGTTGTCGGCAGAACATAATTTATTGTCATACAGAAGAAACGTATTCATACCCTTATACATTGAATAAGCGCTTAAAGCCAATGAAGGAAGAAGTCTGCCGTTTAAGTTAACAAACGGTATATAATTTCTTACAATTTCGTCTTTGTCTTCCTGAATAAAAGAAGATGCAAAATACTTAGAATTAAGAAGCATCATTTTAGGCAGTTTAATAACACTTTTATATGCGGTTTCAGTATTATTTGTTCTCATATCAAGAATATTCACGTTGGATTTTTCAAGAAAATCATTAATATATTCAGGAGGAAGAACATCACCCGAAGCATTTGAACCCGAAAGTATGTAACTGTTAATTAAAATATTGTGTTTAGCCAAATTTGAATAAAAATATTTGTCATTTTCAGGATAGTATGTATCGGGATAAATAACAAGATTTTGAAAAGCAATAACCTTTGCACCCGCGTAAAATTCCAGATAATCAAAAATATCCGAATATAAATTTCTCTGCCAGGGCCAGGGAATTTTTTTTAAAGATTTATCATCAATTACGACAAGAACAACATTGTCCGAAGCAGATTTATTAATAAAATTGGCATGCATTTTTGTAAACAGGTCACTTGCTCTGTTATCAATAAAATTATGAGAAAAGAAATGTATAAATGCAATAACCAAAATAAAAAGTATAGCTATAACATTTTTCGGAGTAAATAATTTTGACATAATATAATTTTAAACAAATTAACCACTTTTGTAAAAAGTATAAACAAAGGTAAATATTGGAATATCATGACAAGAGAATTTCTTTGTAATAAAATGAATAGGTATTTAAAGAGGATTAAGAGATGAAGATATCGTTAGAATGGTTAAATGAATTTGTTGATTTATCGGATTATACGGTTGAACAAATAGCACATGAGCTTACAATGAGCGGACTGGAAGTAGAAGATATAGAAAAGTCAGGTGCAAAGTTTAAAAATATAATAACGGCACAAATAAAAGAAATAAAACAACATCCTAATGCTGATAAACTTCATCTTGTAGATGTTGATCTTGGCGGGCAAACAAAAACCGTGGTATGCGGAGCACAAAACCTTGCGGCAGGCCAAATTATTCCTTATGCATCAGTAGGCTCAAAGGTTCTTTCCAGAAAAACGGGAGAAGAATATGAATTGACTTCAGCCGTAATAAGAGGAATTGAATCTCAAGGTATGCTTTGTTCACAAGACGAACTGGGTCTTGAAAATATGCAGGAAGAAGACGGAATCCTCATTTTAAACAGGCTGTATGATAATATAAAACTCGGAACAAAACTTGAAGATTTACTTAATATAAAAGAAGATGTAATTCTTGACGTTGCACCCACCGCAAACAGAGGTGATGAAATGTCAGTAATAGGTGTAGCAAGAGAATTATCTTCTTTGTTTAACAAAAAATTAAATTTTTCAAAACTTGAAGCAGTTAAAGATTTATCAACAGATAAATTTAAAGTTGAAATTCTTGCTGAAGATACCTGCAGATATTATTGTGCGGGACTTATAAAAGATGTTGTCATAAAACCGTCACCTGATTGGATGAAAAGAAGACTTGAAGCATCCGGAATACGATCTATTAACAACATTGTTGATATAACAAATTATGTTCTTCTGGAATACGGACAGCCATTGCATGCATTTGATATGGATAAATTAGACGGATACATCTGTGTAAGAAGAGCAAAAGAAGGAGAAACAATAGTTACGCTTGACGGAGTTGAAAGAAAATTAACAAATGATTCCGTATTATGTGCAACAAAAGAAAAAGGAGTATGTGTTGCAGGTGTTTTCGGCAGCGAAAATTCAGGAATTGATGATAATACAAAGAATATAGTACTTGAATCCGCATATTTTACTCCGTCAACCAACAGAAAAAACGCAAGAAGTATCGGATACAGAAGTGAAGCATGCGCAAGATTTGAAAGAGGAGTTGATATCGAAGCGACAAAACCGGCTCTTTTAAGAGCAATTCAACTTCTTTCAGATTATGCAGACGCAAAAATAGACGGTATTGTTGAAACGGGAATAAATAAGCTCGAAGAAACACAAATTACACTAAGATTTAATCAAATAAAAAGACTTTTGGGTACTGAAATCCCTTCCGAAAAATGTATTGAAATACTTCAAAATCTCGGATTTGAACTTTCAGGAAAAAATGAAGCCGCAGCACGTTTTAAAGTTCCGAGCTTCAGAGCAAATGATGTGCAGCAAGAAGTTGATTTAATTGAAGAAATTGCCAGAATATACGGCTATGACAAAATTGAACCAACTCTGCCCGATAAAACAAAATCGCCTGAAATATTAAATGAAGCGAGGATTTTACAAAAAATAAATAATTTAATGCTCGGATACGGATTTAATGAAGCGGTAACTTCATCATTAATAGGAGAACCGTTACTGAAGCAATTCGGTCTTTCATATGAAAAAGATAAAGCCGTATTCGTTCAAAATCCACAATCAGACGAACATACAATGCTTAGACAAACAACAATTGCAAATATATTAAATGCAGTTAAAACAAACTTTGATAACGGACAGAAAAATATTTGGCTCTATGAAACCGGAAAGACCTACTTTATAAAAGAAGAAGCAACTGAAAAAGATTCCGGTGTCGAAGAAAATCAAATGCTCTCCGGGGTAATTACGGGAGATACAAATACCAACCTCTGGAAAAAATTGCAAAAACCCGATTTTTACACTTTAAAGGGTATTTTAGACAGTCTATTTTCCGTTTTAAATATTCAAAACAGGATAAAACTTGCACCTGCAGATAATTGTGAATATTTACATCCCGGAAGAAGCGCTAAAATTATTTTTCTTTCTAAAAATCCCGAAGTCATAGGTTGTTTCGGTGAAATATATCCTACATTAAAAGATAAAATGAAAATTAATCAGGATATATATTTATTTGAAATAAATATAGGTAAAATTATAAAAGCTGTTTCGGATGCGGCGGTAAAATATAAAGAAATACCTCAATTTCCTGAAGTTCAAAGAGATATTTCTTTTGCAATAGAAAAAGATATAACAAACGAACAAATTTCACTGGCTATAAAGAAAAGTGCAAATTCAAAATTATTTAAAAATTCAAATTTGTTTGACATATATGAAGGCGAACACATTCAAGAAGGTTATAAGAGTCTGGCATACAGAATTACATTGCAGGATGAAGAAGCGACTCTTACTGACGAGGTTATTGAAAAGGAAATAAACGCAATAAAAAACGGTTTAATAAAAAAGTTTCCTGCAATAAACTTCAGATAGTCAACAAATAAATATAGCACACAACTTCATATAATATTACGAATTGTATCATAACGTAATAAATGAATAATATTTTCTTGAAATAGTCATCAGAATAGATATAATATTATTATTGAAATTAGGGAATGTACATGGGTTTAAACTTAACAAGGATAAATACATTACATAAACAATTGGGGGATTATTCAAGGAGGGATTTATAGTGCTTAGAAGCAGGGATATGGGACGCTCCATTGCAGTAAGAAGATGGACTAATACGGCTTTAGAATGCTACAAGAGAGGATGTGTATGTGAAGGTTGCTTCTATACAGATTTCTTTAACGGTACATCTCAGCGCTGTCAGATGAAGGCTTCCGTTTTAGAGTTAGTGAGAGTTCTCGGAAAACCAAATGTTGAAATTCAACAGGTTTTGGTAGATTAACTTAATAATAAAAAGCTCCCTTTTTGGGAGCTTTATTTTTTTATATTTAATATTATATTATTTCTTTGTAATTTTCTGTATTTTTAAGTAAATCATAATTTATTTCGTTTTCATTATCTGCAATTATAGCAGCGACAACCGCATCACTGGCAACGTTGACGGTTGTTCTGAACATATCAACCACACGTTCAATTGCAAATAAGAAAGCAAAACCTTCCACCATTTGTTGAGGAGTTAAACCTATACCGCTTAAAACCAGAGCCAAGGTAATTAAACCTGCGGACGGAATTCCCGCACTTGTACTTGAAGCAATCATTGCAAGAACCATAATACCGATAATTTGCAAAGGTTCTAATGTCACGCCGTATGCTTGAGTCAGGAATATAACCGCTACTGTCTGAAATAAAGCGGTACCATCCATATTTAATGTAGCACCCAACGGAAGAACAAAACTGCAAACCTTATGAGAAATACCTCTTTTTTCACAGCAGGCAATTGTTAAAGGTAAAGTAGCGCTGCTTGATGCAGTACCAAATGCAACAAGAAGAGCTTCAATTATTGCTGTATAAAAAGTACTTACGGGCACCTTGCTGAATATCTTGAGCATAAGCGGATATAGTATAAACAGCTGGATAATGAAACCTGTAAACACTACGAGGAAAAATTTTGAAATCGTTGAAAAAATATCAAGTCCGAATGTGGAAACGGCAACAGTAGTCAACGCAAAAATACCCGGAGCCGCAAAAATCATAATCCAATCTGTAACTTTCATTGTTGCCGCAAAAACAGATTCAAAGAAAGAAACAATAGGTCTGTTAATATCACCGACTTTTGCAAGTGCTAAGGAGAAAATTAACACAAAGAATATAATAGGTATCATATCACCTTTTGCAAGTGATTCCAAAGGATTCTGCGGAATCAGGCTTAAAAACATATTGCCGAAATGCCCGTTTTGAGCAATTACCGAATTAACATGATTTTGAATATCAAGTGCCGCAGTCTGACTTATAAATTCTCTGACACCTATGCCGGGTTGAATAGCAAGAACAAGTGCAGCACCTATAATAACAGCCATAACGGTAATAATACCGTAATACAAAACCATTTTCTTACCGAATTTACCGATTTGTTTGCTGTCACCGATACTTGATATACCGACAACAATGGCACTGCAAACAAGCGGAATTACAATCATCTGGATAATTCTTATAAATGCCTGGCCTAAAACATTAAGCAACTTAACAAAAACCGCATATGGACCTGATGAAAACATAACCGAATTTTCATGAATGTAATTTCCGAAAATTATCCCGAGAATAATTGCCAAAAATATATGCCAGTTTCTTTTTATACCAAGACCAATGGCTACAAATAAAGTTTGAACGTGAATTTTCATAATAACCTCTTAATCGAACTATAATGGACTTATTGTACAATTATTTACTTAATAATTCAATAACGTAAATTTTTGAGCAGTAAATTATTTTAATGAAGAGTCAAAATATTCTTTTATATTACAATAATATATATATTATTTTTAGGGAAAGATGCATGGACATAACAAATAAGAAATTTCATTTTATAGCAATAGGCGGAGTAGGAATGAGTGCACTTGCGAAATATTTGGCTGAAAGAGGTGCTTCAGTCACGGGAAGTGATATTTCTGAGAGCAAATATACTCATCTTCTTGAAAAAAAAGGAGTAAAAGTCACAATTGGACACGATGAAAACCTTATACAAAATGATATGATAGTGGTTGCAAGTACGGCTATAAAAGAAAATAATATTGAAATTGTTAAAGCAAAACAACTTGGATTAAAAATATATCACCGTTCAGACATTTTAAAGATGATTTCCGACGAATTTTCAGATAATAATGACTCATTATTTATAGGTTTTTCAGGTACGCACGGGAAAACAACAACATCGGGATTATGTTCTTATGTTTCGGAAAAAGCCGGACTAAATCCTTCATACGTTGTAGGAGGAATCATTCCCGACATAAATACAAACGGCAAATACAGCGGAAATAAGTATTTTATTGCGGAACTGGATGAATCAGACGGAACCATAGCAAAATATTCAACAGACATTGCGGTCATAAATAATATGGAAGAAGACCACCTTGACTTTTATAAGAACGGATTTGAAGATATAGCAAAAACATTTAATAAATATCTGTCAAATAAACCCGGGCAAAAAGTTATAATAAACATTGATAATGAAGGCTGCAGAAAATTTATGGAATTATACAGTAATTATAATTTTATAACATTCGGACTCAATAATGCGGATTATTCAGCTGTAGAAATAAAACGGGAAGGATTGGGCTCTTCTTTTAAAATATGTAAAAAGGGACAGATTATATCAGAAATAAAACTTTCCGTTCCGGGCGTTCATAATATATATAATGCTCTTGCTGTTATTGCCGCCTTTATTGAAGCGGGAGAAGATATTGAAAAAATAAAAGAATATTTTTATACATTCTCAGGAATGGGAAGAAGATTTCAAAAAGTTTCCGAATTCGACGGAATACAGATTTATGATGACTACGCACATCATCCGAGCGAAATAAAAACAACACTAAAAAGCGTAAAAGAAGCTGTAGAAGACAAAAAAAGGGTAGTTGCGGTTTTCCAGCCTCACAGATATACAAGACTCCAGTCTTTATGGAAAGAATTTAAAACTGCATTTGATTTTGCAGACATACTTTTTATTACGGATGTTTATCCGGCGGGAGAATCAGCTATTGAAGGCGTTTCATCCGAAAAATTTTCAAAAGAAATCGTTCATAAAAATACGTTCTATATAAAAGGAAACGTAACAGAAGCGGCAGAAAAAATATATCCGATGCTCAAAAGAAATGATATTGTAATAACACTCGGGGCAGGTTCGGTTACAAAAGCCGGAACAATCATAACAGACTTGGCAAAAGGAATATTAAAGTGATTAAAATATATACTGACTATGAAGTAAAAAAACACTCCACCTTTAAAATAGGCGCAAGAGTAAAAAAAGCCGCATTTCCCGAAACAATCGGAGAACTAATAGAACTTATAAATTCAAACGAATATGATTTAGTTCTCGGCAATTGTTCAAATGTGCTTTTTTCAAGTCAGGATATTGACAAAAATATTATTTTTACCGAAAAAATCAACAAATATAATATAGATGGACATAAAGTATATGTTTCATGCGGAACAAAAGGTCCGATTGCGGCAAGTGAATGTGCAAAAAGAAATCTTTCGGGTTTTGAATTTTTAATCGGTTTTCCGGGCAGTTTCGGGGCAATGATATATATGAATGCATCTGCGCATAACCAATCTGTCTCCGACTGTTTTATATGCGCAAATGTTTATGATACGGAAAATAAAAAAATAATAAATATAAACAAAGAACAAATGCAATTTAAATACAGAAATTCTATAGTACAAGAAAAAGGATACATTGTTTTGGATGCCGAATTTCTTTTAAAAGAAGGAAATGAAAAAACAATAAAAGAAATAATGCAAAGGAATATAGAATTCAGAAAAAACCGCCAGCCCTCATTAACATTTCCAAATGCGGGCAGTGTTTTTAAAAATCCTGATAATGATTCTGCCGGAAGACTTCTGGATTTATGTAATCTGAAAGGAGAAACATACGGCGGAGCAATGATTTTTCAAAATCATGCAAACTTTATTATTAACAAAAATAACGCATCTTCGTCAGATGTTCTAAATCTTATGTACATAATGTATTCAAAAGTAAAAGAAAAATATAGAATAGAATTAGTACCCGAGATAAAATATATTGGTAGTGAGAAAACACAAGAGTATAAATTATGGAAAAAAATTACAGAAAATACGGAAATGATGCAAAAATAGCAGTATTATGCGGCGGATTATCAAGTGAAAAAGAAGTATCAAAACGCTCAGGCAAGAATGTACATGCCGCGTTAAAAAGGCTTGGATATAATAATGCCGAAATTGTAGAAGTTGATGAAAATATAGCAGAAAAGCTAAAAGCAGGCGGATATATTGCCGCATATAATGCTTTACACGGAAAATACGGAGAAGACGGGTGCATTCAGGGAATTCTTGAACTTCTAAAAATCCCTTATACAGGCAGCGGGGTTATGGCAAGTGCTATATGCATGAACAAAGAATATACAAAAAAAGTACTTTCAACCGATAAAGAAATTCCTCTTATAAAATCAGTTTTTGTAAGAAAAGGAGAAGATGTTCTAAAAGCGTGCCAAAATTTGCGGTATCCTCTTATTACAAAACCCGTCTGCGAAGGTTCAAGTTTTGGCATGACGAAAGTAAACAAACCCGAAGAACTGATACCTGCATACGAAGAAGCCGTAAAATTTAATGATGATGTTTTAATTGAAGAATTTATAAACGGATTCTTTATAACCGTCGGCGTACTGGAAGAGCAGGAAAAAACATTTGCGACAGAAATACTTGAAATCAGACCGAAAAATGAATGGTATGATTTTGAAGCAAAATATACAAAAGGTATGTCCGATTTTATAGTACCTTCAACATCACTTTCAAAAGAATCAACCGAAAAAATAAAAGAACTTTCCGTAAAAGCACACCTACTTGCAGGATGCCGCGGAGTATCAAGAGTAGATTTTATGGTTAAAGATGATAAACCTTACTTTCTTGAAATAAATACCAGCCCCGGCATGACAGATACAAGTGATCTTCCCGCACAATCAAAAGTAATGGGCATTTCTTATGATGACCTGGTCCTGATGATACTAAACAGCACGGATTTAAATAAATAAATGTCAAACGAATACCTTATAGAAAGAAGAATGAAGCAGCATAAACTACGAAGGAAAGCTCGCAGAGGCGAGATTGCTGTCAGACGCCTTTATAAACTCGTGAGATTTGTATTTATTTTATTTCTTTTTTATGCGGTATACAGAGCGGCAAATGCTCATTTTTGGTATCTGCCGAAAGACATATATACAAACCCTTCAAGTCCGGCAATAGAAATTTTAGGTAACAATATTGTAAAAAAAGATAAAATTATAAATAAAATGAAAAATATTCCGCAGGATAATATTCCATTATACCGAATAAATCCTGCAGAATTAACATCTGAAATAGAAACGCTGCCCCCGATAAAAAGAGCATATATCAGACGTTTTTGGTTTCCCGCGCGGCTTGTAATAATGATTGAAGAAGAAGAACCCGCTATTATAATTTCGCCGGCTGAAAATACACCGGAAATTATTGCCTTTTCAATGACGGGAAAAATAATCCCGAAAGAATATCTGCCTCTTGATAAAAAGTTTAAAACCGTAAGAGTTTTAAGCTACGGTGCAGACGGAGATGACTATGAAAAATGGGACAGCGAGAAGATTACAACATTATACAATCTTGCTTATCACATAAAAACATATGCAAATGAAGATGTTCTTTATATTGACCTTCGCCAGCCTCATAATGTTTTTGTTCAATTGCGAAACGTAAAAATCAGACTCGGAGAACTTGATGAATCAGCGTTTGAAAGAATAAAATCAATTCAGGATATTATGCCCGAGTTAAAAATTTTAAAAGAAAACGTAAAATATGTTGATCTTGCCTGGGAAACTAAATATTTAAAATTGAACAAAAATTAATAATCTTTACAAAATCCCCTATAGCAAAGCAATAAAACGACAATAAATGTTTTTTTATATATACATAACGGGGAAGGGGATATTATGTCTTCAAATAATATAAATAACATTTTTTCGCCAAGCTATCAAACACAGCAGATTATGAACATAATGAAAGGCGGAGTAAATTACTCTTATAAAGCAGATTCAGCGCTTTCAAATAAAATAGACAAAGATACGCTTGAAAAACAAGACTGCACTGACGGAAAAGATGACGGAAAAATTACGTTTGGAGAAAAAGTTAAAAACTTTGCAAAAGGTATAATTGCCCCTGTAACAACAATGTTTAAATCGCCCAAAAACTTCTTAATAGGTGCAGGAATGATAGCAGGAACAGCCGCATTAATTGCAGCAACCGGAGGCGCGGCAGCACCTGTTTTAGCAGCGGCAGGCGTAATCGGCGGCGGTATACAAATAGGAATAAATGCAAACAAAGCAAAAAATGCAGCAACAGACATACAGGCAAAAGAAGCATGGCAGGGAATGGGAACCGGTACAACGGCAGTTGTTGGTTCCGCAATCGGAGCCAAAAGTGCACTTAAAGCGTCAGGAAGCGATACATCAAAAATGGGCATAATAAAATCAACTTTTGAATGTATAAAACAAGCACCTGCAAATTTGAAAAAATCAGTTGATGCATTCAAAACCGGTGCATTTATAACAAATTTAAAAAGTGCACTGCACATAAAAAGTAAAAAAAGTGAAACATCGAATGTAAAACAAAAATTAACAGAAGAACAAATTAAAACCGAAGCTCAGGCAAGAACAGATGCTGAATTGGCATCGCAAAGAAAAGCTGAAATTAGCCAAGAAGCATATAAACAAAGACACGAAAAGAATTTATCACATAAATCAGCAAAAGAATCCGCTGATGTTCTGCAAAAAGCATATGAAGAACAAATTAAAACCGAAGCTCAGGCAAGAACAGATGCTGAATTGGCGTCGCAAAGAAAAGCCGAAATTAGCCAAGAAGCATATAAACAAAGACACGAAAAGAATTTATCACATAAATCAGCAAAAGAATCCGCTGATGTTCTGCAAAAAGCATACGAAGAACAAATTAGAGCAGAAACTCACGCTCCTGCTGCAGAAACAGCCCAAACACAAGAAATATCCGATGTAAACAAAAAAATAATGGAAAATGCGCAAGCACTTGGGGAAGAAGCCGCAAAAGGACAAGAAATCGTTGAAAGCACTCCTGACACCGAAGGAATAGCAAAAGGTTTCTTAAGTAAAATAATAAATTTTTTCAAAAAAGATTAAATTTTTAAACGGTTTACAGATAATATTACATAAAGACTTGAAAAAAATTCTTTATGTAATATTATTTTTTTGTCAGAAAAAACAAAATCCAACCTAACATGCAAAAAGCAGCTTATGCTAAGGTAAGCTAATGCTTTATTTACATGTTTTTTTATTTTAAAGGATAACAAATACAAAGAAAGGTTTTTAAAGTGGAAGAAACTAAAACAAAAAGATCAAAAAAGAAAATTGAAACTGTAGCTGAACCTCAGCAAACAGAATGGAAAGAACAGGTTATTCAGGTAAGAAGAGTAACAAAAGTAGTAAAAGGCGGTAAGAAATTAAGTTTCAGAGCTATCGTTATAGTAGGAAATAAAAACGGACAAGTAGGCGTAGGCTGCGCAAAAGCTGCCGAAGTTATTATTGCAATACAAAAAGCAGTAGCAGAAGGCAGAAAAAACCTGATTAATGTTCCTATTTTCAAGACAACAATTCCTCATCCGATAACAGGCCGCAGCGGAGCGGGCAGTGTAATGTTAAAACCGGCATCACAAGGTACCGGAGTTATAGCAGGCGGAGCAGTTCGTGCAGTATTGGAACTTGCAGGTATAGAAAACATTTTAAGTAAATCATTAGGTTCAAAATCACCGTTAAATGCTGCAAACGCAACATTGAATGCTCTTCAATCATTAAAGCCATTTGATGTAGTTGCAAAAAGACGCGGTTTATCATTAAAAGATATGCTTAATTAAGAGGAATAAACAATGACAGATAAAAATAAAACAATAAAAATAACACTTGTAAAGAGCCTGATCGGTTCAACAGAAAAACAAAGAAGAGTAGCAAAAGCTCTCGGTTTAACAAAAAAAGACCAAACAGTAGAACACGAAAACTCAGCAGTAATTATGGGTATGGTTAATGCTATTCCCCACTTGCTCAAAGTAGCCGAGTAATAAGAAAGGTAATTTAAAATGGCAGAAAGAATAAAATTAGAAGACTTAAGACCGGCAGAAGGTTCTACCGGTAAAATAAAAAGAGTAGGAAGAGGCAGATCTTCAGGTATGGGTAAAACATCTTGCCGCGGAAACAACGGGGAAGGACAACGTGCAGGAAGAAGTTCAAAAAGAGGTTTTGAAGGCGGACAAATGCCCGGTTTCAGACAAATGCCCAAATTAAAAGGATTCAAAAACTTTAATGCAATTGAATACGGTCACATAAATGTTGGCGACCTGGAGAATGTAAAAGCTGAAGAAATTACTTTAGAATCTTTAAAAGCAGAAGGTAAAGTTGATAAAAGAGCACAAGCATTAAGAGTATTAGGTAACGGAGAATTGACAAAAGCAGTTACAATCAGTGCAAGATACTTTACCCAAACAGCAAAAGAAAAAATTGAAAAAGCAGGCGGAAAGGCTCAGTTAGTATAATGCAGCAATACACACCACCAAACAATCAAAATTTGCAGGCAATGCTGTCTAACCTGAACATTGCTGGTTTAAAAAATAAGATTATTTTTACTTTCGCAATGATTTTAGTATTCAGATTTTGCGCACAGCTTCCGCTGTTCGGAATAGATGCAACAAATTTTGCTAATTTGGCAGCAACAAATAACCTGATAGGATTTTTAGATATGTTCTCCGGCGGAGCGCTTGGGAACGTGTCTATAATCGCATTAGGGATTGGACCTTATATTACGGCATCAATTATAATGCAGTTATTGGCAGTTGTAATACCGAAATTGGAACAATTGCAAAAAGAAGAAGGTGAAGCCGGCAGAAGGAAATTGTCACAATACACTCGTGTCTTTACGATTGTTATTGCGGCACTTCAAGCTATAGTATTTGTCGTTTATTTATTAAAAACAGCAAGAGCGGCAATTATGCCGGATGTTTCAATTCCGGCTTTTGCAATAGGTTCTGTTGTAATAATGACGGCAGGTTCGGCATTTACAATGTGGCTTGCGGAACTTATGACCGAAAGAGGTATCGGAAACGGCGCATCAATGTTAATTTTCTGCGGTATTATATCTAAAATTCCGTTCTATGCAAGTCAGACGGCAACACTTGTAAGAGGTAATTCTTCCCTTCAACCTATGCTTGCATTATTGTTATTAATTTTCTTTATTATTATGGTTGCAATTGTTATTATGCATGAAGCGGCAAGAAAAGTAATAATAATAAACCCTAGAAGACAGGTCGGAAATAAAATTTACGGCGGTTCAAACACATATATCCCGTTTAAACTTAATCCCGGCGGTGTAATGCCTATTATCTTTGCGATTGCAATATTATTGTTTCCGACAACAATAATACAAATATTCACATCCGGTAGTTTTCAGGAAGGTCCTTTAGGCGAATTTATGCTGCATTTGGCACATGCGCTCAATCCTTCGGGATTTATATATAATGCTGTTTACTTTGTATTGATTGTAGCGTTAACATTCTTTTATGCTTCAATTATTCCGAACTTACAGCCTAAAGAAATTGCCAATAATTTAAAGAAATACGGCTCTTCAATTCCGGGAATAAAGCCGGGCAAGCCTACAGCTGAAGCATTGGACAGAATATTAAGCAAAACAACTTTCATCGGTGCATTTGCATTGGGTATAATTGCTTTATGTCCTGCAATTGCCTGCAGTGTTACAGGAATAACAACACTGCACGGAATAGGTGCCACATCACTTATAATTATGGTCGGGGTTGCACTTGACTTTTTAAATCAGGTCAGGACTAACCTTCTTCCAAAGAATTATGAAAGTTTCTTAAAACAGTAAAAAGAGTCCGAAAGGACTCTTTTTTATGATATAATATTTAAGTCGAAACAGAAAGACAGGTAAAAAATGAAACAAAAGTACATTTTTATCGGACCTCCGGGAAGCGGAAAAGGCACTCAAACAAAAATGCTTTCAAAAGATTTTAACCTTCCTCATATTGATACGGGATCATTATTAAGAGATGCTGTAGCGTCAGGAAGTGAAGAAGGAAAACTTGCAAACAGCTTTATGGAAAAAGGACAATTGGTTCCCATTGATGTTGTTTCAAGAATTATAAAAAACAGGCTTCTAAAAGACGATGCAAAAGAAGGTTTTATACTTGACGGATACCCGAGAAGTATGGAGCAGGCATATGCATTAGACGAAATTTTAAAAGAAATTGACAGTGATAGAAATATAGAGCCAATTGTTTTTTATTTTGACGTTGCAGAAGAAAAACTTGTTGAAAGACTTGTTAACAGACGCTCCTGCAGTGAATGCGGCGCAATATACAATTTAAAGACAATGACATTGGAAAACGAAAATATATGCCCCAAGTGCGGAGGAAAACTTACAAAAAGAGAAGATGATACGGAAGAAGTTGCAATAAAAAGATTTCGCACATATTTCAATGAAACGGCGCCTTTAATTGATTTATATACAAAAAGAGGACAGCTTGTTAAACTGGATGCAAGTCTTGATATAAATACAATTTATAAAAATTTAACGGGAGCAATTAAAGAATATGTCCGTTCATAGAAAATCGAAATTTGAAATCAATTTAATGAAACAAGCAGGCAACGTAGTTGCATTAGTTCATGCAGCAATGAAAGATGCAATAAAACCCGGTGTTACAACAAAAGAACTGGATGACCTTGCATATAAAATTATTAAAGCAAATAAATCAGACCCGACTTTTTTGGGTTACCACGGATTTCCTGCATCTATTTGCGCATCAGTGAATGAACAAGTGGTGCACGGCATACCTTCAAATGATGTTATATTGAAAGAAGGAGACATAATAAGTGTCGATGTAGGCGCCACCTTCAAAGGTTTTGTCGGAGATAGCGCCTGGACTTACGCCGTAGGTGAAATATCAGAAGAAAAACAAATGCTCTTAAAAGCGACGGAAGAATCTCTTTTTGCGGGACTTGAACATATGAAAAGCAATGACAGGCTTGAAAATGTATCAGGAGCAATAGAAGATGTTGCAAAAAAATACAAACTGGGAATAGTAAGACAGTACGGCGGTCACGGAGTCGGAAGAAATATGCATGAAGACCCGTTTGTATTCAACTACAGAACCAATAATTCTTTGATATTGCAAAGAGGTATGACAATTGCAATAGAACCAATGCTGAATCTCGGCTGTGATGAAGTTGATGTTTTGGATGATGAATGGACTGTCGTCACAAGAGACGGCAAGGCTTCCGGACATTTTGAACATACAGTGCATGTTACGGATGATGGTCCTGAAATCTTAACAAAACTACTATAAGGAACGAAAAATGATTGAAATGAAAGTTATGGGTATTGCAATTGATACAGCTACAGGTTCGCCTATAATTGTATTAAACGATAAAGATAACAGAAAAGCACTTCCCATATGGATTGGAAGTGCAGAGGCAAGTGCCATAATAAGAAAAATAGAAAATATAAAGGTTACACGTCCAATGACGCATGACCTTATAATCGATATCGTGGAAAAAGCAGGATATACAATAGACAGAGTTGAAATAAACGATGTTGAAAACGAAACGTATTTTTCTACAATATATCTTCTTTCACCCGAAGGAAAAGAACTGGAAATAGATTCAAGACCATCAGATGCAATAGCTGTTGCAATAAGAGTTGATGCCCCGATATTTGTTTCGGCAAAAGTTCTTGCAGACGGAAGTGTATCTTGTGACAGCGCAAAAGATGAAGAAGAATCGGAAGAATTCAGAAACTTCATCCAAAGTATTAAACCTTCGGATTTTGAAAAGCTGCTTAAAGATGATAAACAGTCTGACCAATAGCTATACTTTTTCTGAAAACAGAAGCCGTATCTTTATTGCAGGAAATTAAACCGGAGTAAAAACCGGAACCGGGTTGATTTTTATCTTTTTCCAAAGAGCAAAGCCCGACGGTTGTTTCTTTACAAAAGATTTCAAATAAATACTTCAGCATATACACCTTTCTTTTCTTGGTGTATAATTTTTAATGATAAAACATTGAAAAGCAACGAAAGGCTGATTGATTATGAGTGAGATTACAAAAGATATGGGATTATTGGAAATAGTTCAGTCATACCCTGAAACAATTGAAGTATTTCAAAGATACGGTTTAGGCTGTTTAGGCTGTGCGGCTGCAAGATTTGAAAATCTGGAAGCAGGTGCTAAAGTTCACGGAATTGATGTTGAAAAAATGGTTGAAGACCTTAACGCAGCCATTATCCGATAGTTAAAAAATAAAAACTTTTGTTTTCGCAATACTTATCACTAAATTTTGTTAATATTAGCGTGACAAAAGTTTTTGTTTTTATTATGATTTACTCATATATACAGTTAAGGAGACAAGAAATGGAATTAATTCTAAAAAAAGATGTACAAAATATCGGTGAAGCAGGTGATATAGTTAACGTAAAAGACGGTTATGCAAGAAATTATTTGCTTCCGCAAAACTTTGCAGAAATTGCAACAAAAGGTGCAAAAGAAAACAGAGAAAAAAATCTGGCAAGAATTAAAGCAAAACAAGAAAAATTACACGCAGAAGCACTTGAAACAGCCAAGAAAATCGAAGCATTGGGTATACTTGAATTTTCTGCAAAAGCAGGTGAAAGCGGAAAATTATTCGGAGCTATCACAACAAAGAAACTTGCAGAAGAAATTAAAGTTAAAACAGGTGTTGAAGTTGACAGAAAAACTATTTCTCTTGATGCACCTGTTAATAAACTCGGTAAATTCAATATGCAAATCAAATTAACTTCTAAAGTTAAAGTTGCATTAGAAATTAATGTAACAGCTTCTGAAGTATTAAAAGAAGAAATTGAAGAAACAGTTGAAGAAAATACTGAAGAGTAGTAATATAGAGAAAAAGGGAAAAGAAAGCATGTTTATTCAACAAAATCGACGTCAAATAAGTAAAGGAGGCTTTATTTTATAAAGTATCGATTTTGTTGTAAAAAATTGTTACAAAGATATAAAAAAACCTCCTGATTTTAAGTTCAGGAGGTTTTTTATATAAAGAAAAGGAGTAAATAATGAATAAATTTCAGCGAAGATTTGAACAAAAGAAGGCAAATGCCCCGTTTGTCAGATTAATGAATTTAGTATGGGGCTTGTAATTATTGAACAGTAAAAGGAAAGAGTAATGACAATACAAGCTATAACAACAAAAGTAATTTCAACTTTAGGGAACAAAGAATCACTTGTTCCGATAATGATAAAAGATGGTGTAGACTCAACCAGTTTAACATTAAAATCATTTAAAGAAGGCGGACCTGTTGAAGGTATGGACAGGGCAATAGATGAGTTTGGTACGCAGGCTATTTGGATTGGCGGCATCCCGTTTTTTAAAAAACTCATAGACAAAACAGTATATAAAGCAAAAAACATAAATCCTGCCGTTGACCCGAGAATTATTGCGGACGGTGAATATGCAAAATGGGCAACGGAAAACGCAAAAGGAATAATGAATAACAGCAAAGTGCAAACCGTACAATCTGCATTAACAGATGCGCTTAAAGACGGCGGGAAACTTGCTAAAAATTTATTTAAAAGCAAAGTAATAATCGCAACGGCGTTAACACTTGCAACTTTTTTCAGCCTGACAAAATTTAAACAAAAGAAAACAAAAGATACAACGGTAAATGAAATGCTGGCTGTAAAAAAATATAACGGTCAAAATGACTCAAAAAACACTTTCGTAAAAACACAAACAAGTGATGTTTTTAAAGAAATAGACGATAAATTTAACACTACGGCAGATAAAACTCCTTCATTCAAAGGGAAATTGCAATCCGTCGCAGATGCAATTATGTTTAATCCCGTTCATAATATGAAAATTATTGACGCAGGTATTACAACAGAAAGACTTGCATGCTCAAGGAATGCAACTGAACTTGCTGAACACGCAATAAAAGAAGGAGTATTCTTATTCTTCGTATATGGATTTGGCGGTTTAATCGAAAACGGAATAAATAAACTATCTGAAAAGCTCTTACACAAACCTATCGATTTAAAAATAGATGTATTAATGGATAAAGAATTTAAAGAAGCGCTTAAATCAGGCAAAATTGCAGAGCAAATTTCTAAAATGCCTGCTGCAGACAAATCATTGACGGAAAAACTTAATTTTATTGTACAAAATCCGGACAATATTCTCGTAAAAGCGGCAAAAAAAGCAGGAATTGTTGGCACCGTGAAAGATGCAGCAGGAAAACAGTTTGTAGATACTTCAAAATATATTGATACGAAAGAAATAGAAACACTTGCAAAAGATTTGCTAAATATTGATAAAAAATACAGCTCATCAGGAGAAACGATAAATAAATTTTTATCAAAAACAAAAGGATTAAAAGTTCTTTCAACTACCGCAAATATAGCAATATCTTGTTTTGTACTCGGTTATATTATTCCAAAACTAATTTATAAATACAGAGAATGGAAAACAGGAACCACAAAATTCCACGTAGCGGAAAATATAAAAGAAGAATACAAAAACGAAAATAAAAAAGACATTCAATAGAATGTCTTTTTCTTATTGATATGCTAAAATTTTTATAAAAAGGGATAGAAACTTGCGCTATAAAAGTTGTTACTGGATAGAATCCGGAATAAATTTTGATACCGATGCATATAAAGTATGCTGTCTTTATAGTGCAAAAGGCGGCGGAAACACAATTATAGAAGACAATTATAAAGGGAAGCCCATAAACTGGGATAAAGTTTTTGCATTCAAAGAGATGATGAAAAATCTTCATAAAAAAGGAGAGATTTATCCCAAATGCGAGGGGTGTATTTTCCTTGAAGAAAGAGACTGGGACGACAATCATACAAAAATAAGCATGATTAATCTTGACTATTGGACAAAATGCAATTCAAGATGTATGTACTGTCATACAATGCAGGATAAAAAGAAATATAACAGTTTCAAAAATTATAATTTTCTTCCGATACTGAATGACATGATAAAAAGAGACATTCTAAGGCCAAACGGTCACGTAAGTTTTGGAGGAGGAGAAGTAACTCTTTTAAAGGAATTTGAAAAATTACTGAACATATTTATGGATTTTGGATTTCCGCTTACAAGAATCCATTCTTCAGGCATTTTGTATTCAAAAGCAATTGAAAAGGGACTGAAACAAAAATGTGTAGATTTAATAGTATCCGTTGATGCCGGTTCAAAAGATATGCACAAATTTGTAAAAGGTGTAACTTCATATGATAAAGTATGGAAAAATCTGAAAAAATATGCTTCAATGCAGCAAGACCCTTTTGCAGTAAAAACAAAATACATCTTAATTCCGGGAATTAACGATTCTTACGAAGAGATAGATTTGTGGCTGAAAAAGACAAAAGAAAACGGTATAAATTGCGTATTTCATGAAATAGAATCAAAATGGTTCTATGCAAGACGCGATAATATCCCTGATTACATTATAGACTTTTTTGCATATGCAAAATCAAAAGCAGAAAATATGGGATTAAAATATGAATTATATGAGCGTGCAGAACATATGATGAAATTTTATAAGGAAAAAGTATAATGCAGGAATATACAAGCTGCCATTGGCTGCAACACGGATTAAGTTTTGAAAATGACCATATAGAAATGTGCTGTTTATGCTGCCATGAAGGCGGCGGAAGACTTAACATTATCGATAATTACAATGGTAAAAAAGTTAGTTGGAATGATATTCTTGATAAAAAACAAAAATTTATTCAAGAAAATAAAAATAATATTATTGATAAAAGATGTGAAGGCTGTTTTAATCTTGTTTACAGGGGTTGGGACGATAACGAAAAGTATATAAATTATATTCACTTTAACCACTGGACACATTGCAACAGCGACTGCATATATTGCTATACATCCTGGGATAAACAAAACTATCAAAAACGTCCGCACTACAGTGTAATGCCAATGATAAAAGACTTATTTAAACAAAAGTTATTCAGACCGGGCGGAGAAATAACATTTGCCGGCGGTGAACCTACAATATTAAAAGAATTTGATGAACTCGTTAATTTTCTGATTAAACACGGTGCTGACAGAATTACGGTTCATTCATCGGGAATAAAATTTTCCAAGGCAATAGAAAAAGGGATTAAAGAAAAAGTTCTTCACGTTTGTTTAAGTGCAGACTCAGGAAGCAGAGAAATGTATCAACGAGTAAAAAGAGTTGATAAATTTGATAAGTTCTGGGAGAATGCAAGAAAATATGCAAAAGCTCAAACGGACTATACAAAAGCTCTTGTAGAAACAAAATTTATATTAATTCCCGAAATAAATACAACAAAAGAAGAAATAGATAAATGGCTTAATCTTAATGTTGAAAACGGAATAAAATCCGTAGTTATAGATATTGAAAACGATTACTGCAAAGATTTAAGAGCCAAAAATCTTGAAAAGCCCAAATATCTGGTAGAGCTTTGTGAATATATCATAAACAGAGCCAAACAATTGGATTTACAGCTTATTGACTACAATAATTTCAGATATTTAACAGAAGAATATCAATTAATATAAGGATAAGGAAAAGACATTGGAAGAATTTGAAAGCTGCGGATACATAGAACACGGAATGGTTTTAGACCACTGCAACGTAATTCGCCATTGCAATAATTTTAACCCGAGATATGGAGGACGCCCTGTAATATATGAAAATTATAAAGGTGAAAAAATCAATTGGGAAGAATTTTTTGAAATAAAAAGAAATCTGAGAAAATTATTCAGAGAAAAAGACTGTCCTCGTCCTTGCAGGGATTGTGTCGGTATCGCACATAAAAAATGGGATGACGAAGATTATATAAATTATTTACTTCTGACCCCTTGGGTAGCATGTAACTCAAACTGCATATATTGTGACGCACCAAGAAATCAGGATGTAATAAATAACACAAAAAAATATAAAGTACTTCCGCTTATTAAAGATATGATTAGAAATAAAGTTCTGAGGCAAGATGCAACAATTGATTTTGCCGGCGGCGAACCTACTATATATCCTGAATTTGAAGCATTGCTGCATGAATTTATTAAACACAATTTTTCTAAGATAATAATTCACACAAATGCAATCAAAAAAAGCCCATCTGTAATTAAAGGCTTAAAAAAAGGCTCTGTAAGGGTTCTTGTCTCTATTGATGCAGGTACAAAAGAAATCCACAGAAGAATAAAACAAGTTGACTCATATGATATTGTATGGAAAAACTTAAAAGAATATGCAAAAAATCAACCGGAAAATGCTGACTTTGTAAAAGCAAAATACATCATTGTACCGGGAATAAATGACAGCGAAGAAGAGATTTATTTGTGGATTAAGAAATGCAAAGAAATTCAAATAAAAAGTGTTGTACTGAACCTTGATTTTAACTGGATAATGAAAAATGTAGATAAAGATCTTATACCGGTTTATAATCTTATGAAATATACACAGGCACAGGCAAAACAACTCGGAATTAATTGTGAATTATACGGACAAATATTTCAGGTAAAATGTGAAGTCGAACATTCGCGTGAAGAAAATATAGCGGGATTTTAGAATCCCGCTATATTTATTGTTACATAAATTTTAATAAATTAACGTTTTGAAAGTCTGGACAATAATCTCAAAATTTCAAGATAAAGCCATGCTATTGAAGTTAAGAGTCCGAATGCACCGTACCATTCATATAATGCAGGTGCTGATTTTCGTACACCGCTTTCAATGAAATCGAAATCCAAAATAAGATAAAAAGCAGCAATAAGAGCAATAACAACATTTAAACCTATTGCAAAAGGTGAATAGAAATATGCATTGGAAGGATCAAAATATGCAATATTTTTTCCAAAGAAACTTAAACCTATAGATATAAGATAGAATATGAAAATAGAAAAAGTAGCAGTTACAATAATCGAACGCAGTCTTTCCGTCGCCCTGATCACTTTCATCTTATACAATAATGCCATCGTAAATACAACTACAAATGTTACTGATACAGCCTGCATAACAATCCCGTTTTGAACACTTTCAAAAAAGCATGAAATTGCAGACAGAGCAACACCCTGAGCAAATGCAAAAACCGGCGAAAGATACGGAACCAGAGTATGCTTGAATGAAATAACAATTGAACATATTACACTGACAATAATTCCAGCCCATGTAAGCGTCATTACATAATCATAATGTTTCAAAGAAAACTGATAATATGTTGCCGCAGCACCTATAAGCAAAATAACGCTTAACAGCAGTAATTTATTCATAGTACCGGCAACACTCATCGGTCTTTCTGTAAGAGCATACGTGTTGGCAGTATTATCAAAAACATCATCTCTTAACATTGGATTTGAACTTTTCATAAAAACCTCCGAATTATATAGAAATTATATCATATTTTAAATAAAAAAACCTTATTTGCAAGATTAGAATTTTTAGACTAAAATATAAATTGCCGTGCTCCACGGGGACATTGCGGACCTCTCGACCCGAACGCACAGCGGGGTGCAGAGCCTACTGTGAGGCACCTGTGAATGCGGCAGACCTTATTATTATTGTTGATATTAAAGATAGTTATGGCGTAAACCATCGAACCGTGTCAGGACGGGAACGTAGCAGCACTAAGGTGTAATTTGCGGGTGTAATTATTTTTGAAGGAGATAATAACAGGGAAAACCGTCTTTATTTGTGTCGATAGGTAGTGGCACGGTAAAATTGAGAATTCATTACATGAGTTCTCAATTTTTATTTGGTTTTTTATCCGAAGTTTTAGTTGAATTTTTTATTTCGTTTTTTAATTCTTCTATATCGCCGGAAAATGTTGCTTCTCTGGCAAGCGCACTTTTCAAACATTTAACATAACTAATATTATTATCTAAAATTTTATATATCCGGGCAAGAAGGAAATATAAATCAGCATTTTCTGGCAAATCCCTGATTGTTTTTTTTAACAATTTTTCTGCAAGTGCATACTTTTTTGTTTTTGAATATATTTTTACTATTAATTTTATTGCTTCAATATCATGAGGATTAGTCTTTATTGTCTTATCTAAATAATCTGCAGCTCTTGCATCATCACCGGATTGAGCATATATTAAAGCCAAATTGTAGTAAGCCCAGCTGTAATCGGGATTTTGATGCAAAACCTGTCTGTAATTTTCAACAGCTTTGTCAATATTACCCGTTTCTTTGTATTCATAAGCAAGGTAAAATCTTGCAATAATATCATCAGGATTGTATTCTAAGGCCTTAAGAAGATATTCAATCGACAGTTCATGTTTTTTTTGTTTAGAATATATTTCTCCCAGATGAAAAAAAGAATTTGCATCAGTTGCATCATTTTCCAACACTTTGAGAAAAAGTTCTTCCGCCTTATCATATTTTTTTTGGGATATATATGTATTTGCAAGATTGTATAAAATATCAGTATCATCCGGAAGAAAGGAAAGTGCACGCTCATATGCTGCAACAGCTTTTTCAATATATTTGAGTTTTTCAAATATTATTCCGATATTATAAAGGATTTTCGGATTATCAGGAGATTTGGAATGCAAATAAAGAAAATTTTTCAATGCCTCTTCGTTTTCTCCTATATCCGAAAGAGCTATTGCATAATTTTCCAAAGTTTCCAAATCATCAGGATTTTCCTGCAATTTTGACTGAAGTATTTTTATATCTTCCATAAACTACTCCGACGTTAATACCTGATTAAATGCAAACGGAAGATAATCAACCACATCTGAAGCAAGGACGCCATACTGCGTTAAATAAGAAGACGCTATATCTCCGGCAAGGCCATGCAAATATACTCCCAGAATTGCAGCATTAAAAGGATCCATTTTTTGAGCAAGCAAGCCTGCAATTGCACCTGTCAACACATCTCCCGTGCCAGCTTTTGCAAGCGCAGAATTTCCGCTTTTATTAACGTAAATTTTATCGCCGTTCGTTACTATGGTACCATGTCCTTTTAGCACGGTAATACAATCATATGTCTGAGAAGTAATTCTTGCATATTTTTCCCTGTTCATGTTTACTTCCTCGGTGCTGACATTCAACAAACGCGAAAGTTCTTTAGGGTGAGGCGTAATAATCGCATTTTTTGAAGGTATATTACATTTTGAAGAAGAAAGCAAGTTAATACCGTCAGCATCAATAACAAGCATTTGAGACGGAGAGATATGTGATAATAAATTTATTAAAAAAGTTTTTACACTCTCATCCGTAGAAATACCGCATCCGAAAGAAATTACATTATAAGAATTTAAATCATTAATAATATTATCTTCGGCAATTCCACCGTTATTGTTTGATTTTAAAGTCAAATAAACAAGATCGGGAGTCATGCACGAAACCGAATCAACAACTTCTTTTACGGCTGCAAGCGTAACATATCCCGCACCTGATCTTAAAGCGGAAAGAGAAGATAAAAAAGCTGCTCCGCGGTAATTTGCGGAACCCGCTATATTTAAAACTTTACCGAAAGTCATTTTATTTGAGTTTTGAGCTCTCTTTGGCGCCATGCCCGTTACTAATTTTTTATTAATGTAATCAACCATTTTGTCTTATAGCCTCATATAAAACTATCGCAACAGAATTCGAAAGGTTTAAACTTCTTTGCCCGTCTATCATAGGAATAGTAACAGCTGTTTGCTTATTTTCAGCCAATATACTTTCGGGTATTCCTCTGGTTTCGGGACCGAAAACAAAAAAATCACCATTTGAAAAAGAGAAATCAGTATATTTTTGATTTGACTTAGTTGTCAGATAATAAAATGTAGCATTTTTATAATCATTTTTTAATTCCTCCAAAGAATTATATTTTAATATTTCAACGCTTTCCCAATAATCAAGACCGGCACGCTTAAGATACTTGTCTGAAAGCGAAAAACCAAGTTTGCCCACAAGAAACAATCTTGCACCGCTGCAAGCACATAATCTGGCTATATTACCTGTATTTTGCGGAATTTCAGGCTCAAATAAAACAATATTAAATTTACTGTTTATCTTCATCTAAATATCTCTTACTCTCAATAAGAACCGGTAATCCTCTTATAACACACATTGCAACGGTGATATAAACAAGAATATCAGCCGTTAAAATCAAATATGGCTGAATTAAAGTGTAAATTCCAAACTGAGATATATTCATCGCATCATAATACTCAATATTAGGTATATATGCGATTATAACGAACAAAAAAGCAAGAGCTTTTGCAGTTCCGTATACGGCTCTTGAAAAACGTGAAGCCGTCAAAAAATGAAAAACTTTATTTTTCATCATTGTGTTTTCACCAAAAGCCGTATAACCTTTTGAAAAAGCAACACTTCTCAATCCGTCTGTAATTATGCCTCTGGCAACTACAACCAAGGGAACCCAGGCACCGACCAGTCCTAAAATTGCAAAAGCAATCCAATAGAAATTTTCGACCACACGATCACCCAAAATATCAAAAAGCGAACCGAATTTTGACTGTTCATTGTATGCTCTGGCAACATAACCGTCAAGTCCGTCCAGTATTATTACAAATACAGTTAATAAAGCAGAAGCAACTGTAAGTTCCGGTCGTCCCGAGAACAAAAATTCAATTGCAATAATTGCAAGTATCATCCTTAGTATTGTCAATAAATTAGCCATAATATCCCCGTTATCTTTTACTTCTGGAAAGTGCAAAATTAACATTATCCAGTGCCTTAACCTTTTCACCAAGCATTATTTTTTCTGCCTCTTCAAGAACTTTAACTACATTAAATCCGTTATGCCCGTCACTTCTTGCAGGTTTACCCTGTTCAATGCATTTTAAGAAATGCTGGCATTCTAACTTCAACGGTTCTATTTCTATATAGTCAAGAACTTCTGTTTTAGAAACTTTAGGCGAAGAACTTTCAAAAATTTGCAATTTGTTTTCCGCCAGCGTATCGTCGAATATAGCAGCGGCTTTTGTACCTCTGACAAGCAGATTAACTCTTTTTTGAGGATGTATCCAGCTGTCTGAAATATGAGCTATTATTCCGTCTTCATACTCAATAGTAACGTGTGTAATATCCATAATATCATTACTGTCTGATGAAGCGCCTACAGCGCTTATAACACGAACAGGTTCTTTTCCAAGAATATAACTTGTCATTGAAACATCATGCGGAGCCAAATCCCACATAACGCTTCTGTCATTTTTGAAGTAATTTATATTTAATCTGTCACTTTGAACATACTTGATATCACCCAGTACACCTTCTGCAATTAACATTTTGAGTCTGTTTACTGCAGGATGATACATTAAAAGATGCCCTACCATAAGAACTTTATTATTTTTTTCGGCAATTTCAGCAAGTGCCATAGCTTCTGATGCAACCGTCGAAATAGGTTTTTCAACATAGACATGTTTACCCGCTTCAATTGCAAGTTTTACAATTTTATAATGAGTATGACTCGGCGTTACAACCGCAACTGCTTCTATTTCGGGATTAGCAAGCACTTCATTAAAATCCGCAACCATATTGACATCAGGATACTGCTCTTTTAAATTTCTCCTGTTTTCTTCATCCAAATCACAAACGGTATGTAATGCATTAAGATTATAAAAGTTTCTTACAACATTTTTACCCCAAATACCACAGCCGATAACAGCTACATTATGTAATTTCATTTTGATACTCCAAATATTCGCTATACATGCATAATTGTACATAAATATTGTAGAAAATAAGAAATAAAAGGTCAAATTAAATATTTATTAAATTTTTTTATCAAAACCGGTATTAAAACAAATAATTAAACGATTTGAATTCTGTTGTCTTTGTGAACTTCAAAAGGCTGTGCAAGAGTTTTTATATAGTCGATGGTACATTTTTCTTTATCAAAAGAATAGCGTTCCAAAATATCCTCATCGTCACGCTCAAGCATATCCAAAGAATCACCGCCGCCAATTAAAAATTCATCATAAACAACTTCATAGAATTTATCACTTCTCGGATTATTAACATCAATAATATGCTTTTCACCTTTTTTATCCGTATGAATCATTTCAAGAACGTTTCCTGCTTTATCAAGTTTATACGTCAACCCCGAGACCTGCATTAATCCGGGTTTTGAGTTTTTAGCCGATAAAGAAAGCCCGCATTTTTTTATTGCGTCAACAATATCTTTCTCATTAATTCTGACCTTGAATAATGTATTGTTGAACGGGAATATACTTTGTATATCGCGCTCTGTAACGTCACCGCAGTCAACATTTCCTCTGAAATTCGCAGCATTAATCAGAACAATATCAGCACCGAGTTGATTTCTTACGGCATCTGCAACAAAGTCAGCCCATGGGTTTTCTTCCACCAAATTATTATGAGGAATAGGATCAGCAGACTTAAGCTGACCTATAACAGGTGATTTTCCGAGAACCGAATCAACTGTTTTTGACATTATTAAATTCGGGTCATAAGTATTTGTACATAAAACATTGTTTTGCACATAAGAGATTTGCCCCTTATCATTAAATTCAAGATTTAAAAATCCGAAATTATTACCGTCTCTGCCGGCTTGTGTAATAAGAACAGGTTCACCGGAAGGAGAATAAAATAAGTTTTCTCCGGGAACAACACCTTCAATCAGGTCATGCGAATGTCCGCCGAGAATAACATCTATACCGCTTACGCTCTGTGCAATTTCTCTTTCTATAATATTTCCTTCATGTGACAGCAAAAAGATTTTATTAATGCCTTGAGATTGAAGTTTAGCTACCTCTTCTCTTAATTCACGTATTGTTTGATCCTTATCATCAATGGTTATTCCTTCGAGAATAGCTTTATCTTTAACTCTTTCTCCTAAATCGGAAGGCTGAATACCAATAAGACCATACTTTTCACCGTTATCAGAAACATGAACAACGGAGCGCATTACCTTTTTTGCCAGAGAATGGTCATCATCGGGGAAATTTAAATTCATACCCAAAAGTTTTGTTTTTGAATCTTTCAAAAGATTTCCGCAAATAGAAGCAGTAATATCAAATTCGTGATTTCCGGGTGCCTGGGCATCAATTCCCGCAATGTTTAAAAATGACGCAGCAACCCCGTTTCTTTTTTTATCTTTGCCTATGAATATGTCACCTGATGAAAGTCTTAATAAATCAGCACCTCTTTCGTCCGCAAGAAGTCCGGCATGCTCGCTTGCGGAAACAAGTCTTTGCATCTTCGGAATTTGTCCGTGGACATCATTTATGTAGAAAATTGATGTTTTTGTAACAGAAGCAGGATTCACCATACTTTTTCGGGCTGAATCAACTGAGGGAGTTTTTCCTTGAACACTCGGCGATGGGTAAATACTGTTTAAAATATTCATGTCGTAACCTAAAAAAACTGCTTCACTAATTCTAAGTACGCACAATATTTTTTTTGTCAGAAAAAACAATCATTGTAATATAACTTAATTATTGAAATGACTAAAAGTTTTTCTGCATACAATATCTTTTGTTATCTTTTCGGTATTTTCGCCATCTTTAACAAAAACACAAGGATTAGTGCTTTTATTTAAAACTTTTCCTATACAGGTAAACAATTCTTTATCAAGTTTTTCATAAATATTTTTGGGGACACAGGCGATTAATTGATAATCTTCTCCGCCCCATTTTATAAACTGTTTTGCATCCAGCTTGTTATAAGAGCAAAAAAGAGACAACTCAGGATGAAAAGGAACTTTATTAATATCAATTTCCATAGAATGATTACTTGCCGAAGAAATTTTATAAAGAGCATCTATAAGTCCGTCAGACGTATCCATTGCGGCAATATTTGAATCAATAACAGAAGAAAGAATTCTGCTTTCTTTTAAAGCGGGAACGGGATTTAGATGAGAATTAATTAAAGACTCTCCCGCATAAAGAAATTCACTCAGGGCATATAATCCTGCCGAACTTGAACCATGCATACCTGTAATCACAATACAATCGCCATTTTTTGCAAATTTTCGGGATGTTCTGTATAAAGATATTTTTTTTCCGACGGCACAAATTGAAACAACAATCTTTTCAGATGAAGTAAGATCACCGCCGGCAACTTTTACACCATATTCATTACAAATATCATTTATTCCTTCATAAAATTCTTCCACAAAAGATTTTTTTATATCAGAAGGCATAGAAAGAGAAACAGTAATATATTTGGCTTCGCAAAGCGCTGCGGCCAAATCGCTCAAATTTACGGCAACGGATTTTCGCCCGAGCAAATAAGGTGATGTTGTATGCATCGTAAAATGAACATCTTCAACCAAAGTATCATGAGTAACAAAAATATTCCAATCTTCCAAAAAGGCGCAGTCATCACCCAAAAACTCGGAAGAGGACAATCTATTATTTATAACATCTAAAATTTCAAATTCATTCATGAAAACATTCTAACATTTATTACTAAATATGTTACATATTAATTTAATATACTTTTAAATATTTTGTAAGCATGTACAATATAATTGTATTTACTATTTACATAACCTAAACATTACCTGCGGAAAGGGAAAAATGATAGAGCTTAACTATCGCAATATAAAAGAGGAAATTATCGGCGGAGAAAACGGTCTAAATATAAATGCGGAATTTGATGCATATAAAGACACTATCCATAAAATAATTGCAGAGCTTAACTCAAATAAAGATAAGCCCGGGCAAAATTTGCAGTGGATGAATCTCGGATATAACGAAGAAACAATATGGTATGTAAAAGAATATGCAGCTATGGTTGAGAACCGTTTTGATAATATACTTATATTAGGAATGGGCGGCTCCTCATTAGGAGCACAGGCTGTTTGTGAAGCGCTGTTGCCGCCATATTGGAATCATCTTACAAAAGAACAGAGAAATAACTATCCAAGAATATTTTTCCTTGACAATATAGACCCTGATCAAATGGTTTCAATGCTCAATATATTGGATTTAAAGAAAACTCTCGTTAATGTTGTGACAAAATCAGGCTCAACAGCCGAAGTCATGGCTCAATTTATGGTCTTAAAAGACAAAATGGAAAAAGAACTCGGTGACGACTACAGAAAAAATATTATAGCCACTACAGATAAAAATATGGGCATACTGAAACAACTATCAAGTCAGGAAGGATATAAAACATTTTATATTCCGGATGATGTAGTCGGAAGATTTTCCGTTTTTTCAGCAGTGGGACTTTTACCTGTTGCTCTTCTGGGTATAAATATTGAAGAAATAACCCAGGGTGTTAAAGATATGGATTTAGCACTTAAAAACACCGATATCCATTATAATATTGCAGCACAAAATGCATTAATTCATTATTTGATGGATGTAAAAAAGGGTAAAAAAATTTCGGTAATGATGCCATATTCATACAGGCTGAGATTTATTGCGGACTGGTATTGTCAATTATGGGCAGAGTCTTTAGGAAAAGAAAAAAATAAAGAAAACCAGATAGTCAATACGGGACAAACTCCGGTAAAAGCTCTGGGAGTTACCGATCAACACTCTCAAATTCAACTTTACAATGAAGGACCTAATGATAAAATTATTAATTTCTTAAGAGTCGGAGAATATGATACGACACTTGAAATTCCCAATATCTTTGAATATACGGGTATAAGTTATCTCGGAGGCAAAACAATAAACAGATTATTTAATGCCGAAGCAGATTCAACAATGGCATCGCTTATTGATTATAAACGTCCGAATATAACAATTACCGTTCCCAAAATAACTCCCTATTATATAGGACAGCTTTTATATATGTTTGAAATACAAACAGCAATAACAGGCGCTCTTTACAACATAGATGCTTTTGACCAGCCCGGAGTTGAACAGTCAAAAAATTACACATATGCACTTATGGGCAGAGTCGGTTATGAAGATTCCGCAAACGAGCTAAAAGAGAAATTATAGATTTTAAGTATGGAACAAAAGAAAGAAAAAGTACTCGGATTTGATGTTGATTTAATTACATTAAAAGATGCCGTTATGCTGCTTTCAGAAAAAATTAAAAATAAACAAGGCGTCCACGTTGTAACAATAAATCCCGAGATAATTGAATCTGCAAAAAAAAATAATGCATTGAAAAAGATAATTGAACAGGCACAATTAGTAGTTCCTGACGGTTCAGGTATTAAACTGGCATTAATGTTTAAAGGAATCAGACAGGAAAGAATTCCGGGTATAGATTTAGCTTTTGCCCTTTTGGAAATGGCCAATGATTCAAATTATTCAACAGCCCTGATTGGTGCAAAACCAGAGGTTATAGATAAGGCTGCAGCCGCATTACAAAGCAAATTAAAGAATATAAATATCTGTTACAAACAAGACGGATACTTTGATTCTGAAAAAGAAAACATTATTATAAATGATATAAATAACCTTAAGCCTGATATTGTTTTGGTTGCACTCGGTTCTCCCAAACAGGAATTTTTTATAAAAAAATGCATGGAAAAATACTCAAATGCTGTTTATATAGGTGTAGGAGGTACATTTGACGTATGGGCAGGAGTCGTCGGAAGAGCACCTTATTTCTTTAGATTTATAGGATGTGAATGGATATACAGAACATATAAACAGCCCGAAAGATTAAAAAGAATTTATAAAACTTTGCCTCTCTTTGCTGTTAAGGCTATAATAGAAGCTGTAGAATTCAGGTTTTTGCGCAAAGGGGATAATAATGGGAAACAGACTTAGCAAAGACGAAATCGATAAAATCGAGCAAACGTCAAAACATTTAAGACAAAATATCTTAAAAATGATACATAAAGCCCAATCAGGACATCCCGGCGGCTCTTTATCTTGCATAGATATATTAAATGTACTTTTTACAAAGTCAATGAAACATTATCCTCTTTGCGAAAAAAGCTGTGATTACGAAAAAAGAGACAGATTTATTCTTTCAAAAGGACATGCTTCCGCAGCACTATATGCAATTATGGCATATTGCGGATATTTTGATGAGTCCGAACTAATGACTTTCAGACAAACAGGTTCAAGACTGCAAGGTCATCCTTGTTCAAATGAACTTAAAGGAATTGAAGTTTCAACGGGATCATTGGGACAAGGACTTTCAATAGGCTGCGGAATGGCTCTCGGATTAAAACTCGACAAATCCTGCAGTAAAGTTTTTGTTTTGATGGGAGACGGTGAAATTCAAGAAGGCAGCGTTTGGGAAGCAGCAATGAATGCATCAAACAAAAAACTAACAAATCTTATTGCAATTATTGATCGCAATAAACTGCAAATAGACGGTTCAACTGAAGATATAAAATCCTTAGGCAATGTTTGCGATAAGTTTAAAGCCTTCGGATGGGAAACATTTGAAATTGACGGACATAATATTAATGAAATCTATACAACAATTGAACTTGCAAAAAAATCAGACAAACCGGCAGCAATAATTGCAAATACAATAAAAGGTAAAGGCGTTTCTTTTATGGAAAATAATGCAGGCTGGCACGGAAAGGCACCTAACGATGAACAGCTCGAACAAGCGTTAGCGGAATTGGCATAGGAGAGAAATATGACAACAAGAGAATGTAAATCGGTAAGAAACGTATACGGGAACACACTTGCAGAATTAGGGAGAGAAAATAAAAATATAGTTGTGCTGGATGCGGATTTATCCTGCTCAACACAAACTAAAATATTTGCAAAAGAATTTCCAGAAAGATTTTTTAATGTAGGTATTGCAGAACAAGATCTTATGACAACTGCGGCAGGGCTTGCCTGCACAGGAAAAACAGTTTTTGTCTCAACTTTTGCAATGTTTGCATCCGGAAGAGCATGGGAACAAATAAGAAATACTATCTGTTATTCAAATCTTAACGTAAAAATAGTTGCCACTCACGGAGGAATCACCGTTGGAGAAGACGGCGGCAGCCATCAGGCTCTTGAAGATATATCTCTTATGAGAAGTATCCCCAATATGCGTGTTATTGTTCCTGCTGATGCCATTGAAACAAAGCAGGCAATTGAATATGCCGCAAAAGAATACGGGCCTTTTTATATAAGAGTTTCAAGAAGCAACTTACCCGATATTTTTGACCGCAATAATTATAAATTTAACCCTATGAAAGCCAACATAATTCGTGAAGGAAAAGACATTACTTTAATTTCAAACGGAGAAACATTGGTTGAAACAATAGATTGTGCTACAATATTATCAGAAAAAGGGATAAGTGCGGAAATAATCAGCGCACCGACAGTAAAGCCGATAGATGCCAATACAATAATAAACTCGGCCAAAAAGACAAAAAACGTAATTACAATAGAAAATCACTCGGTAATAGGCGGACTTGGAAGTGCTGTTTGTGAACTGTTAAGCGAAAATTATCCTGTATCGGTTAAAAGAATCGGGACAAATGATGTTTTCGGACAAAGCGGTAAAGCAAAGGAGTTAATGAACCTTTACGGACTTTCCTCGGAAAAATTAGTACATACAATTATGGAATATATAAATGATACAGCTAAGAAACGTATATAAAAAATATAAAGATAATTATGCTTTGCAAAATATTAATCTTGATATAATGTCAAGTGAGTTTGTGTTTTTAACAGGGTCTTCGGGTGCAGGAAAATCAACATTAATGAAATTATTATACAGAGAAGAAATTCCGACATCCGGTACCGTTATGATTGGCAATATCAATATTGCTAAACTGCCAAATGACAGAGTGCCTAATATAAGAAGATGTATGGGAATTGTTTTTCAGGACTATAAACTTCTTCAAAACATATCCGTATACGATAATATTGCCTATGTTATAAGAACATTGGGAATGAGAAATAAGGAAATTCAGGAACGGGTTATGGGTGCCCTTAAAATAGTAGGCTTATCCAACAAAATGAATGCAAAACCTACTGAACTATCCGGCGGAGAACAACAAAGAGTAAGCATTGCAAGAGCAATTGTTAACGGACCCCCACTTCTTATAGCGGATGAACCCACCGGTAATTTAGATCCAAAAAACTCTCTTGAAGTTATGCAAATTTTAGAACAAATTAATGATAAAGGCATAACAGTTATTGTATCAACCCATGATAAAGATATTGTTGATTACTTTAGAAAAAGAGTAATTACAATGGACCAAGGTCAAATAATAAGAGATGTTCAGGCAGGTACGTATGAGTAAAAAAAGCCAGATAAAAGATACAGTAAAAAGACACATTCCGCAAAGACATATTTCTTCTGTAAGAATTATGTACAGAATTGCAATGGAAACCGTTTACGGAATTAAAAGAACAGGGCTGCTTAATATAGCAATTATTGCTGCAATTGCAGCAATTTTAACCATATTCGGAGCTTTATTCAGAACAAGTTTTTCCCTTAGTTCATATGTTGATAATCTCGGAGATACATTTGAAATTTCCGTATATCTAAAACAAAAAACAGACCCAGTGCATATGGCATCAAGAATTAAAGAACTTGAACACGTCAAAAAAGTAACAATTAAAACAAAAGAAGAAGCCTGGGAAGAAATGAACAATAATATGGATGTAACGGGCATGGAAAATCCGCTTCCTGATACTTTGCATGTTACCGTTGACGACCCGAAAAACATCCTCAGCGTTTGTGATACTGTGAAGAAACTTCAGGGTATTGAAAGTATGAATTATGCCCAGGAGTATGCAAGAAAACTTCAAAATTTAAATACCGTTTATAATACCGTAACCGTATTTGTTCTTATTGCCACGGCTCTTTTAACAATAATCATCATAAACTGCACAATTCAGCTTGTTATCCAATCAAGAAAAGATGAAATAGAAATTATGCGTTTAATGGGTGTAAGCAACTGGTATATCAAAATACCACTAATCCTTCAAGGTGCATTTTACGGGTTCACGGGCGCTATGATTTCACTATTGCCTTTAAATACTGTACAAAGCGGACTTGAAAAATTAAATAACTTTTTCAATGTACCGTCCTCTGATTTTGCACTTCAAGTTGTCGTCTTTTGCATATTTGTAATAGCTATATTCTTTAGTGCAGGCGGAAGTCTTCTTTCCATAAAGAAACACTTGCAAGTATAAAAAATACTATACAAATAAAGAAGGAACATATAAAAATGTTCCTTCTTTATTTTATTAAACTGAAGTTATACTTCAATATATTCTTTTAATCGTTTACTTCTGTTAGGATGTCTTAATTTTCTTAAAGCCTTTGCCTCAATTTGTCTTATTCTTTCTCTTGTTACACCGAATAATTGTCCGACTTCTTCAAGTGTTCTTTGTCTGCCGTCATCCATACCGAATCTCAAACGAAGTACATCTCTTTCTCTTGGAGATAAACCGCTTAATACTTCTGCAAGATCTTCTCTTAAAAGCTCTTGTGCTACTGTTTTAACGGGAGCATCCGCATCTTTGTCTTCAATAAAATCACCCAGACGTGAATCTTCTTCTTTACCAATAGGCGTTTCTAAAGACAAAGGTTCTTGTGCTACTTTAATTATTTCTCTTAATTTGGAAACAGAAATTCCCATTTCAACTGAAAGTTCTTCTTCCGTGGGTTTTCTTGAAAGTTCCTGAGCTAATTTTCTTGTAATCTTCTTAAGTTTATTAATTGTTTCAACCATATGAACAGGTATTCTTATTGTTCTTGCCTGATCGGCAATAGCACGTGTAATAGCCTGTCTTATCCACCAGGTTGCATATGTAGAGAATTTATATCCTCTTTCATGGTCAAATTTTTCTGCAGCTCTAATCAAACCGAGGTTTCCTTCCTGGATTAAATCCAGGAATAACATACCGCGTCCGACGTACTTTTTAGCAATACTTACTACAAGTCTTAAGTTTGCCTGAACCAGTTTTCTTTTTGCAATAACGCCTGCATTACCGCCTTGTATGATTTTCTTTGCGAGATCAATTTCCTGATCTGCAGTTAAAAGTTTTATACGTCCGATTTCTCTTAGATAAGTTCTGACGGGGTCATCGAAAGAAACTCCTTTTGTAAGAAGCGCATCGCTGAAATTAGTTTCATCATCCTCTTCCGGTTCATCAGTGATATCAGTGGAGAAAAGATCTTCATTTTCCATAGTATCAATGATTTTATTTCTTTCTGAATTAATAATAACATCCATACCGTCACGGCTAATTGTTTCAGGCTCTGTCATCAGAATAATTCCCGAAGTTTCGGCAGGTTCCGTTTCCATTGTTTCTTCATCTAATATCCCTACAACGGACAAATCTGACATTTTCTTTTTGCTCATTAGCTATATTCTCCGATTCTTTGATTATTTCTAAGTCTTTCTCTTAGCTGCATCTGATATTGCATTGATTCAACATCATCATCATTCAGATACTTATACTTTGATATAATTTCATCCTTCTCACGATTAAATTGACATTTTTGAAGGCAATTCGTATTATCTCTCACTGCTGCCTTAAAATCCCGTTCCGTTAGGTTTTTAAAGCTGTCGGCTATATATATTAAATCTGTTATTATATCCTTTAACTCATTATTATCCGCAAATTGAATATACAGGGTCTGTATTAGTTTATCCACATCATTATTTATCTCACATGACAATTTGTCAATTGCATCTTTAATAATAATTAAATTTTTATCTATAAATTTAACATTCTTTATAGCTTCTTTGAGGTAATATATGTCTGAATTACTTCCACCGGTTAAAAACAAACTTAATAAATTTTTTTGTGCTTTTTCAGAAATATTTGAAGATTTTGTTACAATTCTTGTTTGAGCACTCTCTGTATAGGTTTTAGTCATTCTGGACTTGTTAACCTCCCTAATCATAGCCTGTTCGTCAATATCAATTCTGTCGGAAACAAGTTTTATATATTCATTTTGAACTATATTATTAGGAATTTCCTCGATTAAAGGCATGATTTTTTTCAACATTTGCAGTTTATCCGTAGGAGAAAAATCATTTTTATAATCTTTTAATATTTGCTCAATTTCAAAATCCAAAAGCAGCGGAGCCTGTTTTATATATTTTTTATACTGTTCAATACCGTATTCACGGATATATTCATCGGGGTCTTTACTGTCAAACGGTGCAATTACACGTATTTCACAAGTATATTTTTCATCATTTAAAGATGAATATGTCTGATCAAAAATCTTGACATTGCCAAGCCCCTGAAACGCTTCTTTTATAACATCAGTACTGCGTTTTGTCGCTTTTAGCCCTGCGGCATCCGTATCAAAGGACAAATATATTTTTCTTGATTTGGAATACTTTGCAATTAATTTTATATGATCAACGGTGAGTGCGGTTCCGCAAGAAGCAACAGCATTTTTTAAACCTGCAGCCTGGGCCGATATAACATCAAAATAGCCTTCCATTATAACCACAAAGTCTTCTTCTATCATTTTATTCTTTGCAACATCTATACCGTATAATATACGGCTTTTATTATAAAGATAGGTATCGGGTGAATTTAAATATTTCGGATTTTGTTCGGGTTCTATGGCTCTTGCCCCAAAGGCAATAACTGATGATTTCTCATCTTTTATCGGAATCATAATTCTGTGCCTGAAACGATCTACAACATCTCCCTTTTCGGTCTTCAATATTAGTCCGGCTTTTTCCATTATATCCGGAGTATAATCGGCTTTAAACTTTTTTTGAAGTTCGCTATAGCCTTTTGGCGAATATCCCAATTTATACTCGTTGATAATTTCGTCAGTTATGCCTCTTTGATGGAGATAATCAAGTGCTCTCTTTGCCTCAGGCATGGTTTTTAGATTATTATGATAATAATCACATGCTTTTTGCATAAGATTTTTAATTTTTTCTTTTTCTTCACTATGCTGCTTTGTGTTTCCGCTTGAAGAAGGAAGTTCAATACCGAATTCTTTTGCCAAATCTTTTATGACTTCCGAAAAAGACTGATTGTTTATTTTCATCAAAAACGTTATCGCATCCCCGCCTTCTCCGCATCCGAAACATTTAAAAATGCCTTTTTGAACATTTACGCAAAAAGAAGGTGTTTTTTCATTATGAAAAGGGCAACAGCCCCAGTAGTTCTGGCCTTTTTTCTTTAAAACCACTCGGGATTGAACAACGTCAAGTATATCAAGACGCGAACGTATTTCATCTATAGCTTCACTGTATGTTTTATTTGTCATTATTATTTCAGCCCGTTCATTTCCGCCAATTTAAACAAAAAGCCGTCACCGTTTTCTTTTATTAAAGGAGCCGGAAGGAAATTTTCTTCAAATTTAAATAACACATATCTGTCTGTCATGCCGGAGACATAATCACAAGCAGTTTGCATTATTTCATTATTTGAAGAATTCTTATATTTTTTTGAAAGTTCATCACAATAATATTCAAAAACTCTTCTTACTACATTTTGGGCCTTATCCTCAGCTAATTTCGCGGGAGAATTATCATATACATGTTCAAACATCCATTTCCGTAAATTTGAAAACTGTCTGAAACATTCTTCTGACATTGTAATTTCAGATTTTCCGGCAGAAGTTTCGACAATATCCTCAACGATTTTTGTAAGCCTTATTCTATTTGTTGTAGAGAAATATTTAACACTTTCTGAAGGAATATCATCCGTTTTGATTATTCCGGCTCTTAGAGCATCTTGAATATCATGATTTATATATGCAATTTTATCCGATAATCTTACAACCTGCCCTTCTGACGTCGATGGCATGCATTGATATGAATGGTTTAAAATTCCGTCCAAAGTTTCTGCTGTCAGATTCAAGTTTTCAATAAATTCCACAACACGTACACTTTGTTCATTATGACGGTAACCGCCGGGCATAATCTCATTAAGAACTCTTTCACCGCTGTGACCGAAAGGAGTATGTCCCAAATCATGCCCCAGAGCTATTGCTTCTGTTAAATCTTCATTTAAATCAAGTGCGCGTGAAATAGTTCTTGCTATTTGAGAAACTTCAAGCGTATGCGTCATGCGCGTTCTGAAATGGTCATCAAACGGTGAAAAGAAAACCTGCGTTTTATGCTTTAAACGCCTGAATGCCTTTGAATGAAGTATTCTGTCACGATCCCTTTGATATTCGGTTCTTAAAGAACATGGCTGTTCGTATTTTTTTCGTCCTTTCGTTTCCGAACTTTTAGAAGCATATTCCGACAGAAATAAATGTTCCCGTGCTTCTATTTTTTCTCTGACTGTTTGAAAAGTTTTTTGCATAAATACTCCATTTATATTTTATTCCAAAAACAGCCCGTTACTAAGTTTTTTCAATATTTTGTTTAAATTATTTAATATAATATTAAAATAAGACTTGATAAATAGTTTTTTTTTATATATTATCAGGCTATATAAGAATTCTTGAAAGGAAAATAAAATGTCAGTCGAATGCGCAGTATGCGGTAAAAAACAATTGAAAGCAGCAAAACTTTCATTCTCTCATAAACATCATGTATACAGACAAAGTCCGAACCTTCAGTCTGTAAAAGTTATTGAAAACGGAACAGTTAAAAGAATAAAAGTTTGTACATCCTGCTTAAAAGCCGGAAAAGTTCAAAGAGCTGTATAAGCATTAAACAGAAATTAAAAGAACCCGATAATATCGGGTTCTTTTTTATACTGCACACAATTCCGCAGGTACGGATGCTTTTAATGCTTCAACAACTTCTGTACTTACTTCGCCGTTTTGGGCTTTTTGGTCTAAGATTTCAATTGCATCTTTGTTGGTAAGAGGCTTTTTGTAGCATCTTACTTCTCTTAGCGCCGAATACATATCAGCAACAGACAGTATCTGTGCAAGTACATCATCTGCAGGCGGATTGTGGTGATTTTTTACAAGTTCCAACACTCTTTTGTTTAATCCTGTTTGAGATAATAATTCATATCCCAAATCAGAATGCAAATTCATTATTTCTTTTTCTTCTAATGTTAAAAAACCGGGTTTATTTAATATTTCCGAAGGAATCAATACTTTTCCGAAATCATGGAAAATACAAGCCTGTTCAAGTACCTGTTTTTCATACTGACTTAATTTCATGCTGTCTGCAATTTGAAGTGCATACGCAGTTGTTGTAGTAAGATGTGTGTTTAAAATACCTGAAATATTTTTAACGTTTACATTATATTCTATTCCGTTTTCAGCCAATAACTCTTTTACTCTGGGATTGGATTCAGCCATTTTATTAATTGAAAAAGGATTTAAATACGTTTTTAATAATAATTTAGGATTATGAGAAAGGTATAATAACGGTGTTGAGGCACCTATCTTTTGTAAAGGAACGGAAGAATTCCCTTTGCTGAAATAATCTTTATGTCCGTTCACAAAAGCAGCCTGAGACGCATAAAGAACTTTATTTCTTTCAATTGAAGAAACCTTCATATTTAATTTTTCAGCGTCACTATTTACCTTCACTAAAAAAATACCTTACTAAAAAACCACCCTATGATAATATAAAAACTTTTTGGAACCGAAAATTGCCTGTTTTATAAAAAAATATTAACAAAATGTATTGACTTTATATGAAAATTAAAGAAAATAAGATTATAAACATGTTATAAATATTATTAATTGTGGAATAGCATTAAAGTTAATGTTTTTAAGATATGAATATTGAGGAGAAAATAATGTATTCAAAAGAAGAACTTGTAGAACTTATTTTAAAAGAACCGGAAGAATACAATAAATACAAAAAAACAATAGATGATGAACTTGATTTGACCGAATTGGATTTTTCCAATGTTCAGCTTGAAGAAATTGATTTTTCAAACACAGAACTTGCGGGTACAACGTTTACGGATTCTCATCTTTCAAATGTAAATTTTTCAGGTGCTGATTTAAATGCAACCGATTTTACAAGAGCAAATGTTGTTGAGTGTGATTTCTCCGAAAGTATATTAAACGGTACGGATTTTAGCTATGCAACAGTAAATTATTGTAATTTTACCGATGCAGATATGGCAGGATGCATAGTCAAAGAAGCCGAGCTTTCAGATTCGGATTTCTCAGCCAGTATTAACTTATCTGCAACACGTGCCGATGAAACAACCATATGGCCGGATAATGACCTTTTGCCCGATGATTTTGATACAAATTACTCAAAAAATGATAACGATGATGAAGAAGAAAGCGAAGTTTCGGATTATTAATCCGGGGTTTACGGCTTTTATTATCACTTATTAATATAATTTTGCGTTAGAAAGTCAAATACGGGTTTATATGGAAGAAACTAAATCTTATTTTTGTGATGAATTAAACAACGTTTTATCATGCATGAATGAAAAGATTTTTTCATGCTGCAGCGGGCAGAGCGGGCCTGTTTATTATGAAAAATATAAAAATGAAAAAATCTCTTTTGATTACTTTTATAAAATAAAAGAACATGCGCTTAATATTCTTGCATCAGGATGTATAGACAACCTGCCTTGTAAAAATTGTTTTAATCTGCGTGAGAAAAAGGCAAACGATGAAATATCCAAAACATATAAATGGATAAACGTAAGCCACTGGACAGCCTGCAACTGCGGTTGTACATATTGTGCAAGGATGAATGATTCAAAAGGGGTAATTACACAAAAGCCTGTAAAATCTGAATACTATGATTTTCTGCCTCTTCTAAAACAGTTATATAAAAATGAATTATTAGACAGAGAAAATCTTACGGCATGTATACAAGGCGGAGATATTTCCGTTCTTAAAGAATTTAAACCTGTTGTTCAGGAATTTTTAAAGAACGGAATAAAAGAATTTCATATATTAACAAATAATATTACATATCAACCGATTATAAAGGACCTTCTTGATATGAATAAAGCAGCTCTGGTTACTTCTTTAGACTGCGGAACAAGAGAAACTTACTATAAGATAAAAAGAGTTGATAAATTTAACGACTGTGTAAACAACTTAAGAAAATATGCACAAAGTCCGCATAAAGACCGTATTAACGTAAAATATATTCTGGTGGAAAATAAAAATGACAATATTGAAGAAATAACAAAGTTTATAGAACTTATGTCTTCAATCGGAATTTTTGTCGTAGAATTTTCTATTGATTATAAATATGTATTATTTACCGATTTAGATAAAACTCCGCTTCCCGCTCATTACAAAGATTTATTCATTCACTTTAAAAATCAATGCGAAGAGAAGGGAATTTCTCTTTCAATGTGGCCAAGAGTTGAGCATATAGTCAATAATTATTTATTAAAAAAAGAACCGGTTTAAGCCGGTTCTTTTTAGAATTGTTAACAGCTTATTTATCCGTAGGGATTCTCATAGCATAGAAAGAACGAATTACAAAGATAACTGCGATTATAAACAGTACCCATCCTGCAATCGGAGCAATTTCTTTAAATGCCGGAGCAATTGCTATTTCCATTGCCAGAAGACCGAATAAAGTCGTAAATTTTATAATCGGATTCATTGCAACCGAAGAAGTATCTTTGAACGGATCACCAACTGTATCACCAACAACAGTAGCATCATGCAATGGTGTTCCTTTTTCATTTAAGTCGACTTCAACTATTTTCTTGGCATTATCCCAGCATCCGCCCGCATTAGCCATAAACACGGCCTGGAATAAACCGAATATTGCAATAGCAATTAAATAGCTGACGAAGAATGAAACAGGATGTGCATTATCACCGACAGGGGCAGATAAACATGCAAAAGCCAACGCAAAAGCAAATAAAGCTATAAATATGTTTAACATACCTTTTTGTGCATATTCCGTACATATTTTAACAACTTCTTTGGAATTATCTACATTAGCTTTCTTATTATCACATTCACCGAGTTTTATATGCTTTGCAATGTATTCAACAGCTCTGTAAGCACCTGTTGTAACAGCCTGCATAGATGCACCCGAGAACCAGTATATAACGGCACCGCCCATTAATAAACCTAAAATCGTATAAGGATTTAAAAGATTTAATATTGCCTCAGGTTCAATTCCCAATGTTTCTTTAATGACAAGAATCAAAGAAAATATCATTGTCGTAGCACCGACAACCGCAGTACCTATTAATACGGGCTTAGAAGTTGCTTTAAATGTATTTCCGGCACCGTCATTTTGTTCCAGAAATTTTTTCGCATTTTCAAAATTAGGCTCAAATCCGAACTCGTTTTTAATTTCTTCTGCCACATCAGGAATTTCTTCGATTAATGACAATTCATAAACAGATTGTGCATTGTCAGTTACAGGACCGTAGCTGTCAACAGCAATTGTAACAGGCCCCATACCCAGGAAACCAAATGCAACCAGCCCAAATGCAAATACTGATGAATATATCATAATATCAGATGAAATATGCAAACTTGCGAAATATGAAACTGCCATAAGTGCAACAATTACAAGGCCTATCCAGAATCCCGAGAAGTTTCCCGATACTATACCGGATAAAATTGTTAAAGAAGCACCGCCTTCTTTTGAAGCAGTAACAACTTCACAGGTATGTTTAGCCTTGGGGCTTGTAAATACTTTTGTAAATTCAGGAATTAAAGCAGCACCTAAAGTACCGCAGCTTATAATGATTGAAAGTGTCAACCATAAATTATCGGGCATTGCCCCTAATAAGTATTTGCTGACAACAAATGTCATACAAATTGAAAGTATGGAGGTTAACCATACCAAATGTGTTAAAGGTGCTTCAAAATCAATATCAGCCTTATTACTAAATAAAATTTTATTTAATATGCCGTTAATACCATATGCAACAACCGAAGTAATTATCATAAGATATCTCATAACAAATATCCAGGTCAATAACTGAATCTGGTAATCAGGGAAAACACCGAGCAAAATGAAACTGACAAGTGCAACGCCGGTTACACCGTATGTTTCAAAACCATCTGCCGTAGGCCCGATAGAATCGCCGGCATTATCACCGGTACAGTCTGCAATTACACCTGGGTTTCTGGGGTCATCTTCTTTTATTCCGAACTGTATTTTCATCAAATCAGACCCGATATCGGCAATTTTTGTAAAGATACCGCCTGCGACACGAAGTGCAGACGCACCGAGTGATTCACCGATTGCAAAACCGATAAAGCAAGCTCCGGCGAGATGTCCCGGCACAAAAAGCAAAATTGCAAGCATTACAATAAGCTCAACGCTTACGAGGAGTACGCCTATACTCATGCCCGCTTTCAAAGGAATATTTAAAATATCCAGAGGCTTATTTTTTAATGCTGTAAAAGATGTTCTTGCATTTGCAAGAGTATTCATTCTTATACCAAACCAGGCAACCGCATATGAACCCAATATACCCAGAACGGAAGCTCCAAGGATGATAAGCACATTTTTACCGCTCATTTCCTGAAGAAATCCGAAATAAAAAGCAATACAAAGTGCAATTAACACTTCAAGAAGTATTAAAAATTTCCCCTGTTGAATAAGATATGTTTTACAAGTTTCAAAGATTGTATTACCAATCTCAATCATTGATTTATGCGCTTTTACGGACTTTATTTGTCCATAGGCAATAAGACCCCAGATAAGCCCTAAAAAAGAAACAATTATACCGATAATCAAAAGATTATAGTTATCGCCTTCAAATTTAGGAACGATGAGGTTTGCCTCTCCGGCAAACGCAGGAGCCGCAATAAAGAAAGCAAGCATAAAAAGACCTGCCGTTTTCTTTATTGAATTTAGAGATTTTCTAAAAAAAGACATTATTTTCTCCTTCATTCTAACAAACAAGAAAATTATAACCCACTATTAAACTTTAAACCATCTTGTAAAATTTGTTAAATAAAACTATTTAACTTTCTGCACAACCCCTTCGGGAATAAGTCTATAACCGCCTCCGTATATTGTTTCTATATACTTTTTACCTTCTGATATTTTGTCTAATTTTGTACGTATATGGCGCATATGAACTCTTATTGTTTCAACCGCATCATCTGAAGAATAACCCCAAACATCATTTAATATTTTTGCGCTTGACACCATATTTCCGTAATTTTGCATTAAAAGATTAACAATATCAAACTCAATCGGCGTAACTTTTGCAGTTTTTCCGTTGATTTCTATTGAATATGTTTCGGGAATTAAAGTAATATCTCCCTTTGTTAAAACTTCTTTTTGAGCAACCGAACGCGGAATTTGATTGGTACGTTTTAAAAGCGCTTTTATTCTGACAAGAAGTTCTTCTATTTCAAACGGTTTAACAAGATAGTCATCAACTCCGATATTAAAGCCCTGAACTTTATTTTGAAGCATATTTAAAGCCGTAAGCATAATAATCGGAATATCTTTCGTATTTTGATTTTCTCTGATTCTCTTTGCAACCGTATAACCGTCAACCTCGGGCATCATAACATCAAGTACAATAGCATCGGGAAGTTCCTGTTTCGCAAGAGCATACCCCCTATTTCCGTCGAATGCACATATGACTTTATATCCGGAAAGTTCCAAATTAAACCGTATCAGCTCATTAATAGCTTCATCATCATCTACTACAAGAATCTTTGTCATTTGCCACCTTCAATATTAATTTCAGTCTATCATGAAAAGAATGATTGCTTATAGTATTTCTTTTACCTTTTGCTGCAATCATAAGAGCAAGATTTGTATTCTTAAGATAAAACCTTATTTTATCAATCAGCTCGAAACCTGTTTTATATGTTTCAAATTCTTTTCCGTCTTCAAAGTATTTTATAATTGTTTTGTTGTAAGGTGCAATGAGAAATCCGCCCGAAGCAGTTATTTCCATACACCTGTAATTAATATTTTTTTCCTTAGATGATTTCATATCGATATTAATTTTAGAATGAGAATATATATAAGAAAGTTCTTTTTGAGACTCAACATAACCTCTGTAAGATTCTCTGTAAAGGTCAATATACTTATCATCAAGAAGTTTTTTCTTATAGATTTCATCAACGCTCTTATAAAAATCATATGAACGGCAGAAAATATTAATTATTCCGAAATTATATATAAGTTCCGACAGAAGAGTTTCTCTCTCATCCGTTGCGGGATTTCCGGAAAAAGTAATAATATATTTAAAATCTGTTGACTTTCTTTTATAAATTTCAGGTTTTACCGCATTTATAATCCTATACTTTTTCTTTTTTGCATCGGATGTAAAACACAATATGTTTTCTCCATGCCTGAAATCGGGCTCAATATCACAAAGAAGTTCTGCAGCATTAATTATCAGCGTATTTGTTACGTCATAAGCAGATAAAAAGTCCTTCAATTGAGCATTATTAAGCATATTACTCCAGAATACAAAAATAATATCAGGTTTTATTTTTTTTGCTTCATCAACATTCAGGTCATAAATCTTTTTCTCAATTACGAAATAAGACATGGCTCTAAAAGCATCAGCATAACCTTTTGAGATATATCTGCCTTTATTATTATCGGGTAAAATAATTAATACTTTTTCCATTTCTATATTGTATCAATATTTACTGTTTAATAAAAGTATTTTATTCACTTACGGGTCTTCCGAAAATTATTCGCCCAAAGCCAAAATGTTTTTTCAAGGTCTTTTTTAGTCCTTTTGATATATCGTTAACATTCCCCATTGTTTCGTTTGTTTCGCAAAGAACACTGTTTGTAAGCGGAACAGTAATTTCATCAATCTGTTTTGTTATATCACCGATATTTTCTGTTATTACTTTTAAATTTTGAGTTGTTCCTTCAATATTTGAAAAAGAATCTTTTACTGAATTGCCGCCGGCAACATTTTTTATTTCTTCCGATGTTTTTTGTAAGTTGGAAGAAGTAATAACCAGATTCTTAGAAACTTGTTTTATATCGGGCCTTACATCCTGCAATATACCTTTTATTTCAATAAAAACACCATCAAGGCTTTTTATTGCATTATTCGCGCTTTCAATTAAACTTGCGGCATCATCCACTATAACATCTAAATCTTCATCACTTAATTTACCCTCAAGCAGAGAATTTATATCTTTTGTAATAAACCCTTTTATTTCATCATTATTTCTTAATTTACGTAAAGACGGATTATCGGGATATAATACGTCAACATAGCTTCCTGCTTTTATTTTACGTATCTTTACGGTTGAGTTTACGGGCAGATTAATTTTTCCTCTGTACAAACGCAAATTTAAATATGTATTTTTATAATCGGCATCAGGGTATATTTTTGTTGTTCTGCCGATTTTAAACCCTTTAAAATAAACATTCATTTGTCTATCAAAAGGTTCCAGTGCATCAAACTTAACAACTATATTTATAAATGCAAGTCTGTTGTATAGCAAAAACAATATAAAAATTATAAATAAAATAATTGTTGTCATACGAATTTTTTTCATAAATATATGAAATAAAATAATAATACAAATAACAACTGACCAATCAGGCATCTATCTGGTTTATTTTATTTTCTTCAATTTTAATTTGACAATTAAATTGATAATTGTTTGAGGAAGTTTAGAAACAAAATCCGCACAAGAAGATGCAAATCCGACATTATAAGAAGGTTTAGGATTTTTAGAATTTATTATTTTTTCGACCGTATTTACAACAAAATAAGGATCAAGTCCTCTGTGATTATTTTTTTCAGAATGAGTTATCATATACGATAATTCTTTCTCATACTTCTTTTTTGAAATATCACTTGCCAGATCAAAATTTTCACGGGCTTTTTTTATCGATTTATCCCATATCGGAGTCTTTATAACCGCGGGTTTTACGGATACAACCTTAATATTATCTTTGTTTTCAAGCATTAAATTATTAAACAGAATATCTAATGCTCTTTTGGAAGCACAGTAAGGCGCAATATAAGGAAAAAGCCCCGTTGCCGCCAAAGAACTCATATTTATTATCAAACCGTTTTTCAGCAGCGGAAAAAACTTTTGAGTAACGTTTAGTGCTCCGAAAACATTAACATCAAACTGTTCTTTTATTTTCTTTACGGGCAGAATTTCAACAGGCCCCGCAACTGCAATACCGGCATTATTAATTAAAACATCTATTTTTTCCGTATTTTTAATTACAAACCAAAATGCTTTATCAATACTGGAAGGATTTGTTATATCAAGATAAACGCCTTTTATATTCGGATTTAAACTTTCAAGTTCGTTTTTATCTATTTTTCTTCTTACACCCGCAAAAACCTTATGTCCTTCTTTTGCAAGTTTTAAAGCAATTTCCCTGCCTATTCCGGTAGATGTACCTGTTATTAATATTGTTTTAACGGATTTTTTCATAACAAGTTATTTTTAACACAAAATTCTGATATAATCAAACAATGATAAATAATATACAAAAAGGTAAAAAAGGCGAAGAGATAGCGGCACAATACTTAATAGAATCCGGATACAGGATAATAGAAAGAAATTGGCACTACTCAAAAAATGCGGAAATAGATATCATTGCGCAAGATAATGAAACTATAGTTTTTGTTGAAGTAAAAACAAGAATATCCCTCGGTTACGGACATCCTTTCGAAGCAATAAATGCAAATAAGATAAAAAAAGTCCATACGGCAATTCTGGGTTATTTAAACAGCAGCAAAAAGAAATATAAGTCATTTCGTTTTGACGGCATAGCAGTTATAGGTCTGAACAACCCAAAAATTGAACATTTAAAGGACCTTGGTCAATATTAATTTATAGCCACTCTGAAACGGCTGATGTTTCAACAACCCTTATCAGCTCCGGAATTACACTGTCTAATGTCATTTCAAAAGTAATAGGAGTAACGGAAACTTTATTCCATCTTAACGCATTTATATCGGAATCATCATTATCACAATGTTTGATAAGTTCACCCGCCATCCAATAATAGACTTTACCTCTTGGATCGACACGCTTATCATACTCATCCGTAAACATTTTACCGCCGAGACGGGTGATAGCGACTCCGGCCAAATCTTCAGGCAATAAGCCCGGAACATTCACATTTAATATTGTTTTCTTTGGGAAATTAAAATCTTTAATTTTATGGACAAATTTCGCCATAAAAATCGCAACATTTTTAAATAATTCAGGTTCAGAAGACATACTTGCCAGAGAAACCGCGATACTCGGATATCCCATCATGGCACCTTCCATAGCACAGCTTACCGTTCCCGAATATAAAATATCAGATCCCAAATTAGGCCCGTGATTAATACCTGATATTATCAAATCGGGTTTTTCTTCTTCCGATAAAATAGCGTTTATACCTATTTTTACACAATCACCCGGGGTGCCGCTTGTAATCCATATTCTTTTCGCACCAAATCTTGATTCAAGTTCTTCAACTCTTATCGGTGTATGAAGAGTAAGGGAATGCCCCGCGGCACTTCTTTCTCTGTCAGGTGCAATAACATAAACATCATGTTCTTTGCTAAGCTCCGTTGTTAAGGCTTTAATACCTTCTGCCATAACTCCGTCATCATTCGATAATAATATTTTCATATAAACCCCTTTTGTAACTGTCAGATTATAACATTTTTTTTAGGTGTATACAATTTAAATGCCACGTAAAACCAATTTCTTATCAATATCATTCATGATTTTAACTTCTTTGGGGGAAAAAGGCATCACAAAATTAATTTTACCGGATGAAACCTTTTTATCTGACTTCATTGCATTATAAAATGCATCTTTTGAAAAAGTTATATCGGGATTTATACAGAGATTATAATCTGTTAAAAGTTTTAAAGCTCTGTCGTAATAGGACTTATCAATTAAACCAAGGTTTAAAGCAAGGTCAAATATTAATTTCATGCCAATGGAGACAGCTTCTCCGTGAGTATAACGGCTGTATTTTGTAATTGCTTCTATGGCATGAGCATATGTATGACCGAAGTTCAAAATTGCTCTCAGTCCTTTTTCTTTTTCATCTTTGTTTACAACACAGCTTTTTAAACTGCAGCAAATTTTTATCAGTTCTTTTAGTACATCATGATTTTTCTCAAATATCATATCTTTATTAGATTCAAGGAATTCCATAAATTTATAGTCAATATCCGCACCGCAGGTCTTTTCAATGAAGGCGTATTTTAAAACTTCAGCCAAGCCTGTTTTATACTGTCTGTCGTCAAGAGTATTTAATGTATTTGTATCAGCCAAAACAAGTTTTGGTTGATAAAAAGCACCAATAAGATTTTTGCCCTTGCTGTGGTTTATGGCAACTTTTCCGCCGACGGAAGAATCAACTTGAGCGAGCAATGTGGTAGGAACCTGTATAAAATCTATTCCTCTTTGATAGACAGCCGCAGCAAAACCTGCCATATCGCCTATGACGCCTCCTCCAAGTGCTATTATTGCATCTTGTCTTTCTATGTTTAATGCAATTGCCTTATCAATAATTAATGACAACACTTCCTGATTTTTATACTCTTCTCCGTCGGGTAAAATAAGAAAAGCCGCAAAATCATCTTCAAAATATTTACCGTATAAAGAATTTACTTTTTTATTCGTTACAACAAGAAATCTTTCCGCTTTTGTAAATTGTTTTATATACTCATACGGATCTTCAAACAAATTCTCACCGATTAAAATCGGATAAGAATACTCTTTTTTCGCATTGATTTTTACATTAACAGTTTCCATTTATACCTGACTTTCTGATGATTTCACCGGCTATATCTTCAATACTTTTATTATTTGTATCTATAATGTAGTGAGCCTGCTCGTATTTTTCCTTACGTTCGTACAATATTTTTGCAATTCTCTCTTTCATATCGGAATGATTTAATAGTGGCCTTGTATTATCCTCTTTTATCCTGTCAAATAAAACCTCATCATCAGCCTGCAAAAAGAAAACAACCGACTTTTTCTTTAACAATTGAATATTTTCATTTTTTACAACTATACCGCCGCCCGTAGAGATAATTTGATTATCTTTTTCTAATATATCATTAAGAACTCTTGATTCAAGCCGTCTGAAATATTCTTCGCCTTTGTTCTTAAATATATCACTGATTGTAGATTTTTCAATTTCGACAATTAAATTATCCGTATCAATAAAAGAAAAACTTTTCAAAATCTGTGCCAATCTTTTTGCCACAGTAGTTTTTCCCGAACCCATCATTCCGATAACAGAAATATTCAAAACGTTACCTCAAAGAAATTTGTTCAACGTAAGAAGCATAATTACGTTTCATTTCGGATATATTATCATGAGAGAATTTTTCAAGCATTGCATCCGCTAAAACTATTGCACCCATTGCTTCGGCAACGACGGCACAAGCCGGAACGGCACAAACGTCAGAACGCTCAAAATGAGCACTGACTTCTTTTTTTGTATCGATTTCAACGGAATTTAAAGGTTTTACCATTGTCGGAATTGCCTTCATTGCCGCCGTTATAACAATATCTTCACCGTTAGAGATACCTGATTCTATACCTCCGGCATTATTTGTTTTACGAAAATATTTTCCGTCTTTAACAAAAATCTCATCATGGGTTTTTGAACCTAATGTTTCTGCAACATCATTACCAAGCCCTATTTCAACGGATTTAACGGCTTGAACACTCATTATTGCCTGAGATAAAAGTCCGTCAAGTTTTCTGTCCCACTGAACATGAGAGCCTAACCCGACAGGAACATTTTTATATATAACTTTAAATTTCCCGCCCAAAGTATCACCGAGTTCTTTCGCTTTATCTATTTCCGCTTTCATTTTCTCGGCGGCACAAGCATCTGAAGTCCTGAGTTCTGAATTATTTATAATATCTTCATACTCAAAAATATTATCGGCAACATTAGCAATAACACTGCCGATTTGAGAAACACAAGAAATACTTTTTATATTAAATTCTTTTAAAATACATTTTGCAACAGCACCGACCGCAACACGAGCGGCTGTTTCACGTGCGCTTGAACGCTCAAGTATATTTCTGATATCGGTATGATTATATTTAAGCGCACCTGCTAAATCCGCATGTCCCGGGCGGACATTTGTAATTTTTTTTGAATCAATTATTCTAATGTTTTCATCAGTCAACTCTACAGGTTCAGATGACATGGGAATCTGCCAGTTTTCCCAATCTTTATTTTCAATTTCCAATGCAATCGGACTTCCCAGGGAAACTCCATGTCTAACCCCTGAGAGAATTTTTACGGAATCTTTTTCTATCTTCATTCTTCCGCCTCGTCCATAACCGGTTTGTCTTTTTTTTAGTTCGGAATTTATAAAATCGACATCTATTTTGATACCGGAAGGAACCCCTTCTATTATCGCATTTAAACATTTGCCATGAGATTCCCCTGAAGTTAAAAATCTAAATATCATCTAAAACCTGCCTTACCTTGCACAATTATACAAATTAAGATTAACAATAGCAACAACAATAAAAATTACAAAAAGCAAAAAAGTTATTTAACAAAAAAGCATGCCCGTAACAAAAGTAAAAATACTATTAAAATAGTATTTTGGCTGTAAAGCCCGAGACAAAGTTGCATGACTCTGTCAATAGAAAAAAACAAAAAAAATGCAAAAAAAACATTATTAACGATTGTAAAAATTAAATTTCCTAAAAGACAGTAAGGGCATGGTCAATTGTAAAAAATAGTTAAAAAATATTACCTTGTACGGTTAATCTTAACGTCATACTATAAAGTAACAAACAGAGACGGTTTTCGGAAGGAGTGATGGCATAGCTTTCCTGCGGAGGAGAGAGTGAATAAAAAAGGGATTTAAAAGGGTTAGACATTAATAAAAAAGTTTTAGATTTGTTAGAGTGAGATTGGGGATTTAAAAAAGTTTCGGAAACGGAACTTTTTTTAGTATTAGAATGTATAATGAATAAGTGAACAAAGAAAATACGGGGTTTACGATGAAACGAGCAATTGTAATAGTAATAGACTCAATGGGCTGCGGAGCAATGGCGGATTGCGGTGAATACGGAGACATAAAAGAATGTAATACATTATGTAATGTTGCAAAAGCAGTAAAAGGTCTTAATGCACCAAGTCTGTATAAACTGGGACTCGGTAATCTCGGAGATGTTCAAGGGGTAGAAAAAAACCAGAAAGCTATTGCACAATACGGAATAATGAAAGAAAAATCAAAGGGGAAAGACACAACCACCGGACACTGGGAGATGATGGGACTCGTTCTTGAAAAACCATTTAGAGTATATCCTGATGGATTTCCCGATGAAATTATTAATAAATTTATCGAAAAAACGGGATGTAAAGGCATTCTCGCAAATTATCCCGCATCCGGAACGAAAGTCATTGAAGACTTTCATAAAGAACATTCGGAAACAAAATACCCGATTATATATACAAGCGCGGACAGCGTATTTCAAATAGCAGTTGATATTGATGTAATTCCTGTTGAAAAATTATATGAATACTGTGAAATTGCAAGAGAAATTCTTACTGATAAATATAATGTTTCAAGAGTAATAGCAAGACCTTATCATATGGTTGACGGAAAGCCCGTAAGAATAGGCGCTCTAAGACGTGATTACTCCGTAGAACCCTTTAAAGATTCAACTTGCGATGCGGTTATAAAAAATAACGGGATTGTTATCGGTATCGGAAAAATTGAAGATATTTTCGTAGGAAAGGGTATTTCACATGCCATACACACGGGCGGAAATACTCAGGGACTTGAAATAACACTCAAAGCAATCAAAAATGAACTAAATCTTGAAGAACTTGAAACAAATAATTACAAAATAAAAAATTATGACAAGTCTTTTATTTTCACAAATCTTGTAGATACCGATATGCTTTACGGTCACAGAAATGACCCCGTCGGGTATGCAAAAGCCATTGAAGAAATAGACTCATATTTACCTAAAATCATTGATAATATGACAGATGAGGATATTTTAATAATAACTGCAGACCACGGATGCGACCCGACCGTTCCGGGAACTGATCATACAAGAGAACAGGTTCCCGTTATTATATATTCAAAAAATATCACGGCAGGTCCTCTTCCTGAAATAAACTCTTTTGAATATATTTCCGAAAGAATAAAAGAATGGCTTGAAATAGAACAGCCCGCCGCCGTTGCAGAGCAATAATAAGTCCGTGCATTGACTTGAATCCTTGTTTGTATAAATATTTATACAAGCGAGCAAAGGAACATTATGGATTTAAGGGAAGAAATTTTAAGACTTAAAGAAGAAAAAAATGCTGTTATTTTAACGCATTGTTATCAGAATGTTGAAATAGATGATGTTTCTGATTTCGTGGGAGATTCTTTATACTTGAGCAGAGCTGCCGCAAAAACAGATGCAAAAATTATCGTATTTGCGGGCGTTTATTTTATGGCACAAAGCGCAAAGTTGTTATCACCTGAAAAGAAAGTACTTTTGCCGAATATAAACTCAGGCTGCCTGATGTCAGATATGATAGACGTTAATAATTTAAAACAGTTTAAAGAACAATATCCTGATATACCCGTTGTTTGTTATGTTAATTCAACCGCTGAGGTAAAAGCACATTGTGATATATGCTGTACAAGTTCAAATGCCATAGAAATAGTTAAAAGTCTAAACACAAATAAAGTATTGTTTGTGCCTGATACTTATTTGGGCAAATGGGTTGAAACAAAACTAAAGAATGTAGAAGTTATAACATTTAACGGATTTTGTCCTACACATTTAAGGATACGAACAACAGATATTGAAAAAGCCAGAGAACAATACCCTGAAGCATTAATACTGGCGCATCCCGAATGCCATACGGAAATTTCAAAACTTGCGGATTTTGTAGGTTCTACAAAAGATATTATGGAATTTGCGAAAAAAAGCAGCAAAAAACAATTTGTTATTGCAACAGAACTTGGTGTTGTTGAACGATTAAACAGGGACAGTAAACTATATAATTGGAACAAAGAATTTATATTAATTAATCCGAACATTATATGTCCGAATATGAAACAAAATACGCTGGAAGATATTTATAATGTTCTCTTAAATGAAACGAATGAAATTACAATTTCGGATGAAATCAGAAAAAGAGCCGTAGTAAGTATTGAAAGAATGCTTAAAGTCGGGACAAATCGGAAATGAAAATACTGGTAGGTTTATCCGGCGGAGTTGATTCAGCCGTTGCTGCATTTTTATTAAAAGAGCAAGGATATGATCTCATCGGTGCAACTATGTCTATTTGGGACAGAAATAAAACAGCACTAAAATCGAGCAATAACAGTTCATGTTACGGATACTATAAAGAAGAAGACATTGAAACTGCAAGACAGATTGCAAAACTGTTGAATATCCCGTTTCATGTAATAGATTGTTCCGAAAAATATGAAGAAATTGTTCTGAATAACTTTAAAAATGAATACATTCAAGGAAGAACGCCAAATCCGTGTGTTTGGTGCAATGCTTATATTAAATTCGGAATGTTTCCCCACCTTGCAAAAGAAAGCGGACTTCAATTTGATAAATTTGCAACCGGGCATTATGCGAGAATTGAAGAAAGAAACGGTATATTCCGTTTAAAAAAGGGGCTTGACGAAAAAAAAGACCAGTCCTATTTTCTATATCGTTTGACACCCGAACAGCTTAAAAATATAATTATGCCGCTTGGCATATATACAAAAGAAGAAATACGCAAAATCGCACTTAAAAACAATTTACTGAACGCAAAAAAACCGGACAGTCAGGATTTTTATTCCGGAGATTATAATGAAATTCTTGAAATTAAAGCAAAACCCGGCAATATAGTAGATACAAAGGGTAATATTTTAGGCACGCATAACGGAATCTGGAATTATACGGTAGGGCAGAGAAAAGGATTAAAAATAGCCGCAAGAGAACCTTTGTATGTTCTTGAACTGAATAAAGACAGAAATGAAGTAATTGTAGGATTTAAAGACGAGACTTTTAAAAACAAACTTGCCGCAGTAAATACAAACATAATTCTGCCCGTTGAAAAGAATAAAGAATTAAAAGTAAAGGCAAAAATCAGATCAACACAGCCGCTGCAAGACGCAAGAATCATACTTAAAGATGACGGAACAATAAATGTAACATTTGAAGAATTTCAAAAATCGATTGCAATAGGGCAATCTGCCGTATTTTATAACAATGATGAGGTTATAGGCGGCGGAATTATTGATAAAATTTTATAGATAGTTTACTATTAATTTTTTACTTTTTAGTGTTATAATAGAATTGTTATTTTTATATACAGTTAACAAAAGGAGACAATAATGAAAGTTACAGTTAATGACAGTTGTATAGCATGCGGCGCATGTGAATCAGTATGCGATGCGGTTTTCTCGGTAGAAGATGTTGCAAAAGTTAATGAAGCTGCTGTTGCAGGCAACGAAGACGGTGTTAAAGAAGCTGCTGATTGCTGCCCCGTAAGCGCAATTGAAATTGCTTAATAGAAACAACACAAGAAAAAGAGATACCCTCAGGGTATCTCTTTTTTTATTCTAATCTTTTACTGAAAGTTTATGTGATTCAATCATAACCATTAAAACCGATATATCAGCAGGTTTCACCCCGCCTATACGTGAAGCCTGTCCCAAGGTTACCGGACGTATTTTTGCAAGTTTGTCTCTTGTTTCGGTTGAAATATGTTCTATTTTACTATAATCAATATTTTCAGGAATCTTGACCTTTTCAAGTTTATCTGACATATTGACCTGCACAATTTGACGTTTTATATACCCTTCATATTTGATTTTAACCTCAACCTGTTCATATATATCCCGAGGTAAATTAAGATTTTTGGTCGTAATATCGAGTTCTTTTATAACTTCATATGTAATATTAGGTCTTTTTATAAGTTCAGACAGTTTTAAACCTCTGTCGATATTTTCGCCGTATTTTGCAAGAATATTATTAACACTTTCAGACGGAGAAATTTTATCGTTTGAAAATCTCTCAATTTCAGACTCAATTGTTTTTTGTTTATTTAAAAAGTTATTATATCTTTCTTCCGAAATCAATCCAACATCATAGCCTATTTTTGTGAGTCTTTCATCAGCATTATCCTGCCTTAAAAGAAGTCTGTATTCAGAGCGTGAAGTAAGCATTCTGTAAGGTTCATCAATATCTTTTGTAACTAAATCATCAACTAAAGTACCAAGATAAGAAGAATCGCGGCTTAGAGTTATCATTTCTTTATTTTGGAGATAGTTTATTGCATTAATACCGGCCAATAAACCTTGAGCAGCTGCTTCTTCATACCCTGATGTCCCGTTTATCTGCCCTGCACAGAAAAGTCCTTTTACCTTTTTTGTCATAAGAGTATGGTTCAACTGCACGGCAGGTAGATAATCATATTCAACAGCATAAGCAGGTTTCATTATATGCACATTTTCAAGCCCCGGAAGGGAGCGAAGCATTTGTATTTGAACTTCTGCGGGAAGACTGGTTGAAAACCCCTGAACATACATTTCATAAGTATTTTTGCCCTCCGGTTCAATAAAAATATGATGAGAAGGATTATGAGCAAATCTTATGACCTTATCTTCAATTGAAGGGCAGTATCTGGGGCCTATTGCGTGTATAAACCCCGAATACATCGGAGATTTATCAAGATTATTTTTAATTATCTCGTGTGTTTTTGCCGTAGTGCGTGTAAGATAGCAAGGATACTGTTCTCTTATCGGGCGGTTTGGCAGAAAAGAGAAAAATGAGGGGTTATCATCACCGGGCTGTATAACCATTTCATCAAAATTTATGGTTCTTGCGTCAACTCTTGCGGGAGTACCGGTTTTCAATCTTCCGATATTAAACCCGAGTTTTTTTAAAGAAGGCGAGAGTCCTTTTGCGCTTGCTTCCCCCAATCTACCGAATTCAAGATATTGAAGTCCGACCCATATTCTTGCTTCCAAAGATGTTCCTGTAGTAAGAATAATTGCCGGTGCATAATATTCAAGACCGAATTCATCTTTTAAACCTTTAACTTCTCCGTTTTCAACAAGAAGTTCAGACATTGTACACTGTTTTAAAGAAAGATTTTCTTCACTTTCGAGCAGGGAACGAACAAATCTCATATATTCTTTTTTATCGGACTGGGCTCTTAATGCTCTAACAGCAGGACCTTTTGAAGAATTGAGCATTTTAAGCTGCATATATGTAGCATCAGCTGCAATCCCCATAAATCCCCCGAGCGCATCAATTTCGCGGACCAAACATGATTTAGCAGGCCCGCCTATTGCAGGATTACAAGGCATAAGCGCAATATTATCAAGATTTAAAGACGCAAGAAGAACTTTAGCGCCCAATTTTGAACAGGCTGCTGCAGCTTCACATCCTGCATGTCCCGCACCTACTACTATTACATCATAATTAAACATATATAAATTATATCCGAAACAAATTAAAAAATTACGAAACAACATGTAAAATATTTGACAAAAAAACTTAATAAATAAACAAAATTACATGACATTTTTTTTTAAAAGTTTTATCATAATATAAAGTCATATACTATATGGAGATGGGAAAATTAATAACGCTGTTTTAAGTAAAAAAAATAAAGTATTTTTGGAAAGTACAAACCTTAGCTCTCTGGCCGGAAATGATGATAAATTCAGTTCGTTAAGCACTTCCGCGATGCTTGCAAGAGGTGATGTTCCCGACTCTCACAGAAGAGTTGCCGATAATTATATGGTTATCAAAAAAATATACGGCACTCCGGTTGTCCAACCACGTATTAATAATCAAGAAAGAGCTCTTCTTGCGAAATATGATTTTAATCCGCTGGAATTTTCCACTATTAAACAAATTAATGAAGAACTTTCCTTCTTAAAAAGATGGTCAATGTCTTTAGAGAAAAATCTTAAAGCAAATGCGGATGAAATAATTCAAATAAGAGCAAAAGAATTAAAATATTTAGTTGCTTCAAGATATGTTAACATAACAAGCGAAATATATTCGGGCTATAAAGCTCTTGAAAGGTATTTTGAAGAAATCTCAAAATATTAATATTTATATAATTGAAAGAGAAGACAATGAATACAATTAACGATGATGCGCTTGTCTTAATCATTGATATTCAGGAAAAACTTGTTAATATGCTGAAAGATATCAGTGTAAAAGAAAATGCGATAAAACTTGCAAAGACAGCAGGAATTTTGGGTTTAAAAACAATAATTACAGAACAGTATCCGAAGGGTTTGGGCTCAACACTTCAAGAAATAAAAAGTGCAATACAAAATGCTAAATATATTGAAAAAACAGCCTTTAGCGCGTTTGAAGACATTAAAGAAATCTTAAAAAAAGAAGAAACAAAACAGATTATTATATGCGGAATTGAAACACACATCTGCGTACTTCAAACTGCTTTTGACCTGATAAAAAACGGCTATGAAGTCTTTACTGTAATAAATGCCTCGGGTTCAAGACAAGATGATGACAAAAATACAGCACTTCAAAGACTGCGCCATGCCGGATGTCAAACAGTTACCCTGGAAATGGTTATATTTGAGTTGTTAAAATCTTCAAAACATCCGAAATTTAAAGAAGTTCAAGCATTAATAAAATAAATTGGCAATTCTTTCATACAATTCAAAATAAGAACCCGACTCTTGAGAGCGTTGTTTTGCATAATTAAGAAGGTCAAATATATGCTCGGGAATATTATCTTTATTTTTCCTGTACCAGTTTTCTTCAATATCTAAAATGGTAAAACAAAGTCCGTCTTCTCTATTTGCTGCGAGCCATTTTTCGATTTCTTCTTTTGTATCATTGATACCCGGAATAATAATATATTTTGCACTTATATTAGCTTCTCCGTTTTTCATTTTAAAAGAAGCATACTTTTTTATATTTTCTCTGACAATATCATAGCAATCAACATTTTTAATTTGTTTATATATTTCACGTGATCCGGAATCAACAGAAATCGTCAAGTGAATTTTACCTTCTTTTAATCCTCTTTCAAGACAAGGTATATACTGTATTCCCGAAGAATGGACTCTGATATTTTGAAAACCGTTATCAAGAAAGAAATCAATTAATTGTTTAAACTCGTCCAAAACAGCAGGTTCTCCTCCCCCGAAAAGAATTTTTGAATTTCTCTTTAAAACTCCTGTTTGAAAAAGCTGCTTTATTATAGGAAGCAATTTATAATTTTTGTGCTTAAATTCTTCTTCATGCTGAGATATGTAGCAATAAGCACATTTAGAATTACAAACAGTCCAATGGCTTATATAAACAGAATCAATATAATTTCTCTCATCCCAAGCATCTTTTTTTAATGACGGGCAATTAATACAATTTGTATGTATTTTTGCTTTTTTATAGAATTGCCTGAATTTATTTTTTATTTGAAATATTTTCTGAATATCAAAATTTTCACCGTTGAAATTTTCCTGTAAAAGAGTATATTCATTTTCTTTGCTGCCGCAGAAACAGCACATTGCAATCTTAGAAGGGAAAAATACAATACCATGTTCTATCCATGGACAACTGTAATATATGCCTTCAGTTTTTGAAATACAATTTTGATTTAATACAAACATCTACCTTCCTGCAAATATTTTTTTTAATAAAGATTGCTTTTGATTTTTTCTGTAATACAAATTCTGCAGTCTTTCATAAAGTTCAAAATTTGTATGCAGTTGTTTGGAACGTTTTTTTGCATAATTGATAAGATTTAAAATTCTTTTGGGTATATTATCAATATGTTCATGATACCAGTTTTCTTCGATATCAATAACAGTAGTATAAAGACCGGCGTCTTTATTTGCCTGCAGCCATTTTTCAATTTCCTCTTTTGTATCGTTAATTCCGGGAATTATAATAAATTTTGCACCGACAAGAAAACGACCCAAAAAATTTGTTTGAAGCGCATATTTTCTGATGTTATCCCGAACCTTATTATAATAGGGAACTCCCTTTATTTTTTCATATGTTTCAGCACAGCCGGCATCTACAGATACAACAACATAACCTCTTATCTCATGTATGGATCTGGCAATAGCAGGACTGTATAAAATACCCGAAGTATGAACTCTAATTCCCCAGAAATAATTATCAAGAAGAAAATTCATAATATCTTCAAATTCATCCAATAAAGTGGGTTCTCCCCCGCCGAAAGAAATATCCGCATCAGGCATTAAAATACCTTTTTCATACATATCTTTAAGTTGAGGAAGAAGCCTGTAGTGTCTTCCCGTCCCTAATAATTCAGGATGCTGAGCGCTGTAACAATATATACATTTTGAATTGCAATTCAGCCAGTGGCTTAAGTATAAATATTTAATTTGCTTAGGAGAAACCTGCCATGTATCTTCTTTTAAAAACGGACAATCAATACAATTTTTATGTATCTTTCCTTTTTTATGGAATTTTCTGTACATATCTTTTATTTTAAAAATTCTGTCCCAGTTAATATCCTGTCCGTCATAATTATCCCACAACAAAGTGTGTCCGCCTGCCTGGTGGCCGCAAATACAGCAATTTGCAATTTTATATCTGAAGAAAACAAGTCCCTGCTCAATCCACTGGCAGCTGTAATAATGTCCCTCTTTTTTACTTACATATCTTTCGTCATATACAAACATTTTACTTATCCGAATAATTTACGGTATTTTTTATTCGCCTTGTAAGAATTATATACCATAGACGCTCTGTCATACAAATCCAAATCCAAATTGTTAATTTTTGCCATATGTTTTGCAAACAGTATCAAATCAAGTACATAATTCGGATACCCGTGTTCAAACTCATTAAACCACGCAATATCTATATCAATTGCAAGTTTTTTTACGCCGAGTTTCAAACATAACATAAACCAATCAAGCAGCTCTTTATTATTATCATTATATCCTTTTATTAAAATAAATTTAACAATAACCCTTTTTTCACCTATTTGCTGGGCTTCAAGATATCGTTTTATATTATTTACCACTACCTGAAAAGTATTGGTACCTTTAATTTTAGTATAGAGATACGCGGTTGCGGAATCAATAGATATAACAACTTCACCTATATTGTCTTTTATTGCCTGCTCAATGGAATGAGAATGTTTGATTCCTGATGTATTAAAATTGATTTTGTGAATGCCCAAAGTCATAAGATGGTAAATAAGTTTATCAAATTCGGGATAGATTGTAGCCTCACCGCCGGCAATCGAAAAATAAGTATCTTCATTTATCATCTTTGCATCATATAACTGATTAATAATAGGAATAATATTATATATATTCTCATCACTTAAACTGTTGTCTCTCACAGCCGGACAGTATACACAGCGGGTATTACAATTACTCCAATGAGTTAAAAGAACATGAGAAAAATAATTTTTATCATCCCAGTAATCATTTTTTAAGAACTGACACCCTTTACAGCACGAAGGGATTTGACCGTTTCGAACTTTTAGTTTTAAAATTTCTTTCTCAGATTTTATTTTATCTATATCAAGCCAGATTCCGTTAAATTTATCATCAAGAATATATCTGCCTTTACCTTCATGACTTTGCTCACAGCACATCCTTATGATATTCGCATGATCAAAAATAATTCCATGTTCAAGCCAATGACAGCTTACAAATTTTTTTTTGCCTTTTAATTTTGAAAATAAATCAGAAAAAATTCTGCCTATTCGTCCCTGCATTATACAATCCTTTAAGATTCCGTGTCGGATTTTTGTTTATTTTCCCTGTCTATTTTAAGATTTGAAGCACGTTCGTACAATTCACAGCTTTCTAATTTATACTGGGAATAGAACTTGTAAACAAAATCAAAAATTACATATATATATTGAGGAATATTATTACGGTTTGTTTTAAACCAGTTGTCTTCAATATCAAATGCGATATTTCTGATACCTGCATCATATGTTTTTTTCATCCAGTTTTTTACTTCATGCAAACTGTCATTTACCCCGGGAATTAAAACATATTTCGTTCTGATTAATCCGTTTTTGGTTTTTGCGTAATTTTCCAAATTTTTCCAAACTTTATCAAAAGCATTAACATGTTTAACTTTTTCATATATTTGCCTTGAACTTGAATCTACGGAAGTAATCAAAGTAATTTTACCTAATTTCAATCCTTTTTCGATTGCAGGTGAATACTTTATACCGTCGGAATGGATTCTTATGTTATATACATCATAGTCAAGAAGTAAATGAACCAAATCTTCAAATTCTTTCAAAATAGTCGGTTCGCCGCCGCCAAATGTAATTGTGGCATTCTTTGAAAGCACGCCTTTTTCTATCATATCTTTAATTACGGGATAAATATTATAAGGATTAACCGAGTTAAAATACTTTTTATCTTTATCCGTATAACAGTAGATACAATTACAGTTACAATGCGTAAAATGTCCTATTAAAACTTCGTCAATATAGTTATCACAGTTCCAATCACGCTCTTCAAGATAATAACAACCGCTGCATTTTTCGGGTATTAATCCGTTTTTAATATCTTCACGCATTTTATTTCTGTTTTTAAATAACGTATCCCAATCTATCAATTCACCGTTATAGTTCTCTATCTGAACTATATTACCGCCGCCCGGATGAGAGCTGATACAGCAAATTTGAACAGAATTCAAAAAAAACGTTATACCATGTTCTAAATGTATGCAACTTGTATATTTCAAAATTAATTCCTAAACTAAAATTTCGGTATAAAAAGATTATACATATAAGAAGTAACAAAAACAAGAAAGTTGCAATTCTTGACTTCAAAATACTAAGATGATACCCTTATATGAGAGTAGATACAGGGTTTTTCAATTGAAATATCTAAGCTGCAGATATATAGAACACGGAATGGATTTTGAGCACGAAAGGCTTGAGACTTGCTGTTTCACCTGTCATTCGGGGGGCGGACATATTACTTTAAACCCCGAATATAAGGGAGAAATGATTGATTGGGGAAAATTTTTTGAACTAAAAAGAAAATACAGAGAAGAACATAAAAAAGGGAATATTCTTCCAAATTGCACCGGCTGTATCTTTCTTGAAGAAAAAGAATGGGACGATGAAGATTATATAGATTTTCTGCAATTTAATTACTGGGTGCAATGCAACAGTAAGTGTACATATTGTTATGAAGTTCAAAACAGAAAGAAATTTGAGAAAATAAAACCTTATAATACCGTGCCAATTATAAAAGAAATGATTGAAAAAAACATTTTAAGGTCCGGGGGAGAAATTGCATTTGGAGGCGGAGAGCCGACAATAGCACCCGAGTTTGAAGATTTAATAAATCTCTTAACCGAAAACGGATTCAGAAATATGAGAATTCACTCTTCCGGTATCAAATACTCACCCGCAATAGCTGAAGCAATAAAAAAAGGTGTATTAAATATTGTTATTTCAATAGATGCAGGATGCGAAAAAACATATAAAAAAATTAAAAACGTCAATTGCTATAAAAAAGTATTAGAAAATATGAAAAAATATGCAGCCGTAAATACATACGGCCACGGGCTTATGACATCAAAATATATTATAATTCCAAATGTAAACGATAACCGTAAAGAAATAGATATGTGGCTGGATTCGGTAAGAAAAGCCGGCGGAAAATGGATTGCCGCAGATATAGAAGATGTATGGTACAAAACAAACAGGGCAACAATTTCGGATTATTATCTGGGCTTAATAAATTACATTATCGAACAGGCAAATAAAAATAATATGAAATGTGAGCTTTATGACCGCGCAAAAGGATTAAAAGAAGGCAAAAATAAGTTATAATTTTGTAAAAAAATGTGACTTATTTAACAGTAATATTGAAATAATAGCAATTTTTTGTATGGGATTTTTTTAATACTAATAGAAGGTATAAGTATTTTTATGTTTGAAATTCCCGGAATAAACAGTACAACGGTACAATATACAAGACAAAATAATTCGCTTCAAAACAACAAAAAAGCGGATAATAATTATGCAACCGTTCCTTCGGAGCTTACAAAAGTTTCCGCAAATAATCTGCGTGCATATATACCTTCATTCACTGCTAAAGCAAATAAAAACACGGAAGTTACAAAACAAACACAAATAAAAGCAATAAAAGCACAACTGGATGACGAAGGGAAAATTCTTTTTAAGAATCTTCAAGCAGCCGGTATTTTAGAAAATAATGATTCCAATGACGGTTCAAGCGTAATGGATAATCTTTATAAAATTGCGACAGAACCGAGATTTACGGGACTTTCAAGCGAACAGATTATAAAAGATGTATTAAAAGCATTGGCAAATCCGTATTCTATAACACAGCAATTCGGTGATATTCCCGATGAAGTTATAGCAGAATATGAACAGAAAACAGGTAAAGCATTCCCCGAGAATGCAAAAAATGTTATATCTTCAGCCTGTGTTGTTGCCAGCATGGAATTTAATCTGGCCCACAGTAAACCGGCCGAATTTGCAAGATTTGCGGCAGGCTTAAGCGGTCAGGACTATATGGTAAGCAAAACAAGTAAAATTGAAAATATAGCAGACGGAAGTTTGACAAATGCACTATGGAAACTTCGCAAGTTTAATACGGACAGCCAAATTCATTCAAACTGGGAAGATTTTACCATAAATATCAGACCCGACAGAAATGCAATAGTAAGGGCAAGAGTCCAATCTTCTTATAAAGATCCCGGTGAACGTTCCGTTGTTGATGTTTTAATACAATCGGCACTTTTAAATCTCGGATCTCAAAATACTTATAACGCAATTACAGACGAAAGGTTCGGAGAATTAAACACTGATTCCACAGGTCTAAATGAAATAGAAAAAAGTTTTGTTGAAGAAGTTGTCTTTGAAGCGGGCAAATTTTCCGTTGTTTATCAGAACATTGATGAAAACGGACATTTAGCCGGCCGTAACGGAGAGTTAACAGAAACAAAACAACATATACTGAATTCTTTAAACCTCGGACAAAATGTTATAATAGGATATACACATTTCAACGCCGACAATAAAGTTGACGGCGGGCATGAAATAACCATAATCGGTTATCAAACAGACGAAAACGGTAACGGTTATTTCATATGTAATGATACTGATGATAAAAAAGATGAACCTATTACAATTAGCGAAAAAGAATTACTTCCGCTTATTCATCATGCAGGTATACCCAAAGAAGCATTAAACCCGGAAGATGAATATCAGGAAAGCTGGCGAGAAGTTCTCAACCTCGTAAAAGAAGAGTTTAAAATAAAATAAATAAGTAAATAAATAGAAAAATAAAACCATTTTACTTATATTGTTTTATAAAAAAGAAGCCCTTTTGAGGCTTCTTTTTTATTACGTATATTCTTTTATTCAAAGAATTCAATATCATCATCACTTTGACCAAGAACCGTAGATGTAAGATTCGAGAGTATTGAATCTCTGGACTCATTCTCTACCGTATCAGGAGCAGGTGTATCCGCACATGCTTCATTACCTGTTTGTGAATCAGATACCTGTTCGTTATTATCTGTTATATTTGTATCAGATTCATTTTCTGTTGACGTTGAAGGAGTCGTTGTAGGATCTGTTGTAGGATCTACGGAACCTGTAGGATTTGAAGGTCTGTCTTCGCCTGTCGGAACATCCGAATCCGAAGGTGAATCGCAATCGGTCGGGTCCGTAGTCGGATCTGTTGTCGGATCTGTTGTAGGAGTTGTTGTAGGATCTGTTGTAGGATCAGTTGTCGGGTCCGTAGTCGGATCTACCGAGTCTGTAGGATCAAGACCGGGTCTTTCTTCTCCTGTCGGAACATCCGAATCCGAAGGTGAATCGCAATCGGTCGGGTCCGTAGTCGGGTCTGTAGTCGGGTCCGTAGTCGGATCTGTAGTCGGGTCCGTAGTCGGATCTGTTGTCGGGTCCGTAGTCGGATCTGTTGTCGGTGACGTTGGAGCTGTAGGATCGGTAGGATCAATAGGATCTACTTCTTCACCCGGATTTGTGGGTTTAATAGTAGGATCTAATGTCGGGTCAACAGGGTCAACTTCTTCTCCGGGATTTGTCGGTCTGATTGTGGGATCCGTAGGATTTGTCGGCAACGTTGGTAATGTCGGTGAAGTCGGCGTTGTCGGAATATCCGTAGGTCTTACTTCTCCCGTCGGAGTATCAGTCGGTGCAGTAGGACATGTCGGCTCTGTCGGAGTCGTCGGTGTCGTAGGCTCTGTCGGAGTCGTCGGTGTCGTAGGTTCCGTTGGAGTCGTTGGTGTTGTCGGCTGCGTCGGAGTCGTCGGTGTTGTCGGCTGCGTCGGAGTCGTCGGTGTCGTAGGCTCTGTTGGAGTTGTTGGTGTTGTCGGTTCCGTTGGAGTCGTCGGTGTTGTCGGTTCCGTTGGAGTCGTCGGTGTTGTCGGCTCTGTCGGAGTCGTCGGTGTTGTCGGCTCTGTCGGAGTCGTCGGTGTTGTCGGCTGCGTCGGAGTCGTCGGTGTTGTCGGTTCCGTTGGAGTCGTCGGTGTTGTCGGCTGCGTCGGAGTCGTCGGTGTTGTCGGTTCCGTTGGAGTCGTCGGTGTTGTCGGCTGCGTCGGAGTTGTTGGTGTTGTAGGCTCTGTCGGAGTCGTCGGTGTTGTCGGCTGCGTCGGAGTCGTCGGTGTTGTCGGTGTTGTTAACCTTGCACAATTATTAATTCTGTAATTAAATTGAGGAAGATTTAACTTAACACCCTCTTCAAATCTTGATTCACCGTCTTTATCAACAAAAGAATAGTCAAATAAACGATCGACATTTATTGTTGAATTAGCCAATATTTCATCAAGTGATTTACCTTTAACATCAAAACCTTTATTTACATCAAATACACCGTAATCATAAGTATTACCCTGTGCATCTTCATAAGGAGCAGCAAATACACCTAAGTTTGCATATACAAACTGTTGAAGAATTTGCGAAGCAAAAGCCTCTTCATAATTAATATCCTTATTAATTTGCAATACACCGTCTTCGTCAACATAAGCGAATCTGCCGTTTCCATCCGGAGAAGTATAGAATTGAAGAATATCAACCGCCTTAAATACATCGCCGGGATTCATTGTTCCGTCTTCGTTTGTATTACTTTTAATTAACAATGTTAAATCATCTTGTCCGTCTAAAAATGCCGATGGAGAAATTTGATATACAATTCCGTTCTTTCTTGCAGAATCAACATTTGCAATCGATGAAACATTTCTTAAAGTAGCAACGGAAGGAAGTGAAATACCAAACATTTCTTTGTCGGTATTTGCATTAAGAGTTCTGTTTAAATCGGTTATATTACCTGTTTTAATTAAGTCATTAATGTTCATTTCATCTATAACATATTCAAATTCAACAGCATTTAAAGGCGAATTTACAATAGAATAAACAATATCTCTGTATGCTTCATCAGAAATATCTTCACCGTAATTTGCATATATCATATCCGAGAAAGATGAATATTCACCGTCCAACAAATCATCTGAATCTTTTATAATGCTGACTTTATCGTTTACAGGGGTATATACACTTGCTGAATTTGCAAACAGAACGCTTTCGGGTTCTTGTCCCTGAACCTGATATACAACTGAAGTCGGCATTGTAAGTAATCTTGTATCCAAAGTCTGGTCTTTACTGGAATCACCCGTATATAAATTCAAGCTACCGATTTGTTCGTAATTTGTAATGTCATCGCCCATTTCATTTTGAATATATTTTGCAAGCGAAGGATTAGCCTGAACTATTTCATCAATAAATTTATTTACGATAGCTGCTTTTTCTTCTTCGTCATAACCATCTAAAGCATCAGAGTACACTTTATTTATAATTTCATTTAATGTATTGCCTTCATCAATACGATCAGATTCACCGTCAGTAATCGTAACAAGAACCGTTCCTCTGTCGTTACGAGGTAATTCGGCATTAGGCTTTAACGTAACAACTCTGTCGGCATTTGTAAAATAAAATTCTGTAACAGGCATTGCCATAAAAGAAGTATCGGCAAGAACAATTTTTCCGTTTCCTGCATCTTTTGCAGCTTCCAACGCTTCAAGCTGTGACATGCTGTCAGTTGACTGACTTTTATTGTCCTGTTCTATTGCATTTTCATCCTGATTATTTACGGGAACTTTATCGGTCGAACAAGTAGTTAACGGAACCGTACTCGCTAAAATTAATGCCGCAAGAGCAGCTTTTTTCGCTCTTTCATTTCTTCTACTTGTGTCCAGATTATATTCTTCACCTTGAAATGACGGTTGATAATTAGAATTATTTGTTTGTGCCTTTGCTTTGGTATATTGTTTTATTTCAGGTATTTTTGCAGAAAAATTTGAAATGTTCATGTGTTTCCTTCCTCCGTACAGGATAAATTATCATACAAATTTAAAGTTTGCTAAAGGAAAAAGTTGCTTTTGCCATAAAATTTTAATATTATTTTTTACAATTGTTAACATAATTATTATTAATAAATTATTGATAATAAATAAATTTGCAAATAAACTCATATAAGGTATAATTTTATGGGCAAATCAAAAAAAAGAAATCTCAGCAAAAATTTTGACAATTCAGGTATTTCTATAAAACGAAATGATGTTATTTTAAAACTTATAAAAAATATAAAAACAAATAAAAATCTTAAAGAAACAGAAAAACTTATTAGTTTATTCGGCATAACGACAGAAGAGCTTCTTGAAGCCGGTGCCGACTATGAAGCTGTTTCTGCAATTAAATATATGTTTCTTTAATTAAAGTTCTTCAAATGTTTTCTTTTCCTGATTTGAAGTTTCAAGATTTTTAACGGTAAGATAATTATTTTTAAGTTCATCTTCACCTAAAATAATTGCACATTTTGAAGTTTTAGCTGCTTTTTCAAGCTGTTTTGCAAATTTTCTTGAATTATAATCAAACTCGGCGCTGAAACCTTTTTCTCTAAGTTTTGCAGTAAGTTTAACCGCTTCGATTTTATTATCCGAAACAACGAAGTAATCAATTTTATCATTTGAAAGCTGCGGAATTAAAGAATTTAGTCTTTCTACACCCATTGCCCAGCCGACAGCAGGAGTATGCGCTCCGCCCAGAGTTTCAACAAGCCCGTCATATCTTCCGCCGCCGCATACGGCATTTTGAGAACCGAGATTATTTGATTTTATCTCAAATACGGTTTTTGTATAATAGTCAAGACCGCGCACAAGAAATGTATTTTCAACATATTTTATATTAAGAACATCCAGATATTTCTTTAAATCAGAATAATGCTGTGAACATTCGGGACATAATTTTATACCCGAAACCTTATTTTTTAAATCATGTTCTTCAAAGAGTCTGTTGCAGTTTTCATTTTTACAATCAAGAATTCTCAACGGATTTTTTTCGTATCTGTTTTGACAATCTTCGCAAAGTTCACCCAAAAACGGAGCGATAACCCGTTTCAATTGTTCTTTATATTCTTTTCTGCATTCACTGCACCCCAAAGAATTTATTTCAACAACAAGATCGCTTAATCCCAGTCTTTTTAGAAATTCTGTTGCGAGGAAAATACATTCGGCATCAGCAGAAGCATCCTGTATACCGAACATTTCAACACCAATCTGATGGAATTGGCGCTGTCTTCCTGCCTGCGGTCTTTCATACCTGAACATCGGGCCTTTATACCATAATTTAACAGGAGGACTTTCTCTGTGAAAATTATGTTCCAAATACGCTCTTACAACACCTGCCGTATTTTCGGGGCGCAATGTTAATGAACGGTCGCTTTTTATAAAAGTGTACATTTCTTTGTTTACAATATCCGTCGTATCACCGACACCTCTTTCAAATAAATCAGTGTCTTCAAAAACAGGTGTTCTGATTTCTTTAAAATTCGCTTTTGAAAAGACATCATTTGCTGTTTTTTCTATATTTTGCCAGTTTATAATTTCAGAAGGAAGTATATCCTTCGTTCCTTTTGGTGCTTTAATGCTCATAATTATTCTCCTTAGGAAATTATATAATAAACAAATTATATAGGAACAGAAACTATAAACTCGGTTCCTTTTCCTACATCAGAATTAAAAGTGATTGAGCCTTTATGCATTTCAATTATTTTCTTTGATATTGCAAGACCAAGCCCCATGCCTGCTCTTGTTTTTTTCGTAGTAAATCCGGTGTTAAAAATTTTTGATTGAATTTCAACGGGTATACCCGTTCCGTCATCTTTAATTTTAACAAGAAGACAGCCATCACTAACCGCGGTGGTAATTATAATTTTTCCTTCTGTTTTATATTCTTTAATATTCTGACAAGCATTAATCAATATGTTCATAAAAACCTGATTAAGCATATTAACCGCACAGTATACCGGTGGAAGCTGGGAGTATTTTTTTATAACGGTAATTTTATTTTTAGTTTCATGTTCAATTAATTTAAGCGTTAAATCAAGTTCTTTGTTAATATCAGCCTGTTGAAACTCGGCTTCATCCAATCTGACAAATTTCTTTAAAGATTTCACTATATCGGATATTCTTTTTGCAGCCTCTATATCAATGCTGTTTAGCTCGGATATCATGGCAATTTGTTCGCGTGAAATTTTATCGGGAAACGACAATATTTTTTTTATAAGGTTGTTATTGGAACTTATTGATGCAAGCGGAGTGTTAATTTCATGAGCAACTCCGGAAATTAACTGCCCCAAAGAAGCCATCTTTTCCGAATTTATCAACTGAAGCTGGGTTGTTTTAAGTTCATTTAAAGTTTTTTCAAGTTTTTTATTTTTTTTATTAAGTTGAAGAATCAACCCTGATTGAATAATTGAACTTGACAGTTGAACGGCAACAGACTGCAATATCTCGCGGTTATCTTCAACCGATACCTTTTGTTTGGTAAATGTAACTATTATTCCGAGCAATTTATTTTTATTATGAACGGGAATAATAATTCTGGTAACTCCGCGGTTGAAAAATTTTTCACTGTTAACACATTCTTTCAGGCAAGGTGAAGAAATGATATCTTTTTTCTTAATAGCTTCAATAACATCCTTTTCATATTCACAATATGAGAAATCAGGTTTTATTCCGTCATGAACAAATCTTATATTAAATTTATTCTTTTCTTTTACAGAAAAATATGTTTTAAAAGAACCGAGTAAAGAATGAATTTCTTTTAACGAATAAGAAAGAATGGTTTCAATATCGTTTGTTTCTCTGATTACAAGAGATATTCTGTTAATAATGCCCATTTTAAGAACCTGCGATTGGGCATGCTCTTGCATTTTGGAAAATTTATCCGTCACATTTTTTATTTCGTCATATTTCTCTTTTAATTCTGTATATCTTTTATTTAAAGAATCCAAAATATTGTCTGAAGAAACATCTTTAAAAAATACTATTTTAAATCCGTCTTGAATAAAAGAATAAATATAAAAATAAACAGAAGTTCCGTCGGAATTTTGAAAAGAGGCTATTGTGTGAAAATTCTCTTTGGAATTCAACAAAACATCAATCGGTGTTTGATTTATATCGTCAGAAGAAAGAATGCACCAATTAAAATTAAATCTTTTTTTAAACCGCTCGATTGTTTTCAAATCAGAAAATATTGTCTTAAAAACATTATTTTCAAATACGGGCACATTATCGTGAGAAAAGACGCAAACCGCATCGGCACAGTTATTAAAGATATCAAAATTTTTCATAAAAACCTATTGAAATAGTAAAAAATGATTTACATATGCAATATATATACCTAAAAGAGCACCTACAAAAACCTCAAAAGGAGTATGTCCCAAAAGCTCTTTTAATCTATCCGGCTGAAATTGCCCGTTTGCATAAAAATCATCTCTTATTTTATTTAAACTTGCGGCAATTTTTCCCGTTGATCTTCTAAGTCCTGCCGCATCATACATTACAACTAAAGAATAACCTAAAGCAATAGCAAATTCCACAGATTCATAACCGCATATTATTCCGACTGTCGCCGAAAGTGCAATCACCCCTGCGGTATGAGCACTTGGCATCCCTCCGGTTGTAGCAAGCACCTGAAAATCTACCTGTTTTGTTTTTATAATATGACCCAAAAACTTCAAAAGCTGGGCGACTACTGCCGCTTCTATACCGTTTATTATTATTTCATAGCTTGTATTTAAGAACATTTCATAACCCCTTCAACAATGTCGGAAACAATTCCGTTTAAAATATCAGATTTGATTCCGTTCCCGTTAAGTATATCACAAGCCTGCGAACAAAGGAACAGAATTTGTTTTTTTGCTTCAGCACATCCAAACATTGAAACATATGTTGATTTTTCGCTTTTTTCATCTTTTCCGGGAGTTTTTCCAATTTCTTCAAGAGTTGAAGTAACATCAAGTAAATCATCATATATCTGGAAGGCATGTCCGTAATATTGAGCAAACAGTGTTAATTTTTCGGTTACTTCATCATCGGCATGCCCGATAATTGCACCTGTACGCACTGCAAGTTTAAATAACTTTGCTGTTTTATATTCATACAGATAATGAAGAACTTCTTTGGATATTTTCTTCTTTTCAGAATCCAAATCAACAATTTGACCGGATATAATTCCGTCAACCCCTGCGGCTGTAAAAAATTCTTTCAGAACATTAATTAATACATCAGAAGACACGGTTTTAGGTGTTTTATCAATTATAAATTTTGGAGCATAGCTTAAAAGAGCATCTCCGGCGAGAACAGCTGTTGCTTCACCGAACATTTTATGATTGGAAGGTTTTCCCCTTCTGAAATCATCATCATCCATACAAGGCAAATCATCATGTATTAAGCTCTGGCAATGAAGCATTTCTATGGCACAGGCTGCAGGCAGAATATTCTCTAAAGGAACATTAAACAAAGATGCCGTTTCTATTGCAATAACCGGTCTTAATCTTTTTCCTCCCGCAAGAAGAGAATATCTCATTGATTCATAAATTTTTTCAGGATATAAAACCTCAACATTCTTATCAATAAATTCGTTAATAGTGTTTATATAACCGTTGAATTTGCTTTTTACGTTTTCATTCATGATCTGTTTCATCCTTGTATATGTTTTGATTTAATTTTTTTCTTGAAAGACCGCGTTTTTTATCTGAAATTTTGGCCATCATTTTATTATTATTATATTTAACAAAAGACTCGTTTTTTATTGAAATTTTTGAAATTTTTTCCTCATATTCTTTTGCCTCGGTAACAAATTTTTTATAACTTTGAAATCTGGAATCTGCCATATTTTCAGTAATTTGCGTATAAGCACAACCGTTTTCGGAAATATGAAGACAATCTTTATATTTGCATGCCAACTCTTTATTTCGCATTTCGGGAAATAAGTTTGATATTTGCTGAGGAAGCAAAAAATCAAATTTTAAATGCGAAAAACCGGGAGTATCTACAATAAATGTGTCTTTATCAATATCAATCAATTCGCAATGTCTTGTAGTATGAGTACCGCGCTTTGTTTTCTCGCTTACGGGTGCGGTTTTGAGCTTTGAAGTATTCAATAATGCATTAATCAAAGAAGATTTGCCGGCTCCTGAGGCTCCGCACAATATTGACGTATTCCACTTTAAAACAGGTTTTAATTCTTCAAGTCCGGTCCGTTTCAAAGCGGACGTAAAAATAATATCGTATCCTAAGCCCGCATATATATCAGTGATTTGTTTTTTCAAATTCTCTGTTTCTTCAATATCTTCTTTGTTGAAACATAATACGGGTCTTATATTATGATATTCACAATGAGCAATATAACGGTCAAGCTGTTCATAGTTTAAATCAGGTTCTTTTAAAGCCGAAACAACAACCGCTTGAGAAATATTAGCGACTTTCGGCCTTGTAATAAGATTTTTTCTGTTTGAAATTTCGGAAATAAAAGCCTGCATTGAATTCTTGTCAAATTGCTCAAGTTTGACATAATCTCCGGTATATACATCAGCTTTTTGCTTTTTTAAAACAGTTCTTAATTTTGCCTCAACCAAACCTTCGTCGGTCTCAACATAATAAAAATCAGAAAATATCTTAATAACTCTGCCTATCATAATTAAATAGTATAACAACCTTAAACAAAGTTGAATATAAAATTTTAAATGTTATGATTCTGGAATGAAGAAAATCATAAAAATAGCGGTAATTAATATTTTTTTGCTAATATCCGTTCTTTTGCTTACAGAGTTTATCTCATATAAAATTCAAGTAAAAAAAGATTACTCGGGCTGGGCAATACATACTAAATTTTTTGATGCATACAAATTCATGCCTGTCAAAAACTTTATTAACACATATAAAAAAATGAAAGAGAATCCGTCGCAAGACTCATGGTTCAGACCCGATGAAATAAAAGAAACATTAAAACGTGAGATAGTACTTCTGGGGTGTTCTTTTACTTTCGGAGTCGGCTTGGAGGAAAATGAAACATTTTCCAAAAAATTATCCGATTATACAAACAGAAGTGTTTTCAACAGAGGAATACCCGGTTGCGGAATAAATCATATGCTTTATATGGTAAAAGAAGGACTTTCCTCAAAAATTAAAAATCCCGAACAATTTATATATACATTTATTGATGCACATATCTACAGACTATATATGCCTGCATCATATTTTCACAATATTCTTATTTATTACAAAGAAAAAAACGGTCACTTAGTCGAAAAGAATGATTTTGATATATGGTATTGGCACTCATATACTCTGCGTACAATTTATGAAGGATTAATGTATGCGGAACGAATTTATTCACAAGAACAAGAAATAGAATTCATGCTGCTTCACCTGCTGGAAATAAACAAAGAAATAAAAGAGAATTTTCCCAATTCAAAGTTTACCGTTTTTGCATATAACGGTAAAGAAAAGATTAAAATAATTGAAAAAGACCTGCGAGAAAACGGAATAGAAATAATTTACTTATCTGATTTGATTGATAAAGATTTTGAAAAAAAGCCTTACGTACTCGAAGATGATCATCCTTCAGCACTTGCATGGGACACAATAATACCTGAATTGGTAAAAAAACTTTCTCTTTAAAATGTACATTAATTTTATTTACGTTATAATGAGAAACGAAAATAGAAGTGTATAAAAAGAAAAGAGAAAAACATGGTAGAATCAAAGAAAATTGAAATTCCTGTAGGCGGCAAAATTGTCACCATTGAAACAGGTAAATACGCCAAATCAGCTACCAGCTCGGTTACGGTAAGATGCGGAGATACAATGTTATTTGTACATTGCTGCGTCAGCAAAGAACCAAGGGTTGGTATTGACTTTTTCCCGTTATTAATAGATTACGAAGAAAGAATGTCTTCAATAGGACGTATTCCCGGAGGATATAACCGTAGTGAAGGAAAAGCAAGCGATAAAGCAATTCTCGTTTCAAGATTAATAGACAGACCGATAAGACCTTTATTTCCGAAAGGATACAGAAATGATATACAAATCGTAGCACAGTTATTCAGTTATGACCAGCAGAATCAGCCTGATACACTTGCAATGCTCGGAGCATCAACAGCATTAATGTTATCAGGAGCACCTTTTGAAGGACCTGTCGGTGCGGTGAGAGTGTCTAAGGTAGACGGTCAGCTTATAGCAAATCCGACTCATCAGGAAGCTGACAAATCAGATTTGGATATTGTTGTTGCAGGTACACATGACAGCGTAATTATGGTTGAAGCAGGCTGCAAATTTGTTACGGAAGATGATATTATGGAAGCCGTTGAATTTGCACAAACAGAAATTGCAAAACAATGCGAAGCACAAATACAATTTGCAAAAGACTGCGGAGTTGAAAGAGAAGAATTTGTTAAGCCTTACGACACTACAGAACTTAAACAAATAATTGATGAAGCTGCCCATGATATGATTTTTGATGCATATCATAACTTTGACAGAAAATACAGACAAGATAAACTTGATGAAGCGAAAAAACTTGTTAAAGAAAAAGTTGAAGCACTTCCTGAAGACCATTATATTCACAGAATTATTGAAGAAACAGGTATTGACTTTGTTGCGGAAGAATTTAAAGCTGCAGAAAAGAAAATTATGCGTGCAATGATTCTTGATGAAGGTGTTCGTGCAGACGGAAGAAAACCAAACGAAGTAAGACCTATATGGTGTGAAGTGGGTGTTATACCGAGAGCACACGGAAGCGCCGTATTTACAAGAGGCCAGACACAAATTTTATCAGTGGCAACACTTGCAGGCCCGGGCATGGCACAAGAACTTGACGGCGTTGATCCCGAGACAAAGAAAACATACATGCATAAATACATTTTCCCGGGATTTTCAGTAGGTGAAGTAAAAGCATTAAGAGGACCCGGAAGAAGAGAAGTAGGACACGGAAATCTTGCAGAAAGAGCAAATGTTCCCGCACTTCCGTCTCAGGAAGAGTTCGGATACACTATAAGAGTAACTTCCGATGTATTGGAATCAAACGGTTCAACATCAATGGGCTCAACATGCGGTTCATCAATGGCTTTAATGAATGCCGGTGTTCCCGTTAAATGCATGATTGGCGGTGTTGCAATGGGTATGATTACGGAACCCGGCAGAGAACCTGTTGTTTTAACAGATATTCAGGGTATTGAAGATTTTCTCGGCGACATGGACTTTAAAGTAACAGGTAATGACGACGGCATCACGGCTCTTCAAATGGATATGAAAGCAAAAGGTATTGCAAATGATACGTTAAGAAAAGCATTAGCTCAAGCAAAAGAAGGCAGACTACATATTTTATCAAAAATGAGAGAAGTCATAACTGAACCCGCAAAAGAACTTTCACCTTATGCACCCAGAATATTCACAATGAACATTTCTGTTGATGATATCGGAACCGTAATCGGACCGGGAGGTAAAAATATTAAGGGTATCATAGAAGCATCAGGTGCGGAAATTGATATTCAAGATGACGGGCGCGTCACAATTACATCCAACGACAAAGAAGGCGCTGATATCGCTATAAACATGATTAATCAATTAACCTTTAAACCGGTAGAAGGCATGGTTTGCAAAGGCAAAGTAGTAAAAATTGTACAATTCGGTGCTTTTGTCGAACTGGCTCCTAATAAAGACGGTATGGTTCACATATCTCAGGTTTGTAAAGAAAGAATTGATACAATAGAAGGCAGACTCAATGTCGGTGATACCGTTATTGTAAAAATTATCAAAGTTGATGACAGAGGCAAAGTAAGCCTTACAATAAAGGGTGTTACGGAAGAAGAAGCGGCAAATTGCCAATAAAATCTTATAATTAAAAGCCTGAAAGAAAATAAACTTTCAGGCTTTTTTTGAGGAAGAAAATGGGAAAAAAGATTAAATACAATTGCATTTTCGGAGGCGGAGGTATCAGAGGAATCTGTTATATCGGAGCCGTAAAAGCATTACAGGAGCTCAATATCGAAATCGATGCAATAGCAGGATCTTCTGTCGGTGCGGTTTTTTCTTCTTTTTATGCTATCGGATACAGTCCGGATGAAATAAAAAAAATAATGTATGAATTTAGTCTTAATATGTTTAGAGATATTAATATTAATATCTTTTCTCCCGATATATCCATGAGTAAAGGAGAAATTTTTCTTGATTGGCTTCGTGAAAAAATAGAAAGAAAGTTCTATGACAAAAACTATAAAAAAGGTGAAAACAAACCCGTAACATTTTTTGATATTGACAAGAATCTTCAAATATTAACAGTTGATTTAAATACAAATACTCCGTATATTTTTTCCAAAGAAACAACACCGGATGTGGAAATAGCCTTTGCAATAAGAGCTTCCGCAAGTCTTCCGGGACTTATGAAACCTGTTAATTTTAACGACGCAATTTTAGTTGACGGTGATTTAATTAAAAGCTGGCCTGCATGGAAAGTATATAATACATTAAATAATCCGGATTCAAGAATTCTGGAATTCAGAATAGAAGGGTCAAGAATAAATTCCGACCTTAAAAACCCTCAAGACTACGTTAACTCTTTGATAAATACAATATGGTATCTGTCCACGGAAAATATTTTTGACCTATACAGTGAAAATGACCGCTACGACTATATTATTATTGATACAAAGGATATTATATTATTTGATTTTAACCTTGATACGGAAATAAAAAACGGACTTATTGAAAAAGGTTATAATGAAACTAAAAATTACTTTGTTAATATTCTTTCAAAAAAAAGACAACAAATAAAAGCATGCTATGAAAAAATATTATTTAATATAAATAAGTTTAAGAAGTATATAAAAGAAGAAAATCCGGAAAAAGCCGTATTTGTTATTAATGAAACATTATCAACAATGTGTGAAACAACAAAATATATCGATGAATATTACTATCATTTATTAAAGGAATTAAAACAATTTTTAATCTCGAATATAAAAAAGTCGCTTTTTTTGCAAAAGAAAATTAATAATATTAAGCAAATAATATTAAAAACGGAATTTCTTGAAGGCTTATTACAAGAAAGGATAAGGGATTTAGACATTTATTAAGAAAAATGTTTAATTATGTACACAAACTAACAAATTATTTTATAATTGACTTTTATATTAACAAAGAGAATTAGGAGTAAAAGATGTCAATAGAAAACATCGTACAGAGAGAGCAGCATAAATTAAATAAAACGAATATTGACAATACAAGTATTATTGCTTTCAGAATCCTTGACGGAATAAAAGACATTTTGGACGAAGACAGAAAACAAAGCCAGCCTCTATTTCTTTCCATAAATGAAAAAATGTTAATGATGATTGTAAAAAATATTATAGACAATCCACAAAAACATTATATGGTAGGAATTACGGGTGAATCCGCATCAGGGAAAACAACACTTGTAAATAACATATCAGAAGCAATGAGAAAAAAATTATTTGATGATGCATATACCTGTATATATTGCGATGATTATTATATTGACACATCAAAAGAACTTAAAGATGCAGGCAGCTATGAAAATTTATATAAAACAGGATTCAGCTTTGATACACCGAAAGCAATAAATCTTGATTTAATGAGAGCTCACCTTATAAGTCTTAAAAACGGCTGCGGTATTTACGGACCGGAATACGATTTTGTCAGCTGTGAAAGCACACCCAATCGAATATACAAAAAACCGACAAGAGCAATCTTATCGGAGGGCTTATATGTTTTAGGCGAAGAACTAGCGGATTTATTTGACATAAAAGTTTATGTTTATACTCCATTTGACAAAATAAAAGAGAGATGGTTTTCCCGTGCAATATCAAGAGGAAAAACAGGTGCTGCAGCCGAACATCAGTTCAAAGATGTTACACAAACCGCACAAATTCATATAAGACCGACAATGCAAAAAGCAGATATTGTTATAAACGGTCTTACTTCCGCTGAATATATTGAGCAAATTTCAACAAGAATGATTAATTTAATAAGAGATATTATAAATTTCTATAAGTAAAAATCATTTAATATTTTTGAGAAATATACAGTTTTTTTATTGAATTATCATTTCTTATTCTTAATTTACTGCAAAAATTTTGAATACCGTTTTGCTTTTTATAAACATTATTGTGCATTGCCTGCCGTAGAAAAGGAAAGAATCCGACATAAAAACCGTAAGGTATTGCCATTTGTTTCATTTTTTCCGCAAGCTCAACAAAATAAGGAGAAATTTTATAATTTACCATTCTGGCATAACGTCCTTCAATTTCAATTTCAATACGGCGAACCTGCAAAGAAGCGGCAATATTTAAGAATTTTCCGAATTCATCCAAATTATCATTAACATTGGGAATAATTATGTATTTAAGCGTAAGCTGCTGTTTTGCATTAAAAGTATACTTTTTTAGATTATCAATAACTTTATCAAACGCATCCACTCTTTTTATTTTTTTAAAAGTTTCTCTTGAACCGCAGTCCAAAGAATGAATAATATAAGTACTTCCAATTTCCATAGATTTTGCCAAAGCATCGGAGTATCTTATGCAGTTGGACGAAATAATTATTTTTGCATAATCCGTCATTCCAAACTCTTTGAGTATCTCATCGCATTCTTGATAAATAGTAAATTCTCCGCCGCTGATATGAAATTCGCAACCTTTAACAAGAACTCCTTCATCCTTATAATATTTTAATATCGGCAAAATATTATAATAATCATTAAAGCGTTCATTGCTGCTCAAATTATTTGCACAATATATGCAATCGGCATTGCAGCAGGAAAAATTGGTAATTGTAACTTCATTTATATATTTACCTTCATCCCAATCTTGCTCTTGAATAAAACAACAATTTTTGCAAGACTCCGGGCAGCCGCCGTTTTTAAATTTATTTGAATGTTCACGGATTTTTTTAAACAGTTCTTCGGGAGGAACCAATTCTCCTTTATAATTTTCGAACAGCAGCGGAGGTTTTTGATTACCGATTTGATCAACGGGAGAATTACAGCAAGAAGCCACAGCCCCCGTAAAAAAACACAAACCATGTAATATTAAGTTACAACTTTTATACATAATGACATATTATCAGAAAAAATTTCATCTTTGTTTCTTTATATAAAGTTTTTTGAAAAATTTTTGTAAAAAAATGTAAATTTTTTTTTGAAAAAAATATAAATAATATTAAAGAAAAAATAAGAAATACCGATATCAAAAATGTTAAGGCATAGGCTTTTAAGGCAGAAGTAAATATTAAAAAGGAAAAAAACAGGACGAAACCCTACAAAAATAGACAGGCAATAATTGTTTGCACAATGTTTTAGTAATAATGTAGTCCTGTCCCAAAGGAGATAAAATTGGCAAAAAAACCAACACTTTCGGATCAGCTACACACTCATATGAGACGGTTTAATAACTTTTTAGGTTATTTAAAGGCATATTTCAAGAAAAATAACCCGATAAAAAAACTTATTGAGCAGTCGGTTGCCACATTTAACGAACTGACAACAATAAAGAAAAAACTTAAAAAGATAGAATACCGTATCAATTATGAAAAATACAAACTTAAGAAAACGGAACTGATTCTGGCACAGAATTCGGAACATTTATTCTTAAGAGGTAGGTCACTTAATCAGACAAGGTAAGAAATTATGGGATTCTTAGTATCATTCAGCCGTAAAATGTATTTGACTCAATATATGCATAATCTTGAGCGAAGACTGAACGACAAGACAACGGAAAAACTGAAATATACCGATCAAATTGCCGAATATACAACACAAATTAATGATATCAGCGATAGTGACTCACCTGCCGTAAAAAAATTGCAGGCAAAAAAAGCTGAACTTGAAAAATACGAAAAAAGAATAGATATAGAGATACAAAAAATGCAAACACAGCTGCAAGCGGCAAATACCGAAATTCAATCGGCGGACCAAATGCTGCAGCAGGGAATTCAACGGTCATTCAGTTATAAAGTTGCATAAAAATAAATTCTTAAACAAGAGCAGGCTCAAGGGTCTGCTCTTTTATCGTTTGACAAAAAACTTCTTCAATTTAAAATTAAAAAAGATGAATATTATTATTTCAGACATTGAGAATAAAGAAGATAAAAGCCTTGAAATTAATTTTTCCGAGATTATTGAAGAATTCAATACAAAAACTCCAGTAAAGGCTGATTTAAATGTGCAAATAGCAGGCTCAATAATAAGAATAAAAGGAAAAATTCACGCGGAAGTAAATTTAGTCTGCGACTTATGTTTAAAAGACTTTACAAAAATATTTGATATAGAAGTTGATGAAGCATATATCAAAGAAAATCTAAACAGCAGTCAGCAAAAGGAGTTTGAGCTCAAAGAAGACAGTTTTGTTGAAGATTTAAACGGTAAAGATGAAATTGATATAACAGATTTTGTTTACCAATGTGTAATATTAAATATACCAAATAAACTTGTTTGTGATATAAATTGTAATGGAGACGGAAATATAAATAAATATATAAAGAAAGAAAGTTCCGATCCGAGGTTAGAGATATTTAAGACAATAAAAATAGAAAAGGATAATTAATTATGGCAGTACCAAAGAAAAGAACGGGTAAAGCAAAACAAGCATCAAGAAGAGCGAACTGGAAAGGTTCAGTACCCGAAACAACAATATGTACAAATTGCGGTGCAACAGTATTAACGCATACAGTATGCAGTGAATGCGGAACATATAAAGGTAAAGTTGTAAGCAAAAAAGCGGCAAAGGCAGAAGTAGCAGCTGACGCTGAATAACCGTGATATTTAACATGGGGATATAGGAAAGTATGACAAGAATAGCAATAGATGCAATGGGAGGAGATAATGCTCCCAAGGCTATCGTAGAGGGTGCTGTTTGGGCTGCAATGGAATATAATATTCCGATAGAGCTGGTCGGTAAACTTTATGATATTGAAAGAGAATTGGACAGAATTGATCAGGAAGGTATCGTTGCATCAATAGGGGGCGGTTTATTCCCCCCAAAGAGAATAAGAGTTAACACAAAATCACTTGATATTAAAAAAACTCATGCTTCAGAAGTTATAGAAATGGGAGAAGCCCCCGGGCAAGCTATCAGAAAGAAGAAGAATTCATCAATTGTTCTTTCTGTAAATGCAGTGGTAACAGGAAGTTCCGATGCTGTTGTTGCGGCAGGTTCTACAGGGGCGGCAATGGGAGCAAGTTTATTCGGAATGGGAAGATTGCATGGAATCGAAAGACCTGCAATCGCAACTGTTATACCGACAATGAAAGGACCCTTGGTACTAATAGATTCGGGAGCAAATACGGATTGTACTCCGAGCATGCTTTATCAATTCGGTCTGATGGGATCTGTATATGCAAAATCCGTTCTCGGGATAAAAGACCCTAGAGTTGCATTACTTAACATCGGCGAAGAAGAAGGAAAAGGCGATGAACTTGCAAAAGAAACTTATAAATTATTCGATGAAAATAAAGATAACATCAATTTTATAGGTAATGCCGAAGGGAAAGAAATATTTCTCGGAAACTGTGATGTTATAGTCTGTGACGGATTTGTAGGAAACGTAACATTAAAAACAATTGAAGGCGTTGCAAGAATGCTGTTTTATATGATAAAGCAAGAATTCTATCACGACTTTTTCTCAAAAATAATAGGTCTTTTAGTAAAACCGATATTAAAAAGAATATATTTAAAAATAAACTACGAAGAATTCGGAGGAGCACTTCTTCTGGGAGTAAAAGGCATAACAGTTATTTGCCACGGACGTTCATCCGCATATGCAATAAAAAATGCGGTGAAAGTAGCATATGACGCTGTTGAAACCGGAATAAACAAAACAATAGCTTCATATTACGGGGAGAATTAAAATGAATATACCTATAAAAATAGCCGGAATCGGGTTTCAAGTACCGGAAACAGTTATTACAAATGATGATTTAACTAAAATAATAGAAACCTCCGATGAGTGGATAAAAACAAGAACAGGGATAGAAAGAAGACATGTTCTCTCCGGCAATGAAACTGCGGTACAAATGGGTATTGAAGCAGGGAAAAAAGCTGTGGAAAAATCCGGAATCGCACCAGAAGATATAGACTATATTATTGCCGCAGCAAGTTTAGGAACCCATATCTATCCTTCTACCGCCTGTGAAATTCAAGCAGCTCTCGGTGCTGATAAGGCAGCCTGCTTTGATATTACGGCAGCCTGCTCGGGACTAATATACGGAATGGGAATAGCAAGAGCATTCATAAAATCCGGCATGGCAAAAAATATATTAATAGTTGCAACGGATGCTGTTTCAAGATGCCTTGACTGGACAGACAGAACAACATGCGTGCTTTTTGGAGACGGTGCCGGCGCAATGATGTTAACTGTTTCCGATGATGATCAAGACGACATTTTATCGGTAGAGCTTAAAGCTGACGGGAAATTGGGTCATTTTATTCAAATGCCTACTCCGGGTAAAAACTGTCCTCTTGTTGAACCGAATGAAGTTCCCGATATGTTCGTAAAAATGGACGGAAAAGAAGTTTATAAATATGTAGTAACAAAACTTCCTAATTATATTGAAGAATGCGTTGAAAAATCGGGATTAAAACTTAATGAAATAGATTATCTCATACCTCATCAGGCAAATATGAGAATAATAGAAGCGCTTGAAAAAAGATTGGATTTTGATCCTTCTCATGTAATATCAAATATTCAGGAATATGCAAACACATCTGCTGCTTCTATTCCGATTGCAATGACAGAAGCAATCCAATCAGGCAAAATAAAACTTCCTTGCAGTGCCATTTTAACAGGATTTGGTGCGGGCATGACGGTGGGAAGTGCGGTCGTTAAACTTAGAGAAGGTATTGCTTAATGAAAAAATATGCGTTGATTTTTCCGGGACAAGGTGCACAAAAGCCGGGAATGGGAAAAGATTTATATGACAATTCACAGGCGGCAAGAAATGTGTTTAAAACAGCCGATGAAGTATTGGGCTATAGTATTTCCGATTTATGTTTTAACGGCAGTGAAGAAGATTTAACAAAAACAATTAATTCGCAGCCTTGTATTCTGGCAGTGTCAATTGCAGCATATGAAGCGTTAAAAGAAAAATTAAATATAATTCCCGTCGCAGCGGCAGGACACAGCTTAGGGGAATATGCAGCACTATATGCATCAGGAGCCGTAGATTTAAAAACAGTAATGCTGTTGATTTCAAAACGTGCGGCGTTAATGAATGAAGCAGCCGAAAGAACAAACGGAACAATGGCTGCAGTTCTGGGCTTAGATGATAACACCGTTATTAATATTACAAAACAGTTAAACAATGTTTATGTCGCAAACTTTAACTCACCAGGTCAAGTTGTAATAACGGGGGATAAAAACGAAATAACAAACAATCTTGATAAATTCAAAGAAGCAGGTGCAAAAAGAGTTCTTCCGCTTGCCGTATCCGGAGCATTTCATTCTCCTTTAATGGAAAGTGCAGCAAATGAATTTGTTGACTTTGTAAAACACTTTGAATTTAATGACACAATCATTCCTGTATATACAAATGTTGACGCTGAAGCCGAAACAACGGGAAATAATTTTATGAAAAAACTTCCGAAGCAAATCCGCTCATCGGTATTATGGACTCAAACAATTAGAAATATTGCCCAAACAGGAATTTTTGATTTTATAGAATTGGGACCGGGTAAAGTTCTTGCAGGGTTAAATAAAAAGATAAATCCCGAATTAAGAACATTAAATATATATGATTTTGAATCACTAAATCTAGTATCGGAAGAACTTTCCAATAACAGAGAAAAGGAGCTTATATAATGTCAGAAAGCAAAGTTGCGGTAGTAACCGGAGCATCAAGAGGCATCGGAAAAGCATGTGCCATTGAACTTGCAAAAGCAGGTTATGATGTAATAGTAAACTATGCAGGTAATGAAGAAGCAGCAAATAAGACGGTTGCTGAAATAAAAGAAATAACAAAAACAAATCCTGTTGCAATGAAATTTGATGTTTCGAATAAAGAAGCCGTAGAAGAAGCAATAAAAGAAATTATTGAAAAATACGGCAGAATAGACGTTCTTGTTAATAATGCAGGTATTACGAGAGACGGACTGTTTATCAGAATGGGAGAAGATGCATGGTCATCTGTAATAAATACAAATTTAAGCAGTGCATATTATGTATCAAATCCGGTTGTTAAAATAATGATGAAACAACGTTCAGGCGCGATTGTTAATATGGCAAGCGTTGCCGGAGTGTACGGAAATGCGGGTCAGGCAAATTATTCTTCCGCGAAAGCAGGATTAATCGGATTTACAAAATCATTGGCAAAAGAACTGGGTTCAAGAGGAATAAGAGTAAATGCCGTTGCTCCGGGATTTATACAAACAGATATGACAAAAGATTTAAATACGGAAAAAATTATTGAACATATTCCGCTAAAAAAACTCGGAACTCCCGAAGATGTTGCAAAAACAGTAAAATTCTTAGCTGTTGATGCTCAATATATAACGGGGCAAGTACTTGGCGTTGACGGCGGTCTTGTAATATAGTTAAACAATTTGCAAATTTATATGTAAATAGTATAATATTTTCATAACGAAATTAATAATGTATTAGTTAAAAATGAGGTAGAAAAAAATGAGTGACGTTCTTGAGAGAGTAAAAAAAGTAGTAGTTGAACAATTAAGTGTTGATGAAAGCATTGTTACTCCTGAAGCAAGTTTTACTGCAGATTTAGGTGCAGATTCTTTAGATACAGTTGAATTAGTAATGGCTTTTGAAGAAGAATTCGGCTGCGAAATTCCTGATGAAGAAGCTGAAAAAATTGCAACAGTACAAGATGCAGTTAATTACATTGAAGCTAATTCGTAATTGCTCGAACATCAATTGATTATGAGAATGAGGGGTTCTTGGAAAGAGCAAGTTCTCCTCATTTTGTTAGGAGATAGAAAAAAATGACAAAAAGACGAGTAGTAATAACAGGTATCGGTGCTGTTACTCCTTACGGCGTAGGAGCTTCAAAGCTATGGGATGGTGTTGTTAAAGGTCAAAGCGCCATAACAAGAATTGAAAATATGGGAGACATGACAGGACACAGCGTATTAATCGGAGGAGAAATAAAAGAATCCGCATTTAATCCTGTTGATTATTTTGAACCTAAAGAAGCAAGAAGACTTGATAAATACTTGCAATATGCAATCGTCGCTGCAAGAGAAGCAGTTGAAGATTCAAAAATAAAAGAATCGGATATAGATCCTTTCAGATTCGGTGTTATTGTAGGATCTGCAGCAGGCGGATTTCACACCATAGAAAAAAGTTATTCCGATATGCTAAGTAAAGGTCCGACAAAATGCTCACCGTTTACAATCCCTATGCTGATTACAGACATGGGGGCAGGCAAAATTTCTATTGAAATGGGAGCAAAAGGCGTAAATAAAGCAGTAGTATCCGCTTGTGCCACATCAGCACACTGTATCGGTGATGCTTTCAGAGCAATACAATATGGTGATGCTGACGCTGTAATTACGGGAGGAAGTGAAGCGGTAATTTGTACAATCGGATTAGGTTCTTTCACTGCGGCAAAAACACTTTCAAAAAGAAATGACGAACCATCAAGAGCATCAAGACCTTACGACAAGGATCGTGACGGATTTGTAATGGCAGAAGGAGCAGGAATACTTATTCTTGAAGAACTTGAACATGCAAAAAAACGCGGTGCAAAAATCTATGCGGAAGTTATCGGATACGGACAAACCGGTGATGCATACGATGTTGTAGCACCTTGTCCTGACGGTTCAAGTGCCGCAAAAGCAATGGAATTTGCTTTAAAAGATGCAGGTATAAAAAGCAGTGATGTTAACTATATTAACACTCACGGAACAAGCACTCATCTTGGAGACATCGCAGAATCAATGGCTATTTCAAGAGTATTCGGAGATAAAACAACAAATCCGAATTTGCGTGTAAGTTCAACAAAATCAGCAACAGGCCACCTTCTTGGAGCATCAGGTGCCGCAGAGTCAATAATCTGCATAAATGCAATAAAAAATGATACGGTGCCGCCTACAATCAATCTTGAAAATCAAGACGAAGAAGTTGCAAACTTAAATTATGTACCAAATAAAGCCGAGAAACTCCCCGTTAATGTTGCATTAACAAACTCATTTGGTTTTGGCGGACATAATGCCGTTATAATATTTAAAAAATATGAATAAAATATATACAGAATATTAAGAGAGGTACTAAAATCCAAAGTACCTCTCTTAATGTTTTGTAACAATTAACAAAAAGCTGTCATTTTTCGAAAAAAAAATAACTTTAAATATCTATCGGGGATTTTAATTTTTACGGAGGAAAACATGACAGCAGCGATACCAAGTAATGTAGCATATTACTCAAACGGGTATTATTACACAACTGACGGACAGCAAATACCGATAAGCGGGACGCAAACGCAGGAAACATCATACATATCCCAAACAGAAGCAGACACTTTAGAACTTTCAAGTGCCGCCACATCAAGTGAAACATGTACAGACGGAAAAGACGACGGTAAAATCGGATTTTTGGGCGCACTTGGTAATATGGTCAAAGGGGTCGGGAAAACAATTGTAAACGGTGTAAAGGGAATGTTTACGGATAAAGAAGGAAATTTTTCTTTAGGTAAAACTCTGCTGTCAATAGGAACGGCTGCATTATGTATCGCAGTTCCCGCTGTGGGGGTTGCAGCTTGTGCCGTCGGTGCTGTAGCCGGTGGTGTTCAAGTCGCAAAAGGGGCAATCGCAGCATCTCAAGCAGAAACTGATGCTGAAGCAAAAGAAGCATGGCAGAATATAGGCGGAGGCGCCTTTACTGCAGCTATTTCAGTCGTAGGAGCAAAAGCAGGTGTCAAATCAGTGATGGCGTCCTCAACTGCAGGCGTAAATGGAGGAAGTGCACTTAGCGAAGTAGGCAATAAGGCATCTATAATTAAAAAAGCAACTGCATTAGGGAAAGATGCCATTTCCTCCACAAAAAATAACTTATCAAAAATAAAAACAAATATATTAACAAAAGCAGGTGCTTCAGAAACTCATGTAAGCGACCTAAAAACATCAAAAGAGCTATTAAAAGAAGCAAAAAAATCAGGTAATGCAGACGAGATTGCAACAGCAAAAGAACTTGTAAGCGAGTCAAAAAGTTCTGTAAGTGCAGATATAAAAGAAAACATCGGGTCATACAAAGAAGCAGCCAAAATAAATTCACTAAGAAATAAAGCAAGCAATATTAAAGGAGCAACGACTGATGCAGAAGGCAAACTGTTACAAGAACTTGAGATAAGAGAAACATTTGCAAGTGACGCAACAAAATCAGCATTAAGTAACATAGAAACAGCAAAATCACAAATTAGCAATACACTTAGCAATACAGGAACTAAAACATTAAATGCATTAAGACATCCAATTAAAACAGCAAAAAGTATCCCTTCCGGAATAAGTGGTACATCAGCAAAGGTTTGGCAGGCTATAAAAGAAAATGCAAGTTACGACCAACTGGTTAATAAATTCGGACAAGAAACCGTAGATAATGCAATACTTGCAATTGGAACTGTATATTCTATAAATTAAATCATAAAAAGAGGAAGGTTAAACCTTCCTCTTTTTATGAAATTTTTTCTATATCATCTAAAGGCTCTGTGATTTCATTGACAGAAAATATATCTGATAATCCGTCATATAAAACAGGATTTATCACATTCGGGCAGCATGGTCCCAGAAATATATTGTTCACATCTAAAGAAATTAAATTGAAAATATGAGAAATTACGTCAGGACAGCAATCAGCGAAGAACACACCAAGTTTAGAATTTACATTTTCAAGTTTATCAAATAAAATTTCAATAATATTATAAAGAAGAGAATAATCATAGTAAGAATTTATACGGCAAAAATTATGTCTTGAAGCATCATATGAAAAAGAAATAATATAATCGTTTTTCGGGGCATCTTTAATAAATGATTTGACATAATCATCTTTTTGATTAAATCCGTCTGATAATCCGATAATTAAAATGCGATTTATCTCTTTTTTATTATATTTATTTATGATTTCAGAAAGCATATGTTCAACATCAGTTTCAAAATAACCGACTTCAAATGTTTTTTCTTTTTCATTTTTTTCAAAACCTTTAGCCTCTAATGCGTATTGTATAACAGGAGAGAAATCATCATTTTCAATCTTGCCTATGCCGTAAGCCGGATATTTCGCAGATGTATAGATTTGACCTCTTATAACATCAGTTTTTAAAATAGCATTTTTTGAAACAAAAATAGGTCCGGGGAATGAAGCAAAATCAATAAACATATTATTTTCGGATTGTTCATAGCTGCCTGCAAGATTCGGATGCGCAGTAAGTTTTTCATATTGAAAAGCAGATATCATATTGCGGTGAGTATAAACATTAATATCATATTTTTCACAGGCACTCAAAAGTTTTTCCAAATCAGAATAACTGCTGCCGGAAACAAGTATGGCTTTTCCTTTTTTTTGATGCAGCGGAACTTTTGTTTTTATAACAGGCCCGAATTTTTCTACAATTTTCTCGTATATAAGTTTCATAATCTGATAATTACATTTAGAAAAATCTCTTATTGTATCAATCAAATCATTTTCATTAAGAGAAGGAGAATTGGAACTGTTTAAAAGTTTAAGAACCATGTTTTTTGCCTGCGGAAAATCGGAATTGAATTTTTTCAATTCTATCAGACAATTACAAGCGTTTAAAACAAGATTAATTATTATTTCATAAAGATTTTTTTTATTTTTATCGAAAGGGAGATTATTTTGTTTCAGATTTTTCTCATGTTCATTTAAAACCCTTAATATTTCAGACTTAGAAGTATAGTCTTCTCCTCTGTCTAATAAATCATACTCAATTCCTGCTTTATCACATGCAGAAATATACATTTTTTCAAGTTTTTTTCTGTTATTGTACAAATCCTCCATTATGATAAAAACACTTTCTTTTTTAAAATCCAGATTAATAATCATAACGACGATAAAATCAATAACTTTATCCGTATAAGAAGCCATATCAACATTAAGATCTTTAAGTTTTTCAATATAATAAGTTATATTCTGAAGTTCCGACACAAGCATTTGTTTAATGGCAATTATATACGGATCATAAGAAAAAACATTAGGTGTATTAGCTCCGGTGCAAAGAGAGTTATAATAATTAAAAAATTTATTCATAAAATTAATCCTTGAGTAATTTATCTAATTCACCTGAATTGTTTAACCGTTCCAAATCATCAGCACCGCCTATGCGGGTTGAACCGATTATAATTTGAGGTACGGTAACCCTGCCTTGAATATCATAATATTGGGCAAGTTTTTTTCTGTATTCGTCTTCATTTTCCGTTATATCAATTTTACGAAAATCTATATTTTTTTCTTTCAACAGCATTTCCACCTTTTTGCAATAAGGACAGTAATTAACCGTATAAACTAAAACTTCTTTCATTTTAAGAACCTGCTATTGTAAACACACTAAAAGTATTCACAAAAAACAAAAAGCAGTTAAGGCTCAAAAGTATAATACTATTGTCTTATTCGACTTAGAATATCTTCAATATTTTTCTTTTCTTCTTCCGGCAAATCAAATTTCAGATAATCTTCAAAATATTCAGCAGCACTTTCCATATCAGAACGCGCCATAAATAAAATACCCAATTTTTTATAAGAAGGATGGAAGTTTTCATTGCAGGAAATCGCCTTTAAATGATTTGAAATAGCTTTATCAACATTATCATTTGCTTCATATGCAATCGCGGTTTGATAATATAAAACAGCATTACTGTCTATTTTTTCAAGCACCGTTTCATAGTTAGCTATAGCACTGTCATAATCGCCTATTTCAAATTGAACATTACCCAAATCCCAATAAGCATCAATATTCTCTGCATCAATATCAAGAATTTCAAAAAGCTGTTCAAGAGCCAAATCATAACGGCAATCTTCAAGGTAAAATCTTGAGAGATAATGTTTTAATGCAATTTCTTTTGGCATAAGTGTTACCGCATTTTCCAGAAGATTAATTGCGTCTATTATGTTTTTATTTTTAAAATATACATCAGAAAGGTTAATATAAGTTTGTACTGATTTTGGGTTAAAAGACAGTGTTTTTATAAAATATTCAACAGCCTGATCATCCCGGGCCAATTTTGCATAACATAAGCCGATATTATTTAAAATATTGGGGTTATTTGCATCATTTTCAAGAAGTTTTAAAAAGCCTTGAAGAGCCTTTTCATAGTCTTCTGCTTTAAATGCAGCCAATGTTAAATCTAAATCCGTATTTGTTTTATTTTCCATAATTTTATATTACAATAAAAACAAATAAATTCATACGAAAGGAAAATATATGTCAGGACACTCAAAGTGGTCAACAATTAAACATAAAAAAGCAGCGGTGGATGCGGCAAGAGGAGTAACATTTCAGAAATTTTCAAGAGAAATTATAGTAGCTGCAAAACTCGGCGGCGGCGACCCTTCCGGCAATTTCAGACTGAGAACCGCAATTGACAGAGCAAAAGCAGCGGGACTGCCAAACGATAATATAAAAAGGGCAATAGAAAAAGGTTCCGGAGCAGGCGGCGCGGATAGTGTTGAAGAACTGACATATGAAGGCTACGGAGCAGGCGGCACGGCCATATTTATCGAAGCCATGACAGATAACAGAAACAGAACGGCAGGCGATATAAGAAGTTTCTTCTCTAAATTCGGCGGCAACCTTGGTGAAACAGGCTGCGTAGGCTGGATGTTTAAACAGGTCGGCGCTATTGAGTTCGATAAAGAAACTACCGATTTTGATAAACTTTTTGAAGCTGCAATTGAAGCGAACGCGCAGGATGTAATTGATGAAGAAGATGTTTATAAAGTCGTTACAACACCCGAAGATTTTCAATCCTGCGTTGAGACACTCGAATCAAACGGTTTCAAAGGAAAGTCTGCAGAACTTACAAGAATAGCTGAAAATCTTGTTGAAGTAACGGATGAGAAAATTGCAACAAATATTTTAAGATTAATGTCAAAACTTGAAGAACACGATGATGTTCAAAATGTATATTCAAACTTTGATATATCCGATGAATTAATGGAAAAACTTGATGTTTAATATTAAAAAGCCCTCATAACAGAGGGCTTTTTGTTTTCTAATTTTTATTTATATTTCAGTTTTATTAATCGTGTCAGCATACTTGGATTTTCCATCCTTTTTTCATACTCATCGGTAAAAGCAGTAAGTTCAACACCTGCAAGTGAATATAATTCACGTATGGCGTCAGCTGCTCTTTCTTCCTCTGTATTATATTGAGAGCGGATTTTATCGAGTTCTTTAAAATCCAAAAATTTTCCGCCGCAGCCGTAACATTCATCAATAGTAACTTCATGTTTCGCACTTACATTATTTTTAACCATATTCATTCCGCATACAGGGCAAATTCTCAGTTTGTCATCATCAACATTTTTAAACTCTTTACCTTCCAATACCTCAACAACGGGAGTAATATCCTCATGCGGTTCATCAAATTTTTTAAATTCTCTGTTGTCAAACCAAATACCGCCGCATCCTTTTGAACAAACATCAAGATTAATACCGAGATCGGGAATAAAAACCTTTTCCATCTCACAGCCGCATGCAGGACAAATAATTACATCTTTATTATCAGCCATAAAACCTCTCCAATAATATGAAATACAAAGAATATTTTATCATATTTTGCGATTTTAGCGAAATTATATTTTATAAAAAGCAAAGACCCCCTAAAAAGGAGGTCTTCACCAGAAAGTGAACAAGAAAACTATTGTTCGCGGCAGCCAAAAGCGATTGTAACTTTTTCTTTCGGGTTAACCGATGAAACTTTCATACCGTTGGGATCAACTAAATAAGACAGTTCATCACCTGTGTATTGGAATAATCCCATTGTTCCCGATAAAGCAGTTCTTGTTAAATCAACAGGAGCTTTTACAATAGCTTTACCGACATCGACGTAGCTTCTTCCCGCAGCTCTGAATTGACCCTGGAAGATTTCGCCGGTACCGACACCGACTCCGCCGATAGTTTGTTCAACAGCATTACTTAAGCTGATTAAAGCACCGCCTACGGTTCTGCCTGCGTTACCGATTAAACCGCCGGTCCATGTGAACGGAAACTCAACAAGTCTTGCAAATGCATTCGGTTTTTTAACTTTGTTAACCTGTGCGGTCAATATCTGGTTTGGTAATTGAGCTTTACATTTACCGTTTTCAATTCTGTCAAACGAAAGTTTTAAAGCACCTTGGCAATGAGCATCAGGTCTTACAACTTCAAGAACTTTACCGTAAACTCTTGAACCTGCCGGGAATTCAATTCCGTCAATTGTAACGGCATCAATTGTTTTAGCCGAGAATCTGTCACCTACGGTAGCTGATTTTGCACTGATTTCATCACTAAATGAAAGCTGCAATGTCGGAATTGTAACTGTTTCTTCTTTTTCATAGAAAACTTTTTTGGGCGGACATTCACAATCAGTTGAAGAAACTTTATCATCTTTACTGTAGCCCAATGCAACTCTGACATTTTCCATCATTGAAGCAACTTCGGCACGGCTTGCATCTTTATTCGGACTGATTACTTCCGGTCTCGGGAAATCGGTTATACCGTTATTGTCAAGAACTTTTGCAACGGGTATTTTCGCCCACGAAGGAACGGAATTTCCGTCAGGATATTTAGATAATATTTCTTCAGCTTTACATTCATCCATAGGACAATTTATGTTTTTAGCTATGATAGAAAATGCTTCAGCTCTTGAAAGAGGCTGGTTAGGTTTAAATGTATTATTCGGATATCCTGCCATCATACCGCTTTCTACAGCACTTGCAATATTTCTGCTTGCCCAGTGAGACTGGGGAACATCAGAGAAAAGATTTGTATTGGAAGAACAAGAATCAAGATTAAAACCTTTTACAACCATTGTTGCCATTTCGGCTCTTGATATATTAGTACCCGGCTTAAATAATCCGTTAGGATAACCTGCTAATATATCATTTTCGGTTAAAGCGTTAATATCACAACTAGCCCAATAGCCATAAGGAACATCAGGATAAATACTTGTCGTAATGGGAGCAGCTCCGCCTGTCATCGGAGAATAGTCAAAAGGGGCAATTGTCTTTTTTGTTGCTTCCATACTTGTGTTTGTGTGAATTTGAACAGGACAATTTGAACCGTCTAAATTAGAAGGATTTCTGTCGACGGGAATACCGTTTATCATTTGACAATTATCAAGACAAGGCAAAGGAGCAGCCGCACCGGTCATACTACCGTCTTCACATCCGCAGTTAGTTGTAATACCGGGAGCTTCTGCTACGGGAATACCGCTTATTGAACTCATAGAACCGTCGCCCAAGAAAACACCGTTGTTTCTTTCACCTACGATTTGGTTGTTTCCGTAAATTGCATTAGGGTATGCATATACCTGCTGCATAAATTTTTTACCATCAGCAGGCTGAGGACATACTGCGCAAGTAGGATCAGAAGGTGTAGGGCATTGAGCTATCGGCGGACATTGATTGCAATCATCCTGCACGGGCTTGCAGCTCTTTTTTTCTTTATGACATTTTGAACAATTTGCACTCTTATTTATCACAGGAGAAGAACATCCCGACAGTGGGCAAGCTGCCAAAATATCATTTGACATCTCAGTTGCGGTTTCTTGTGCAAAACCGGCATTTGTACCTGCCATTAACCCGAATGTTAGTACGGCGGCAAGTGTAATTTTGTTTAATTTCATTTTTCCTCCTTGTTTACGGAAGAAATGCTACTATTAACATTTCTCCTATATCTGTTTTATTAATTTAGTTTTATGTCTTTCTTATTTTTGAATTATGATATGTAATGCCCCCTTTGTTCATTGCCGAATATGATTATTTACCCGGACTATTCTTTTTAGTACGAAAACTTGAATAAAAATATAAATTATCATCTTTAAAGTTGATGTTTAACCATGCGGAAATGCTACAATTCTTATATCGTAGTTTTTGGAAAAAGTTTATGAATTTGAATGAAGATTGTCTTTTAAATTTTTTAATCAATCCTGATGAACTGAAGGATTTATCCGACTTTTTTGTAAACTGTATTGAAGAAATTGAAAAAAATATCATAAATAGCGATAATTAAATTTTAACGGGACAAATTAAAAAAATATGTATATTGTTCCTGCGGACTTTTTTATTTTTCGTTATTTAATGTAAATTTTTATAATTATTCTTGTTTAAAACGGCAAAAAAAATAAGCCGCAGAACTTATTAAAGGTATGAAGGTTGCGGAGATTTGGTAATAGAAATGAAGATAAACGGTAATAATCTTGAAAATTTAAAACAAGTAAATTTTCAAAAAAATGTACAGACAAATTCTCAAAATACCGGCAATGAAAAGCAAATAAAAGATATATCAAATATTTGCTATAAACCTTTATCATTTGGAAGAAGCTGGGCAGAACACCAGAGCTGGGGCGGAATAATTGACCCTAAAACGAAACAAACTTCATTTAAATTATTCACTTTTCCTGATGTAAAAAAAGTTACAGTGACAGTTGAAAAAGAATCGGAAGAAGGAGTTTCAAAGCAGGAATATGAACTGCAAAATAAAGGTAACGGGATTTTTGAAACACCAAAACAGCTTTCCAAAGAACAAGCCGCACACGGAGATAAATATTTTTATACCCTTCATAAAGCAAACGGTGATGTTGAAGTTGTAAAAGATCCTTATTCCTATAGACAGGAAAGCCTTTTAGGTTCTTCAACCTTATATGACCATTCATTATTCAAATGGAATGATTCATCCTGGTTTAAATCTAACAAAAACAGAATTTCAAGACAGGCAAATGCGCGCAACGGTCTTACACCGTTAAATAAAGCAAGAATATTTGAACTGAATACCGCAACAATTACAAAAGAAGGAACTTTTGAATCGGCGAAAAAAGCACTGAAACAAATAAAAGACCTTGGTTTTAATGCCATCGAACTAATGCCTGTTGAAAACACATATTCATTTAACTGGGGATATGACGGCGTAGACAAATTTGCGCCATCAGAACACCTTGGCGGTCCCGATCAATTAAAAGACCTTATAGATTATGCTCACAGTATTGATTTAAATGTTATTATGGATATGGTTCCAAACCATCTCGGTCCTGACGGTGCGGCACTCGGAAAAACAGGCCCTTACATAAAAGGTCCTAATGCTTTCGGAGATGCATTTAATTTTGAAGGCGAAAATTCCAGATACGTAAGAGATTATATAGTTAATGCAGCAATGAATTGGCTTGAGAACTACCATTGTGACGGATTAAGACTTGATATGACAAAGTTTATGGAATCAGACCATACAATGAAGCAAATAGCCGCAGAAATTAACTACCACAAACCTGATGCGTTTCTTATTGCGGAAGACGGAAGAGGTAATGACCCGCGTGTTACAAGTCCTCTTTCCCCTAATGAAACAGGTGAGGGAAATATTAACCAAACAGCGCATATAGAGGCCCTTGAAAAAATATCGGCAAATAATACCGCACTTGATAACCTCGGGTTTGACAGTGAATGGGATTTTGAATATTATCACACAATAAAGGAAGCATTATACGGAAATGTTGATTTAAATACATTTGAAAATGATTGTTATTCTTCTGCAGGACGTGTTAAATATGTGTACAGCCACGATGAAAAAGGTAATTTTGAAGGGACTGCTTTAATTGCAAAACATATGGTTCCTATGCTTCATTTAAATGAAAATATTGAACTGAGTGATAAAGACCTCGGCAGAGCGGATGATCTTGCAAAAATCAAATCAAAATCACCGGAAGACGCAATACAGACAGTAATTTTCCAAAAAGCACAATTTGCAGCAGAAAAACTCGCAATCATGCTTCAAACGGGACAACTTGAAAAGTACAATACGGAAAATGTTCCTGAACATCAAAGAAATGAGCTGGACAGCTTATTTAAAACCCAAGTATTAAAACCTCTCGGAATAAAAGAAAGCTCCGATATAAATTATGACGATGTAAAATCAATATTTAAAAAGAGCTATGCAAAACATAAACTCGGACTTGCAGTAACATATTCAATTCCGGGGCCAAAAATGGTATTTCAATGCGATGAAAACGCTGATTTAACACCTTTTAGATTTTTCAGACAATTTGATTCCATTAAATATGAACCATATTTATATACCGAAAAAGGCTATGAACCCGGCGAAAAAGCGCTTCAGGAATCTAAAAGAGGCAATATAGAATACTCACAAGAAGCGCTTGAAGATATGGAAAAATTCAGCAATCTTACCCGGGATTTAAATAAAATCAACGAAGAAAATCCTGCAATCACAACAGGCAAATACATAAAAGCAAATACAGTAAAACATCCGTATTCTCAGGTTATAGGGATGCATACAAGAGACGATAAATCAAATAATGAATTATTTACAATCAATAATTTCAGCCATGTACAGTACCCCGCACACGGAATAAAACAATATTATATAAAATTCCCGCCGGGACAATGGGTAGAAATTTTAAACACCGATGATGAAATATACGGAGGAGATAACAATACAAATAAAGGTGTTGTTATAAACGGAAACGGCAGAGATAACCAGCCGATAAATCTTTCTGAACATTCAACGGTATTGTTTAAAAAAATAAATTAAATAAATCTAGCTCTGAGGCGTATAGACGTCAACCAGTTCATTGTTATTTTGATTTCTGAATTGTGCAGTTGCAAAAGAAAAACCAATTAATTCGCCCGACTTTTTCTTATACTTTGGAGTAAAGAACAGGTGCAAAGCCAATTTTTCACCGCCAATACCTGATTTAACAGGACGACAAACGTTCTTTATAAAATTATTTACTTTAATTTTATAATTTTTTGCCGCATATTGTGCCTCAAATGATTTGCTGTGCCCGAATGCATCTTTTGACTCTCCCTTTGCAATTCCGACGGGACGGGCCAGTTCATTTACAACTTCAACATCATTGCCGGTTACCATATATAACATCGGACCTCTGGATTGATATACGGAATGAACTACGGGATTTGAAGCATAATCTTTATCGTATTTAGAATAAAAATTTATAAGACCAAAATCTGTCTTTTTCCTGGCATTTCCGTTCAGATTACGAACAATAAAATTTTGGCACTTTCTTATATTGGTATTCTTTAATACAGGCACATATTGGTCATTTGCCGGATTTTTAGCATAAAAATATACAGGAATACTTGATTTAAATGAAAGTGAAGAAGTTCTGTTAATATTCATATAACACCTATTTTTCTTGTTATAAACCCGATTAAAATTTTTTTTGCTATTTTTTCATTTTAATTTACATTTTCAACTTCAAAATATGTTTTTTTATTTTTAATAACAAAAGTAACCGGTATTTGTATATTTTCACCGCAATAATTAACGGTCCAGAGTTCTTTCCAATATCCTTTTACATATTTACCGTCTTTTTTCTCTGCATCATAAGGAAAATGTAAAAGCTGGGTATCTGAGATTTTAAAATCCGTGCACAAAGAATTTTGTTTTGCCGCAATAGAATAAACTTTTTTAAGTACATCTTTTTGAAGAGAATCAGAAGCAATAGACTGCCCTTCAAGCGGGGTGGACATATCATACACATTAGCCGCATAAACATTGTTAACAACAAAAGAAATAACAAAAAATGCAAAAAAAATTCTTTTCATAACAAAATTATATAACATTTAGCAAAAAAATAAATATTTTGTTTTTAAATAAAAAAGAGAGCGGCAATGAATATTCAAAAAACACATCCAACTTTTGGAAAAATTCCAGTTATGCTTTGCGAGATGAAAAAAATTCACAGCAAAGAAAAAGTCAATGCAACTTTATATCTGATGGACATAAAAAACAAAAATGACTTAAAAGAAATAGAATACGGCAAAACCTCGGGATGTCTGCGCAGAGACCTGAAAACAGATTTTTATTCAATTCATCCATATAGAAATTATTATCTTCTGAAAGAAGATTCAACCGGAGAAATTATTGCCTGTGCGGAAACTTCCATGCACTACAGGCGTACAGATGATAAAAAAGCGGGTATTTCCGTAGTGGTTGATGAATTTGGCGAAAACTATAATTATTTAAATCCTGCAGAACCTATGTTTGCTTTTTTAGCTGACAGGGCAATTAAACAATATAGCCAAAACATCATAATCGGGACATCAGATTGTGATGAAGCAACATTAAAGAAAACAATGTTCACAAAGACAAAAAACGGCGAATGGTATATGCCGGAAAGAAGATTTTCTCAGCTTCTAGATAAAGCGGAAAAACGTTACAATATGGTAATATAATTTTTCTTAATTACGGCACACCCAACAGCAGAAGGTTAAAGTGTATTAATTAATCAATAACCTAAAACACGTCATTTTATAGTATAATAAAAATGTATATTTAAATGGAGTTATAATATGGCAAAAGATTGCAGTTTTGACATTGTTTCAGAGTTCGACAAACAAGAATTGGTTAATGCCGTTGATCAAGTAAAAAGAGAACTCAGCACCAGATTTGATTTAAAAGATTCAAACTCGGATGTCATTCTTGACACCGATAAAACAATTACAATTACGACAAATGATGATATGAAATTGCGTAATATCATAGACATTTTGCAATCAAAAATGATTAAAAGAAATTTAAGTATCAAAATTTTAGACCCTCAGTCCGTCGAAAATGCATTAGGCGGAAATGTAAGACAGGTATTCAACCTAAAAAAAGGTCTTACACAGGAACTTTCAAAGAAAATTGTTGCAGATATAAAAAATACAAAACTGAAAGTTCAGGCATCTATTCAAGGCGAGCAGGTAAGAGTCTCAGGTAAGGATAAAGACGATCTTCAAGCCGTTATAAAAATGCTTAGAGATAATGCTGATAATTATAATGTACCTTTGCAATTCCAAAACTACAGATAAATCTTTATACAAATACAAAACAGAAAGGTATTTATGAAGTTAAAGAAATTCGCACTGTTACTTTTATTCGTTCCTTTTACTTTATTGACGGTAAATGCGGAAATATATACTCAATCACTTACTGTCGGAGAAACAAAAGAAGGGATGACAAAATACAACGAAAATAAAGATAACTCTTTGTATAAAATAGAAGGCGCTGCAAACAGTGCCCAAACCCAAAGCGCAATAGTTCCTTATACACAATCCGCCGTGCAGTATCTTCCTGTTGCATATCCATACGGATACTCGGGATACTCTTCTTACGGCGGAACAAGCATAAGATATTATTCACGTCCGTATACCTGTTTTAAGGCGCCATGTCAGATAATAACCCGTCCGCCTCACATGGGCTATCCGCCCTCAGTTGGCGGAGGCGGAATGCAAATACACACAAATTTTGCAGGCGGTTACAATTTTGGCGGGAATCCTAACAGCTGGACAACATATCAGGTAGGACGCCCTAACTACGGAAGACCACCCATGGGAGGCGGTGTTCACAGACCGGGAGGCGGTCATAGACCCGGAGGAGGTCACAGACCGGGCGGCAGATAATAAAAAGCAAATAAAAAAACTCCAACAATGATTGTTGGAGTTTTTTTATTATAATCACAAGATTAATATCTGTAATGAGCAAATGCTTTGTTAGCTTCAGCCATTTTATGGGTATCTTCGCGTTTTTTACAAGCTGAACCAACACCGTTTGAAGCATCCATAAGTTCATTTGTTAATTTTTCAACCATAGATTTACCGCTGCGTTTTTTTGCTGCTTCAATAATCCATGTTGAGCCCAATACCATACCTCTATCGGCTTTAACTTCAAGAGGAACCTGATAAGTAGAACCGCCGATTCTTCTTGCTTTAACTTCCAATAAAGGTGTAGCATTTGTTAACGCTTTTTTGAATATTTCCAAAGGTTCATCTTTAGATTTTGTTTTTAAGTTTTCTAATGTTGAATAAAAAATTCTTTCCGCAACAGATTTTTTACCGCGTCTCATCAATCTGTTTATAAAGCTGGCAATATCAACGCTATTATATACAGCATCAGGAGCGGGAATTCTTCTTGCGGGTTTACTACGTCTTGACATTTCTAATCGCCTTTCTTATTACTTCTTCTTAGCTCTTTTAGCGCCGTATTTAGATCTTGATTTAGCTCTGTTTGCAACGCCTGCTGTATCTAATGTACCTCTGATGATGTGATATCTGACACCGGGCAGGTCTTTAACCCTTCCGCCTCTGATTAAAACAACAGAGTGTTCTTGCAAATTGTGTCCGATACCCGGAATATATGAAGTAACTTCAAACCCGTTTGTTAATCTTACCCTTGCAACTTTTCTGAGTGCAGAATTAGGTTTTTTAGGAGTTGTTGTATAAACTCTTGTACAAACACCTCTTCTTTGGGGGCAATTTGTTAACGCCGGCGATTTAGTCTTATCAGTTGTTCTTTGACGTTCTTTACGTACTAACTGTGCTATTGTTGGCATGTTTTCTCCTTGTTTATTATATTTTTTGGCTGTAACCTTCTGCCGCCTCCTCGCCGTCATTCAGTTACCGCCCGCGGTTGTTCAGCACAAACAAACCACTCACTTTCTACATATTAAATTGATACTACAAGCAAAATCCAATGTCAACGCTTTATGAGAATATGAATTAAGTTTGTTAATTATAAAAAAGAAAAGGTAAAAATGCATAATAACACATTGTTACCTTTTCTTTTTTTATAACTTTAATCTATTTATCTGATTTAGAAGAAAAACAATCCGCAATTTTTCCGGCCAAGGCCCCTATTCCCGCACCGATTCCAGACACCAAACCTGTTCCTAAAATAGCACCTAGGGCCACTGTTACACCTGCAATTTTTTTATTTCCATATGTTGCAATTGAATTATATACGTCTTTTAGAATACTTCTACAAGGCCCGGCATATCTATAGGCAGCCAATCCAACACCTGTAAATGCACCAATTTTAGCTCCTGTTTTAGTTTTGGATTTAGATTTTAATTCAACTTTATCTTCAGGTACAGACAAATCTACTTTTTGAGATTGTGCATTTACATCTTTTTTCATTTCAACATTTTGATTAAAATCTACAGTTTTAGCATTAATTTCCATAAAACCTCCTTTAAAATATAATTTTTGTACTTGTATAAATAAAAAAGTTCTAAATAAGGAAATTGACAGCCCGAAATCCCCCTCACCCGAAAGACTTTTCAAAGGTTGCAAAAACTCGAATTTACAAAACTTAACAATATTTCGGGTATATTTTTTTAACAGTTCAATCTTTATTCTTACTGTTTATTTTTAAGTGCATTATCAAGTGCTATTTCAAGAGATGCAATTTTTCTCTGCAATGCTTCTTTATCATCAGAGTCAATTTCATTCTGCTGGGAAAGTTTTTCTGTTTTTCTTGCATAAAATTCTATCTGATCACGATATCTGTTTGAAAGAACAACAGAATATAAGAACCCAGAAACCGAACCTATTAAATACATCAATAGAATTACGGTTGAAGTATTAACTACAACATAATCACCCGAAAAAGATGCCGCAAAATGGCACGCAGCGTTGATTTTATAATTTGCAATAAATAAATACAACATTATTACAAAGAAGATACTTTCAATCAAACCTAATATAAAAACTTTTCCTTTCATAAAAACTCCTTTAAAAGTCCCGTATAATATCATAGATTATACCATCATTTTTTTTAGCAGCAAAATTATTCCGCTTATATTTCATCGGATTTTTTCGCAAGCAAAGACACAATAAAGGAAAAAGCTCCCATACATATAAGTATATCCGCAACATTAAAAGTAGGGAACATTCTGAAAAAGCTGAAATTAAAATAATCAATAACATAGCCAAAATGTATTCTCTCGAGCATATTTATTGTTACGCCCGTACAGAGCGATGATAAAGAAAGAATATCAAATTTATTCCACACCATTGATTTATAAAAAACAAGAAAAATAATAACAAAAATCGCAAAAATCGATGCTCCGATTATAACTGAGTCAGGTATAACAAGGTTTTCAAAAATATTATTAATACAAATACCCCTGTTGTGAACTTCAGACAAATAAAAGAAAAAGTTATTATACTTCAAATAATCACCGGAATGAAGTTTTGAAGTAATTATATTTATCACTCCCGAAGACGCCAGATAAAGGCACAGACATGACAAAAAAAATAGTATAATATTATTTTTGTTGAATTTCGACTCAAATTTCATAATTTTTTATCTGTTTTTACTCCTTAAAAATTTAAGTACTCTTTCTAAATCTCTGTCTTCAGGTATTTCGCAGTTTATTATATCATTATTTTTCATAGCGGTAAATTTCAAACTGTAAGATTGAAGCACCTGCTCAGTTGTTTTTACTTTGAAAGTTTTTTTAGTATATAAAGAATCATTGACAACAGGATGATTTATATGAGACATATGAACTCTGATTTGGTGGGTTCTGCCTGTTTTTAAGTTTAATTCTATATAAGAATACCCGTCAAATTGTTCAATTACTTTATATTCCGTGACAGAAGGTTTTCCCCCTTCAATAACCGCCATTTTTTCAGGCTTATTCGGATTTCTGGCTATCGGTAAATCAATTACTCCGGATTCATCGTCAAAATTTCCGAAAACCACGGCGTGGTATTTTCGAACAGCAGTTTTGTTTTTAATTTGATTCGCCAGAAAAACATGTGCCGGATTATTTTTTGCAGCCATTAAAAGACCCGGTGTGTTTCTGTCCAGCCTGTGAACTATTCCTGGTCTCAAAACTCCGTTTATATCAGAAAGCCCGCTATAACCATACCTGTATAAAAGTGCATTAACAAGTGTTCCTGTCGTCTCTTTTTGAGTCGGATGAGTAAGCATATTTTTCGGCTTGTTCACAACTATTATATCGTCATCTTCATATACGACATCAAGAGACAGATTTTCAGGTTTAATAATAACAGAAAAATCATCACTTAATACTGCAGTTATTTCATCATCATTTTTAACGGGAAACGAAGATTTTTTAATTTCTCCGTTTACATATATCTGCGATTTTTTTATAAGAGTTTGTATTTGGGCACGGGAAGAAAATAAATCCAAAGAGGACAAATAAGTGTCCAACCTTAAAGGTTCACTTAAAGATTGGACGGTAAAAATATATTGTTTTGTCATTTATTGTGCCCATTTTCTTGACATTGCAGAGTTTATAACACCTAAAATACCGGCGATTATCATAATATCAGCTATATTAAACATTGGAAGTGAAGGGAAAATACCAAGTTTAATATAATCAATAACATAGCCGTACATCGTTCTGTCAATTATGTGAAGAATAATCCCCGAAGTAAAAAATGCCAAAGCTGAAATCAGGCTTTGATGCATCTTAGCGGAATTCATTATAACAATAAAAGCAACAACCGCAACAGCAAGGAAACTCATTGCTTCAAGAGCATCATGATTACTTTGGAACATATTCCATAAAACGCCCGCATCATTATGTCTGTACAACGCAATAATTTCGTTTCCGAGTTTACGGGTGGGAGAATTTACAATTTGAGTAAAGATAATATTTCTGACAAAAAATGCAGCACCCGCATATATGATATTCAGAAATAAAAAATTCATAATAACGGCAATATCAAAGGATTTTTGCCTTATTCCAATGCTGTCATCATCAGAAAAATTATTTCGTCTCATTTACAAGCTCCTTTATATCTGTATTTTTATTCTCGTTAATAATATTAACTCTTGACATAACAAAAGCCATACCAGTCATTTTAAACATAACTTTCGGCGGTTCTATTGAGGCTCTTGTAATTCCGATTGTAGCCGAAACATATTCATTGTTGCCGTTGTTATTTGCTCTTACAACACGCTCCAAAACATCTGATTTTACCGATTTAAAGACATCTTTTTTTTGCGAATGCGGAAATACAATCCTGTCATTTACTATAGAGCCAATAACAAGTACACCGTCAGGCGAATCAATTTTCACCTTGACATCATATTCACAATTTTCCGGAACCAGCTTGGGAGCCGTTATATCAACGGGCATACTTTTTGCTTCACCGTATTTTAAAGAAACCTTCTCTGATTTAATGACAGTAGCAATAATTTTCCACTTATTGCCTTCTTTCCTCAAATAATCGGTGTAATATATATCTGAAGTAATAAGACCGTAATCATCGATTTCATTATTTTTTTTAGTGGTCGAACCCATCGCAAATTCATGAACATCAACCATTGCATAATTATCTTCCGCAAATATATTTTCAATATTACTGTTATAGGTAATATCTTTATATGCATCTATGGATTGTTCCATCATTTTAAAAACAGTATTTTTGTTAAAACCGTCATTGTTAATAAAAACATCAGAATATAAAGATTTTAATTTCTCTTCATTATTTTGTTCGGAATATTTAACATAGTTTTTGTAAAAAGTTCTTATTTGAGCTTCGGGAGATCTTTGAAATTTATTTTTAAGGCTGAATCTTTTAATTATATCAGCTTCACTCTCTTTTATATCAGTCGTACTGACAGACCCGGTTTCTCTTGCAGTTTGTTCCGCCGAAGCAGGAATGGCACCAGCCGCTTTAACACTAAAAGACAAAATGATTGATAAAATCAATAAAGTTTTTAATACACAATTTTTCATAATATCCTACCCGTTTTGCTCTAAGTTTCTGTATCTTATACAAAAATAGAAATCAGTACCCACTAATAATAAGTTTACAACATATAACCAAAAAACGATATCCACGGAATTGAGTATTTTATTTATCATTCCGAATATATAGCCTAAAATAATCAACGAAAGAAAAAGTCTGCTTTTTCCTTTTACGGATTTTGATTTATAGGTTTTCATTACGGCAAAAGGCCAGCTTGCACCGAAACAAATCAACATACCCGCTTCAAAAAAGCTCATAGACCTAATTTGAAAACTTTGAATAAGAAAATCCAACACAGGTTTACTCCCCTTAAAACTAACTAAAAGAATTGTAGCATAAAATGTTTCTGTTAAAATATAAATCGGAGTAATAAATATGCTTTTAGCAATAGATATAGGAAATACAAATATTACACTCGGGGTTTTTGACGGTGATAAAATTGTCAAATCATGGCGGCTTTCAACAAACATGACAAGAACGGAAGATGAATACGGAATTTTTATAAAGAATTTATTATCCGCAACCGACCTTTCCAAACCGGTAAATGAAGCGGTTATTTCAAGTGTTGTGGTTCAACTGACCGAAAAAATAAAAACTGCAATAGAAAAATATCTGAATATAAATTCTTTGATTGTGTCGCATAAAGTAAAAACAGGCATTACGCTGAAAACAAATAATCCTTCACAGGTAGGCGCAGACAGAATAGCAAATGCCGCAGCCGCAACAAAATTATATAAGACACCGGTAATTGTCGTAGACTTTGGAACGGCAACCTCTTTTGATATTGTCAATAATAAAAATGAATTTATAGGCGGAATTATCACGGCAGGCATGAAAATACAGGCTGACGCACTAAGCTCCAAAACATCCAAACTGCCAAATTTGAACATTGAAGAATGTGATTACGTTATAGGCAAAAGCACAATAGAGGCAATGCTCTCAGGTATAGTAAGAGGGCATGCCGCAATGATAGACGGATTGATAGCAGAATGTGAAAAAGAACTCCAAATGAAAGCGACAATAGTTGCAACAGGCGGATACTCTTCCGTTATAGGAAAATATTTAAAAAGAAGTTTTGATGATATAAACCCTGATTTAACACTAATCGGTGAAAAAATTATTTACGATTTAAACAAATAACTTCTGTACATTGTATATCAAATCGGTAAGTTCTCTTACAGCGCCTCTGCCGCCTCTTTTTGCGGAAATAAAATGACAAACTTCCTTCACTTCTTTAACCGCATCTGCAGGGCAGCATGCCAGTCCGACTTCTTTAAGAACGGCCAAATCGGGAAGATCATCTCCCATATATGCAACTTCACAAGGGTCTATTTTATATTCCGCAAGCATTTCTTTTAAAGCAACGAGTTTGTTTTTTTGCCCCTGGTAAAGTTTTGTCATGCCCAGATCAAGGAAACGCTGGGTTACCGCGCGTGATTCTTTTGCGGTTATAACAGCAGTTTTCACCCCTGATTTAACAAGCATTGCAATACCCTGACCGTCTTTTGCGTTAAATATTTTATATTGAATACCGTCTTCGCCGTATATCATTCCGCCGTCAGTCATTACACCGTCAACATCAAATGCAACAAGTTTTATTTTTGAAGCCCTGCTTCTTAAATCCAAATTAAACATTATGCAACACCTGCTTTCAACAAATCATGTATATGAATAATACCCAGAGGATGATTATCTTCATCACAAACCGCAAGAGAAGTAATTGAATATTTTTCCATTAATGCAAGCGCTTTTGCAGCCATGGAATCTTGTGAAACCGTTTTTGGATTCTTTGTCATTACTTCTTTTGTTTTGAGAACAGATATATCGGGATATCTTAACAAAATACGTCTGATATCACCGTCTGTTAAAAGTCCCGTCAATTTATTGTCAGAATTTACAATTAAAGCACAACCGAGTCTTTTTTTAGTAATCAAATCAACCGTTTCAAGGAAAGTATCATCTTCATGCGAAACAGGAAGGAGATTCTTATCTTTGAGCATTAAATCTTTTACCAGATATAAAATACCTTTACCCAAAGTACCCGACGGATGGTAAAGAAGAAAATCCTCCGTAGAAAAACCGCGTTTTTTAAGCAAACAAACAGCAAGTGCATCACCCATAGCAAGTGTTGCCGTGGTACTTGCCGTAGGAGCCTTTCCCAAAGGGCATGCTTCTTTTTCTACAGAAATATCAAAATATATATCTGCCATTTTGCCCAAAGTAGAAGATGCATTACCGGCAAAAACGATAAGCGGAACCTCAAATCGCTTAATAAGCGGAAGCAAATTTAATAACTCAAGAGTTTCTCCGCTGTTTGATATAGCAATAACAACATCATCACGGGTAATAATCCCGGAATCGCCATGGGTGCTTTCTGCAGGATGGAGAAAATATGCAGGAGTGCCCGTTGAAGACATTGTTGCGGCAATTTTTCTTGCTATCAGCCCTGATTTTCCCATTCCTGTTACAATAACCCTGCCTTTTGAAGCAATTATTATATCCAATGCTTTATCAAGATTATCGCCTATTCTTTCTTTCAATTTTAAAATTGAATCAGACTCTATTTGAAAAACTTCTTTTGCAAGCTCAATCATTAAATTTTGTTTAACAGTTTCCACTTTATCATTTCCTCGTGTACTATAATTATATACTAACAAATTTTATATAGAAATAAAAATATTGTATAATATGAAAACCATGAAAACGCAAAAGAATAAAATGAAACATAAACATATTCTGAGGAATATAAACATATCAATTACAGCATTTGTAATGATTTTGAATATTCTTTTATTCCAATTCTTAGGAAAAAATAAATCTTTATTGATAACAACATCAATAATTGCAAACATATATATTTTCTTTTTGCATTGCTTTATCTTAACAAAAATCATGAGATATTGTTTAAACGATATAAAAAAAGAAGCCTCTTATACAAATTACGCTTCCAATATTATCTCGTTTGTACTTTGCATTACCGTTATAGTTTTAATGAGTTCGGGACTTCTTTTGTTTGTTGAAAAAGAATCGCTTAATATAACTTTAATAGCACTATTCTTTGTGAGCATTCTTACAATGCTGCTGCCGTCAATCGTTCTATTGGCATATTTATTCTTTGCGGTTCCGGCTCTGGTCGTACCGAGTTTGACATTAAAAAAATATCATCAGGCAAATTCAATAAGCATATTAACTATTATTTTCATATTGTTTTCAATACTGGCAATTTTAAAATATGCAATTGCATATTTGTACGACAATAATTTCCTGACGCAAATCAAATATAAAGTCGATAAAATAGCCGTTGAATATTCAACAAGATTTTTAAAAGAAAGCGAAAATTTAAATGAAGATGAAAAAAGAGCAATAAGAAACACAAAACTTAACATTCCTTTTTTATATACGGTTCAGGGCTTTTACTATAAAGATTATAATGATGCAAAAATGTTCTGTTATTCAATGGATTCAAGACTTCCAAACTATCTTGAAATGTACAGTATTGCATTTAATAAATTCAATACTTTCGGAGAAAACTATTATTGGACAAGCACTAATGAGGAAAGAGAACCGTTATTAATCCGCTTTAAAAATATGTCTTATACGATTGAGCCTTATAATGAAAACATCAATCCTCTTGTTTATTGCGTTTCCGATATGACGGAAATGGAAAAGACTATGCCCAAACTTCAAAGAAAATATTTCATCAGAAAACAAACAAATCAAATAAAAGGTTCAACGATAAATTATAATACAATGCAAGATAAAGAATCGATGGAAGAACTTATGCTTCTTTCAAAACTGAATAATTCTTCCGTACCAACGGCACCCGATACATTTGATAATTCTGCAGACCAGGATAAAAAATTTGTCGGTTTCAGTATAAAAGAAGTCAGCCCCGCAATAATGAAATCTTTATTGCAGAAAGGATATACATATAATTCGAATATGACAATAAATCCGAAATATAAAGTAAATAAAGAAGAAATATCTTCAAGAATAATTCCTTCTTCCAATAAAAAACTTATCAGATTTTGTTACTATCCGTTTATTGATTACAGCAAAATAACAATGGATGAAGAATTTCAGATATGGAAACAAAGTTTTTGTTCACCGTCATTTGAACTTGTTCAATACTATCCGCAATTAACATCAATATACGAAAAAGATTCATTTTGTTCGTCAACGGGAGGGCGTTTGCCAAATATACCCGAATTAGCAGGAATCCTAAAGACTATAAAAAATGAAAAAACAGGTATAAAATACTGGACAAATACAAAAGTAAAACATTCCGCAAGCGGAGTTGAAATGCCAATTTCAGTATATTACAAAGATTCAAGATTTATGGTTCCGAATTTAGCAGATTCAGGAGAAAGAGCTTATACATATTGTATAAAAAATTCACAATCTCCCTCAAAACTTATAACAAACTATAAATCAAGATTTAAGAATACAGACGGGAAAAATTATGCAAATGCAATATGTCCGGATTGTAAATACCATGAAGTTCCGGATACCATATTGAGAAGAAATTAAAACAAGGACTTAATATGAAATACGAATTAAATTTATCACTTGAAGAACTGGAAAAAAGAACAAACAAAGAATACTTAATAAGAAAACCCATGCTTGACGTTAATGCACCGGAATATAACGAACTTGAGCAAGGCGACAAAGAAGCATTAAAACATCTTGTTAAAGCAGCAGAGTATGCAAATATAATTTATATGAAACAAGATAACGAAGATAATATTAAATTTAAAAATTTTCTGGAAGATGAAATTAAAAAGGGCAATAAAAAAGCAGAACTTACAAAAATTTTATTTGATGCACAACTTGGCATAATTGGTATAGATTCTGAATCAAAGAAAGTTGTTTTACAAAAAAATGCAAACGAAAAAGACGGAAAAGCATTCTATCCTTCGGATTTAACAAAAGAAGAACTGCAATGCATATTAAAATTGATGCTGAAAAACGGAGAGAGAGAAGAAGTACAAAAAATTCTTAATCAAAGAAGCATTGTAAAACGTATTGACAATAAACTAAAAGGCATTGACTACACAGAAGAATTTAAGGAAGAATTTAATAAAATTGCGGATGAACTTGAAAAAGCGGCACAAACATCAACAAATAAAGATTTTAATGAATATCTTCTGCTTCAGGCAAAAGCACTTCGGGAAAATAATCCCATGCTTGATGCACAGGCCGATAAAAAATGGGCATCGCTGCAGAATACGCCCTTGGAGTTTACCATATCAAGAGAACAATACGCCGATTTATTAACGGGCACGGTCATTGAAGACGAAGAATTAAAAAATCTTCTTGAACAAAATGCAATAACAGTTACATCAAAAGATTCAATAGGAATAAGAGTCGGTATCGTAAATAAGAAGGGAACAAAAGATCTTTTAAAGGTAAAGAAATATCTTCCCTTAATGGCAGATAACATGCCGCTAAAAGACAAATATGAACAAAATATTTCATCCGAAGCCGATAATCTTCAAACAATGGTTGACGCAGATATTGTCTCTTTAAGAGGAGATGAAGGCTCTTACAGAGGAGGAATTACTATCGCACAAAATCTGCCGAACAATGATAAATTATCACTTACAATAGGAGGCGGAAGAAGAAATGTCTACCACAGGCAGGTAAGAACAAATAATTCTCCCGATGCACTTCAAAGAAGACAAAAGCGGCTTGATGCAACTTTAGATAAAAATCTTCATAAATACTATAATCCCGAAGCTGACCACTGGTTTACAATCGGGCATGAAAATGTGCATTCTTTAGGTCCAAAAAGCGGAACGGAAGCACTCGGCAAATATAAAAACATAATAGAAGAAAATAAAGCTGATATGGGTGCAATTGCTCTTCTTGACTGCCTTACGAAAGCAGGCGTTTATACAGAAGAAGAAAAGAAACAAATAATTGTAACTTTTGCGGCAAATTGCTTTCTGAAAGCAAAACCCGAACTTTCTCAAGCACACAGAGTAAGAACGGTTATGCAGGCATTTTTCTTTATAAAAGAACATGCAATAAATATCAGCCCCGACGGAATTATTAATGTTGACATTGAAAAAATGATACCTGCCGCATATAAAATGTTAACTGAAATTATTGAAGTTCAGCTTTCACAAGACTTTAACAGGGGTGAAAAATTTATAAATGATTATTTCAACTGGACACAAGATATTGAAGCCGTTTCGCAAAAGCTAAGAGAAATCGATAAATCTTTAAACGGTATGATTATAACTCCGCTTGCGGACTATTTATTAAAAAATTAAATTGCCCGATTAAACAGTTGAAATTATTATATGGTTATGCTAGTATTGTGCTGTGAAATAGTATGTTAAGGGGGAAGCTGCATGAAAATAAACGCAATTGGTTCAGCAATGTCAGTATCGGCATGTCAACCGATTAAACCGGAATCTTCAAAGCAGAGTTTCAGCGCGGCAAAATCAGCAGATTTAAATGATACTTATGATCCTTCGTCCCCTCAGGTATTAGAGCAAAAGTTTGATTTTGCATGCCGTCTGGCAGCATATTATAAAACTCAATATGAACAGTTACTTAAACATGGCGGCGTAGTTGTATAAAGAAGACAACGAAAAATTTTGGTGTGCTTTTGCCAGATTAACAAAGGTAAGTTCATCATTTGTTAATACTGTTTATAAATATTTCGGTTCCATTGAACTGGCATGGAATGCCCGGGCGTATGATTTATGGAAAATAGACGGGCTTTTAAAAAACTCCATTGAGTCTTTCTTGAAAGAAAGAGATAAAATAAATCCGGAAGAATGCCTTAATTATATAAAAGAAAGAAACATTGGTTTTATACATCCCGAAGATGAAAGATATCCATATCTTTTAAAACAAATTGATAATCCGCCAGCAGGACTTTTTGTTCTTGGCGATTTAAGTCTTTGCAATTTAGAAAGAACCATTGCTGTTGTCGGGTCGAGACGTGCCAGTGAAAATTCAAGAACTACTTTAAAAAATATACTTTCAGATTTTGCAAACAGCGACATATGTATCGTATCGGGACTTGCAGAAGGTATTGATACAGTTGCACACAAAACGGCAGTGGAAAATAACATTAAAACAATAGCCGTTATAGGCGGAGGGTTTGATAAAATTTATCCGAAATCAAATATCGGGTTATTTAATAAAATTATCAACGAAGGACATGGGGCAATATTAAGCGAATACTGGATGGATTCAGATGCTTTAAGCTGGCATTTCCCTGTAAGGAACAGAATTGTATCGGGTCTTTCAAAAGGAGTTCTGGTTGCGGAAGCAGCACTAAAATCAGGTGCAATGATAACAGCAAATCTTGCACTTGAGCAAGGCAGAGAACTTATGTGCATGCCCGGATTAATCTCAAATCCAAATACACAAGGGATATATAAACTTTTAAAAACAGGTGCATCAATGATAACTTCATCCCAGGATATACTGGATACAATGGGCTGGGAAATGAAAAAATCCGGATTAAAAAAAGAAAAAAAATATCTAAATCTTACGCAACAGGAAGAGTTTATAGTAGAATGCATTAAAATTGACTCTTTGACACTTGACGAATTAACAATAAAAACAAATTTGAATATTAATGATTTAATGGTAATATTAACTAAGTTAGAGCTTCAAGGAATAATTTCCAAAACAAACACAGAAAGATACACAGCAGCAGTATAGGTCAAATGGCTAAGAAAAAAGAACATATACTAATAATAGTTGAGTCACCGGCAAAATCAAAAACAATAAAAAAAATACTCGGCAGCTCATATGAAATTGAAGCAAGCTATGGACATATAAGAGATTTTCCGCCGAAAGTGTTAGGTTTTGATGTACAACATGATTTTACGCCCAGCTTTGAGGTTATTCCGGAGAAAAAAGCTGTAGTAAAAAAATTGAATGATTTGGCACAAAAAGCCGACAAAGTTTTGCTTGCCTCAGACCCTGACCGTGAAGGAGAAGCTATTGCCTGGCATGTAAGACAGGTTATAAATGTGCCTGATGATAAAGTTTTCAGAATAGAATTTAACGAAATTACACCAAAAGCAGTTACTTATGCGGTCGAACATTCAAGACAAATTGACATGCAAAGAGTAAAAGCCCAGCAAACAAGACAGATTTTAGACAGACTTGTAGGTTATAAAATAAGCCCCGTTCTATGGGAGAAAATGAGAAACTACCATCTTTCCGCAGGCAGAGTTCAAAGTGTTGCTTTGAAAATGATATGCGAAAGAGAAGACGAAATAAAAGCCTTTACTCCCGTTGAATATTGGAGCATATCCATAGACTTACTAAAAGGTAAGTCTAAGTTTAATGCGGAACTCAGCAAGTACAAAAACGAAAAAATCGATATTAAAAATGAAGATGAAGCAAATAAGATCGTTGAGTACCTGAAAGAAAAAGACAGAACATTTAATGTTTCAAAAGTAACTACAAGAAATTCTCAAAGAAAGCCTACAGCGCCTTTTATAACATCCACTTTGCAAAGAGAAGCAAGTACAAAACTCGGATACGGCGTATCAAAGACAATGCAAATAGCGCAAAAGCTATACGAAGGTATTGATATAGGGACAGAAGGTTCTGTCGGTTTAATTACATATATGAGAACCGACTCGGTAAGAATATCCGATGATGCTCAAACAGCGGCAAAAGATTTTATATTGTCACAATACGGGCAGGAATATTATCCGAAAACACCTAATAACTATGTTAAAAAATCAAAAAATGTACAAGATGCCCACGAAGCAATCCGCCCGTCTTATATAGACAAAACACCGGAAAGTATAAAACAATACCTTACAAGTGAACAATACAGGCTGTATAAACTCATCTGGAGTAAGTTTATGGCTTCACAAATGGAAAATGCAACGGTAAAAAATACCACTATAGACATAGAAGCCGGTGATTGTTTGTTTAAAACAGGAATAAGTAAAGTTGTTTTTGACGGTTATTTGAAAGTTTATAATGACGAAGATGAAGAAAAAGAAGAAATTTCAAAATTACCGGATTTAAAAGAGGGTGACGAACTAAAATTAAAAGAAGTTCTTCCCAAACAGCATTTTACAAGTCCTCCTCCGAGATATACGGAAGCATCACTCGTTAAAGCACTGGAAGAACACGGTATAGGCCGTCCGAGTACATATGCTCCGATTATATCCAAAATACAACAAAAAAATTATGTCGAGAAAATCGATAAAGCACTTGCTCCGACAATATTAGGCACGACTCTTTGCAAACAGCTCAATGAACATTTTAAAGACATAATGAACTATAAATTTACGGCAAATATGGAAACCAAACTTGATGATATTGCCGAGAATAAACTTGTATGGAATGAAGTCATTAAGGATTTCTATACACCTTTTATAGAAACAGTTACAAATGCAAAACAAAATATGCAAAAAGTGCAGATTGAATCAGATACACTCTGCCCCAATTGCGGAAGTAAAATGGTTATAAGAACAAGCAGATACGGAACACAATTTCTTGGTTGTTCAAACTATCCGGAATGCAAAACAATGCTGCCTTTGAACAAAGACGGAACGGCAGCTGAAATGCAGAAAGAAACGGAAGAAAAATGCGAAAAATGCGGTTCTGCAATGGTACAAAAAACAGGGCCGTATGGTCCTTATCTGGAATGTACTAATGAACAGTGCAAAAACAGAAAACGAATTATAAAATCAACCGGAGTAAAATGCCCGAAATGCGGTGAAGGCGAAATTGTATTTAAAAAATCAAAATACGGTAAAGTATTCTTTGCCTGCAATAAATATCCGGACTGCGACTTTGTTTCCTGGTATGAACCGGTTAATGAAAAATGCCCCGAATGCGGAAGCATACTTGTTAAAAAAATTACAAAAAAAGCAAAAAAACTGGAATGCAGCAATAAAAACTGCTCATTTTCTAAAGATATGGAAGAAGAATAATCATGTTTAAATTCGGACTAATAGGATATCCTCTGTCACATTCAATGTCAAAAGTCATTCATGAAGCTGCTTTTAAATCTATTGGGGTTGAAGGCATTTATGAAGTGCTTGAAACAGAACAGGAAGACTTAATTACAAGATTAAAATACCTTCGTTCAAACGGATTTCAGGGTTTTAACGTAACTATTCCGCTAAAAGTTCCGATAACTTTGTTTTTGTCAGGAGTTGATAATGTTGCAAATGTAGCAGGCAGTGCAAATACGATTAAAATTCTTGACGATTCTTCAATGTACGGCTATAACACCGATGTATACGGATTTGTTGAAGCAATCCCTTGGGATTTCAGACAATCTTTAGCGGGGCAAAATGCAGCAGTGCTTGGTAATGGCGGAGCTGCAAGAGCAATCGGGGTCGGACTTTCAATCTTGAAAGTTAAAAAAATTGATTTCTATGTCAGAAATATAGTAAATGCAGCTGAAATGGTTGAAGCACTAAGAAGAAATTTTCCTGAAGTTGAGATGAACTGCAAACAAACAGAAAGTTTAAACAGTCTTGCCGATTATAAAATACTTGTGAACACAACACCTATAGGTATGCGCAGTAAAGCAATGGGAATATCACCCGTAGAAGAAGATATTATAAAAACATTGGACGATGATGCTGCCGTTTATGATATTGTTTATAATCCTTTAAAAACGGAACTAATACAACTTGCAAAAAAACATAATAAAATGACGATACAAGGACTTGACATGCTGATATATCAAGGGGCAAAAGCATTTGAAATCTGGACGGGTAAAAAACCCGATATTCTTCAAATGAAAATAGCGGCACTTGAAGCAATGGCAGAATAACAATAATTGTTACTGAAGGTCAACATCTTTCATCATTGAAATTAAAGTAGATATTGTTGATTCCATTGAAACACTATCAGATGTTCTTTGCTGTAAAAAGGCATTTATCTGCGGCATTAATTCAATTGCTATATCCAGTTTTGGGTTAGAACCGGCATTATACATTCCGACATCAATAAGGTCTTTATTTTCACGGTACATAGCCATTAACTGACGCATTTTATGAGCAGCAGCCTGATGTTCTCTTGTTGTAACCGTCGTAAACAGACGGCTTATACTTCCTAAAACATCAATTGCCGGATAATGATTCATTTCCGCAATTTTTCTGGATAAGAAAATATGTCCGTCTACAATACCTCTAACAGTATCAACTACAGGGTCATTAATATCATCACCCTCCATCAAAACGGTATACAAAGCGGTAATTGAACCTCTTGGACTATTGCCGCTTCTTTCCAATACTTTTTGAAGCCAAGAAAATATAGACGGAGGATACCCTTTAATTGTCGGCGGTTCTCCGACAGACAAGCCAACTTCCCTGCCTGCCATAGCACAACGCGTTACTGTATCTGTCATTAAAAATACTTTTTTACCCTGATCTCTGAAATATTCACATACAGCTGTTGCGGAATGAAGACACTTTTGCCTGATTAAAGGCGGCTGATCACCTGTCGAACAAACAAGAACAGATTTTTTCATACCTTCTTCACCAAGTGCATCTTCAACAAATTCTTTAACTTCTCTGCCGCGTTCACCAATTAATGCAACTACGTTTACATCAGCATCAGAGTTTCTTGCAATCATACCAAGCATAGTACTTTTACCTACACCGGATCCTGCAAATAACCCCATACGCTGTCCTGCCCCTAAAGTAAGCAAAGAGTCAATCGCCCTTACCCCGGTTGAAAACATCTGAGAAATAATGGGTCTGTCAAAAGCTCCAGGCGGAGGTCCGTCTATATTAACCCACTGCGCACCTCTTGTATCCATCGGTTTACCGTCAATAGGTTCACCCAAAGGACTAATTAAACGTCCCAGAAGAAAATCACCGACAGGAATACTTATTGCCTTGCCTGTAGTTTCAACAAGGCTTCCCTGCCCTATTCCCGCACCGTCATACAACAATAGCAGCTGGGCATTTTCACCTTTAAAAGCCACAACTTCTGCGGGCTTTTTTTCTCCTTCATAAGTTTCAATATAACAAAGGTCACCTATTTTTAAACCCGGCAATTTTACTTCGACAGTCAAGCCCAAAAGTTTTGACACACTTCCTTTATACGAATATAGCTTAGCGGCATTAATTACGTCTATTGCGTGTTTTTTTACATATTCTATTGATTTTTCTCTTGATTGATTTAACATTTACCTACTCGAAATTATAATTAACCGACTCGCCTATTGTATCTACAGCTTCGACTCTGATATCCGTAATAAGTTCGGAATAAGAAATTACAACTATTGTCGGAATATGTCTTTCCAAAAGCTGATAAAGAGGCAGCCTTATTCTCGGAGAACAAAGAATAACAGGCTGTACATTAATATTCTGATGCGCTCTTATTAATGTTGAAGCGGCAGACTCAATAAGTTCTTGTACCTGCAGCGGATTTAAAAGGAACATTGTACCAAGTTCCGTTCTTTGACAGCTGTCATCAAGAGTCTTTTCCCATTCAGGAGAAAGGGTTAATGCGTATAAAATTTTATCTCCTGTACAATTTGCAAGACAAATCTGCCTGCCGAGAGCAGCTCTTAAACGTTCCGATAAGATATCCGGTTCTTTTGAAAATCTTGCATAGTCACACAATCTTTCAAATATATAAATAATATCTCTGATTGAAACTTTTTCACGGATAAGATTTACAAATATCTTTCTAAGATCACTTGTTGAAATAATTGTCGGTACCAAATCATTAACAAGAGTCGGGTCTTGACTCTTAACAAGTTCCATAAGTTTAAGTACATCCGTTTTAGTCATAATTTCATCAACATACTTTCTTACGCAATCTTGAAGGTGTGTAATAATTACATCAACACAATCAACGGCAGTAACCCCTCTGACTGTCTTTAAAAATTCACTGTCCATCCAATATGCCTGAGTTTGATATGTCGGATCAAGTCCGATTATCGCATCTTTGGGTACTTCTCTTCCGGTAGCATCCCACTGATCGGCAATTACCATGCTCTTTTTAGGATATACCGTTCCCATCGCAACTTTATTTCCGCGAACTGAAATCATATATTCATTTGCACCTATTGCAGAAGAGTCCATAATACGAATATTCGGAATAATGTAACCCAGTTCATCGGTAACTCTTTGTCTTAATGCCGAAATTTTAGGAAGCAGCATACCGTCTTGATCCGGATCGGCAATAACAAGAAGACCCGTACCAACCTGAAGCTGCAATACATCAACACCGAGGCGCTCATACATCCTGTTAGGGTTTGTTAAGTCAGACATACTCTTTTTAACGGCATCCAACTGTGCAAACTGTGATTGAACATCTTTATTAACAGAAACAATTAAATACGCTGCAAAAATTACAGCCGCATATATTAAGAAAGTATACCACGGCAAATGAGTCCAGGCTGAAGTAACTGCAATAAGAAGGAGGAATACAATCGTAAATATTAAGCTGGAGGGCTTATTTAAAATTTGTCCGGCAAGATCTCCCCCCAGAGATCCGCCTGCAGCTGTCGAACGGGTCATTACTATACCGGCTGCAATTGCCATTAACAATGACGGCAACTGGGCTGCCAAACCGTCACCTACGGTTAATACCGTATATTTTTGAACTGCTTCCGCCGGCTGCAGCCCGTTTTGCAATATACCGATAGCCAAACCGCCCACAATATTTATAATAACGATGATGATACCTGCCATAGTATCACCTTTAACGAACTTCATCGCACCGTCCATTGAACCGTATAAGTTAGACTCACGCTGTAAGTCTTCTCTTCTTTTTACGGCTTCTTCAGGTGAAATCAAACCGGCATTAAAATCCGCGTCAATTGTCATCTGTTTACCCGGCATAGCATCTAATGCAAACCTTGCGGCAACTTCCGCGATACGCTCGGAACCTTTTGTAATAACCATAAATTGAACAATTGTAATAATAAGGAATATGACAAAACCTACAACAAGATTTCCGCCGGTAACAAAGTTTCCGAAAGCATCAATTACTTCACCGGCTTCTCCTTTTGCAAGAATAAGTCTTGTTGATGCAATAGACAATACAAGACGAAACATTGTACCTATCAATATTATTGAAGGAAATGCTGCAAGTTCCAGCGGTCTTTGAATATATAAAGCAATCATCAAAAGCAAAATACCGAGCGTAATATTAAAACTTATCGCAAAGTTTACAACAATCGGAGGAAGTTCGCATATTAACAAGACAATAAGAAGTATCACGAATATCGCAAGAAAGATTTCGCTTGTTATTGATCTGTTGCCTTGTTGTTGCGGTTGTGCCAATTATCTTTCCTTTTTCTATGTACTTCTTTCGTCAGTTTGCGTTTTTAATGCTTTTTCAATAATTGCAAGCTGAGTTTCCAATGTTGCATCTATAATACCGTTTGATGTTTCTATTATAACCCCGCCTTCTTTTATATTTGAATCGGGAACGACAAGTAATTTTGCCTGAAAAGCACCGTCAGAGAATATTTCAGGCATCTTATCGCGTACAAGTTCCACATCTTTTGGCATTACTCTCAGTATTATTTTTTCTTCGGTTTTATTTACCTCACTAACAGCTGCTTTAATCAGGGGAATAAGCACCGAAGCATCCTTATTTATTTCATTTATAATTATTTTTTTTGCGATTTCAACGGAAATATCAAGTATACACTCCGAAACTTTTTGAAAAACCTCCTCTTTATAATTATAAAACTCACCCAGCGCCGTTCTTAAATTTTCTATATCTTTTTCCGCAAGGTTAATTCCCTCTTTATATCCGTCTTGTTTTGCAGTTTCTTTTATTGTTTGAGCATCTTGCTGGGCCCTTGAAACAATATTTCTGTCCTGTGTTCTGCGATAACCGCGCCGCCTTGAACCTTCTCTTCTTTCGGGTCTTTGCTCAAATTTAATATCATCTATTGATAAATCCAGACTAAAGCGTTCGGGTTCTTCCGTAACTTCATCTTTATTTTCATTCGTATCTTCAGAAACATCAGCATTATCAATATTTTCAGCAGGCGAAACCGTTTCATTAAGCAAAACATCCGCCTGAACATTCTCAATTTCAGGTAAAACATTCTTTTCAGCTTCGTCTGATTTAATATTTATATTTGCATATTTCTTTTTAATTATCATTTAACTTATTTTCTATTGTATTTACAAGTGATTGTATTACCATTGGTGAAAAGACATTTGCGGCGGGAAATCTCGAATCAAGAATAAAATCTTTAACATTATCCCTTTCATACATGGCAAGCCGGCTTAATGTATCCAGGCGGGCTGTTTTTATTGTTTTTCTGTAATGCTTTAATATTTTTTCAACATTAACTGTTTCAGGCTCCGGAATAAGCTGCTTGATTTCATTTAAAGATTTAATTATCAGCTTATGATCTATTTTATTTTCTATATCTCTCATTTTCATATAGTTTGTTATATGTATAACATCTTCTTTTGAAAATGAATTTAATATAGCTTCTGCTTTTTCTTTAGGAAGTTTTTTCAATAATATAGCCATAGCTGCCAGCTTCAAAACTTTTTTGTCATTCGGTGCAGGAGCGGCCGCGGGATTTTTTTGAATATTTTCTAACTTTTCCTGTTCCTCATTCATATTTACCATATTTTCGGCATTTGACATATTAACGGCATATTCATACTGGTCTTGAGTCAAAATACCTTTTTTAATAAGTTTTTGAAGTTCTTCGGCATATATATTTTTAACCTTTTTCTCAATGACATCAACTACCTGTTCAGTAGGCATTTTTTTTATAATTGCAAGTTTTGCGGTGGAAAAAACATTGCTTACAATCGGATTTATAACAGAACTTCTGGCCTGTTCGGGGATTTTACCGTTTATCATATCAATATGTTTATGGAATGTCTGTTCCGCTATAAGCTGTACAATCCACGCGGCTTGATTTGCTGTAAATTTAATATTTGCATCGTTATTTAATGCCTCGCCGGCCATAATACAAAGTCTTTTTATAGACTCTGAAATAATTTTTATATTTTGAGGCGAAACTGCTTCAGGCACAGCATTATCACTTTGTTGTTGAAGTATAGTGACAGCTTGTTTTGCCATATCTGCAGCAAATTCTTTATAATTAAATCCTTCAATGGGCATTTAAATTCTCCGTTACGACTTTTCAATCCAACTTTTTAATTCCTTCAGCGTCTTATCACTGTCAGCATACACAATATCCGATGATATATCATCAATAGTTTCATCCAATGATACATCGTTCTCGGGTTTATTTTCAATCTGCATCTGTTTTTGCTGTTCCAAAAGTTCTTGAGTTAATATTGTTTGTTTTTCGATTAACTCGGCAGCTTTAAGATTAACATCAGCTATTTGTTTTTCCTGTTCTTTTGCTTTTTCTTTTAATTGTTTAAGTTCATCAGCCTGGTCGGAAGAAGAATCTTTTAATTTTTTGTGAACAAAAACAAAACCGATAACCAAACCGCCGATTATAAGAACAAGTGCAAGCCACCAGGGATTACCCGATGCTGCAGGAACAGGCAGGTTAACAGGTCTGTCTGCGGCAAGATAAGGGTCAATTGTTTCCACATAAGCAATTGAAACATCATCTGCCGTAAGATTCGGAGAAGCGGCATGGGCTATTAATGTTTTAACTTCTTTCTCCGTCATATTTGCGGGCATGGCATTAGCATCAATTGTCGCGGCAATTGATATTTTTTGGATAGTACCCGCTTTCATAAGTTTCGTTCTGTGTGTTTTACCTACACCGTAAGTAACCTCGGTAGCGGTTCTTTCATAATTTTTATTTTGTGAAGATGACGAAGCAGTGTTTTGAAGCCCGTTAGGCAGATAAACACTGACGGCATCAGACCCCTTGCTGGAATCCACCGACTCATCACCGAGTCCTTCTTTAAATGTCTGCTCAGTTATTGAAGTTTTTTCCGAAGGGTCATATGTAATACTGGTTTCTTCAGAAGGAATCTGATTAAGAAAAGTGCTCACGGTAACAACATAATTACCCTGCCCGACAAGTCTGTCCAACTGAGCAGAAACCTTATTCTTCATATATTCATCAAATTCCTGTACCTTGGAAATTTGGTCGTCAATTGATTTTATCAAGCTGTTATAAACGTTTCCGTTAGTATCAGTGATAGAAATATTTTCACCTTCAAGCCCGGAGACACTGCCAAGCAGCAAACTTTTTATTGCTCTTATTGTAGAATCATCAATACGATCGGGATATTTATCGTTTTGTTGAACCGTTAAAACTACTGTAGCACTTATAGGTTTTTTATCCGCTTTAAACATGGAATTTTCGGGAATACTCACCAGAACAGAAGCATTTTCAATCCTGGGCATTCTGCGTATTAATCTTGAAAGTTCACCGTTTACGGCCCTTACCAGTTTAATTCTTTTATCTTCTCTTGTAGAAGTAAAGTCGTTTTTATCAAATATTTCAAGCCCGACATTCTGATCAACAAGCCCCGATTTAACAACTTCAATCAAAGCTCTGTCTCTGTCGGTAGTTGTTGCGGCATTTTTTGGCAGATATACTCTCGTTTTTGAACCGTCAATTGAGCTTTTTGCTTCTATGTTGCTTCTTGCAAGCAAGGTTTGAATTTCAAGCGCTTTTCCGGGGTTATCAGTTGTAATAATAACAAAATCTTCCGTAAGTTTTTTTTCTTTGGGCACTCCAGTTGATGAAGAGTTTCCGCTGACGGCAAGAATAATTATCGTAACCACCAATATTAGTACAAAAGCGGCAACACCGATTAATGCATATAAAACATTTTTATTTTTTAATAATTCCTGAAAATTCATAGAACCCTAATCTATATACTATCACATACTGATATTATACTATTTTTTTTAATAGCAGGTAACATCTTAACACTATTTATCAAATAATAATCAGATAGAAATATTCATGACGGCATTATATGCGGCAATAACTTTTGAAGTCATTTGTGTTGCAAGTGTAACTCCTATTTCAGCCTTTGCCATAGCCGTTGTAACGTCATGTATATCAACATTCGGATTACCTGACATCTGTGCCGAAAGTAATTGATCGGGTTTTTCCATATCATTATTTATATTGCTTACAAGACCCGAAAGAATTGTTTTAAAATCTCCGCCTTCAGAGACATTACTTATACCGAAACCTTTTTGCGAAAATTCGTCTATCGGCATAGATGAAGATAAATCTGAAAAAATGTTAATATTCGGAACTATTCTGTTTTCTATCATAATATGCCTTTCTTTCTATAGGTAATTAGCGAGTATATTTTTAACATAATTTTGTGTTTCTCTGAAAGGAGGAACACCGTCATATTTATCTACATTGCCCGGACCTGCATTATAAGCAGCAAGAGCAAGTACAATATTGCCGTCATACCTGTTAAGCATGCTCTTTAAATATCTTACTCCGCCGTCTACATTTTGAGCTGCATTATAAGGATCTGTTACACCTAATGCTTTTGCTGTTGCTGGCATTAACTGCATGAGCCCCTGCGCACCCGCTGACGACTTTGCTTTTGAATTATATCCCGACTCCTGCTTTATAACCGCATGTACAAGTTTTTCATCAACACCGTGTTTTTTTGAAATTTTTGAAACCAGATCTTTAATATGTGATTTTTCGGAAGTTTGAGAAATCGGAGCAGGCAAATAAGACAATGCTTCCGTTTCTGTTTCTTGGATTGATGGAGTTTCGTAAAGATTTACTGACATTTTTTTTGCCGTAATATCACCGAATTTAAAAGAAGATTGAGGTTTATTTACATTAAAGCGGGTATGAACATTTAAAGAAGATTTCATAACATCTTCAAAAGTATTTAACTCAACACCTTCATTAAGACCTTGAGTCATTGTTTTTGTTTGGACATAATTACTTAATTGCTGAGCCCTTTGAACAGCTGCTTGCTGCCCTGAAGTATTTAATAAATTTTGTATCATCCCTGTAAACATTCTACCCTGCACATTAATTTAATTAGTTTTAAGTACCTATTGAAGCAGCCCTGTCTGCCAGTGTTTTTGATATTGTTATTATTGAAAGGCTTGCTTCATAAGCTCTTTGAGCCATTATTGCATCCGTCATTTCTACAAGCGGGTCAACATTTGATGCTCTTATAAAACCGTTTTCATCTGCATCCGGATGACCGGGTTTATAGATTTTTTCTCCCAATGTCGGATCTTCTACAACTCCTGCCATTGAAACACTTCCGGTAGAATAAGGTAAAGTTCCCGCACCGAAGGTGGATTCTTTCATCTGATTCATTACACTGATAAATGAACTCCTGTCTGTTGCCACAACAAGAGGAATTTTCCTGACATAATTCGGGGTATCAATGTTTGCTATGTTTTTTGAATTGATATCCAACCTTAAACCATGTACTCTGAGGCCGTCACAGCCTATGTTCATTGCACTGAATATACCCATTAGCTACCTACGTTTATAACTGTTTTCATTTCTGTTATTATATTAGACATTCTCCTTGATGCAATCGTGTATAAGATTGAATTTTTTTGCATTTCGGAAAGTTCATTTGCGGGATCCACCCGTTCGTTTAATGTATCAATCATAACGGGAGAAGGCCCCATTACCGAAGCCAGTTTCGTTTCCAGAGGATTTGCTCCTCCCAGATATTGCGAAAAAGATATATCTTTTCTTTTATAATTCGGAGTATCCATATTGGCAAGGTTTGAAGATAAAGCCTTATGTCTTTCGGCAATCAAATCCAAAGCGTTCAATGTCGTATTTATAGAATTATGTGTGTTTATCATTTACTTACTCCTATTGATTTAATTGAAGTGTTTTTGAGTACATATCATTTATTGTTTGCATAATTTTAAAACTTGCCAGCATTGAAGCATTCAGTCTTAATATCGTATTAACTTCATTCATCATATCGATATTTGTTACTTCAATATTGCCCTGTTTCAAACGCTCATGTTGTTTTATTAAAATAGGCTCACCTGATTCCGCCGTTAAATAAAATTTGTTATTATCAGCTTTTTTCAGACCTTCGGGATTTTTAAAATTAACAAGAGGAATTGTTCCGAGAATTTCTCTTTTTACACCGTCATTTGAAAAGACTTCAACATCACCGTTTGATCTTATTGCCAGATTTTCATAATTAACCGGAATTTGAATGCCGTCGCCGACAAGATATCCGTCGTTTGTAATTAAATATCCGTCTTTATCAAGCCTGAAAGAGCCGTCTCTGGTATATGTAACATCACCGTTCGGAGATGTTACAGGAATAAAACCGACACCGTCGATTGCAATATCAAAATCTCTGTTTGTAAGCTGAATTGCCCCGGGCGAAAAGTCGGTTCTTTCATAACCTCTTAAATAACCGTTTTCATCAAGCATTTGTTCAAATCTTACGGCTTTATATCCGTTTGTATTGTAATTAGCAGCATTGGAAGAAACGTAACCCATTTTCTCAAATTGGAGTTCCGCATTAACAACACCTTTATTAATAATACCTTGTATTGTTGTCATTTATTACCTTTCTAATTACTTCCAAGCGATGATATTGCTCTTTGCAAATTTGAATTTTGTATCATATAAAGCTGTCTGTTTGCTTCAAATGTTTTCGGATATTGCATAGCCTGCATAAATTCAGACTGAAGATTTACATTTGAATATTCCTGATAACCCTGTCTTACATTCGGATTTAAAACGGCAGCTCCATCGGGAGTTACGACAGACATAACACCTGCTGTCACAAATTTTCTGGATTTATTATCAAGAACTCTAATCGTTCCGTTTAAATCAACAGATACGTCATCGATTTTTTCGGGCACAAAAGGAAGAACAATCGGAACACCCATATTGGATAAAACTTTATCACCTTCAAGATTAACGAGTTCGCCGCCGCCAAGCAGTTTAAATCTTCCGTCTCTTGTTAGTTTTACACCGTCTTTTGTAAGTATTTGAAAATAACCTTTATCAGCAAGAGCAAAATCCAAAGGATTCTGTGTTAAACCTAATCTTCCTACAGTATCATCCGTCGTTGTAGAAATGGCACCTTCTCCGATAAACTCCGCAAAGGAAGACACAACAGGAATTTTTCTCTGATAACCCACCTTGTCAAAACCCGTGACATTGTCATTTGTAATAGACATAAGCATAGTTTGCATCCTCATGGCCCGGATGTTTTGAACTATTCCTCTTTCATCGTAATTTATACCGCCGATTATAGTCATACAACTTACCCTTTATGCTTTTACAGGTTAATAAAATACTCTGCAATACTTTATTTAATGATAAACCATTAAAAGTCAAAAGTAGTCATATTAATGATGTATATATTTGTATCATTGTTTTGATTTCTGATATATTCATATGAAATTTTTTACGTAAAAATTTTTATATGATATTATGTTGTAAGTTCCACAGCACAACAATTTAGCCATGTTTTTAAAAAGAATCATATTATTATTTTTTATATTATCATCGTTTTCATTAAAAGCCGAGGCTATTAAAATCGGACTGGTTAATGATACAAAAGCCGTTAAAATTGCATCTTCCGTATCTGCGGAAATATATGATTCTCTGCACAATAAACTTTTATATGAAATTCGTCCAATGAAAGTTTATGAATTTAAATCAAACGGAAACGAGCTTTCTGTTATTGTTAACAGAAAAGCAATAGACTTAAATACAAATCAAATAATAATAAGAACAAAAGAAGCGGGTTTTTTATGCTCCAAAAGAGCATGGTATCGCGGTGAATTCACAATAATCAATTGGAACAATAAACTTACGCTCATTAACAATGTGTCGCTTGAGGATTATTTAAAAGGTGTTGTACCCGCTGAAATGCCGTCAAGGTGGAATCCTGAAGCACTCAAAGCACAAGCTATTGCAGCAAGAAGTTATGCCGTTGCAACAACTGCTGCAGGAAAACATGCTTCCAAAGGATTTGATTTGGTTGATACCACGGCAGATCAGGCATATGGCGGAGCAAGTGCAGAAAAAGCATCCACATCAAAAGCTGTTGATGATACAAAAGGAATTGTCCTTGTTCAAAACAAAAAAGTTTTACCCGCTTATTACCATGCAAGTTCCGGCGGGCAAACAAAAGTATGGGAATCAGGAAGTTCTTTCTTACAATCAGTACCTTCTTTTGATGAAGGTACTAAGAAAAACGGCCACGGTGTAGGCATGAGCCAGCATGGGGCAAATAATCTTGCAGATATGGGTTACAATGCATATCAAATCTTAAATTATTTTTATAAAGATTTTCAATTCGCCAAACTCAGTGATAATTGGGATTTATAGTTATTTTAGTTCATCGGGAATATATTTATTCCAATCTTTTTCCAATTTGTCAATAAAATTATGAGCATCAAGAACGTCATCATAATTTATCGGAAGAGGACAATCTTGTATTACAAGTTCGTCATCTTCTTGCTCTTTAAGCGAAAAAGGATCCTCTCCCAATAATGCCAGTCCGAAATTCTTACCGCATTCACTGCAAACAACCTGAATAACAAGTAAATTTTTTTCTTCTCTTTTTATAAATATTGAATCCTCATCAAAATCATGTTTGCATACACTGCAGCACAATCCGGAGAATAACCTTTTTATTTTTTCCTTATCCATATTACCTCTTTCATTATAGCTTAATGTTTAAAAAATAGTTAACCGTGGAATTATATAAGTGTGTAGTTGTAAAAAAAAAGGAAGTTGTTATGGACGGTCTCTACTTATTGTTATTCGGTGCATTAATGTATTTTCTGCTAATTGCGCTTCCGTCAATGTTGGAAAAACGCGGTGCTGCTCACTAATGAACCTTTTAAGTTTTTAACAAAGAACACGACCCATAAAAGTCGTGTTTTTTGTTTTTCATCCTTCCAATAATCCTAACTCTATTAACTAAGACTGCCGGAATTATTTTTTGTTCCTTATTTCTCTTCCCAGTAAGTATTTTCTTTTGAATCTTTTAATACAATACCTATACTGTCAAAAAGCGTTCTGACTTTATCAGCAATTGCCCAGTTTTTTTCTTTTCTTGCAATGTTTCGATATTCAATAATTTTCTCCGCCAATGCATTACCTTTTAACAATTTATCTTCCGCAGAAAGAAAATCCATATCACGTATAATTGTTTCAAGTTTTAATTGAAGTTCTTCTTCGGACATTTTCTCTTTTTCAATGTTAAATCCCATTACATTTGTTAACTCTAAAAGAATTGCGGTATATTCAGCTGCCGTTTTCATATCATTATCGGCTTTTGCCTTGTTTACTTTTGTTGCCGCATCAAAAATAACCGCAAGAGCTCTGGCAGTGTTAAAATCATTGTCCATAGCTTCTTTAAAACGTTTAATCTCATCCGAATCCGAGACATCGGGCAATTCGGCACCTCTTAAATATTTCACCGCTTCATTTACGGCGTTTTGAATTCTTTTCCACCCTGAACGTGCACCTTCCAATGCTTCGGGAGAAAATTCAACCGGCATTCTATAGTGATTTGTCAGTATAAATAACCTTATTGTATTTGCATCATAATCAGCCAGCAAATCACCAATTGTTACAAAGTTTTTAAGTGACTTTGACATTTTTTCTTTATTTATGGTTACAAACCCGTTATGAAGCCAGTAATTGACAAATTTACAGCCATTTGCACACTCTGACTGCGCAATTTCATTTTCATGATGCGGAAAAATCAAATCAGCACCGCCTGCGTGAATATCAATAGTTCTACCCAGATGTTTGCGGCTCATTGCACTGCATTCAATATGCCATCCCGGACGTCCTTTGCTCCACGGCGAAGGATATCCGAACTCTTCATCTTTTTTCCATAATGCAAAATCCAACAAATCTTCTTTTTTATCGGAAGTTTCAACTCTGGCACCTGACATTAAATCATCTATGGATTGTTTACTCAACATTCCGTAATCACTAAATTTTTTAACTCTGAAATATACATCACCGTCAATTTCATATGCATATCCGTTTTTAATTAAATCTTTTATTATTGAAATCATTTCACCCAGCGTTTTCGTAGCAAACGGTTCAATATCGGGTTTTAAAACATTTAATTTTTTCATTGAATCGGCAAAAATATCATAATATCTTCTTGAAATTATTTCCGCCGTGGAATTTTCTTCTCTTGCTTTTTTCAGGATTTTATCATCAACATCCGTGATATTGCGGCAATACTTAACATCATAACCCTTATATTTTAAATATCTGTATACCATATCCCAGGTAATATAACATCTTGCATGCCCGAGATGCGGATAATCATAAACTGTAGGACCGCAAACATACATGGTTACTTTTCCGGGTTCAATGGTTTTAAATTCTTCAACCGAGTTAGAATAAGTATTATAAATTTTCATAAAAAAATCCTCTTTTCTTTATATTACTACAAAGTAACTTTAAGAAAAAAGGATTTTCGCTCAAAAACTGTTATTCTTTATATAACACTAATGCATTCAAATCTTTTGCATCAATAGAAATCGGTTTAACGACACCGTTTACTGATTTTTCGAGATAATAACCTTCATTATCTCTTTTTACAGTATAAACTTCATCTCCGGTATCAAGCGGATTTTTAAATCTTGTACCTTCGGATATACCGTGTTTTAATCCGCGTTTTAACATATCTTTGCCTTCTGAAAAGTATAATTTGTTATTATCATCTGAAATAACCGTTTCTTTTCTTTGCATTTTGCCGTGAAGAACAAGCGGATCCGAATCATTTTCGCGTGCCGGAGCATAACAGTCATTGTTAAAGAAACACAATACTGCAGAATTATCATTATATCTTAATATGCTTTGAACTTTTTGCGACAAATCACCGGTTGAAACATTCATTGTAACTGTTGCACCATTGTTCAGCGCACTTAATTCAGGTCTGCTTCTTAAGTCTGCTATAGAATTTAATTTATCGTAGTATTCTTTAATAAATCCGTATAAAGGATTTTCAAGATTTTCCCATTGAATTATGTTTCTGTTTTGTTGATGATAATTCTTTGCTTTTGTTTCATAACCGGTTGCACCGACTCTGTCACCGGCAAAATCGGTCGGACTGCCCGGCAATAACATCAGCGTTTTATATATTGAAAGATATTTTTCAAAAGCAGGCTCTAACATAGTTTTAAGCATATCAGCTTCTAATTTTTCACGGTCTTCAATTTTCGCATTTTTAAACTCTGCCTGATCAAATACACTTTGTATTGCATGTTCAAAACTTCTGGTTCCGAATTCGCTTGCGTCAAAAATATGATTTTTATATCTTCCGCGTGCAAGATCACGAACCGCATCAGTCAGAGCATCCTTTACGGAAGCATCCGCATCAACCGAATCAATCGCTTCTTTAATTTTAATACCCATTGCAACAGCTTGCGAAGAACAATCGGTAAAATCAAAATTCTCAGCATTTTTTCCGAAAAATTCCGCAGTTTTTACTTTATTCAAAGCATTAAAATTTAACTTTTGCTCCATATTGTATTTTTTACCGCCGTCTGTTTCAACTGCAAGTTTTCTTTTTAAATTACGTTCTTGCGTGTCTGTTAAATAACCAAAATGGAATAAGTTCATATCCAAAGAAAGACAGTGGAGAGCACGTGGTTTATCATGATTTCCTACGAACGTATAAGAATTTACAACACCGTCTTCAGGGCTTTGGAATAAGAACCCAGGATTATTAGGAATATCACCGTAATCCCATCCCGTATCAAATTTCTGAAGCAATTCGCCGTTTTGACCGTTTATGGCAGGCCAATTAGGCATGCCGTCTTCAAAGTTTGCAGTTGAAAATAACTGGGGAAGCAGCGAGAAGAAATAGTTATAATTTGCAACGGATGTTATACCTGTTTCCTGAATAAATTTTCTTTCCGCATCACCGTCTTTTTGATATTTCCCGTTAGGATTCGGAGGGAATAAATCTGCAAGGTCAGTAAGCTCTGCCGTAGTATAAGCATGCGGATTAATATTTAACACTGATTGATTAAATAATTTCCATACATTTATTACATTATCCCAGGCCGTTTCCATATCATCATATTCAGAGCGCACCGCATCTATAGAAGCAACGTCTTTTGCCGCATCTATTCTCCATCCGAGACCGGATTCCGTACGATCAGTTAACATTTCGGCAACTTTATAATCATTCAGTGTTCTGCCGTCGATTCTTTTATTTACAACATCTTTTAAAGAAGAATAAACGCCGTCTTCTTTAAGCTCATCAATTCCTTTATTTAAAGAATCAATAACAATTTGAGCTTCTTGTTCAGATGTCATACCGTTATAGCGAATACCCAAAGACTGCATTGTAATATCTTCGGAAGGAACTTTTGAAAAATCCATCACACCTTTTTTGTCAGATGGTATTTGAACATCTTTATCCAAAGCCCTTACAAAAATATATTTTACAAGGTCAGGAACAACTTCCGAAATTACATATCTTCCGTAATCGGAAACGGTTCCGTCTTCATTTGTTATTCCGTCAATACCGGATACTATTTCCTGAATAGCCGGAACTATTTTTTCCGCATACATCTTTTCGGTTTGATTATATACATGAGCATATTCATAAGGCAGATTAGGATTATTAGCCTTATGAAGATCGTATCTTGAAACGCCTATTTCATCTTCGCTGTTCGGTTTTTTTGCAATATAAGGAGATGTAATTATTCCAAGCAAATTTGTTGCAACGGGAAGCGTTTCAAGAGGAACATCCATAGCTTTTCTTAAAATGTAATCAGGCAAAGAATACTCTGCTCCGTCAAGCTCAGGATTAATATCGGCACGCATATCAGCTTCATATATTCTTCTCAAATTATAATCGCCGTCAAGTGCATTTTGAATAACTTCTTCATCAATCAAGTCTTTATCTGCCGCAACCGGAGGCAGGTCGGAAGTTTTCTTTCCGCCAACCGTTCTCACTTTTGCACCTTCTTGAATTATTTTCAAATAATCTTCAGCGCTCTGAGCTCCTTTACCGGATAAATATCTTGATGCATATTCAAACTGTGTATCAGCTGTCAGCTGAGTCCAATATTTTCCCGAATTTACCGCATATTCTCTTACGGCATAAGTGCCTCTTTCAAAATTTTCTATCGCTTTTCTTCTTTGTTCCGGCTCAAGTTTATAAAATCTTGTATCATCTTTTACGGATCTGAAAAAGTTTAATTTTGCTATATCAACATTACCGTCCCAAAATTCCAAGCCGCCTGCGGAAGATTTATCTCCGACTTTAAATGTGGAAAAGTCAGACAATTGTAAAATAGTATCTGCATCCGCAAGATTAACCTCACCCGATGAAGAAAGGACATTTTTTACATTTCTTCTCAACTCATCAGGACTTACTTCTATCGGGAAAGGATAAACAGCATCATCATGTTTTGTAATTGCATACATATTGCCGTCTACATTCTTTTTATCGTATGTAGTAAGTCTTGACGGTGATTTTGATTTCTTTTGTTCTTCACTTGCCAATCTGTCATCATAGAACTGAATATAAGTGGGTTTATCAGGTTCATAGTCCGGATTGGAATCACTGTATGATTTTCCGTCCTGTGACAGAGAGAAAGGAGCATTTATTATTTTAAGTCTTGTATGACCTTTCTTTGCAAAATCATTCGGTAATATACCAAGAGAGATTTTTTCACCTTCAAGTCTGAACATATTCTTTGAAACAGAATCGTCGCCTTTTCTCAGAAGTTCAGACATGTGTATACCGCCAAAACCTTCATTTACAAGTGCAGCATCAGCAATCCAGTTTATACCGTTTTTAAATAATTCTTCCTGCATTTCTCTGAAATCATTTTCATTTCCGAGGTTCGGAGAAACCTGATATGCATTTTCCGTCCAGTATAAGTGTGAAGAAATGGTATCTTTTGTAAAGGGAGTACCGACTATTCTTTTAATTCCCTCATTTCGGAAGTCGCCGTTTTGAAGTCTTTTTGTTATACCAACAAATTGTCCGCCCAATTTATTTGCGTGGGTTCTGACGGCTTTTCTTTGCTGAGCTCTCAATTCTTTTGCAACATTAAGACTTCCGTCAACTCCTCTTGTTACTCCGGGATAGTATTCATCAGGCATAATCAGCTGCATCGGACCGTTATTATTTATTACCGCTCTGTTATTTAAAACAACGTTATACTGATTTCCCGCCGTTTTATCAAAAATACCTATAACCTGTCCGTTATCAAAAGCATACGAAACCTCACCGGAATTTTTATCCGTAAGTTTAAATCTGTATGCAAAACCCAAATCCGAATTTAATTCGTTAACTTCGGACAAATCCGGCTCTACAAAAGGAACACCTTTCATAGGAAACTCTGCCGCTTTTTCATTCAAAACAACATTATTTTTATCATCTTTTGAAATATTATATATTTCAAGCTCGCAATCATAACGGCTCGGATCATACATATAGTAGAACTTATGAGATTCAAAACCTAATTTATCCAGCTTTTTATTATGGCCTGAAAATGATACATTACTTAAGTTAATGCCGTTTTTTGGAATATTCACTGTCTTCTCCTTTTTTCGCAGAAATCATAATCTTTTAATTCCTATAAATGATATTTATTGCTTGGTTTTAGACATGCCTTTAACAAAAATTTACATCCGAATTTGTAAAAAAATGTAAAAAAAACTAAGTCAATTTTCCTATTTTAACAAAACTAATCATATTTATACATTAAAATCAGTAAAGATAAAATATGTCTAATTTATTAAATTCCCAAATACCTTTAAATAATAACATTATTGCCGCAAAAACGCTCTCTGATAAAAGTACCGGGAAGAGAGAAACAATCGGCGAAATTCGTGCGCCTGAATTTTATCCAAGGTACTCCCTTGCTTCGGCTTTAAAACAGCATGATGAATTCGCAAAAAGTATATACAAAGAAAACTATAAGAAACAAAAAAGCTCTGAAAGAAAACAAAGTCTTTTTTCCTTTGTAAAAACAATCGGCTTTGTCGGAATTATTTATCTTTTAATATCAAAATTCAGATTACAAAAAAAAATAATTGAGCAAAAATCTTAAATCATACTCTGTTCTCATTGAAAATTCGTTTATGGTAAAATTAAAGAAAAGAGACTGTATGATAACATCAAAGCTAAAGATTTTTGTTATTTTTTTGAGTTTAATACTGCTTGTTTTATTTCAGGCATATTATAATTCCAAACAAATTTACTTCTCACATAAATCGGGTTTTTACGATAATCAGTTTTTTCTTAAGATTAAAACAGGAAAAAACTATAAAATATTTTACACGCTTGACTCTTCTGTTCCAACTGTTAATTCAATCCCTTATTCAAAACCAATCCTCATTAAAGATGCATCTTCAAATCCAAATGTACTTTCCGCCCGCTCTGACATGACTTTTCAGCATTATTTTGACAATAAAGTCCAGAAAATCCCAAACTCTCCTGTCGACAAAGCTGTAATTGTTCGTGCTGCCCTCTTTGACCAAAATAACAACCTTTTAAATCAAGACTACAGAGTTTTCTTTGTTGGTTTTAACAAAAAAAACGGCTATAAAAATCTACCCGTTGTTTCTGTTATTATGAACCCCGACGACATTATTGACGGTAAACGCGGCATTTTTGTTCTGGGAAATAAGAAATCACAAAAAATAGAATCATGTTCTCAGGATACAGATGAAACAATAAACTTTTGTAAAAAAAGTACTAATTTGGAGAAAAAAGCATTAATTGATATTTTTAGCAGCAATAACAGAACTTTGTATTTTTCACATAAAGCAGGAATTAAAATTAAAGGAGCAGAAAGCAGAGAATTAATTCAAAAAAGTATGTCTTTATATGCAAGAGAACAATACGATAACTCTCCATATTTTAGTAAAAATATATTTGATAACAAAATTAAACTTCATAATATTATTCTTTTTAACGGCGGAAATGACATACATGCAAAAATAAAAGATTATATTGTTCAAACAACGGAATCTAAAATAAATTCACATTTTTCGACTCTGAAAATGATTCCCTGTTCTGTTTTTTTGAACGGAGAATACTGGGGAGTTTATTATCTTTCGGAAAATCATAACATACAATACTTTCATACAAAATACAACATAGACAAAGACGAATTGTTAATTACAAGAAAAAACAATACATCCATTACAAAAGATTATCCGCCGGGAATATATGAGTTGTTTGCTTTTTATGACAAGCAAATGAATGTTAGTGCAGAGGTTCCGATATATGTGTTTTTTAACAATTTGGATATGTCAAATGACAAGAATTATCAAAAAGCCTGTAAGCTAATTGATATAGATAGTTTCATTGATTATTATGCAACAGAAATATATATTGCAAATTCTGATTGGCCTAAACACAATAATGCAAGATGGAAGACAACATATAAAGACAAAAACAATAACATGGCAGATACAAAATGGAGATGGATACTTTTTGATGTAAACTCGCCGGAAGCACTAATTGACTATAAATATGATTCTATAGGAAAAACCATTGAGACTTGTCCGATTTTTAATGCGCTTATTAAAAATAAATCTTTTAAAGAAAAATTTATTCAACGCATTCGTTTTCTCGAATCTCAGGTATATACACCCGAAAATATGAATCTCCTTATTGATGATTGGCTCAGTATTATGAAAGATCCTGTTTTTAAAAGCAATGAAAGATTTTTACATGAAAACGCCAATTTCATTTTCGATAAAGAAATAAATAATATTCGCAAATTTTTCGAGCTCAGACCTCAATACATAAATTTATATATTGATAAACATTTGGGACGGGAATAAAGGAAAAGTTGATATATGAAAATAAAAATACTTTTGTTGTCTTCAATCTTGATAATATTATTAATTATACAAATATATCTTGCGTCCTCGAAAATCAGTTTCTCACATAAATCAGGATTTTATGATAACGAGTTTTATCTTTCAATTAAAACCGATAAAAATTCAAAAATATTTTACACAACTGATTCATCTGAACCGACAATAAACTCTATTCCTTATACAGAACCAATTTTAATCAAAGATGTCTCAAAAAATCCGAATTTTTATTCAGCAAGAAAAGATATGTCTTTTCAGTCATTATATGACAAAAATACTATCAAAATTCCAACTGAACTTGTAGATAAAGCAAATATTATAAGAGTTGCGAAATACGATAAAAATAATAATTTAATAAAAGAAGACCATAAAATCTTTTTCGTTGGATTTAAAGATAAAAAAGGATATGATAATTTACATATAGTATCAGTAATTATGAATCCTAATGATATTTTGGATGAAGAAAAAGGAATTTTTGTTTTAGGTAAAGAAAAAGATGCATTTTGCTGCCCTCCCGAGCCAAATAAACAAATAAATTTTTGGCAAAGAGGCGATTACTGGGAAAGAAAAGCCATCATTGATATTTTCGATAAAGGTCATAAAAATACTATCTTATCTCAAAATGCACGAATCAGAATTAAAGGAGGGATAAGCAGAAAATGGAATCAAAAGAGTATGTCGTTTCGCCCCGAAGGAAAAAATAAAAAAACAACATATTTTGAAAAAAATATATTCAGAAAAAATATAAAACTGTATAATCTTGTACTATTCAATGGCGGCGACCAAATTCATACAAAAATTAAAGATTATCTTATTCAAACATTTGAAGAAAAAACGAATTCAAAATTTGCAACTTTAAGAATGATTCCGTGTGTTGTTTTTTTAAACGGAGAGTATTGGGGATTATACTATCTTTCCGAAAATTACAACAAACATTATATTCATACGATATACAATATTAAAAAATCCAATATATTGATGAAAGACAAAACTATTCTTACGGATTTTTTTGAAAACACCGATATGTCAAAAGACGAAAATTATAAGCAAGCCTGCAGGTTAATTGATATTGAAAGTTTTATTGATTATTTTGCGACCGAGATTTACATTGCAAACTCTGATTGGCCCGATAATAACTGCACAATGTGGAGAACAAAATCTTCTAATAAATACAAAAAATATGCCGATACAAAATGGCGCTGGATGCTTTTTGATGTAAATGCCGACGATACACTAACAGCTTATAATTATGACTCTTTTAAAAATGCAATAAAATTCAGTCCTATTTTCAAGTCTCTTATTAAAAATAAAACTTTTAAAGAAAAATTTAAACAAAGACTTATATACTTACAAACACAAGTTTACACAATCGAAAACGTAAACAAGTTTATAGATGAATGGTATATACTTATGAATGAACCTCTCAAGAAGAGTAATAACCGATTTTTGGGAGAAAATAAGCAATATATATTTGAGGAAGAAATAGAAAAAATACGTATTTTTATTGAAAAAAGACCCGAATATATAGATAAATATTATAAGAAACACCTGTTAAATTAAATTCGGCATAATTTCAAACAGTATATTTTATGATAGAATTGAATTGATGCGTACAATAAATATCATAATATTTTTTATAGTTTTCAGCTTAATATTTCTTCTTATATTGCAGCAACGCTCACAAACAGAAGACTTTTATTTCTCCCATAAATCAGGTTTTTACGATAATCAGTTTTTTCTTAAGATTAAAACAGGAAAAAACTATAAAATATTTTACACGCTTGACTCTTCTGTTCCAACTGTTAATTCAATCCCTTATTCAAAACCAATCCTCATTAAAGATGCATCTTCAAATCCAAATGTACTTTCCGCCCGCTCTGACATGACTTTTCAGCATTATTTTGACAATAAAGTCCAGAAAATCCCAAACTCTCCTGTCGACAAAGCTGTAATTGTTCGTGCTGCCCTCTTTGACCAAAATAACAACCTTTTAAATCAAGACTACAGAGTTTTCTTTGTTGGTTTTAACAAAAAAAACGGCTATAAAAATCTACCCGTTGTTTCTGTTATTATGAACCCCGACGACATTATTGACGGTAAACACGGTATTTTTGTTCTGGGAAATAAGAAACAATCCGATATTACTTCTTGTTTCCCCAAAAGAGAATATTCAATAAATTTTTGTAAAGATGACAAAAACATGGAAAGAAATGCCATTGTTGATATATTTAATGAGCAAAACAAAGAAATAATATTTTCACATAAGACCGGAATTAAAATTAAAGGTTCTCAAAACAGAGAATTAATTCAAAAAAGTATGTCTTTATATGCCCAAGAAGAATATACTGCTGCAACTCATTTCGGCAAAAATGTTTTCAATAAAGATTTAAAATTATATAGTTTCACTCTTTTTAGCGGAGGAAAAGATTTATACACAAAAATAAAAGATTATATTGTTCAAACAACGGAATCTAAAATAAATTCACATTTTTCGACTCTGAAAATGATTCCCTGTTCTGTTTTTTTGAACGGAGAATACTGGGGAGTTTATTATCTTTCGGAAAATTATGATGAATATTATATAAAAACACACTACAATCTTGATATAATGAATATAATAAAAGCCGAAGGATTAAGAGATTATCAGATTGTTGAAAACATAAATTTGACAGATAATTTGGAATATGAAAAAATAGCAGAGACGGTTGACATTGAAAGTTTTGTAGATTACTGTGCTATGCAAATATATATTGCAAACTCTGACTGGGCAGAGCATCTTAATGAAAGATGGAGAACAATATATAAAGATGAGACAAATAAATATGCAGATAAAAAGTGGAGATTTGTTTTGTCTGATTTAACTTCTAATAATGCATTATCTGCATATGATTATGATTCTATAAAAAATGCCATCGAGACTTGTCCGATTTTTAATGCGCTTATTAAAAATAAATCTTTTAAAGAAAAATTTATTCAACGCATTCGTTTTCTCGAATCTCAGGTATATACACCCGAAAATATGAATCTCCTTATTGATGATTGGCTCAGTATTATGAAAGATCCTGTTTTTAAAAGCAATGAAAGATTTTTACATGAAAACGCCAATTTCATTTTCGATAAAGAAATAAATAATATTCGCAAATTTTTCGAGCTCAGACCTCAATACATAAATTTATATATTGATAAACATTTGGGAAAAGAATAATGCAAGGAACAAACAAAAAAAATATCAGAACAGAAAAGAAATACTTAATTGACAGCAAACAGGCACTGCAGATTGAAGAAAAATTAAAGAAATTTTGTACTCCTGATACTCACTGCAGGAATAATAACTGTTATTCTGTAAGAAGTTTGTATTTTGATGACATATATAACAGTTGTTTTTACGACAGCAGAGAAGGATTACCTCACAGAGAAAAATTCAGGTTAAGAATATATAATTTAACCACTGAAAATATCTTTCTGGAATGGAAGAGAAAAGAATTTGCAATTTCTGAAAAAAACAGGTTCATAATTTCCAAAATTAATGCAGATAAACTTATTACAGGCAATTATAGTTTTAATGACATTAAAAATGAAAAAGAACTTCTTTATGCAATATATGCAAAATTCAGAAATAACATCTTCTCTCCTAAGGTTATTGTTGATTACGAAAGAAAAGCCTATAATTTGCCATCTTACAACATTAGGATTACAATAGATTCAAACATAAAGGCATCTGCAAATACAAATTTATTTTATAATAATCAATGTCCTACAAAACCCGTTTTAAATAACGGTAAAAGTATTTTGGAAATAAAATATTCACAAATAATACCGGATTATTTGTGTGAGATAATAAACATGTATGATTTAAAAAGAATAAATTATTCAAAATACTATAATTGCAGAAAAGCCATGATATAAACATAAAAAGGGGAAAAAATGAGTTTAGAAAATTTATTACAAGAATCTTTTTCAGATCAATTGTCATCAACACAGGTAACATTTCCTGATATTATGTCAATGCTGTTAGTTGCAACAATATTAGGAATTTATATTTTCTTTATTTATCGTTTAGTTTGCAAAAAAACATTTTATTCCAAAAGTTTTGCAATTTCTCTTGTTGCTGTTGCAATAATAACATCAATAATAATTCTGGCAATAAAACAAAGTATTGTTATTTCTCTGGGTATGGTCGGTGCTCTTTCGATTGTAAGATTCAGAACGCCGGTAAAAGAACCCATAGATTTAGTATTTATATTTTGGGCAATAGCAATTGGAATAATATGCGGAGCAAATTTATATGAAGTTGCAATTATGGGCTCCATTATGATAACAATTATTTTATTATCTTTGCATTTTGTGCCAAACATCCATAATTCTTTATTATTGGTAGTTAATGCAAATAATGCAATTAATGAAGACGGCATTATTGAATTATTAAAACAATATACAGAAAGTTACTCAATTCGTTCCAGAAACTACAACAAAGAAAGTGTTGACTTTATAGTTGAGATAAAAATAAAAAAAGACAAAGAACAAGAGTTTTTAAAAAAGATTACAGAAAATGAAACCATATATAATGTATCTTTAATGACTCATGACGGAGAAATAGTATAATCATATGGACACAAAAGCAAAACAAAGAATATTATATATAATTTTTAGTATAATGTTCTTTGTTTGTTTTATATTCGCTTATTCTACAAAACAAATTCATTTTTCGCATAAATCAGGATTTTATGATAACGAATTTTATTTTTCAATAAAATCACCAAAAAACACAAAAATATTCTATACGCTTGATTCGTCAGAGCCTACCGTTAATTCTCTGACTTATTCAAAACCCATTCTTATTAAAGATGCATCTTCAAATCCAAATGTATTTTCTGCACGTTCCGATATGACATTTAATAATAAAAATACTCCCAAATCCCCTGTTGACAAAGCAACTATTTTACGAGTTTGTGTCTTTGATGAAAATAATAATTTAATAAAACAAGATTATAGGATTTTCTTTGTAGGTTTTAAAAACAAAAAGGGATATAAAAATCTCCCGATTGTTTCGGTCATTATGAATCCCGAAGATATTATCGGAGAAGAAAACGGGCTTTTAATTCTTGGCAAAAAAGAAAATCCAAAAGAAGAAGACTGTTGGGAAGATCCTGTCTCCAGAATAAACTTTTGCGCAATGGGAAGAAGCTGGGAAAGACAAGCAATAATAGATATTTTTGATCAAAATCACAGAAAAATTTTATTATCTCAAAAAGCAGGTATAAGAATAAAAGGGAAAAAAAGCAGATTATGGATACAAAAAAGTATGTCTTTATTTGCAAGAAAGGAATATGCAAATTCAAATTATTTTAATAAAAATATCCTGAGAAAAAACACCAAAATTCATAATTTTGTTCTGTTCAACGGAGGAGATGATATCAAAACAAAACTGCGGGAATTTCTTATACAAACAGTGGAATCAAAAACAATCAAGAATGTTGCAACAATGAAAATGATACCCTGCTGTGTATTCTTAAACGGGGAATACTGGGGAGTATACTATATTACCGAAAATTATAATGAACAATATATCAGTACTGTTTACAACATTCAAAAACAAAATATATTAATTCAGGAAAAGCCGAATTATCCGTCATATATATATGAAATATGGGATTTTTTAGGTGCGAAAATGAGCAACCTCTCAACCTTTTTTACGCAAACTGATATGTCCGATGAGAAAAATTATAAAAGAGCTTGTGAAATAATTGATATGGAAAGTTTTATTAATTATTTTGCAACAGAGATTTACATTGCAAATTCTGATTGGCCTGATAACAACAATATAATGTGGAGAACAAAATATAAAGACAAAAATAATAAATATGCAGATATGAAATGGCGTTGGATGCTTTTTGATGTGAACTCACATGCAACATTATATGCATACTATAATGACACTATTGAAAGAGCAATAAAACTCAGTCCGATATTTAAATCACTTATTAGGAATAAAACTTTCAGAGAAAAATTCAAACAACGTATTTACTATTTAGAAACAAAGGTATATACGCCAAAAAAAATGAATAAACTTATTGATAAATGGCTTGTCCTGATGCAAGAACCAATTATAAAAAGTAAAGACCGTTTTCAGGAAAATAAATCCCGCCAATTCATCAATGAAGAGATAAGAGGCATAAGAATCTTTTTTGAACGAAGACCGGAATATATCAATAGATATATTGATAAACATATGCCGGATTAAACAAAATTGCTCTGAAACATAATGCTTATACACTTTTCAAAAGAATATCTTTTTATGTATAATTACTTTATTTGATATTATAAGGAGAATGATTTAATGTTATTTGTTCTTATTTTATGTACCATAGTTATATTCTTTGCAATTTTTACAAACAGATTTCTTAAAGGACTCGGAATTCCGTCTTTAATTTTCTTTATGGCGCTTGGGATGATTTTCGGAAGCGACGGACTTTTGAAAATTGACTATGGTAATTACCATATTACAAAAGAAATGTGCTCCATTGCGTTGGGGTTTATAATATTTTACGGCGGCTTCTGTACAAAATGGGAGACAGCCAAACCGATTATATGTAAAGCCTCTGTCTTATCCACATTCGGCGTTCTTTTAACTGCAACTTTCACCTGTATTTTCTGCCATTTTATATTAAATGTTGAATTTCTGGAAAGTTTTCTGATAGGTGCAGTTATAAGCTCAACTGACGCAGCATCCGTATTTTCAATATTAAAATCAAAAAATTTAAATCTTAAAGATTCAACCGCTCCTTTATTAGAGGTTGAAAGCGGAAGTAATGATCCGATGTCATATATATTAGTCATTCTGGCTATTACTCTTTTACAGGGTCAAAGTGTTGATTTTGTTCTTGTTTTATTCTTAAAACAAATGCTCTTCGGAATACTAACAGGTATTATAATAGCAAAATTTGCAGGTTTCATTTTCTCTAAAACAAAATTTATAAATGAAGGTAATGACACATTATTTGTCATAGGTTTAGTACTTGCAGCTTATGCTTTACCCGAACTCTACAGCGGAAACCCGTTCCTTTCAGTTTATTTTCTAGGATTTATTTTAGGTAATTCAAAAATAAGAAATAAACCTGCACTCATAAACTTTTTTGACGGAATAACAAGTTTGGGGCAAATAGGTATTTTTTTCATACTGGGATTATTGGCATTTCCCAGCAAAATACCGGAACTTTTAACAACGGGAACTTTAATATTTTTATTCCTGACGTTTATTGCAAGACCTTTAACTATATTTTTATTAATGCTGCCGTTCAAGGCAAGCAAAGGACAAAACATTTTGGTTTCCTGGGCAGGCTTAAGAGGTGTTGCATCTATTGTATTTGCCATTGTGGCTATAGATTCGGGATGCAATTTAAATTATGACTTATTTCATCTTGTATTTTTGATTTCTATTTTGTCAGTATCTTTTCAAGGTACATTTCTTCCTTATATTGCAGAAAAAGTCAATATGATAGATGAATTCTCCGATGTTCACAAAACCTTTAATGATTATCAGGAAGATTTTTCAATTAAACTTTTAAATGTAGACGTAACTGAAAAATCAGAATGGGCCGGAAACGAAATTAAAGATATAAATTTCCCGCCCGGTTCTCTTGTGCTTACAATAAAACGCGGCAATGAGAAAATTGTACCGAAAGGAAACAGTGTAATTAATGTCGGAGACAGCGTTGTTCTGAGTTTACCGAATACAAATGTAGGAGACGATATAACTTTAAAAGAAATTACCATTGATAAAAAACACAAATGGTGTAACAAAAAAATTAAAGATTTAATACTTCCTGCAAATTATTTAATAGTAATGATTAAACGAAACGGTCAAACATTGATTCCTAACGGGGATATAATGCTGCAGGAAGATGATTTACTCGCAATATATGATTAAAAAAAGAACCCGAAACAATCGGGTTCTTTTTTTTAAATGATTATTTTTACACGTATTTAGCGAAATTAGAGAACAAACCGTTTTCTTCGGGCGCACTTGCCAATGATTTTTCTTTTAAAGGAGTCGAAACATTTTCCGAAGAAACAGGAGTTTGTGCTGCCGCTTTTTGAGAATCAGCTTCCGTATTCTCTTTTGACTGCGCTATATCAGAAGTCTGAGCAGGTTTTTCTGTTTTAACATCTTTTTTATCATTATTCTTTTTATAGAATTTAACCGCCAGTAATGTTGCAACAGCTGCGCCGGCAGCCCCCAGAACACCTGCAATTATCACATTTCTTCTGCCTGCAGAAGTTAATTTAGAGAGTTTTTCCGTTAAGGCCTTAACCTCATTTTGAAGTTCTTCCTGAGAGGCCAATTGTTTGGTAAGTTCTTCCACCTTTGCTTTTAAATCAGCTTCCGTTGTTTTAATTCCGTTTTTCTTAAATACATTAAGCAAAACTGCACTTAAACCTGTTAAAGCACCGAGTGTATAGGTTCCCACACGTTTTTCAATATCGGTCTTTTGCCTTTTTTCTATTTGATCATCAATAAAATCATCATCTTTAGAAATAATATCTTCTTTTACAGGAGCCGAATAAGGAGCCGACATATGCAATCTTTTGTACATATCATAGCTTGACTCATTAGACGGATGTAAACTTGCATTTCCTTTCCACCCTGTATTTAGAGCTTTCAAATTATCAAACATCATTGCTTTTGTTTGTTCGTCTTCACTCACACAGGCAGAAATAGCTTTTGCGGTTTCTGCTTTTAGAATTGCATCTTTTAAATCCCGGGCAAAACCAGTATATTTAAATGAATATTCTTTTGAAAGTTCATCCCAGTCATTCCATTTTTCAGGAAGATTACCGCCGGGAGAAGAAAGTTCCAAATCTTTTTTTCTGGCATCTATAAATTCGGAATATTCTTGAGCAAAAGTTTGGAAAGCAGTATCATCATATACCTCGTTGCCGTTTTCATCAACAGAAGCAAAAATCGGGAATTCGGCTTTAACTTTTGCAAGTGCCGACTCATCGCAATCAACATAGGCTTTAATAATTAAATCAACCTGTTCTTTTAAAAGGTCAAATTCATGCTCGGTTTTATATGATGTTGCTTTTTCAGCTTCCGATTCAATTCGCGGGTCAAAATTCTTCTGTTTAAACCCTTGTGTATTAGTTACAATAGGAGTACAGAAATATTTCATCGCTTCAATATCAGTCAAACCGCAAGGTTCAAATCTTGATGTAAATACGGCGGCATCTGCTGCGCTTGCCATTGCATAAGCAGGAGCCCATCCGTCAATGTGAATAATTCTGCCTTGAAGATCAGGGTCTTTAAGCATTTCCGTTATTTTCTTTTCAACGCGCTTTGATTCATCGCTTTTATCCAGACCTGCACCCAAAACAAATACTGCATTTTTACCTTCGGGAGTCTTTGCAAACTTTTCAAATGCTCCAAGAGAAATATCGTGTCCTTTTTGAGTATCAATTCTTCCCCAGCTGACAAACATCGGAACATCTTCGCCGTTTTTTAATTTTTCAATCAAATCAGGTCTTATTGCAGGACCGTCATAAACACCTTTTGCTTCGGGATTAACACTGGCTTTTCTCGATTTGTCTCCTGTAATTATAGTGTTATCCTGAGCACTTAATCTTTCAAGAAATTTAATTTTATTACGTGTTTTAATTTCACGCATTTCACTATAAGAAGCATTTTCAGGATAAAGTTCAAAAGCCGGATATACGGTTCCGTCCGTATCAATACAGTCTTCATTATATCTCGGATTTGGCAGCAGTTTTGCGGCATCAATAGAAGCATCCTCAAGCGGATTTAAAATCCCGTTAAAGACTCCCTGATCATATAATTTTTTAGCCGTATTATGGATATTGTATGCAGTTTGCGGATTTTCGGCAATACTTTTTGCATAATCCTCGGCAACCACGCTGAATGATTTAACAAAACCTTCTCCGCCGGCTCTGTTCTTATCGGCATAATGAAGTGCTATCTGAGTTGCGCTTGAAGTACCCGTCTCATCCAGAGTTTCTTTGACAAAAGGCTCAAAATATTTATCACCTAATATTTTATCCCTAAAAATAGGATCTTTTTCAATTTTGCTGATTTGCTCGGGAGTTGCACCCAAATTAACAAACATGTTCTGCATTGATGTTTCACCGCAATACCCGGGTCCTAAATTATGACCGACATGCGTAGTTTTTATTTCATCATAATCTTTATCTTTCAATGCCTTTTGCGCTACATATTCATGCGTATAAGCAGTTTGAGAGTCGGAACAAACCACGGTAGCAGGATTAAAATCTTTTTTGCTTGCTATCAGGTCAGGCAGAAGTTCAACAAATGCTTTTGAATTTTTTGCATAAGGATCACCATTCCAGGCATTTGTAGCACTTTTTGAGCCCGAAGCATATACAGTACCGCCTTCATATGGTTTTGTATAGTGTGCTGTCGCATCATCAAAAACAAAATAATGGACTTTATCTTTTTCATCTCTCAAATTAAACAACATTATTTTGTTGTCTTTTCTGTTACCCCATTGCATATTCTTTTCTTTAACCAGATCTAATTTTAAATCTCCGCCGTTAGTATGCAGGATATAATCCCCGTCGGCATCCTTTGCCGGCGAAACAACACCTGTCTTCTTATCTACATCAGCTCTGTAATAAGGAGAAACAACAACCTCATCTTTCGGATCCAAAAGAAAACCGTAGTCTTTCATAACAACACCGACCCCGCCGGCTTTAGAATAAGGGGCAACCTCGGCTCCGTAGAATATAGCCTGTTCGTTATTTCTGCCGCGGAAACTAACGGGAGATGCCATGTAATCCGATAAAGAAACTACTTTTAATCCCTGATTCATTTGACTATTGTTCGAATCTGCTTTTAAAACCCTGTTTTTAGGATAAACAGACACATTACTAACTGCATTAATTCTCATGATACACCTATAAACTCCATTACAAACCTACAAAACATGTAAAACATTTTTTTTGCTAGTGCAACATAAAAATAATTCTTCATAAAATAATACGAATATTCTATTCAACAAAAGACTTAAATACTGCGGGAATATCATGGCTTAACTGCATTACGTCTTTATTTTCTTTATCATAACGATATTGTGTAAAGAATCTTGAAACACCTGCCACAAAAAATCCCATAACACCTATTCCGAAGAGTAACGGAACTCCTGAAATTAAAGTTTTTTGTTTTAACAATTTTTTATAAATTTCATTATAATTTCCGCCTTTTTCCTTTTGTAATTTTTTTGCCAGTTCCGGTAAATCCTTTAACAAAGGTACTTCTAAATTTTTACCGAGAGTTTCTTTGCATTTTCCCGCTTTCATCAAAATCTTTTTAAAACCTTTTTCTAAAAGTTCACTGCCGCAAATAGTGTAAAATCCGACGAGAGGAAATCTGAAAAGTACTTCCAAAAAGTTTTGTTTACCCCTGTCTTTCGCCGCACCAAAATAACCTGCCGCACCAATTAATACGCAAGAAGTTAATTGACCTTTACTCATTGTCAGTTTACCGTTATTATTTGCAAAATCAAGACTAAAATATCTGTTTGCAAAATCTTTTAATTTGGGATTTTTAAAAAGTTTTGTACCCGGAGCCAACACAAGCTCCGAAAAATTTTGCAGAACTTTTGAATTTTGTCCTTTTTTGCACAACAAGGCACTTGCGGCTAAACATCCCGCAAAAGCAACGGCGGCCCTTGCAATATTTTTCTTCGCGCTGTTTTCTACTTTCTCATTATCTTTTGTATTAACTTTTTTCTTCTTATCTAATTTGGCAATATCCGTAAAATCACCCTGTTTAAACATTTTGAGAGTCAATAAATTTTTAAAATAATTCAATGTAAACTCGGTTAACGGAATTAATAAACAACTTAAGGAAATTGCTGCTTTTATCGGCATTAATGTTTTATTTGCCGCAGAATTATTTTTCAAAAGTTCGGTTGCCGGCGTTGAAATCTTTTTACTTATTTCTGGGGCCAATTTACCGGCATATAACTTTCTGAAAATTCCTTCACCTAAAAGCCCGGGGCCGTAATAAACAAGTGCGGACTCTGATAATTCAAGGAAACTGTTTTCCAATAAATCGGCTTTAGAACGTGAAAAAAGTGCTTTAGGAACAAGCCCTGTTGCGCTGTCTTGAATAAACTTAATATGAGACAGCCCCGCTCCGCCTTCTTGCAAACCTATAAACTTGCTTGCCGCCTTCAATCCCAATCCTATATTATCAACTTTCATAATTTAATCCTTTAATTTGAATACATACAAAAAAACAGCCCGCTTTTGAAAAGACAGACTGTTTTATAAATTTAAGTTATTCAAATTAACGCCAACTTAAACCGCCTGTCTTTTCAGACAGGTACCACCAAGATTGTTTTTGATTTAAGTTTGTAATTATCATAAAAGTTCTTTCAATTTTTCTTTTGTAAATATTTTTACACCATAGTTAAAATAAATCAAGTAATAATTTTGCCTGTTTTTTTACATTATACATTGTAAAAAAATGTAAAAATTATAATATTTTCAAAAAATACGGCCTTAAATACATTATTTTTTTTAAAAAATTTTATTTTTTTCAATCAAAAATATAAAAAAGGAGATTTTTGATAAAAAACTTTAACTTATTCAATGATTTTTTATTATTGTTAGAAATCTTAATAAAAAATTTCTTTTGACTCAAAAAAACGACGATATCAAAATACAAAATATGTGCAGAATCGGAGCGATTAAATCAACAGAATACATACATCCGTCTTTAACCTTAAAGTTAATGCGTTCGCAGCAAAAGGGACATGATAACTCGGGGTTTGCTATCGTAATGCAGGATTTGGGCGGTATTTTTGAAAACTACAAAAACTTACCGATTCTTTCAATGGCGTGCAGTGATTCGGGAATGAAATACGCTGAAGATTTACTTCATAAAAAAGGATTTACACGAACTTTTCAATATAATATGGAAGTTTTTCCGGATGAAAATTTAGATATAAATCCGATGCCGCATTATGTCTTTGAAGTATTTCAATATCCAAAAAACTATAAAGATGCAGCAAGAGAAGAAAAAGAAAATCTGCTTTTAGATACAAGATTAGAACTTAGAAAGTACCTTGAAGAAAATGAAGAAGGATTTGTATACTCATTTTGGGAAGATGTTATATCTTTAAAGGAAATAGGAAACCCGAATGATATCGGAAAATATTTTAATCTTTGGAGTGAAGAAACCAATTTAAAAGCAAAAATTTTAACCGTTCAGTGCAGACAAAATACAAATTATGACATTGTTCGTTATGCGGCACATCCGTTTTTTCTGCAAGGATATACAACACTGACAAACGGTGAAAATACGTTTTATGAAAAAAATAAACTTGCACAGGAAAAGACATTCAAAGGCTATATAGGTTTTGAAAGCGACTCTCAATGCTTTTTATATACTTTGCATTATATCCACAAGATATTGAAATGGCCGATTAAATATTATAAACACGTACTCACCCCGTTGCCTTTTGAAGAAATAAACAAAAGAAATGATAAGAATGTACTTTCAAAAATAAAAACATCTCTTTCAAACTGGGAAATAAACGGTCCAAATACAACAATAGGAGTGCTTCCCGACGGAACAATGCTGAATGTTGCGGACTCAAAAAAATTGCGTCCGACTGTTATATGTAAAAAAGACAATATGGTAATAATAACTTCTGAAATCTGCGGTGTAAACGAAATAATGCCCGAAAGAAATATTGAAGAAGATATTTACACCACAGAGAGAGAAACGGTAATAATTGACAACAATTTAAACATACAGAGGATTCCGCAATGAATGTAAATAATATTTCAAAAGATGATTTACCCTGGATTGTGGAATATGACAGCGAAAAATGTATGCTTTGCGGAAGGTGTGTTGCCGTTTGTTCTTTCGGAGCAATAAAAGTAGATGTACAAAAACGGAAAAAAGTTAAAGCATTGTCAAATGACAAAGGATTTTCTATTGACTCCGATCAAAAGGCAATTCCTGTTATAAAACAAGTTGTCGACGAAAATGATTTTTGCCGCGGATGCGGAATGTGCTCAAAAGTCTGCCCTAACGGAGCAATAAAAGCAGTCAGAAACAAGACGGAAATTTTTGGTACAAGATACAGAGCAAAAACAGCACAATCGGTAAAGAGAGGGGGAAGAAGCAATCTGCATACGGAAGGACGCACATTAGATAAAATAAAAGTAGGCAGAATTTCCCAAATGACAGACCCGTCGTTAGATGCACTTCGCCACACCTTTGATATGAGAACAAACTTCGGAAGAATAGTCAGTCCCGAAGAACTTAATTTCGATATTGTTAACGGAGAGTTAAAAGAAAATAACAAAAAAGTTCCTGTTAATTCTTCGATTTATCCGGTCATAATCGGCGATATGTCAATAGGCGCCTTGTCACCGAGAATGTGGGAAGCTGTAGCAATCGCCGTTGCATATTTAAATGAAGTAAAAGGAATACCGATAAGAATGTGTACGGGAGAAGGCGGTATTCCCGACAGGCTTTTAAAATCCAAATATTTAAAATATATGATTTTGCAGATAGCCTCAGGTCATTTTGGCTGGAACAGAATAATAAATGCCATGCCTGATATGAAAGAAAATCCCGCAGGAGTTCTTATAAAAATAGGACAAGGTGCAAAACCCGGCGACGGCGGATTATTAATGGCAGAAAAAAATGTCCGTCTGATTCAGGAAATAAGAGGGGTGCCAAAGGCTGATTTATTAAGTCCGCCTAATCATCAGGGACTTTATTCCATTGAAGAAAGCGTTCAAAAAATGTTTCTTTCAATGAATTGTGCATTTAATTTCAAAGTTCCCGTTGCAATTAAAGTGGCTGCTTCGTCAACAAGTGTAAGCGTTTATAACAACCTGCTCCGAGACCCTTACAATATTGTCGGCGGATTCTTTATAGACGGACTTCAGGGAGGAACCGGTGCAGCACATGAAATCTCGCTTAACCATACAGGACACCCCATTGTATCAAAATTAAGAGATTGCTATCTGGCTGCCGTTCAGCAGGGAAAGCAAGGACAAATCCCGATTTTTGCAGGAGGCGGTATCGGAATGAACGGTAATTTGGCTGCCGACACATTTAAAATGCTCTGTTTGGGAGCTAACGGCGTGTTTATAGGAAAGTTAATTCTTCAAATTGCAGGCTGTATAGGTAATGACTACGGAAAATGTAATGCCTGCAACACAGGAAAATGTCCGATTGGTATTACTACACAAAATCCCAAACTAATAAAAAGACTGGATGTTGATACGGTTGCACAGAACATTGCAAACTACATTTGTGCAACCGATGTTGAGTTGAAAAAATTATTAGCACCCGTCGGGAATTCTTCCCTTCCGATAGGAAGAAGTGATGCGCTTGTCAGTGTAGATAAAAATGTCGCAGAACGATTAAAAATACAGCACGTATGTTAAAGAGATTTTTATGAAAAAAATAATTGATACTTTAAAAAATAATGAAAGAATGTCCACTCAGGATTTAATACAGGAAATCCAAAGTGCAATAAACGAAGGATACAATGACTTTGAAATTTCCGCCTGCGGACAACATAATATCGGCGGTTCCGTCTGGTCAAAAGACGGCGGTTCTTTGAACTTTTATGTAACAAATCCGGGACAAAGAATAGGTGCAATGGGCACCTACGGCACAAATATTTATGTAAAAGGAAGTGTTCCCGCAGATGCAGGGTGGTTAAATTCGGGAGCAAAAATTGTAATAAAAGGGGACAGCGGCGATACAACAGCACACTGTGCCGCAAGCGGCAAAATTTATGTTGCGGGAAATACAGGTACACGCTCCGGTGCACTAATGAAAAAAGACCCTAAATTTGAAGCACCGGAACTGTGGGTACTAAAATCAACAGGGTCTTTTTCATTTGAGTTTATGGGCGGCGGTATTGCGGTTGTCTGCGGCATCGGATGCGAAAACAAAAACTCTGTACTCGGCGACAGAGCTTGCATTGGTATGGTCGGCGGTGTAGTTTATTTCAGAGGCGCCGTCAAAAATATTTCCGAAGATGTTTTTATTCTTGATTTGGATGAAGAAGATACCGAATTCTTAACAAAAGGGTTAAACACATTTTTAAGGGAAACCGGTAAAACAGAACACCTGCAAGAATTATTAAAATTTGAAAAATGGCACAAGATTGTTGCAAAAACATATGAAGAAAGACAAAAAACAAATCATATCTCAACAAAAACTTTTCGGTTAAATAAATGGAGCGAAGAAGTTCAAGGCTCTATTTTCGGAAATTTTGTTACTGATGATTTTAAAGCCTGTGACCTTGTTCAAACCGGAGATGCGCGGCTCAGAGTTCCCAATTGGAAGAACTATGCATACAGCGCGCCTTGCGAATATAATTGCCCCATAAAAATTCCTACACAAAAAAGATTTTCGCTATTGAGAAACGGAAAAATAAAAGAAGCACTCAATATGGTATTAGACTATAGTCCATTCCCCGCAAGTGTCTGCGGACAGGTTTGCCCGAATCTTTGTTTAAATAATTGTTCAAGATTGCAAGTTGACGAACCGATGGATGTTAAAATGCTCGGAACACTGTCCAAGGACATAAAAATGCCTCAAATAAAACCCGATAAGAAAGAAAGAGCGGCAATTATAGGCTCGGGGGCCGCAGGAATTTCCGCTGCATGGCAGTTAATAAAAAAAGGATATTATGTAGAAATTTTTGAACAAGACAATAAAATAGGCGGAAAACTTTCTCAGGTGATTCCGTCAGAAAGGCTTAATCCCGATATTTTAGAAACAGAACTTCAAAGATTTAAAAATACGGGAGTTAAAATAAATACATCCGTAAAGGTTACAAAAGAATTATTTGCCGAGCTCGAAAGAAAGTTTGATGCGGTTGTAATCGCAATCGGAGCCCATGGTGCCGTTGTAATACCGTTTGAAGGATATGAACATCTTATAAAAGGACTTGACTTCCTTAAAGGTTGTAAAAACGGTAAAAAATATAATCTTGGGGAAAAGGTTGTTATTATAGGCGCCGGAAATGCGGCAATGGATGTTGTAACCGAAGTATATAAACAAGGGGTTTCTCAGGTTACTGCAATTGACATTCAAGAACCGTCCGCTTTTGAAAAAGAAATAAAAGCAGCGAAAGACCTCGGTGCCAAAATACTTTGGCCGTGTTTTACACAGAAGGTAACAGATAAAGGTGTTTATTTAAAGGACGGCACATTTTTAGAAGCAGACAGCGTCATTATTTCCGTCGGCGACAGACCTGTCTTTGATTTTCTGGACAGAAGCTACTTAGATGAAAAATCAAAAATCAAAGTAAACGAATTCATGCAAACAGAAGCAAACAGCAAGGTTTTTGCCATAGGCGATACCGTTAATGCCGGCCTTTTTACAAATGCAATTGCATCAGGAAAACAATGTGCGGAAAATATTATAAAGTTTTTAAATAAACAGGAACTCACTATTGTCCATGAAAAGAAACTTATTCCCGAAAACAGAATAAAATCCGAATACTATGAATGTTATCAGCCGACTTGTGATAATGAACAAAACAGATGTTTAAGCTGCGGTTATTGCAGAGACTGCGGATTATGTAAAGAAAGCTGTCCTCAAAACGCTATAACCAGAATAGAAAAAGAAAACGGAAAATTTGAATACGTTTCTAATCCCGAAAAATGTATCGGATGCGGAATATGTGCGGGACTTTGTCCTTGCGGCATATGGGAACTGGAAAATAATTTTTAATATATTTTTGATATATTTTTTATTAAAAAATGTAAAGTTAAATATTTTTTATAAAAAAATAAAAAAAATAAATATAATTTTAAAATTTTTCAAAAAAAAGTTTAAAAGCCGTCAAAAAAATATAAAAAAAGAATAAATTTATAAAAAAAATTTTTTTATTTTTTTGTGGTTTAAATTTCTTCATAAAAACGGCATTTTGACAAGAAAAAGACAAAGAAATAATATGTGTATGTAAAATATACATATGGAGAAAATTAAGATGAGTACAGGTTTTGTCCCGACACACGGCAAAGAATTAACAAAAGAAGAAATAAAAAAAATTATTGTTGATAATAATATTGAATTTATAAAACTTGAATTCTGCGATATCAACGGAATAATGAAAAACCTGTCTGTACCAAACGAACAAATAGACAAGGTTTTAAATAATGAAATTATGTTAGACGGCTCCTCGATAAAAGGTTTTAGAAGCATTGAAACATCTGATATGTTCTTCTATCCCGACCTTAAAACTTTTTCAATTATACCCTGGAGAAGTGATGACGAATTAAAAGTAGCCCGTTTTATTTGTGATATTCATAACGCAGACGGAACACCTTTTGAGGGCTGCCCCCGCTGCAACTTAAAAAGGATGATTGCGAAAGCGGAAAAACTCGGATACAAAATGAATGTCGGGCCCGAAGCGGAATTTTTCATATTTAAAAAAGATGAAAAAGGCAATCCTCTTATTGAGGGAACCGATGTTGCGGGATATTATGACGCTGCGCCTAAAGATAAAGGTGAAAATCTCAGAAGAAAAATGGTAAAAGCCTTAAAACAAATGGGATTTGAGATTGAAGCAAGCCACCACGAAGTTGCAAGAGGCCAGCATGAAATAGACTTTAAATATGCTGATGCGCTTACAACTGCAGATAACATTATGACTTTCAGATACGTAGTAAAAGCTATTGCCGAAGAAAACGGCTGTTTCGCGACATTTATGCCTAAACCTATTTTCGGAATAAACGGTTCGGGCATGCACTGTAACATATCTTTATTCAAAGATGGTAAAAATACCTTTTTTGCTCCCGATAGAACTTATCAATTATCAAAAGATGCGCTATACAGTATAGGAGGACTGCTCAAACATGTAAAATCATTTACTGCCGTTACAAATCCGATTGTTAACAGCTATAAGAGGCTTGTTCCGGGATACGAAGCACCGGTTTATCTTGCCTGGAGTTTAGCTAACCGTTCAGCGTTAATAAGAGTACCGGCAAAAAGAGGTGAGGCAACAAGAGTAGAACTTCGTTCACCTGATCCTTCCTGCAATCCTTATCTTGCTCTGGCTGCAATTCTGGGTGCGATTATAAACGGAGTTGAAACCCATATAGAACCGCCGTTGCAAATTGAAGAAAATATCTACGGAATGACTCCAAAAGAATTAAAAAGATCGAAAATAGAATCTTTACCTTCCAGCCTTGAGGAAGCCCTTGATTTACTCGAAAAGAATGAAATTATCAAAGATGCATTGGGAGAACACATTCTGAATGAATTTATAAGTGCAAAACGAAAAGAATGTGAAATATTCAGAACGTACATTTCTCCATTGGAATCACAAATGTATCTTGATTTACACTAAAAAACTTTTAAACATATAAGAAAAAAAACATTCAAAAATTTTGAATGTTTTTTTATTTAATCTTATAAAAAATACCTTTTTATAATTTTTCTTATAAAACCCGGCAAACAAAAATAAAGTTCTTTAAGTATTTCCTTTTTTACATTCTTACTGCTTGTCTTATTATCCAAATCTGCAATTCTTGATTTTAAAAGATTTGCATAAGAAATAACAGATTGATTATCAATTTCTTTTGGTTTTTCAAGTACTTCATTAAGTTTTTTGAGCGCGAGTTCTCTTTCTTCTTTTATTTTATTATTAATCATTGCATAATCAACAGGAACAAAAATATCCTCCTTATCAAAAATCTCGTTAATATTTTCTACGCTGACCCCTTGCAAATTAAATAACGAAAATAACGAAGAAAATCTGGCAAAACCTCTGTGTCTGTTTATTACACAAACAAAAGGTTTATTAAATATCAAGGCAAAACAAACTCCGTGAAAAGAATCCGTAACAAAATACTTACAATTTTTTATTGAAGCAAGCCAATTCTCTGCCGAAATATTCTTACCGTATGTTTTTACCACATCACATCCGTATTTTTTGCTCAAATAAGCATATGCTTTATCATAATCCGCATTATTATCAAGAACATAGCTTACTATCTTTGATGAATAATCCTCTGTTGCATTTTCTATAAGATTTTCATATTTCGATTTATCTAAAATAAAAACAGGATCTATTATCCAGTCGGCATGACAGTTAAAGAAATCCCGGCATATATCAACACCGGAATTTTCTCTGGTTGAAATATAATCAAAAGTTTTAAGTGCTTTTTCCATCTTATTTTTTATAACATCATCCTGATAAAATTCATCATCATCAACGCCAAAACTTGCAGAAAATGCTATTTTCTTGGCATCTATGTCCGCAAACTCCAAAAAATATTTTTCAAAGTGTTTTCCCATCCATTTTGGAGAAAAAACCTGATCAGAGCCGGTTATAAATATTTTAGTTTTTTGATTAAGAGATTCAAAATCTTTATCTTCAATACAAGGTTGTGTCACAGATAAGTACCTGTCAGCAAACTTTTGGTTAAACGTTCCGATATAATCCGTGTTCCTTTTCAAATTCATAGACTTATTGTCAATAAGTCTTGAAGAATATCCTAAATCGGATAAGACCCGTTGCAGTGCATATCCCGTCAAAAGTGCACCATAATTTGTCGTTGCCCACCAGTAATTTATTATCCCAACATCAAATTTATCTTCTATACACTTTCTGTAATTATTTTTTAACGGCATTTTATCCAAATTATTGAAAAATAATGTTCTGTTTCTGTGCAGCGGCTCTGATTTATTCAACCATCCGTTATATTTTAGCGCAATACTGAGAGGAACTCTTTTGGAACATTTGAGACTTTTGATTATTTTTTTATAAAGATTTATACCTTTTTTAGTATTAGTTATAACAAGCGATGTTCCTTTATTATCATTAAGTTTTCCGTTGTATTTTTCCACCCGCAAAAAATCTCCGATTGTTATATCGGATTGTCTTTTTATTGAAGCATAAATACAATTACCGCAGCTTTTTCTTACACTTAATCCTTCCAGAAAGGATTTTTTAAAATAATCTCTGTCTGAAAGTTGTTTAAAATTTCTGCAATCTGTTTTTATTTCTGTAAGAGAGACCGGTGACCATCCGTACAATTTGCTTTTAAAAGATAATTTTTCTATTTTTTCCCCTTCAAGAAGATTTTCTTCAAGGTATTTTTTATGCACTTTAGCCGAGGGAACTCCTTTACAAATTAAATCAATTGTTATAAGTTTTTCGGTATTCTTATTTCTTAAATAAGAAAGCAGTCCTGCCGCCTGGCAGGGAGTTCCTGAAAACAATACATATGCGTTTGAAGCTAATAAGTTTTTTATTTCTTTAAAACAGGTATTTATATCACTTTGAATATATTTGGAATTCTGAAGCAGAGGAAGCTCCTCTTTCTTATTTGTTATTATATGCTTTACGCTATCCGTCTCATAATCATAAACAGCTCCGCAAACATAACCGTTTTTTTGCGAAAGTATATAATCGGCGAGCATAAAGAATATACCGCCTGATGCACTTTCTTTACGTATTTCATCATCTGCCATTGCTGCAAAACATTTTTGGTTAAGTTTTCCGGTATACACTTTCTTTAAAACCGGGCATGATATACTGCACAACCCGCATTTTATACACTTTTCTTCATTTATTTCAGGAAATAAAAATCCGTCTTTGTCTTCTTTCATTGTAATTGCACCATGAACACAACTGTTAAAACAAGCACCACATCCCGTACATTGATTTTCCGCTGCCAACAGAACTTTGTTATATGTTTGTGCTGTTTTTATTTCCATAAAAGATTCCTTATATTTATCTTGTGTTTAAAAATTTTTATATATGCCAAATCACGCTTTTTTGAAATATATCCGTAGTTTTTTAATCTTAGTATTCTTTTTAAAAATTTTAAAATCGTTTTTAAAATAATATCTGTCCTTTGCAAAGATATAAAATCAAATGATGTTTTATTATTAAAAATATTTAATAAATTATACTTTGGCGCACACTCTTCTATGTTTTTTTCATCACCGTACATTCCGAACGGAATACTGCCCAAAACATCTGCTGTTTCTTTATCAAGCGATTTCATCATATAATTAAAATAATTAATATATAAATTAATGTCATTTAATTTTATATTATTTTTTAATTTTACTGATTCAAACAAATTCGCATACTCAGCTATTGCATCCAAATAATCCTTATATCCCCATTTTTCCATATTAGAATTAATTTCATATTCAAATTCGGGCTTGATATGTCCGTCAACTTCTTTATAAGAAACAGTTTGTCCGAAGTTTGTTCTGCATAACAATTCAGTAGCCGCACTTATGTAATTTACGGTGTTTATATATGCAATTTTAATTGATTTATCGCTTTGGCACATATCGGATTGAAGATGCATATAAAATGTATAAACAGGAAAATTACAAAGATCCGAAATAATGTGAGAAAGATTATCTTGAGTACGGCCTGAGCCGTTAATGTCAACAAAAGCAAAATCTTCTTTTGAAAAATCTATTTCTTGTTTTAAATATTTTATAAATAAGTTTCTTCTTTGTTTATTTACTTCAACAATCAATTTCTTAAAATCCTGATTTTGAAGCAGCTCATTTTTTATCTTACATGCTTTCGCTGACGAAAGTATTTCGGTATCATTTTTACAGCTTATAAAAGATTTTAATTCTTCGGAAGAAATGTTAAATCTGGAAGAAATAAGATTGACGGACAAAAATTTTGTAATTTCGGAAAAAATCCAGTTTATATACGTATCTATATTAGATTCATCAGGGAATCTTGAAGCTCTTCGCGAGCTGTAAAAATAATGTGTTTTTATATTGAGTTTTCTTTTCGCTATCAGAATATCTGCAATAAGTTTAGGTATGCAGCCGTCTCTGGATATAAAATACAGATTTTTTATATTCCTGTTCTGCGCCTGTTCAAGTATCCAATCAACATATGAAAATAAAATCGGAGCCGTGAAAGAAGCACCAAAATCAAAAACTTTCCCCCTGCCCGCTGTTTGGCGTATTATTCTGCTGACGCCCGAACTTAGTTCAAAATACAAATTATTCGGATCTTTATTAAGAAGCATTTTCTCATAAGGCTTTAATGCTTCGATATTATATTGAATAGAATCAATATTGTTCCATTTTGCCTGCAAAACATCCGAAAATTTATTATCACCAAAGTGAATTTGTTTTTGGACATCAAGTTCTTTTTTTATATACCTGTACAAACTGCCGTTCGATTTTCTTTTTCCGATATCTGCCGACGTATATATTTTTATGTTTTCAAAAACTTTATCTTGATGAATAAGAAATCTTCTTATTATGTCTTCGCTGTAATACATATCTGAAATCAAAATAACATCTTGATTTTCGGATATCAGTTTTTTTACTCTTTCAATATTTGTTTTTATCGGAAGCAAATTATTTAATTCTGACTCAATTTCCAAATTTTTAATTAAAGAAACCTGCGTTTCTGATAAAGCGTAATTTTGCTGTATTAATCTATATATATCATCAAATGTGCAATCAAACTTATTATGTAATGTTAATTGATTAGCCTGAGCATAATATTCACATTCTTTTCTAATTACAGCAAAATTGTTTTTTAAAAAAACAGGCAAATCGGAATATTTTTCTTCCGTTTGTAATTTTTTCATTGTAATAAGAAAAATACCGAAAGGAGATGCCGTTGTTCTTGCGATTAAAGTATCAAAAACATCAAAGGAATATAACACTTTTTCTTTAGAAATTAATTTTGTCATATGCTCATTCATTTTAGACCGCTTCAGTATATTATATACAAAAAAGAAAATAATTTAATTCCATGATACAATAAATGAAATTTAATTTCGAAAGGGGAATATAAACCGTGTACATACATACATACATACATACATACATACATACATACATACATACATACATACATACATACATACATACATACATCTAATGATAAACCCCTTCAAAAAACCGCGTCAACACCCGATATCAGGAATTGTGTTTTTGATATAGCAAAGGGTATCGGCATTCTTTTGGTGGTACTTGGTCATGCATATTGTCCTAAAAGAGAATTTATATGCCTTTTTCATATGGCACTGTTTTTCATAATTTCCGGTTATTTTTTCGGTAAAAAAAATTATGAAAATATTGAAAATGTAAAAAGTTTTCTGAAAAGAAGAATAAAAAGTTTATATCTTCCGTATGTAATTTGCAACTCAATTTTTATCCTCCTCCATAATTTTTTCATTAATATTAATCTATACACAAATAACCCTTTATATAGTGATAAAGCCGGTTTTTCGCAATATTACGACACTATTGTGCTTATAAAAAAGTTAATTTATACTTCATTGTTAACATCCGAAGAGCTGTTACCCTCTGCGATATGGTTTTTAAAAGTTTTGTTCTTTATAAGTATATTCTTTTGTATAGGCAGTTATTTAATAAATAAAATAACAAAAAAGTATTTTGAGTATTTTAGAGCCGCAATTTGTATCATATGTCTTTTATTCGGCTGGTTTTTAAGTCTGAAACATTTTAACTTTTACCAGATAGGGACAATGTTTTCTTCAGCAATATTATTTTATATCGGAGTTTTATACAAAAAATTTGAAAACAAAATAAATTTGAATTTTATTACATTTATAATCTCTTTTATAATTTTATTATTTTGTTATTATCACAACCACATCAATCGTTTTTTCATAGGAATAAATTATTATAATAACCCTCTTTGGTTGATTGCAGCTTCAGTATCAGGATTTTTATTCGTTTTATATATTTCTGTACAGCTTTCCAAAATATCTGTTTCAAAAAAAGTGCTTTCCTATCTGGGAAGCCATACAATGATTATATTATGCCTGCATGTCACCTTTTTTAAAATAATCACATATTTACAAATACATATATACAATCAGCCTGATTATCTGCTCGCATCATTTACGGCAAATATCACAAACAACTTCTGGTGGCTTGCCTATACAATCATTGGAACAATATGTCCTTTATTATTACGGGAAATATACATAAAAATTAAACAATATAAACTACTTTAAAAGTTTATTTAATATACCGATAATTTCTGAAATTTTTTCTTCTGAATCTTCTTTTTTTCCGCTGTAGAAAGATTCTTTCAGGCAATGATTAAAATGTCCTTTTAAAATATCCAGATTAACTTTTTTTAATATTGACTGACTTGCAAGTATTTGCGTACTTATATCAATACAATCTCTGTTTTCTTCAACCATTTTAATAAGACCGTCAATCTGTCCGCGAACGGTTTTTAATAATCTTATAACTCTATTTTTATCAGCTTGCATATTTTTATAATATATAAAGTTATGAAATATATCAATAAAAAGGACCTCTTTTCTATGAAGAAAAGAGGTTCTTATCAATAAGAGTGTTATTTAGAACAATTACATTTTTTAGATTTAAATAATTTAAATTTTTTGGAATGACAGTTACAGTCTTTTTTGCATGTGCATTTTTCGCCATCCTGACACCCACAGGTACAATCTTTTGAACATTTTTCATGGCAGCCGTATGTACAATCCTTTTTACATGTACATTTTTCACCATCATGGCATCCGCATGCACAATCTTTCGAACATTTTTCATGACAACCGCATGTACAATCCTTTTTGCATGTGCATTTTCCACCCTCCTGACATCCGCATGCACAATCTTTTGAACATTCACATGCTGCATTTTTTGCACAATCACATCCACAGTTACAATTATCACAAGCCATAGCAGCATTAAAAGTAAATAACATTGCTGTAAAAACTAACAGCCCCATAAAAAGTTTTTTCATATATAGCTCCTTCTAAATTTTCGGGACACCCCCAGGGGGTATATGTAAATATTAACTCCGTCAGGTTCGGCTGTCAACCCGTATTTATTTAATTGTGATTTGATGCTATATCAAATCAACAAGACCCGTTGAATGGTCAAAATGACATTTTGCAATATATAAATCGCCGTTATCTACTGCCGTCCTTATTATATTTGATGTTTTTAACAACTTATCTTCAACCCATATTGTATGCTGCCGCGCAAAAAAGTTGTGGCATGTTATATCCTCATTAAGACTTAAAACCGGATAAACACATGATAAAATAGACCGAAAATCACCTGTCGGATTCGGGTAATGCTCTTTTGCATATTTCATCACACCGCAATCATCGTGCCCGAGTAAAATTAAAAGGGGTAATTTTAGTTTTTTTATCGCATATTCGATACTCTCAATTATATTGTCACCCGCCGTTATACCGGCAACTCTGATAACAAATAATTCTCCTATTCCGCAATCAAATATTATTTCGGGAACAACTCTTGAATCCGAACAACTTAATACAACAGCATAAGGTTCTTGATGAAAAGCAAATTTCCTGAGCGTCTCAAGACTCATATTCTTTGCCGTAGGTGTTCCGTTCACAAAGTTTCTGTTTCCCTCCAAAAGTTTAATTAACTCTTTTTTTGCATTTTGAGGAATATTCTCAGGTACATTAACGTTCATAAAAAACCTTCCTTTACTACCATTTCAATATTTTTATTTATAGCATTAATTCCAGATTTTATACAAGTTAATTAATGATAAAATATTCCGAATATTGTGCTATAATAAAAAATAATGCTACAAAAAGGATTAGTATCAGAAGCCTAAATAATTTAATATAAATGTTTTCTAGGGTTCCGCAATTTAAGTAATTGGTCAGGTCCGAGAGAAAACTCACGAAATTGTGAACACGGAAGGATAAAAACCTGGGAGATGATATATCTCTCAGGTTTTTTAGCATAAAAGATAAAAAGGAGAAAAATATGCATTGGATGTACTTACTTGTTGCCGGATTATTTGAAATAAGCTGGGCAGTAGGATTAAAATTTACACACGGATTCTCTCAAGTTATTCCGTCTGTTATAACTGTTATATGTATGATAGCAAGTTTTTATTTTCTTGCACTTGCACTGAAAAATCTGCCGCTTGGTACGGCATATGCAATCTGGACGGGAATAGGGACAATAGGAACGGTTATATTCGGGATTATACTCTTTAAAGAACCTATTACAGCAATGAGATTGCTTTGTATAGCATTAATTATAAGCGGTATAACCGGGCTAAAAATACTTACACATTAAAATCCGACGGATTTTTTTAAAGCATAATATTCCGGCGTATTCTCAAATACAATATCTTCATCATCTATGTAACCCGCCTTCTCGCCGGACTTGTCATATATTATCCATCGTCCGGTTTGCTCGTCTTTTATTACATTAATTCGTTCCATTCTTCTTAATTTTCTCGTAAATTCAGAAGAATTATTTTTCTTGATTTTAATTTCTCTTTTAGCGTACCCCGTAATTGCTGAGTTGTAGTGTGTTGATATTCTGATATAAAAGGTATCCTAAAAACGGGAGATCTTATGGGCGAACTCAGAAAAAAAGTCGGAAAAAGAATCAAAGAAATAAGGGAAAGTTTAAACATTAAACAATTTGAACTTGCCGATATGCTTGATATGGAACCTTCAAATTTAACAAGAATAGAAAGCGGCTATCAGTTTCCGAAAGAAGAAAATATATCGAAAATAGCATCAAAATTGGGTGTTGAAGAAAAAGACCTGTTTGATTTTGCTCATATAAAAACAAAACAAGAGCTTATTGAATTAATTAATATACTTTTAAACGACTTAAACGAAAAAGAAATGGAATATTTTTATAAATCACTTGTAAATTTAAGACAAATGCGCTGATTTATAATATAACAATTGAAAGTAAAATTTTTTATAACATCAAATTTACTATTTTTAGGTTTTAAATAACTAGATATAATTATATATTTTTCTGGTTTTAATCAAAAAGCTGATTGAAATAACAATGGTTAAAACTTCAGCAACACCGATTGCACACCAGATTCCGTGAAGTCCGAAAAATACAGGCAAAAAGAGAATAGTTAACACTTGAAAAACGCAGGTTCTTGAAAAAGATATAACAGCAGAAATTATTCCGTTATTTAGAGCTGTATAAAATGCTGAGGCATAAATATTAAAGCCCATTAACAAAAATGCCAGTGCGTACAATCTGAATCCGTGTACTGTCATATCAAGCAAAAGATTATCATAACTGACAAAAATTCCTGATAACGGATATGCAAAACTCTCCGCCAGTGATGTCAGTATAAAACTGCACACGAGTACTATTGTAAGGCTTTTTTTGAATAGATTTTTCAATTCTGTTGTATTTTTAGCACCGTAATTGTATGAAACAATCGGCGAACTTCCTGTTGAATAACCAAGGTATATTGCAGAAAAAACAAATTCCAGATACATAATGACTGCAAATGCTGCTACTCCCGATTCTCCTGAATCTCTCAGCAATTGCCACATATAAAGCATATTGATTAGCGAAGCTGAGATATTTGTAACCATTTCTGACAAACCGTTTGAGCATACCTGCAGTAGAACTTTTAAATCAAAATTTGTTTTTGTAAATCTCAATAAGCTGGAGTTTTTTCTTGCGAAATATAATAGCGGTACAAATCCGCCGATAACTTGTCCGAGAATCGTTGCATAAGCAGCACCAGCTAATCCCATTCCCATTTTAGCTATAAAAACATAATCAAGCAGCATATTTGTGCAGCCTGCAATCAGGGTTATCATAAATCCCAGAGCTGGTTTTCCTGCTGTTATAAACAGTATTTGAAACATAAATTGCGAAATAAATGCCGGTAAAGCCAGAGATAAAAGTTTTCCGTACAAAACAGCATCCATAAGCAATGCCCCTTGAGCACCAAATTTGATTAAAAGCGGTTCTAACAAAAACCAACCGCAAAATCCTGCTGCTATAGAGAAAAATATTGCACTATAAACAATCATGGAAAAATATCTGTTTGCCTTATCAGGTTCGTTTTCTCCGAGAGTTTTTGCAACAAGAGCGCTACCGCCCGAACCAAACATAAAGCCGATTACGCCTAAAATCATTAATATCGGAAATGCTAAGTTCAGTCCTGCAAGTTCTGTTTTTCCGACATAATTTGACACAAAAAATCCGTCAACAATTGTGTATAAAGATGTGAAAATCAGCATGGCGATTGTCGGCAAGGTAAATATTATTAACTTTTTATATGTAAAATTATCTGATATTTCTATTTTCATTTTTTAAATATTTATCAAAAGATGTCTTTAAATTGTCATAAAATTTTTCCGCCAATTTTATAAATTCATCGCCTTTTTTCATCGCATAAAACGCTTAATCTTCGGCTTTATACATTTAGACCAGTTGTAAGAAACAAAAACCCTGTAAATGAACACATGGTTTGATTATTTTGTACGCTTAGTTTGATTATTTTAGGTGACATAACCTTAAAAATTGCAAATTAATACAAGGATTTTTCTTGAAATTTTCTATACTGTTTTAAACAATATTTTGACACAATATATCCAATCGGATAGATAATATTTATAGTTATTGATTGAGGTTTAAGGTATGGAATATGTAAGTTTAGATGGTTATTGTTTAGGGCATATTAAACACCATAATATTTTAAGAGAAAAAAGATTGGTTTTAGGTTTAACACAGCAACAAGTAGCAGATATAGCAAAGATAAGTTATTGCCAGTATCAAAGATTTGAAAGCGGTGAAAGAAATATTATGACAGCCTCTTTTCAAATAACATACAGGGTTCTAAAAGCTCTTAATATGGATATTGATAAATTTTATAACGGTGATTATGCAATAGGTGAACCTATAAAAGAAACTCCTGATGGTTTGGTTTATGCAAGTACGGGCAGACCGTTTAATAAAGAGGTTGAGTAATTGTAAAAAACTATCATTTTATGCAATTACAAAAGAAGAATAATTCTAACTTACAAAATTATGAATTAAGATTTTACAATGAAAAAATAGAAATTTTGCTATATGATTTAGGAAATAATAATTTAAAAAACATTAAAACTGCAAAATATTTTTACAACCTCTCTGCAATTATACCAAATTGTTTAAGATAGTTTAAAAAATCAAATTCCTTTTCATCTTTAATATTTAAAATATATCCGTTTTCACTTTTTGAAAAAGAATCTCCTTTAGGGCAAAAATCCGCAATTAATTTATCTTTCTGTTTTAGAAATTTAATTTTTTGTAAAGCGGGAATTTTACCTAATTCGGATTTGTTAATTTGAAATTGTCCCCTAAAACTTATGTTTGAGTTATTAATCATAGTTTAGTCCAATAGTCCTAATGCTTGAGCGTTTTTGTAACTGTCTTTATCCATATAAACGGGAATTTTTTTGAAGCCTAAATCTTTAAGACCGTAATAAGTGTTAATATCGGTTCTATCGCCTCTTTGTTCCTGGTAAATACTTATTGAGTCGGGATTTAAATTATTTTTTCCAAATCTTTCAACATAACGTCTTAAACTTTCAGGAGTTGAATCATCATCTAAATATCTTATTGATAATGTTTGCGGAGTAATTTTATCACCGCTTTTTAAAAGAAAATCGGTCTGTTCTCTAAAGTAACTATCATAATCATTTTTGCAGTGTTCAAAATTACTGTCTTGATTTTCAATTAATTCTTCAAGCTTTTCTGAATTAATATTTGCTAAAACATATCCTTTGGGAGCAGGTGCTATTCTATCTAAAATTGCATTTTTATTTAGCACATCTTCTGTATCAATTTTTTCAAATTTAATACCGTGATTAGCTAAAATTGTTTCAATATCAATATCTTTATCATCCGGTGCAGTTATTGTATATTTACTAACCACATAATCGTCAATAGATGGAACATATTGAGAACTTTTATCTGTTTTATAGGGGTTAAAATATGTCGGTGTTCTTTCAGGGTCAATAAATGAATACGTGTATTGAATATTATTCCTATCTAAGTATCGTGTTAATTGGGGATGAGTATATTTACCTTCTTGAGCATCATTTCTTGTAACGTATGCTTTATATGTGCTGCCAAATGAAACGGGATTTGTCATAAAGTGTTCCCTTTATTTTATATTATTTGATATTTATATAAATCCCGTAAAAATCTTAATTGCCTTAAATATAATAATTGTTACAAATTTGTAACAATTATTATCAAAGGGGCAATTATTATTTTTAGGCACATTAAATAATTATAAGCGAAATTACGTTAGGAAAAATCTTTTGAAAATAACTAATAACAATACAATTTTATATACAGGTACAAAATTTAATAATGTACAGTCCAAGTATAAAACCGCAAATAATTTACAGACTGATGTATTTCAAAGAAGCGTCAGTTCATCTAACAGTTTATCATTTAAGGGTATTCAGGGGTTATTTAGAAAAACCCCGAATCTTGTTCCCCAAATTGAAGTTTTACCAAAAGTAAGCAATGATTTTGTATCAAGCGTAACAAAACAGATTAGTGAATTTTCGCCCGAATGGCTGAAAAAATTTAAAGCCGAAGGTTACAAAATAATATTAGCTCCAACCTTTTCTGAAGCATACAAATCTCAAGGAGTGTTTGACCCTATGGTTGAATATTTTGAGAGAACAAATCCTAAAGGAACGCTTGGGGTTACGTATTCGGAAGGGAAATTCGGCAAAAATTTCTTTGCATTTTGCGATAAGCCGCCATATTCAAATCGGTATATGCCCTCAATTGTAAATCATGAATTATCTCATGGAATAGTTAATATATCGGGAGTTGATAAAGACCAAAAAACTCTTGAAATGATTAAAAAAGATGTTGAGCTTATAATAAAGAGCAGGAAATTAGATAAATTATCCCCGAATGAAAGAATGATGATTTCGCATTATTTCTTTAATAAAAATGCGTATTTACCCGTTGATGAATTAGCGGCTGATGTATGCGCTTGGAATAAAGGCGGCGGTGTTTACGGTTCGGGGCTTGTGTTGGATGTTAATAAACCTAATTTAATGACAGAATTGTTCCCGAATTTATCGAGGTATTTAAAGACCATTAAACCGTAGTTGCAGTTTGAGTGTTTGCATTTTTCATTATCATTTGGAAGAATGTAATCATAGCTTGATCGTTATTTTTATACGCCCATTTTATAATCGGGGTAATTGTCTGCCAAGTTTCTTTAGGGTTAACTTTAAATGATTTTAAAATGCCTGCTGCTAAATCTTTAATATCAACAGCCTTACTTGATGATGTGCCGCAGACTCTGTTTATTGCACGGCTCGTTTCAATCCTTTGCAAAGTTGCTTTCATAAGATTGGAATTTCCTGCGTTAGGCACAATATTTAATTCTTTCATAATACCGTTGATTGTATTTTGGGTATATTGAGTGCTTTTTAAATTAACTCCTGCTTTATAAAGCCTGTCATCCAACATTTGAGCAAATTGCTTAACAAGCGCTTCTTCATCAGCTCCGGCAGGAAGTGTTGCGCCATCCATCATTGAGCGTGCGATGCCTTCTGAATTGCCAAACATCATATTTATTGAAAGTCCTATATCTTGCAGAGTTTGGCTATTTGTTCTTTGAACCGTATTTCCTGTGTCAATATAATTAATTATCGGTTTATTTGTTTGAGGGTCAAAGTCTATAAATACGTTGCCCGGATGCGGATCGGCATGCAGCGTTCTTGTGCCGTTTTCACCTACAAACATGGCTTGTTCGTTTTGCGCTTTTTGATATGCTGTACCTAAATCATTCATCCAGCTTTCAGGATTTTTAAGAGCGGGGTTTGCTTCAATTTCATTAGCATATTTTGAAAAATATTCAGTCGGATTTTCTTTATATAATTTAATCATCTCAAGTAAATTATCCAATCTTACTCCGTCTGCTTTTTCCATAACTAATGAAACATTTTGACCATTATATGAGCCGACTTCAAGAGTTTGAGCCACATTAAACCTTTGTGCACCCTGTGCCATATCTCTTGCGCCCTGTGCTTCAAGACCAAAATTAAGTTCTTTATCCCAAGCGTCAAACATACTGTTTATTAAATTTGTTTTGTATTCTTTTTCAGCAGGGTCTGATACAAATTCGGAAATATATTTTATAAATACCGCTCTATCCTCAGCAAATCTTTCGGGAGTTACGCCGTCTTTTAACATTTTAATGACAACTTCCGTACCATCTGCAGTTTTAGCTAAATATGTTTCACCGATTGTACCTGCCCCAAAGGATTTAAGGATTGTGTATTTGCCCGCTCCGTATAACTCATCCGCAAATTGTTGGGCCTGTGTCATATTTCTTGAAATGGTGCAGTTACTTGTAAATTGTTTAAATATTTTTGAAACCTCTGTTGGCAAACTATCATCAGTTGAGAATGTTTGAGCAAATTTTGACAATAAGATATTTGAATTTTCCATAATTGCCTGTACTTGTTCTTCTCTTGTCATATTTTTGAATTCTTCTGATGCCATTAATTTATCTAATCTGGTTTTTAAAACATCAGCGCTTTCAGTAATTCCCGAACGTGCTGCGCTTGATTGCATATCGGTAATTTGTTGTTCCAATTTTGCATTGAAGGCATCAAGTTCATCATAATATTTTGTTAAATCTGACAAACCTTCTTCAATATTTCCGTTTAAAATTTTAGTTCTTGCCTCATTTGCCGCATCATCTAATGCGCTTGCATCAGTTCTTAAAGCACTGTAAAGTTTTTTCGCTCTTTCGGGCAGGTCACCTAATTGTTTATACGCATTTGTATCGGGAATTTTCTTGGCTTGCTCAATTGTTTCTTGAACTAAATTACTTGCGGTATCTAATGTTTCGCCGGCCATTTGAACTCCTGCCGTTGCTTTTTGTGTTAAATTTTCATTCGCCGCCAAAATTTTCGTTAATTTGTCATCTAAATCTTGGCTTAATGTCCCAACTTTATCATCAATTAAATCGGCAAGAGAAATACTTTTTTGCGCTAATTGAGAAACCCTAGACGTTACATCTTTACCGTTTGCTAAATCTTCCAATATTTCTACTACAAGCGCTCTGTTTTCTCTTGAAATAGCGTTCATTTCTTGGTTTAGCGCTGATACATTTCCGATAATTCCGTTAACATTATCGCTTATATCACCAATACTTTCGTCTAAACCGTCAAGAATAGATGTGCCTTTTACTTGGATATCATCCGCTAAACTTTGGGCTTGTTTTAATATACCGCCAAATCCTTTAACAACCTCCATATCGGGATTATCAGCTACGGGCATATTTGCCATTGCGCTTTTTGCTTGTGCGTAGTTAATATCAACTTTATCACTCAATTTTCCCGTTAATTTCCCGAAACCGTTTCCGACAACTCTCATTCCGCCGCCTATTACAGGTGATAATATAAAGCCGCCTATTGTGCCTGTAGCAACTTCTTGAGCAAACCCTTCAACAGATTTATCTTCGCTGTCTCCTGCAACGTATCTTACGGCAGAATCAACACCACCTGATATAGCGCCGTTAACCGCCATATCTGTCCCAAGTGCCAAAGCTCTTGCACCCATTGTTCCGCCAACGTATTTTACATTTGTTGTAAGCAGGGTTTTTGTTATAGCACCTTTTGCAGTATTTTTAATACCTTCTTTAACAACAACTTCGCCGCCTTCTCTTAGGGCGGTAACACCTACTTTGCCTGCAACAGCTTTACCTGCCGCTCCGCCGATTCCTGCTGTAATTGGCGCAAATACACCGTTGATTCCGCCTGTTGCTAAGTCATATCCAAGCGTATCATATTCCCTGCCGCCAACTGCGGCATCAATTCCTTTAACACCAACCTTAACAGCAGCGCCCGCTACACCTGCTATGCCAAAGCCTGCTGCTACAAGACCTAACGAAGCACCGCCCGTAAATGGAGCTGCCGCCAAGCCGAGTCCTGTTGCAAGAGAAAATGCGCCAAATGAAGCAATGCCTGATGCTATGTCTGCAACCATATCAACACATTGTTTTTGTCCTTCTTGATATCCGTTTACGGCTTTTTCCATCTCTTCTTTTGTAATCTTGCCGTTTTCATAATCGTCAATCGCTTTTTCTGCCTTTTGCGAACCTGCACCAATGCCTGTTAAATTTTTAAAGCCGTCCCACAGTTTTCCAATAAATCCTTGCTCTGACTTTGTTTTATTTATATTTTCTCTTAAGGCTTCTGTTGAAGTTTCGCTATCTGTATTTGAAACAGGGTTTGAAACAAAAGTATCTTCGGAATTATCTGAAGAAAAGAGTAATTCGTTTTCTATACCTTGATTATTTGTTGAGTAGCTTGCTCTGCCTGAATTCAATGCCGCTTTTGTGCCTGTGTACAAATATGGGTTGTAATTTACTCCGTTAATACTCATTTTAATCCCCTGTGTAGTTTGTGAATATTACACAATTTATATTGTGTTCTTTCTTAATAAAGTATTTTTCTTTGAAAAATTGCCTTATTTTGGCAATATGTAAAATTTTGTAACATAGTTTTATATAAATATTACATACTCATAAATCCCCTCTAAAACACGAATATCGCCCATAAAAATAGAGCACAATATAAATTGTGTTCTATTTTATAGATAAATAATATATATTATGGCTGGTTATTTTGGATAGGTTTTGGTTTTGCAATTACATCTTTAACTTTTAAGTCTAAATAAATGCCTAAGCTTTTGCATTTTTAACTGCATCAACAATTGAATAAATTCCAATTCCAAGTCCGGCAGCTAATCCAAGAGGCGGGCAAATAGTTCCTAAAATAAGTGTAGAGCCCAAACCGCCTGCAAAAAATCCAAGAGCTTTCCCCTCGGTAGACATTTTGACAATTTCAAATGCCCGCTTGTTAAAACAAATTGATTCGTCTTTACCGTTTAGAACAGTAACACGCTTGCAATTATTTTGTTCCAAAATAAAGTATTTTCAAAGAGTTTTGCTCTTTCAAGCCGTGCAACTGTTCTGTTATTACTCAATCCGATTTTCTGTAGGGCGCAATACAAATCAATATCTGGAGTATCACAATCACATTCTAAAAATTTTGTGTGCTTACCGTCTGTAAAAGTTTTTGAGTGTTCGGGTTCATCCGGTGTTAGATACCAGTTTAAACCTATGCTGAAACCTGCATTTTCAAGTCCTCTCAAAATACCTAATTTTGTATAATCTCCGACATCACCTGCATATTGATTTTTCATAACCCGCCTTTCTTATCTATTTTTAACAAGGATTTATTAATAAATAATCCTTGTTATTTGTTATTAATCTATAATAAACAACGATTATTTACAAACTGTATAACCTCAAAAAATGTTTATAAGAAATATTGACCTCATAACATGAAAATGGGGTTGTGATATGGAATTAAAGAAACTACTTGGAAAGAGAATACAGGAATTACGGACAAAAAACGGCTTAAAACAATCAGAACTAGCCGAAAAAGTTGGTATTGCAACTAAACACCAGAGTTGTATTGAAACAGGCAAGAACTATCCGTCAGCCGAACTGGTTGAAAATTATGCAAAAGTTTTCGGTGTTGATGTCGCAGAGATGCTGGACATAACACATATTAAAACAACAGATGAACTATTATCTGAGATTTACTCAATGCTCAAATCTGCAAGCGAAGAAGAAATCCTAATGGCTCATAAAATTTTAAAGGGATTATTGCATTAGGACTTTTTAAATACTATTTTTTTTGTAGAATAGTTTTATATTGAATGTAAGCGTCAAACTATAAGGTATATGTCTAGTCAAATCAAACAAGCAAAAACAAGAATACAAAAAATTTTTAAACAATACTCCTTTGAAGATATTTGTTATTCATTATTTGTTTTGAGTAACTGGTTACCAAATATTTCTTCTGTGGTAAAACCCATGTTTTTATATTTATGTTTACTTGAAATATACGATTTTGATTGGTGCTCAGAAAATAAAATAAAAAATTATCAGGATTTTCAAAATTTTTATACTAAAATAAGAGGATGTATTCCCAATTTTTATATGCTTAAAGATTATATACCAGAACAAGATTGGGGAGAATTATATTATTTTATAAACAACAAATGTTACAAATATCTATATGGTGGGGAGTTAGAAAATACATATGACCACTTGAAATTTTTTGAATTATATCATTGTGCATTAAAAGATGAATTACAAAATATCTCAGGACAGGATATTCAAAAAGACTTTATTAGTGTTCTAAATTTACAAGAATACATAATTGATAATATACCCAATGAACTAACAGAAATTAGTCTAGGAGATTTTAAAATCCCCAATGAAGTTTTTTGGAATAAATGCTATTTGTTTTTATATTCAAAGTTGAATTTATTGGATATATTTGATTCAAAAACTTTAGACTGGTATTCTCAAACGCAACCAATTTCAAAAAATATTTTGCAAGAACAATATTTTGCAAATACTTTTTTAAGTGGAAAGGCTTTAAACAAATTATTTATAAAAAAGGATAATAAGTACTATATACTACCTATTAGAAGATTTGCTACTGTTTTATTAGATATTTGGAATAATATAATATCCGAAAATGTTAACTTGTTGGAAAACTCAAATAATTGTTTAAAAAATAATATTTTTGATTATATAGAAAATAAATTACCATATAATTACGCATATTATAGAGATGTATCAATTATATTAGACAAAAATAAAAGCCTCTTAAAAACAGATGCGTTTGTTGCATATGATAATAAATTATTGTTTTTTATTTTAGAAGATATATCAAACCACGAATTTTTTAAAGATTATTTAGAAAATATAAATAACAAAATTATATCTATGAAAGAATTTTTGAATAATAATCAATTTATAGAATTAATTAAAAATAATCATATAGAACGAATACAAAGAGGGAATTTACATAGCAATGATATAGAAATCAAATTTTTGGTTATACATCCGTCATTATCCACATCTTTTGATATGATTCCGTTTGAATATAAACCCGAATTTTTATTATGCCCTTATGTTGACTTTTTACAATTTATTGATAATTTTAAAAACTTGGATGATTTATTTAAAAAAATAGAATTTATAGAAAATGTTGACCATACTGGATTTTCTTCTCTTTCGGATTGGCTAGCATATTATATGAAAAACGAGGGAGAACTTCTTACTGGTTATAGAGAGTATTCAAAATTAGTTTTAGAACCTTTTTTCGGTTCTAATTCTCGCTATGAGCAACTTAAAACTTTTTGGAATATTTCACCCAAAAATACAATAAATGGAATTGCTCCTTATAATTGGGAGATGGAATTAATTAGAAACTCTGATTCAGTAGAAATGTATTCTGCACATTACCAAATGATGGCAATTTGTTGTAAAATAGCACACACCGATGTATTTATAAATTCACTTAATGGTATTAATTTCGATTTAGTCAAAGCAATAAAGTTTTTTGCAGCAATAATAGAGGATATTTTTAATATTCATAAAAAAGAAATTGAAAAACATCTCTTTTTTAAAACCCATAATAAATTACAAATTTTAATAGTATCATACGAAATGATAGAGAAAAATGATATAATCCCATTAAAAAATTATACGGATAGTGATAATATTTGGAATATAGAAACAGTAAAATTTAAGAATGAATTTGGACTAAGAATCATATTTAATGAAAGTAAATTATATGAGCAAATTCAAAATGCCACAAATCGAGAACTGGTTAATGATTTATTTATCGATATTATTAACAAAATTAATCAAAACTACTCCGATCAAGATAGTATTGCAAGATTAATAAAAAAAGCTGAAATGGACAAAAAGAATGCAACACGTTTTATGGTGAGTAGTATAAAGAAAGAAACCTGTTTCCCAGAATATTATAATGTTATCTACCCTAAAAATAAAGATTTCATAATAGTTCAGAATACTATTGCAAAAATATTACACGATAACAATATTCAAGAGGGAAAATATAATCTTGATGATGCAAAAAGAATAATAGACCTACTAAAGCAAAGATTAATCGAAATCTTAAATAATGAAATTACTGCATTTGATTTTATAAAATCGATTCCGCTTTTAATTACATACAATGATGCAAATACAAACTGTTTTGAGATGAATAACAGACGAATAAGACTTTCTTTAAATCATGAAGTAGATTTTTCAAGAGAAGAAAATTTAGTAGAAGCTCATGAAAAATTCTTGAGAGAAGCTAAAAATTATAGATACTTAATTGAAAAGTTTGTTCAATTTACTCCTTCTGGAAACAAAATATTAGATAAAGATTCATTATCATATTTACTTGCATTAATTGATTGGATATTAGTAATGTATCAACATAGTGATGTAATCTATTACGATTTACTTGCAAGTGGACTATTAATTAAAGAAGATAAAACCATTGAAACTTTGTTTTTAGATAAAACTGCCGAACAAGAAGATATTTATTCTCTAATAGAGGTTAAAGAAGAACTCTATGATAATAATAAATCAAGCATAAAATTTACATCTTTAATGGATGACTATGAAGAATTTTGTAAGAACTTCAGAAAAGATTTTGGATTTAATTTTCAAAACATGATAAATTTACTAACAATTTTATCACAATGGTCTAATGAAGAATTGTGTTATATTGTAGCAAATAAATCAGATATAGTTGATAAAATGAAAACTGCATTAAAAGATTTTACAAAAGAGGAAGAAGATGAAGTCCCAACTATTCTCGACTTTTTAACATTAAAGAAAGAAGAAGTAGTAACAATTATAGACAAAAATGATTCAAGCAGAATTTTTCAATGCAAAGAAATTCCGGTTGATGAATTTAATTTAAGATACAGTCGTTATACAATTAAACCACTGATAAAATATCAAAATGGCTATATTTGGGGTCCTTATTCTGCTAAAAAAACAGGAATAACTTTTTGTAACCACTTAACAAATACAAGATTACCATATAAACCTCAAAAAGAAAATACTTTAAATTTTCTTGAAAAAATGAAAAAGAAACATGAAAAGGAACTTGTGATAAATACTTACAACATAATTAAAAATTATACAAATTATGTGGAAAAAGAAATTGAATTACATAAAAGAGATAAAAACGGTAATCATCCCAAAAAGCTTGGTGATTATGATGTTTTAGCATATCTACCAAATAAGAATATATTATTAAATGTAGAATGCAAACATCATTTACCAGCATACTGTGCCAAAGATGCAAGAAAATATTTAGATAAAATGTATGAAAAAGATAAAAATGGTTTGAGTGCTATTGATAGAGTTTTAAACCGTGAACAATATGCAATAGATAATTACAAATCCATATTAAAAATTTTAAATGTTACAAGTGAAATAGTCCCAGATATTATTTCTATTTATGTAACAAAAATAAGGACATATTATATAATGTTTCCTAAAAATAAAACAAATATTAAAATGCTTTCAATCAATAATCTAGAACAATATATTAATAATCTGTAAAATTATTAAAAATTATTCTTAGTCCCCACGTAGTCCCCAAGAGGGATATGGGACGTATATTTACGGAAATATTTATATGTCCAAAGCCCACTAAAAAAGCCACCTTTAGCAGGTGGCTTAAATGGAGGAGGAGGTGGGATTCGAACAAATATTTTTGCTTTTTGTATTTTCAAATTTTATCCCGTAACCTCCAATATTGTTTAATCTTGGAAGTTTGTTCTTTCGGTAACTTTTAATAATTTTCAGGGACTATTTGTAAAATTAGTCCCTTTTTAGTCCCCTAGAAATTTTTGTTAAATGTTTATTAATTTTCATCTCTTATTGAAAAAATTATAGATGTAATAATATCAAAGACTTTTATCTTATGATTTTTTTCATCATATGAAAACAAAACATAAGCAAAATTATCGTCAAGTAGGTAAATGTCTTTTTTCTTAGGCACCCTATATATTTTAGCTTTTTGACTTAAAATTACATTTGGCATTATAATTTTTTCCATATCATTTAAAATTTGTTTTAAACGCACTTGTTCATTTATTACCTCATCAGGTATCGCATCATGAGATAAAATGTTGTCATAAGTAAAATTTTCATTTGGTATGTTGCTCAAAATGTAAGCAATTTTTTTATAATCTATGGTTGTAGATAATTCCCATTCATCTTTAAGGTGATAATTGTTCTTTGTATATAACTCTATTACTGTCATGATTTCCCTCCTTTTAATTAGCTGAAACAAAGTTTTTAATATTGTCAACATACAGGTATGATTGTGGTGGTACAAAATTGGGTTTATTTTTGTATGGGTCAATCGGTTTTTTATAATTAACATATTTTTTTATTTTGATTGCATATCCTTTATTGCGGTCTTTAAAGTATTCAAAAAATTCATGTTTGGCAATTCCACTTTTATCTTCAAATTTTTGCCATAAGTTTAAAGGGCTGTCTTCTATAATATCATCTATTATAATCTTACCAACAATCTTTTTTGTTGGAGCTGTTTCATATACATAAATTGTTTTGATATCATCATTAAAAATGACCTTTCTAAATTCGTATAATTTAGAACCCTTATTTATTTCTTCTACATATTTAGGTTTAATTGATAATAAGACTTTCATCTATATTTCCTTTAATAATTTTTTTGTATAAATCATCTTCTTTTACATGTCTTACAGTTATTATAGAACCGTCAATAATATTATTTTCTTTCAAAAAACTATAAGACACTTCTTTTTTAAAATTCAAATTATGTTTAAATAAAATAACAACAGGCTTATTTCGATTTCCACATTTTTCTTTTATTTCGTCTATTGAATAAACAGTTCTGCGTTTGATTATTTTATATATACTATCTGCATCATCTATATCATAATACACTTTTTCTATAACACCTAATGTTAATACAGCCTTATAATCTTCAGTCCTGTAAAATATTACAATATCACCATTTTGCATTGAATGAACTGGTGTATTACATATATAAGCTTTTTGAATAGAAAATCCTTCACTTGTGTATTGATTAGTTTCATTTATACCTAAATCTAATTGTAACTGAATAGAAGTTTCTTGTATGGGTCTTTTATAATCAGGGAAAAGTCGGTCAAAAAATTGTGGTTGAATCGGAACTATATATTTTGAAACTTGTTTGCCATCATAAAAGCTTGGAAAGTATTGTGTATTAATATTTATAGCTTCTTCTCTAGAGGCAACCGTTATACTTCTATTAGGTATTATTTCTTTATAATAAACTTCTTCACCATTTTTCTTTTTGGCTAAAAAGTAAAATCCATAAGTCTGTATAAGTTCAATAAGTTTATCTTCATTTGGTGTTGTATAATGAGTTAAATAAAGTTTAGAAATATTTTTAATAGCAGCCTGCTCAAATGCCATTTTTAATAAACGTTCACCCAGTTTCATTCCTCTAGTAGATACATCAACTTTAAATAAACAAATTTTTAAAACATTTTCTAAAACTGTCGGAGGCTCCGAATCAATTATTTCTTTTTCTTCTTCCTTTATTATCAATATTGCTTTTATTTTGCCTCTATCTGGCTCATTTTCTGAATAATAAACATAAACATCTCTTGATGTTCCACATACTGAACGTTGCCACCAATCAGAAAAATCGGAATATTCTTGCTTTAAAGTGTCAAATATTGTATCAGAAAGGTCGATATTCCACCCTTTATCTATTTTGAAGCACGAAAGAAGTGGAATTTGTTGTAAAGAAATATCCTGTGATAAATTAATTATGGAATCTGTAATATTTAAAATTTTATTTTGTAAATTTAAGTTTTTAGCCTTGTTTAAAATTCCCTTATCCTCAGTAATTAATAAATCAACGGCATTCTTATAGACAGCATAAATCAAAGCATTATCAACTAAGTCATTTTCTTTTAATTCAGTTCCAATCTGAGATTTAAAAGTTTCATCTTGGTTATAATCAGGATATTTTTCTATACTACTGTAAGTTGCTATTTTGGATAAACTTATACTTTTCCTTTCTTCATCCCTATCTCTATTAATATCGGCAATAGAAAGTGGATGTATAAAGATTTTATAATTTAAATCATTTATAATTTTGTTCAATTCAATAAAATCTGAAGACAAAACTTTAGGGTCTTCCCTTTGGATAATTATATTTGTGTCAAATAATATCCTTTTCTTTTTCATGTCTTAATTATAGCAGAAAAATGTTAAATATTACTGCTAACTTACATTGTATCCGACTTTCAACCCTGCATAGAACTCATCCATTTTATTAGCGACTTGTGCTTCTTTGGATTTGATAATGTGGGAGTATGTATTCAGGGTTACATTTTTATCTGCATGTCCTAATCTTCCGCTTACGGTTACAATATCTTCACCCGATGAAATCAGCAGGCTTGCGTTAGTATGGCGGAGTTGGTGAAATGTTATTTTGGGTAAGTTATGACGGTTTAAGAATTTTGTAAACCATTTATACGGCAACTGTGTGCTTATAGGGCTACCGTCTTCGTGCAAGAATACATATTTACCATTTTGCCAAGCTGTACCAAACTTTAACCGGTTTTCATTCTGTTGCTTTTTGTATTCCTTCAATAGTGATATTACTGTTTTTGAGGCTGTAACAACTCTTATTCCTGCATCCGTTTTTGGTTTACCTTCAATATTTCCAATTCCTGTAATATAATGCCGTTGTTTGTTAATATTTACTTCGCAGGTGTCAAAGTTTATATCCTCCCACTTCAACCCTGTAAGCTCACCCTCACGTAATCCAATATCTATAGCAAGATAAATCATTGTCATATACATTAATGGTTCACTTTTCAAGCAGTTAAGCATATCTGCCACTTGTTCATCATTGTAATACTTTGCTTGTGATTTTGTTACTTTCTGCGGTTTTGCTCTTTCCGCAGGATTATTCATTAGGATATTCCAATCAACAGCAGTTGAAAGTATTGAATGAATTACAATATGATGATTTTTGATTGTTTTTCTATTCAGTTTCTTTTCTGAATTACCCTTGAACATTCTGTTGAAATCTAATTTATAGCAATTACAGAGCTTTTGAGCGGTACTGTAATTTGTTGCCATGCCTGTCTTTAACCTTCTGCAAGTTTTAGACGATATACCTGTAGTTTTGATTATATGAGAAAGTGTCAAAGGTTCAAGATATTTTATTAGAGCTTTGGTAGGGGTAAACCTGCCGTCTAATCTCACTCCTGCTTCATCAAGATTGTTGTAAAACTGTATTAAGTGATGAGGCTGTAATTTACCGAGTTTAATATGTCCGATAGCAGGCAAAATCCGTTTGAGCATTATTTTATATGATTGTAATGTTGTAAGTGTAAGATGTTTCTCTGCGTAATCTTCTAACCATCTTTGTGTAAATTCTTCAAATGTGATTTTTTCTCCGTCTAAGTAAACTCCGTTCAAGACTTCGTTTTCAAACATAACCATTTGACGGTTAAGCTCTTTTTCAGCCTGCTTAGCGGTTAATGTTTCATCCAGTTTAATTGTTTTTCTTTTGCGAAGTTTTTTGCCCTTGGAGTCGTAACCCTGACAAACTGTCAATCTATATGTATATTCTGAAACTTTTTCGTAAAACGCCATTTTATTTTCCTTCTTATCATTTCTTATTATCGCCCTTTTTCACAACTTCAAACTTCATTTTCTTAAAAAAGAATGCAGGGCAACAATTTTTAGGTGTCACCCTGCACCATAGTCTAACTTCCATAATAGATGAAGGACACTCCATTTTTAGCCTTTACCATTCGCCCATACCCTTTGCGTGCAAGCCCTTCCAAAGTAACCTGTGCTGTTTTAATATCTTTGATTTTAGTTTTATTATTGCGGAATAATTCCGTTGGTGAAACCGTTTTCAGTTTTTTCCGCTTGATAAAATTTAACGTACATTCTTCAAACTTATCGTAATTTAGTTTATTCTCTGTAATTACAATAAAACAGCTTATAAAGTAATGACACAGCTTTATTGCGTTATTAACATCTAAACTCGTAACGGATTTTTCCTCAAGGCTATGCATGCCATGAAGTATTAGTGCAAGCCGTGCAACATATCGGGTTTGTTTTTCAAGATATGATTGTGTTATATCATCACATTTACCAGATTTCTTCAAGTGTACTATTTTAGTCCTAAAATCTTCAAAGGCTTTTTTAGCGTCACTATCAAATTGATACATATTAACAGTTTCAGGGTGTAATACCGCATTTGCAAAAATTTTTCGGCAAATGTCCGTAAAAACGGAAATGTCATAATCTTTATCAGAATTGTATAAAATACCTGTTTCTTTGTAGTCGCTACAGCAATATAGCCATCTTTCAATCATTCCGTTATAGCAATCAATCCCTTTGCCAAAAAGCGTTTCATACAGCACTTTTGGTTGAATAGTACCAATTATGTTATGACTGGCGTCAAATGTGTAATCTGACTTATCACTTTTGCGGACAATGTTTTGCCGTTCTCTTGCCCAAGAAGCCAAGAAATATTCCATATCATTACCACCACGCTTATATTGATTCCAGCTTTTTAAAAAGAATGCCAATTCATCAACAAATATGGCTAAGCCTAAATGCATTTTGCTGTTTATATTCATAAGATAAGCCAAAGACTCTTTTGTTATATCTTGAGTCATTAACCTAGGTCTTTGTGGTTTTTCAGGCTCAACAGGTAATTCTCCAGGGTTTTCATTGTTTTTAATTGCTTTTTTGTATTTTTCTAACTGTCGTTTGTATGAATCCTTTTTGTGATTATAATCGTTTATGTCAGTTTCATAATTTGTCCGTAAAATTTGGTCATATTCATTAAGAATTTCTTTACCTATTTTTAGACAAGGGGTTTTCTTTTGAGAAGGGTCTCCGATTATAGCTAACCATAAAATTGGATGTTCAATCCAATTTGTTCCAGGATTTACATTAATGGCATAATGCCCATCCATAAGAATACTTGCTACTATAAGGAAAGTACAAGCTATATACTCTATAGGTGCATCCATTCGCTTATGCAGTTCTAGAATTAAATCTTTTACAGGTTCAGGGAATACTTCTACTGGAAACTCTGCAATTTCTTTCTTACCTGATAGCTTCTTTTGAATTTTCTCTAGTGTAATAAATTCTGCCTCATCAAGTAACTTTTGAAATGCATCTGCTCCGTATGCAACTAAAAAGTCATCAAGTCCTTTAGCTTTGCCTTTTGGCAGAAATATAAGTTTTACTTTAGTACCCTTTTCACTTATAAGATATTTAGCTAGTGAGTATAGAGCCTGTTTAACTTTTAGATTATGGTACATATCATTGTCATAGCATAGAATTACCTCTTTATCTTTGAAATCAGCCTGCACTAAATCGGGTATGATATCAGCAGTTAACTCCCATTCAGGATTTTCTTCTAAATCTATAGTGTCTGCTTTACATTTCCAACCCCATACTCCGCCAAGCGAAAGACAAGGGAAACCTTCTTGTACTGCTTTAATCGCTTTTTTGTCACCCTCTGTTATTATTATAGGTTTTGTTTTATCTTTTAACATTGAAATCGAAAGATGTAAAGGTCTAAAAATTTGCGACGGCTTGCCTGCTGGTTTTATGTACTTACCCTTACCATATTCAGGATTTTTTAACCGCCTGTTATAGTAATCTGTTTTGTAATTTGCGTATAAAGCAGGGTAGTTTAACTGCCAGTAGTCATCTGTTTCAGAGAGATAACCTTCTTTCACATAATCTAAGATTGTTGATTTATTTATACCACTTTTCTTGAAGTCTGCTAAAATAAATCCGTACTTACGCTCTAATTTGTCTGATGTTTTTTTCATTATTTTCCTTCCTTTCTTTTTTATCTCCATTTTGTAAATAATTAATTAGACTGTCGAGATTGAGCAAATATTTTCGCCCAGCCTTGACATACTTAACTTTGTCTTGCAGAACTAACTGCCGAATGTGATATTTTGCGAGCTTGACAATTTGTGCTGCTTCATTTATCGTTATCATGCAAGGGACGTCAATTTCTTTATTCATTTGATTTCTCCTTATAATTAATTTTTACATTCTCAGGATAACAGATGTTTCAAGAATTACAATCCCGAACACCCTTGCTACACAAACACTTCCGCTCGCGGAGGAAATAGTTCCAGCGGCGAGAGTGTAAATTTTTGTTAAGCATTTAGGCTATAAATTCCCACGATTTTATGTTGGTAACTTTTAAAATGGCAACTGTTTCCTGCTTAACCTTAAAGTGGGTATAATTCCTTGATTTATAGCGGAATAAACTTATAACGAAATGCACTTGCTAAATTTTAGCAAGTGCATTCTAATATTATAATCTTGAACGTCACCGGAAAGGTTTATATCAACGACTTATAAATGCGGTATAGAGTTTCAATATCAACCTTTTCATCCCGAATAGCGTTGATTAATTCTTCTTTTAAGATTTCTTTTTCTTGCAGGTAGCCGAAATTAAACAAATCTTCAATTCCAATATCAAGAGCAGTTAATAGCTTGGCAAGATGTTCAGCTGTAATAAAAGTTTTTCCTCTTTCAAGTTTGCTAAGTGTTCTTTGCCCAAATCCAACCATTTCAGAAAGTTTTTCTTGCGTAAGTTTTCTTTCAGTCCGTAATTCTTTAATCCGTTTCCCTAAAAGTCCTTTTATATCTAAGTTATTTTCCATTACTGCCCTCATTTCTTTAATAATAGGTGATTAATAGTTTTGTTTACAGCCAGTTACTGAGTGTAAAATACTTGCGTTTTCAGCTTTTTATGCGTAAAATGTTCTTATTAAGTGTTAATTGTGTTCAAATATCGCCTCAAAGTTCTAAACGGCAGAAAGGATGTTATGGAAGCTCTAAAAGAAATATGGGGAAATTGCAAGGAATGGCTTACTGATAAAGAAATAAATGATTTTTTCAAAGAAAACTCAAATATATTTAAATGTATTAATGAATGTGAGTCTCCTGCAAAGAGCGATATATTCAATGCCTTTAAAGGCTTAACACCACAAAAAGTAAGAGTTTTGATAATCGGTCAAGACCCTTACCCAGAATATGGTAGAGCTGATGGTATGGCTTTTTCTTTTGGGAACAAAGAACCAGCAAGTGATTCTTTGAAAAATATTTTTAGCAGAATAGAAGAACTTGGAATTAATAATTTAAATACAAGCTTGGAAAAATGGCGTAGCCAAGGAGTCTTACTGTTAAACGCATCATTAACATTAAAGAAAGGTAAAAATGACTCTATTCAAAAAAAGCTAAGAAAAGAACATTTAGATAGTTGGATTCCTTTTATTAATTACATAATAAAACAACTTATCAATAAAAAAAATAACGAGCCTCTTGTGGTAATGCTGTTTGGAGAAAAAGCTAATTTGATAGATGAGTTTAAAGATGACAAAGATGATAATTATAAACTTGAGAATAAAAATATTTATATAATTAGAACTTCTCACCCATCAAATCTTGGTTGTGCAAAAAATTACTGTGGTAATTATTCAAATAAATTAAAATACGGTGTAAAGGCTTTTATGTGTGTATGTAACAATCCGTTCAAGAAATGTAATGATTTTCTCAAACAAAAGGATTTGGTTGAAATTAACTGGAGTACCGATTAAGTTTTATTGATTATTTTATTTCTTTGTATGTATTCTTTACCGCTCGGCATTTCTAAGTACATAAATTTGTACAGGTAATTTGATGAATACACCAGATTGAATTTTTCTTTTTCATCTTCATTTTCCAGTAATTTTAATAGCCGTTCAACATCTCTTTTACAAACAGGAATTTTCTGTACAAGTTGTGTTCCCTCATATTGCCAATATGGAATATTCTCAATCTTTGCCACTTCGACCTTATCAAGGTTTGCCTTTTGGACTAAATCTCGCCTGTTATCTACTCCGTACTTTTGATATAGGGAATTCACCCTGCTGTCACAGGTTCTGAGTGGTTCGCTCAACTTCTTGCTTATTTCTGCATAGCTTAAATTTTCTTTCAAGCCCTGTAATATTATTAATTCTTCTTCTGTTAAATACATATAGCCTCCAAATATTTTTTTTTCTGAACTGTAAGTTTTTACCCACTTTAGCGTATAACTGCCTTTATTTTGCCTTTTAAAAAGATTTCTGATTTTATGTTCCGATTTTTCCAGTTTCTCTATTAAATTTCAGTTTGACAGAAACCTTTTCAGGTTTTGCCTGAATTATTTCAATTATATTTCTCCTATCGTCAGGAATATCACAGTTGTAATAAGCTTCACGATATAGTAATAAGACTAAATCCGAATATTTTTCAAAATTTTTATCTCGTAAATCTGTAATTTTCGGGTAACAGGTTGTTGCATTGTTTGGTTCACTGCGTGTATTTGCCAGTTTAAAGATTATTAAATTATTCTGCTTTGATATTTCTTTCAATTTTTCAGAACTTAGCCTATTTTTGCTGTTTATATGCATATTGATGAACAAATAATCAGGCTTGTATTTCTGTATCATTTGTTTAATATCTTTTATCCTGCAAAATTCTGTAGATTTAATAAATAAATTCCAACTGCTTAATTCTTTTACTGCTTGCGTAAATTTTTCTGTCTGTACCTCTAAACTTTCCTGTCTGCTTAGATTTACAATTAATCTTAATAACATTTCCGTAATTATTTGTTTATTATAATCCGTTATATACAGGCATTTCTTACCTTCTTTACAAAATAATTCAACTAAATTCAACGCAAATGTTCTTTTGCCCATAGCAGGACGACCACCTATTGTAATCAATGAGCTTTTAATAATATTTTGTAAGATTTGGTTTATTTCATTTTTGTTCATACTGCCTCCGGTATTTATATAGCTTTATCCTTTCTTAATTACATCTAATAATGTCATAACCCATATTTACAGCTTTTTGTTTTGCTTCGGATCTGTTGTGTGCCTCAATGACAATTTCTTCCTGTCTTGCGTATTTACTACCTCTAACTCGCACTAACATCCTGTACTCGTTTGTATCCTTATGATGATACTCAGGTGGTTGAGTACGAGAAATAAAGCTATTGTCAAATTGTGGACTATCATAAGCTTGCTGATTGCAGGAATAATTATTATTCCAATCGTCGTTGTCATTGTAGTCATCTTCCTCATAGTAATCGTCACTGTAACCGCTTAATCGCTTTTTAGCTTCTTCAATAAAGCCGTTAATAAAAATGTAAATTACTAAAGCTATTGCGAACCATTTCATGAGTTTGTTCCTTTCTGTATTTTTTAGGTACACAAACTCATTATAAATTGCTTTCAAAAAACACGCTCCCAAATTCATCGTTTCGATTGCAATGAGAGCGTTTCAGTATTAAAATTTAGAATATTTTGCAAGAAATTATTTTACTAATTTAACATTTTGGATAATTATTGGAGTAGTTTCTGGATAATCTTCATTATCTAAAAACTTTTCTCCTGTAATAATAACTTTATTATTAGGCTGTAATAATTTATCGAATTTTTTTATTTGTTTATCAAAACAAACACAATCTATTACACCCGTTTCATCTTCAAATGTTATAAAGCGTAAAAATTTATTTGGATTTAATTTTGTTGGGATTTGTCTTATTTCATTAATTGTTCCACAAATTGAAACCTCCAAATAAGATACATCATCTAATAATTTGTTTTTGGACAATTCTTTAATTTGATTGCATTTTACTAATTCCATAAGTTTATTCCTTTCTATTTTAAATATACCAAACTCATTATAAATTGTCTTGTAAAAATGCGCTCCCAAATTCATCGTTTCACTATCTATCAGAGAGTTTCAATAGGGTGAAGTTTCCAAAATTAACAAAATCTTGCATTATTGTCTCCAGTCTGATATACTTTAAATGTGCTAGTTGGATAGCCTGTTCGTTAGTGCAAAGATTTTATCATCCAACATTATTGATAATACTACTTTTTACTGAGTTTATTATCTATGAAAGATTACTAACGCAAATACTATATAGATAATAACTTGGGCAGTAGAAAGGATGTATTTATGAATTACATTGAATTTTTTAAACTTCAAGCTAAAAATTTGTTAAGAGACTACAAAACTCAAGAAATCTATCAAGATGGAGAGTTTGAAATGTTTAGGTACAAACCTAAGTATTTTGATGTCGAAGCAATTTTTGGAGATTTTGGTAATCTTAGAAGTATTTTTGCCGATTACTATTGTGATGAAGCTGATTTTAAGTTAGGAAATGCTCAACATATTATTGCTTTAATAGTAGGATTTAATAAATGGTCAGATTTAATTAATGCTAAAGAGCAAGAGTTGGAACTTGCGAAATTTTTATTTGATAATCAGGATAAAATCTCTGTTGTAGAACTTAATGAAGCTATGCAAGATTATGAAATTAATTATGGTTTTGATTGTAACACAGGTTTTAAACTAGAATGGCTAAGCACTTTAGATAAATACTCGTTTTCGTGGTTTCCAGTTTATTCAATTCCACATTTAAAAAAACATGGTTGGGAATCGACATTCCAAAGAAATGCAGACTTGCCTAATTTAATTAAAAAACAAGGACAAAGAGAGCGTAGGGAATATAAAAAACTGTTGAAACAACAGCGAGAATATATTTTATCGAAAGGAGATAAAGGCAATAATATTGTATGTTTGCATTGTGGAAATATTTGTCCTACAGATGAAGATTTTATACATAAAATGGACTGTGATGGCGAAGATTGGGATTTAATTCCTACGAAAGAACCTATTAAGATTGAAATTTAAAGAATAAATTTAAGAGTGAATTACATACATAATTCACTCTTTTTATTTACAATTAAGGCATTTACTAGATTAACCGTAGTCGGAAACTCTAAAAGCCATATTGCACATAGGATTGACCGCATTTACTGCAAAAACCATTGTGTAATATTAAATTTCGCTTGATTGCAGAAAACCTCTAAAATCAACAAAATTTTTCAGCAGTCCCTTTTTGGTCCCTTTTTTGCAAAATTTGCTCATTTTTTAGAAATTTCAAAAGGACGCAAACGCACTAAAAAAGAGCCTTTTCAGGCTCTTTTTAAATGGAGGAGGAGGTGGGATTCGAACCCACGGTACGCTCGCACGTACGACGGTTTTCAAGACCGCTCCGATCAACCGCTCCGGCACTCCTCCATCGCGTATTTTTATATTAATAAAAAACATAATAAATGTAAAGTACTATTTCTTTGCTTTATTTTCAAAAAAACTTTTCAAAAATTTCTTTAAAGCTGTTATATTTTTCTCTTAAAACAGATATATCCAAACAAAAAGGCTTAATATCAGTTTTATCGGGCAATGTTCTCATTTGAGCCTTAAACCAATCATCCTGAGCTTTTCTCCCTTTTTTAAGATGCAATTTACAGTCAAAACTGTCATCCGCAGATTTAAATTCAGGATGCTGTTTTAACACCTCTTCCGTACAAGCGTCTTGAATACTCATTACAGCATAAAGATATTGCGGATTTTCATCAATTTGTTTATGAAACTCGTCAGAATATAAATCAACTCCCGTTAACGATTTTATTGTTGCAGGGATTGTTGATTTTCCTTTATATTCATATCCTGTTATAAGACTCAAGACATCTTGTGTTTTATACAGCGCCGAAAAAGCCGTAGGATTGGTTTTTAGAGGTGTTATTTTCATTCGTTTGCTCCGATTATAAAAACACCCTAAAAATTTTTTTTGCTTTTAATCTTAACTATATAATATTCTCTTTTATAGCTTTCACAGCAGCTTGAACTCTGTCATCAACACAAAGTTTTTGAAGAATACTGCAAACATGTGCTTTTGCCGTATGCACGCTTACAATCAATTCTTTTGCTATTTCCGTATTACTTTTACCTTTTACTAAATGTTTTAATACTTCCAATTCTCTTTCCGTCAGTTGGGATCTGGCATCTTGAACTTCGGTAGATTGTAAAAGCGTCACATTTTCAGGTTTAGGGAAGAAATTCAAAGCAATTGAAGAAACAGCCGGATCAACCCAACAAGCACCATCTGCTACATTTCTTATAACTTCCGATAAAGTTTCAGGAGTTATATCTTTTAGACAATATGCATTTGCGCCTGAGCCCAGTGCCGCTATAACTTCCTCTCCTCTTTCGTGTGAAGTGAGAATAATAACCTTCGTTGATGGAAATTTTTCTTTCATTTTCATTGTCGCTTCTAACCCGTTCATTCCGGGAAGTCCCAAATCCATCAACACAACATCAGGATGAAATTTCTCGATTACTTTTAATCCGTCTTCCGCATCTTCCGCTTCCGCAACAACATTAATATGAGAATATTCATTCAAAGCTGATTTTAAACCTACTCTTGTCAGTTTGTAATCTTCCACAATAATAACGCTGATTTCGCTCTTTCTTTGCATTGTTTCTGTCATGGCCGTGTTTGTCCTCTCTAGTTTCCTCTTACTTTTCCCCTTTACAAGGTTAATCTTAGACCAACAAAAGACGATAAGTAATTAACCTACCGGCTAGTTTATTTTTATCCGGAGGGACTATTAAAACAGCGAAAATAGAGGACTTTAAGGTCACTTTATTTTTTTATCCAAACGGCAGAATACAGTTTAGTTCTTCTTTTCGGCATTTATACCCATAACATCATATAACAATGTTTTCAGTCCATGACCTGCCAGCAAAGCTCCTGCAATTTTACCAACATTTTTTGTTTTTATCGCAAGAACAGATAAAGCAATTAAAGGAGAATCTTTTATAAGTGTGGAGAAAAATGAACCGACATATCCTTTTGTTCTTGATACAACATGATAATAAGGAAAATCCTGCTGGAAATCGTACCAGATTTTTTTCATCTTACAAAGAGTTGCACTTTGCTTATCACTTACCATATATTGATTAAACTGATTTTCAAATCTATCTGCAGTGTCGTTTGTATCTTGCACTCCGGCTCTTTCTCTTCCGTTAATATGGGCATCATATACAACTGCAGCACAAGTTGCGGCACCCAATACTTTTGAGATTACGCCCATCGGTTTGCCGGAAAATGTTTTTAATGCGGTTGTTACACTTGAAATACTTGCCATTTTACTTACCATTCTTACTTATTAATATATCATTGTTCTTTTTCTTTAGGTTGTGAATAATCAGGAACTTCTTGCGTTTTTCTTGCTATAGACAACAATGCTTCATTTGCAATTTCAGCTTCCTGTTGGCGCAGAACACTTGTCGTTCCTATTTCATCAGGACTTGCCGATGCAAGTTTGGTTAGCAGCTGCCTTGTATTATCATCACCGTTTAGTGTTCCCGAGGCTAAAGGTGTCATAGCAAGAATTCTGTTTGCTCTGTCAGGATCTTGCAATGCTATATTTGCTAAAGCTATCAACGCAGGGTTATCATATCTGTCCGTTGCTTCTTCACATAATTTTATTAATTGAGTTATGCCTTGTCTTCTTTGTTCCTTTTCATTACTTTTCAGATAACTTTCAAGCGTTTTTATGTAATTATCGTCAATGTCAGTTATTCTTTTTGTTTTACCCGCAGCTTTTTTTGCATTATCCTCACCCGCTATTGAAGTATTTGCGATGGGTGATTGAGGCGCATCAAAATTATTATTAACTGTCGGAGGTGCCTGTTGAGGTATATTGTTAATTATTTGAGGCGTCTGATAATAAGGATAATAAGGCATTGCCGATGCTCCGCCCTGAGTATATCCTGCCGGATTATTTATAATAATATTTACGCCTGAAGCCTGTTTTGACGGTTCATATAAAGATGCCGAAGGGTATTGGTAAATTTGTGAATTACTGCTGTTTTGAGGCACAACATTCACTGTCTGACCTTGAGGTGTCGTAATATTTGAATATTCCGGATAGTTATATACCGGAGTTCCAACCGTATTATATTGACTATTTACAGATTGTGACATAGAAATACCTACTTCCGAATATATAAACGTATTTATCAAAGAAAATATGCTATTATATAAAATAAAGTTAAATTTTTGTAACAATTTAAAAAGAATAAAAACTTTACCTGTTTTTAAAGTTTATCGTAGAATTTTTTCAGGAAGCAAAAGCAATTATTCAGACGGAGAAATTTATGGACAATAAAAAAATAATTATAGGAAGCGATCATGCCGGATTTGAACTAAAAAATGCAATTATAGACTACCTGAAAGAATCCGGTTATGAAGTTGAAGATATAGGCTGTTACAACAAAGAAGCAGCAGACTATCCCGTAATTGCGAAACAGCTTGCATCAAATATTACAGACGGAAGATACAAAAGAGGTATACTTATATGCGGCAGCGGTGTGGGTATGAGTATTGCAGCGAATAAAATCAAAGGTATAAGAGCAGTCGTATGTTCGGATACAACCTCCGCAAAATATTCAAGACTCCATAATGATGCCAATGTCCTTTGTTTGGGAGAAAGGATTGTCGGCGAATATCTTGCAAAAGATATATGCGAAATATGGCTTAATACGAAATTTGAAGAACAAAGACACCTTAAAAGGGTTTTGATGCTGGAGGACTAAATCAAATTTTTATATTAATTTAACAGCGTCCTCCACAGACGGAGAAAAAGGAATAACATCCGTAAGATATGCAAATTCCATAGCTTCTTGTATACTGTTTGACGGATTTACAAGTATAAACTTTCCGTTATTTTCGGCACATATTTTATATATTTCAGCAAAAATATATGCATTTTCAACATCAAAAGTTACTATATCACTCAAATCAAAAATAACTTTATTTAAGCCGTTATATATACCCGAGTTAACACTTTTCTTTAATTCTTCAAAAACTTTCACTTCATTTAACTTCTTAATACGATATGAAGCAATATTATTATTTATAACACTTTTTGAGAAAGCAGTACTGTTGTCCGATTGGAACGTACTTGTTAAAAACTTCAACAGTTTTGAATGCCAATCCTGATCTTTTTGTATATAAAAGTCAGCCCCCATTGCATAACATGCATCTGTCATTGAAGTATCGTCCGTTCCTGATATAACAACAATAGAAAAATTACCGTTAGTATTTATTCTTTTATCAACAACCGTCTTTATCAAAGCAAATCCGTCCGCTGAATCAGGCAGAAAAAGATCAATTATCACACAATCAAAATGTACTTTCTGCAATTCTGATATAGCTTCTTCCTTTGTTCTGGCGACACTCGGTTCTATACCTATCTTTTTTAACAATGTACTCAATTGATAAATAGAAAGTTCTAAATCATCTGCAATTAATATTTTTTTCTTTTCCATTCCTTCGCTTTTTACTTCCGGGGAAAAAGAATATATTTTACGCTCAATCGCAATAAGTGCTTCGGATATATCTTTAGACGAAACCTCGTCTAAAGACATTTTTTGTTTCATTGAAGCCAATTCAAATATTTTTTTTATCTGTTCATCTGAAATGTTCATTATTTTATAAAGTCCCATACTATTAAGCTAATAGTCATTTTATCAGAGATTTAACAGTATTGCAAAACTTTACTTTATTTCTTTGCAAAGATGACAAATTATATATTTTGATGTTTTAATGTTAATGTACATCATTAATTTTTCAATTTTAAAGGTCGGAAATATATATATTATGAAAAAGAATCTATACGTTAAAATATTTATACTTGTGTTTTCTTTTATTTTCTATATTACACCTGTTTTTTCGAATGCGGCATCAGGCACTATTTCAAGGATATTAATAAGTCCGCTTGAAAATAATACATATTTATTAAATGTATATTTTGATAACGGCTATAAAGGACAGCCATATATAGAAAAAAAAGGAAACGGCCTTTATTCGATATATTTAACGAACTCGGAGCTGGATTTAAAAAAGACAAAAATTCTATACAGAAACAGCGCTGATAAAAGAAAAATAAAAATTTCTTTAGACCAAAAACCGTTAACAAACAACGGAAAATTGTCAAATTACGTAATTCTTGACGTAGGAATGAATGCTGATTATTCACTTAAATTTATACCAAAAGACAACAGTGAAGACAAATTTCTATTTTTTGCACTGCCTTTGACTAATTCACTACCTTTAATTCTGGCAGCTATTATTCTTTTATTGTTAAATAGGATAGTTCAAATCACAAATAAAAAGAACAATTCTTATACAAAATTTCCTGACGGTTTTTACATAAATAACTTAAATTACAACAAAAAGTTTAAATACAATAAAAACACTTTAAACACATACATAAAGAAAAATACCGTAAAAAAAGGCATTACCCCCTTAGACAAATCTTCATTTAAGTGCTTTGACCTTCCTGTTGCGGATAATACAACATTAAGCAATTCGGATTTTAAAAAGGCAATAAAAAAATCATATTTACAAACAAATCCGCTTGAGCAGGAAACTCTTGATATTCCATATGCCGAAGAAGTCATTGATAACGAGAATGCAATAAAGAAAGATAAAAACGGTGCTGAAATAATCTCCATAATCAATATTGATAAAAATAAAGGCTTTTATCTTGCAAATCTTGACAATAATATAGGTTTATTCGGATACATTAATCACAATATATTTCCGCTTAAAACATTCAGAGATTTAACACAGATAAATCTTCAGGCAAGATTTTACGACAATTCTCCCGAAGGTGAAATATATATTGTAAGAATTGATTCATATAAAGCAATGGTTGAATTCTCAAAAGATTCTATAAGAGAAATAGTAGTTTTATAACAAATGAAAAAAATCATTTATATAGCGGCATTTTTATTCTTATTTATAATATTTCATCCAATAACAAATTCCTCAACGGAAGAACAAAATATCATAAAATTTTCTTCCTGGGGCTCACAGAGCGAAACTGCCGTTTTAAAAGAGATAATAAGTGAATTTGAGAAGAAAAGCGACAAAAAAGTTGAGTTTATACACATACCGCAGAACTACTTTCAAAAAATTCATCTTTTATTTGCTTCGGGACTTCAGCCTGATGTCGTTTTTTTAAATAATCAAAATATTCAAATGTATATAAAAGCAGGTCTGCTTGAAGATTTAAGACTGTATATTGATGAAAAATCCTTTTATAAAGAAGCTCTTGATTGTTTCAGCTACGAAAACGGCATATATGCGGTTCCGAGAGATATTTCAACATTGGTAATATATTATAATAAGGATATCTTTAAAGAGTTAAAAATTAATGCAGAAGAAGAAATTAAAGATTTAAATTCTCTTATTTCAGTTTTAAAAAAAATACGAAACAAAAAAATTTTCGGAATGAATTTTGAAGAAGATCCTTTATTCTGGTCATATTTTCTTGCCGCAAACGGCGGCGGAATAATATCTGATGACGGAAAAAACCTCATTATTACGAATAAACAAAGTATTTATTCTTTAAAACTATATTCGGATTTAATAAATACATATCATATAATGCCGACCAAAGCACAAATAGGAAGCAAAACCACAGCCCAGATGTTTATTAACGGAGAACTTGCCATGTACTTAGGCGGCAGATGGATGGTGCCAAAATTCAGGGAATTAATAACATTTAACTGGGACATTATTCCGTTTCCTGTATCAGAAAGAAACAAAGTATATTCTGATGCATCGGGCTGGGCAATTACAAAAAAGTCCAAAAATAAACAAGCTGCCGTTGAATTTATTAATTATCTTTCAAGTGAAAATTCCTTAAAAAAAATGGCTGAAACAGGATTGATAATACCGGCCAATATCTCTGCCGCGAAATGGACAATAAATGAAGATAAGAATAAGAAACCCGAAAATTCAAAAATATTTTTGGATATGCTTAAGGGTACAAAGCCGACGCCGGTAAATGAAAATTACGCGGCAATTAGTGATATAATCAAGGAAAAAGCAATAACAATATTCACAAAAAATGAAAATCCCGAAGATATATTTGACAAAACCACGGTAAAAAAACTTGAAAGCCTTATAAAATGATTATTACGGAAAAATTATTTAAATTGAAAGAAAATAAAACAGATATAAAAACAGAACTTTTTGCAGGGCTGACCACTTTCTTTACAATGTCTTATTTATTTGTGCTGGTTCCCAAAATACTTGAAGGGGCGGGACTTGATTTCGGTATAACGCTGAGCGTAACCGGAATTGTTGTCTTTCTTGGATGTTTGTACATGGGATTAATTGCAAACAAACCGTATGCACTGGCACCTTTCATCGGCGAAACAGCATTTGTTGCATATACAATGGTTTGCGGCCTTGGGTTCTCAATAAAAACTATTTTTGCCTCAATAATATTATGCGGTTTTATATTGCTTTTAATGACACTCTTGAATATAAGAACCTACGTGGTAGAAAAAATTCCCGAATCAATAAAGCTGGCTTTTTGCACCGGATTGGGGATGTTCTTTATATTTATCTCACTAAAAGATATAGGACTTGTAAAATTTACGCAAAACCCTATTCCGCTGGAAATCGGTAATTTTACGCAGCCGGAAGCAATTCTTGGCCTTTTATGTTTCTCTATTATAATTATATTAGCAAAAAGGCAGGTAAAAGCGGCAGTATTGATAGCAATTTTACTTACAACAGTAATCGGAATAATTCTGGGTGACGTAAAACTGCCGTCAGGAATTATTTCAATGCCGCATAATATTGTCCCCGCATTTTTGCAGGCTGATTTTTCACAAATTTTCAGCAAAGATTTTATACCTATGCTGTTTGTAATGTTCTTTCTTATCAATATTGATACGGCAGGAGCAATAGTAAGCCTTTCATACAAAAGCGAAAACAAAGATGAAAGCCTAAAAAAACCAATGATTGCCGACTCTTTAGCCGTTATAACAGCACCGGTACTGGGAACAACCGCTTCAGGTGTTTATCTTGATTCAATGACAGGAATGCAGGCAGGCGGAAAAACAGGATTAACAGCCATTACTGTCGGATGTTTGTTCCTTTTGGGAATATTCTTCTCTCCGATATTATCCGTAATTCCCTCATATGCATATGCTCCCGCTTTATTATATGTGGGTATTTTAATGACATCCGCAGTTATACATATAGATTTTAAAGATATAACGGAATATGCTCCTGCGGTATTTATAATAGCTATGATGAATTTCACTTATAATATCGGTACCGGTATTATGTCCGGTTTTCTGATTTACCCTATTATAAAACTATTAAGCGGTCAAAAACAAAAAACAAACATTATAGTATGGATAATGTTTGTTTTATCAATAATATTTTTTGCAATTTATCCGTATTGATTAGATATTAACCAGTACAAATGCATTAAAACGTTTTCTTCTGTTTATAAAATCTATTAAAGCTCTCATATTATACCTTTCCCGGTTATATATATAAAGTATATAAAAAACAAATAATTGCTTTTTTGTTTTAATAATATTAAGAATTATTAAAAAAGCGGAAAATAAAATAATATAAATACTAAAGTTTTCGCCTATACAGCCGATTAATAACATGTAAGATTTTATGGTTAAGGAGCTGCAATGACAAGGAAGAAGACAGTTAAAGAAGTAAGTGTTCTTGATATTAATAAAAATATTGAAACTACGCTTGATGAGATAACAAATGTAGAAGAATATATTTATCAAATTGTCGGAAATAACGGATTTTACACTCCGGCAAATCCGGTGCAAACTTCCGGGGAAAATGCAGTATTTATAAATAATGAAGAAAATGAATACGGTTTTATCTCCGTTGCAGCAGAAACAATCAGCGAAAAAGAATTTCTTGAGATTGTAGACTCTGACGGTAAAAGATGCGGAAAATCGGCAGGATTATACCAGCAAAGTTTATTCAGCAGGTATTTGCAAGCGAAAGAAGAACAAGATCAAGGCTATATTCAGGATATATTTGAAAAAGCAATAGAATTTAGGGATAATTTAGAAAGGATAAAAAAACTCAGAGAAAACAAAGCATTTATGAAAGAATGGCGGCAAAATATAGGCAGAGTGACCCCCGAGTCTGAATTAAAGCATTCGGGAAGTATGAGAAAGATAAATATCATTGAAAGTTTATCAATGTAAATTAAAAAGAAAAGAAACGGAAATTCCGTTTCTTTTCTTTTATAATGTAATAAAGGGGAGAATATTATGAAAAAAATTATCTGTTTAATATTATTTTTTGTATTTTTAATGCCGTTATGCGCGTTTGCGGATATATTGCCATACAAGATATATGCTTGTTCTACCGAAAAAATAAACACATCACAGATAAAAGAGGGTGAATATCTGACTTTTCACACTATCGGACAATATGAAATAGCAGAAAACAAATATATTGAAGAAAATGCAATTGTTAAGGTCATAATAAAGAAATATGTAAAACCAAAAAGAGGGAAACGCAACGGTTATGCAAAAATAGAATTGGTTGAATACAGTATTCCTTCAAAAGATAATGAAATCATAAATATTTCAAATAAAAATATTACCGGTACATTAAAACTCTCAAGCCCGTTAGATAAAAAAGAAATCATAAAAAATGCAAGTGTCGCGGTGACAGGTCACTTCCTTGAGATCCCGGGATTTTCTCAGGCAATTGCAATATCAAAAGGTTTGATAAACCCCAATCCGGAACAAAACAGACTGCAATCCGCAGGAACAAATCTGTACGAAAGCACTCCCTTTACATATGTTGAAAAGGGAAATGATTTAGAAATAGAAGAAAATGCAATTGTTGTTTTGAAGATTAAAAATAATGAAAATTATTAATATGGATAAAGAAAAAAGCAGTCCTTTAAAATATCTGTTCATCATTACAATAATAATATTTTGTATGGGAGTTACCTGTTTTTCTGCCAATACACCCGATAATGACTTATGGGCAAGATTAATTGCCGGCGGGCATATTGTCGAAAATCTGAATATTTTAAAAAATGATTTTCTTTCTTATACCCCGACTCATATCTGGTATGACCATGAATGGGGTGCAAGCATATTTTTTTATCTTGCTCTTAAATATTTCTCAGACTCAGGTTTAATTTTATTAAAAGGTATCCTTACAGCACTAACAATATTAATTTGTTATAAAACGGTTGAGCTTAACAACCCGAAAACAACAGTACCTTATAATATTTTATATTTTGCATTTATGTTTCTTGCCGTGCAAAAGTCATTAGGAACAACCGTCAGATGCTTATTATTCACATGCCTGTTTTTTGCCTTATATTTATATATACTGGAAAAATTCAGAAAAACGAATAACGGTAAATATTTAATTTTCCTGCCGGTTATTATGTTGTTCTGGGGTAATATTCATGGCGGCTGTATAAGCGGTTTAGGGCTTATAGGAATATATTGCGCCGGAGAATTTTTAAACAAAAAGCCCGTAAAAAAATACCTGCTCGCACTTATTGCATCAACAGGAGCGCTCTTCATAAATCCGTACGGATATAAATATGTCTGGTTTTTATTTTATGCGGCAGGCATGAAACGCGAGTATATAGCGGAATGGGCAGGTTCTTTTCATCCTGCGTTCTTATACTCTTATTTAAGATTCAAATTGTATTTAATTTTTATGTTGATTACGGAAGCAATATATTTGATAAAAAACAAAATCAATTATGAAAAACTTGATAAAACCAAAATTCTTATTATTTTGGTGATGACATATCTTTCGATAACCCACATAAGGCACCAGCCGTTTTTTATTTTTACTGTCGGGACACTTCTTTATAATGAATTTTATGAAATTTTTAATTCCTTTATTAATAAAATAAACCCGATAAAAAATGAAGATATCAAAAAGAATTTGGTTTTGATAAAAGAAATTATAGTATATCTTTTTATATTTATATTGGCGCTGCCGCCTTTGATAAGTAAAAACAAACAAATAAGAATTACAGAAACAAAATACCCGAGATTTGCAATAGAATTTATTCAAATAAACAAGCTGAAAGGTAATTTATTTATTAATTTCGATTGGGGAAGTTATGCAGCATATAAACTGTATCCCGATAATTTAATAGTTATGGACGGAAGATATGAAGAAGTTTATAATCCTGATTTAATACTTCAATTGCGCGACTTTCACATGTTAAGAGGTGATTGGTATAAAATAATCCGTGATTATAAGACGGATGTAATGATTATTGAGAAAAGATATCCCGTCTATAATGAAATATTAAAAAGGAAAGAATGGACTCTTGTATTTGAAAACAATCTATCCGGCGTTTTTGTTCCGACAGATACGGTAAAAGAAGAATATCTGATGCCGATTCCCATCGATGACTATTATAACAAAACGAAATTTAAAACAAATGCAATAAAAAAGCGGGATTAATATAATCCCGCTTTTTTCTAATATTGATATCGTGCTGCCTCTTTAATTTTTTCAACGGCAGAATCCAATTTGCCCCAATTCCAAAAACCATCTGCATCATCTTTGTCAACATCTTTTGATAAGTCATGTTCAGGATAAAGCTCTGTATATCTTTTATTTAATTTATAAATTATTTCATTTGAAACATCATCAGAGAATACACCAAGAATAAAACCGGTAGAGGGTCCATCCGACCATAAATCTTCTTTGTTAGTTGCAGAATAAACTTGTTTACAAAGAAGATCTATTGCATCCTCATTACCAAGAGAAGCTGCAGCAACAAGTCTGTTTGCAAGCTGTGTCGTCAGTCTGGATTCAAGGTCACCTGATGTTTCTTTTTCCAGTTTCGTCACAAGTCCCATACCGTCAGACAAGTATTTTTCCTCATATCTTTTTACTATTTCAACAAAATCATTGGCGGAAATATTGGTATCAAATAAAATATTTTCAAGCAGCTCTTCATCAGTACCGTCCCAATCGCCGCCCATGGCATCATTTAACTGTTTAGCACATTCATCTATATCAACTTTACCCGACAATGAATCATTATCAGCAGATTTCAATTCTTTTGCAGTTTTATACAAATCACTTTCATTTGGATCAATACCGAGTTTTTCAATTGCCTGATCAAACGTATCTCCGTTTTCAAGCCATTGCCTTATACTTGTTTGCATATTGGTATCTTGAGAACCATATATCAAAGCCTGTCTTGCAAACTCGGCTTCATCAGCGCTCAAAGTACCGTTATTTTTCAAATACTCTATGATTTCGGACGGTTGATCCATCTCCGCATTATCTTCTATTAAAAATGCTTTAATATAATCCGCAACCGAATTCCAATTTTCCATATTTGAAAAATCTTGAGGTTTTGAAGTTGTCGTTGTATTAACAGGTTCAGCATCCGAAGAATCTCCGTCTTCGCCTGAGACATTATCTGACGGTTCACTCGTGCCGGTCTCATCAGTATCTGATACCGTAGTATCATCTTCTGTCGTTCCGGAAGAATCTGTTACAGAAGACGCATCCAATTCAACAATATTTAAATATCCCCAGATATCAAAGCCTTCAAGTTTGCCTTTGCAATCTATATCAAGCCATGTTCCGAGTTCTTCTTTTGTAAGCCCGTTATTTTCATCAGTATTTATGATTTCATACAATATAGCAAAATCATTGTCCAAATTCCCGCTGCTTGAAGTTGCACTTCTCAGCATCTTATAGAAGTCCTCTTCACTCATAACTGAAAAATCATCACCAAAATTAAAAATACTATTATTGCTTTTCCAATCAATGTTAGATTTTATATTTTGTATAGCTTTTGTTATTTCATCTTCGGAGTATTTACTGCCCCCTTTTGCAATATACTGTGATGCCAAATTTTCAATATTCGTCATTGTGTCACTCCTTAAATTACACACAAAGATTTTATCGGCATAAAAGCCTTTTCTCTTTAGGGAAATAACCATTATGTTAATAATTGTAACAAACAATAACGATTAAAAGGCAATTTTGATGAAAAAGAAAACTTTATATAAGAGTGAAAACATTATAAGAAAGGACATACTAGACTACAATCTGCAAAAAAACACAAAGAGGCTCTTTTAAGAGAACAAACAATCATCCATTTTAGGGGAAATGATTACAAAAAATTTTTTTACTCTCTCTCTCTTAATATCCTCGTGTTTATTTGATGTTTGCGACTGGCGCAAACATTTTTTTTGCTTAAAAACAGGAAATAAAAAACAATAAAATTTAAATGCAAATTATTTAATGTTTGTTTTTAATACAAGTATGAAAATCACGGGTATTAATCTTAACAGAACATATCAAAATACATATACAAGAAAAGAGAAGAGACAAAGCAATGAAGAATATCCTCAAAAAGATTTGCCTTCGTTTGGGAAATTCCCGGAAATCTTTTCAATTTTCTCTTTAAAAAAAGAATCTTTACCTCCAAATTACGAGTCCAGATTAAAACAGCTTGAGAATCTGAATGTTGACGAAACATATGCCAAAATCATAGCAAAATTTGATGAAAATCAATATCAAAGAGCAATTGATTTAATAGAAAAAGAAGTATCAGACGAAAGCATTATTTATGTGGCTCAATTAAACGATGAAAAATATGCACAGGCTCAAAAATTAATACAACAAGGAATTATCGATAATAATTTAAATCCGCTTGCAGACAATGAAGCAGCTGTTTTTTCAAGAATTTCCGATTTAAGAAATAAAGGAATACATATTGATTATTTGCCGCTTTTTCGTACATTAAATCAAGAACAATATGCCGAAGCAGCAAATCTTATGAAAAAAGGTGTACAGCAAAATATATCTGCATACCTTGTACAACTTCCGAAAGAACAGAGGAAAGTCTTTCTAAGACTTGTTAACGAAGGCACATATGCGCCTCTTGCATTTAAAATTGCCGCTCAAAAAACTGAAACAAGAGAAAGAACATTAAATCTTATAAAACAAGGTATATCAGAGGCAGACGCAATTGAAATTGCAGAATTAAAAAGAGGTGCAAGAAAGCGTGCACAAAAATTATTCCGGCTTAATCCGGGAAGCGCAAATATTCCCAATTTCGCTCAATTAAAAGGCAAAAATTCAAAAAGAGCAAAAGAACTCTTTAACAACGGAGTCTTACCCGAATATATAACCGATATAGTACTTGTCGAACTTGGTATTTTGCACAATGAAGATTTTAAAGAATATTTAAAGAAAGGATATTCTTACTCAACGGCATATGCAATATCACTGCTCAGTGAAACAGAGCTTGAACAGTTAAGAAGTATTGAAAAACAATTTTCTGAAATAAAGGAATTGTATAAAGATAACTATGATATAAATATCGTAGAAAACCAGATTACGGAAGAAAATGATAAAGAAGCAATATTTTCAAAAGAAATAAGAACCGATAACGGCACTTTAATTACCCTGGTAAAAACATTTGCCCAGGACGGAACCGTAACTGAAAGCAGAACGGAAGAATATAAAGATCATTCCACATCTTCCATAATGAGAAATGCAAACAGAGTCATAAGAGCTAAATATGATAAGTTCGGACAAATAAGCGAAATGCTGCATATTCTTCTTGAAGAAACACCGCCTTACAGTGTTCAAGGTGCAATATATTCAAAAGCCAGCGACATTCTTCCGGGGGTATTTAACTCGGTTTATTATGACATATCACAATTTAGACAGGATAATTCAAAAGCAGACAATTCAATGGATTTTGATATTTCTTCTATTGTAACGGGAAAAGGAATTCAACTTTCAAAAGCATCAAGAAAACCTGACGGAAGTATTGTTTTTGAAGAAAAATTCAACACAAATGATTGCGAAAGCGAAAGAAGCTATAAAGTAAAAAAAGACGAGTTCGGAAACATTTCAGAAAGCTGCTATTCATACAAAATAACGAAAGATGACGGAACTGTTCTTCTTGATATTTTAAGAAGAAGAGAAACAGCACAAAACGGGAGCATATATAATACTATCAACGGAATTGAGTATAAACTGACTTTCGATGACAAAGAGAAAACAGTTATAATATCCGACGGAAAAAGAAAAAGAATTGTTGATTTTAAAAGTATGCTTCCTTATTATTCAAAAGACGCCATCTGGAAAACAATCAAAAATCAGGATGTTGATACATTATTAGTCATTGCGGATAACATGGATAAATGGACATACTGCAATGACCCCGACTCATTGATATATAAACATATTAATGAAATAAGTACAGGAAAAGACGAAAGTGTAGTATTGCATGAAACGGGGCACATAAAACAAAAAGAGAATCCCGAAATGTTGAATAATCAACAATACCTTGAAGCCTATGACAATGAGATGGTAAATTTCATAACAAATTTTGCCTTTAACGAACAGGAATTTATTCAATATTTTTCACACCGTGCCGACCTTGCAGGTTCTTTAGGTTATGAAGAATTCCTCGCCGAAGCCAATCTTTTATTAACAACATACGGTTCTTCAATTCCGGGCTTAAAAACACGCTCGCAAATACTTTCCAGATATTTTCCTCAGACAATGGCAGAAGCAGCCGTAATGCTCGGCAAAACATCACAAAAAAGTCTGCTTGAATAATATTTTTAATTTATAATTGAATATTATGAAGAAATTTCTTATAAAGACATTAGGCTGCAAGACAAATCAGGTAGAATCCGCATTAATTGCACAAATACTCTCAAATGAAGGATACATTGAAACCGGTGATATAAAAGAAGCAGACTATTATATTTTAAATTCTTGTTCGGTTACACATATAGCAGATACAAAAAATTTATCCTATATTCACAGAGCAAAAAGAGAAAATCCTAATATAAAAGTTGTTGTTACAGGATGTATGGCGCAGCTGGAAAAAAAGAATCTTCTTAAAAATAATGAAATTGACTTTGTTATAGGGAACTATGAAAAAAACGATATTGCAAACATTATAAGCAATCAAGAAAAATTCAATGTTTCAGATATATTTGAGCATGACTATTTTAGACACGAAAAACTTTATCAAACAAACAGAACCCGTGCATCAGTAAAAATACAAGACGGATGCAACAACAGATGCAGCTATTGCACAATTCCGTTTGCACGAGGGAAAAACCGGTCAAATTCTATAGAAAATATTATTGAACAAATAAACTTATTTGCAGAAAAAGGCTATTATGAAACTGTTTTAACAGGTATTCACATAGGTCAATGGGGATGGGATTTTACGCCAAAACAATCCTTAAGAAATCTTCTTGAAGAAATTGAAAATAGCAATATAAAAAGATATCGCCTCGGCTCTTTAAATCCTACGGAACTGCCTTTTGAATTTATTGATTTTTTATCGCAATCAAAAAAATTCTGCCCGCATTTTCACCTTTCGCTTCAATCGGTTTGCAATAAAACGCTTAAAAATATGAACAGAAATTATACGGAAGAAGATATAAAAAATCTTACCGGGTATATCAATTCTAAATTTAAAAATGCATTCATAGGAAGTGATATAATAGCAGGCTTTCCGGGTGAAACTGAAGAAGATTTTACAATTACATACAACAATTTATCATCCATTCCGCTTTCAAGAATGCATATTTTCCCATATTCAAGAAGGAAAGGAACTATTGCGGATAAAATGTCAAATCAAATTGACGAAAAAACAAAGAAAATCCGCTCTAATGTACTTCAAAATATTTCCGATAAAAAGCTCAAACAATTTTTTGAAAATAATATAAATACGACAAACGAAATTATCATCGAAAGACAGCGTGATAAGAAAACAGGATTGTTAAAAGGGGTAACAAAAAATTATATAAATGTATTAATTGACGATAAAGACAAATACAAAAATACAATTCAGACAATAAAAATAACCGATTATATGCCAAACAGTGAAAAAATGATTGCTCAAATCGTTACATAAAAACATCTTTAATTTACACCATATTATATAGTATGGTAAATTATAATAAAGAGTCGGGATAAAAGGGAATGATATAAATGCGATATGTGCCTTTGCACTTGCACTCGGAATATAGTTTACTTGACGGGGCAATAAGACAAAAAGAACTTATTAACTTTGCAAAAGAAAACAATTTTGATGCAGTAGCGGTAACCGATCACGGTGTAATGTACGGAGCAATAGAATTATATCGTCTTGCAAAAGATGCCCAATTTAAAATTATTCTCGGTTGTGAATTTTATGTTTACCACGGTGACATTACAAAAAAAGACTCTGCAAACAGAGAGTTATTTCACCTTGTACTGCTTGCAAAAAACAATACCGGATATAAAAATCTTGTAAAACTGGTAAGTATAGCAAATATAGACGGTTTTTACTACAAACCCCGAATAAACAGAGAAATATTAGAGCAAAATTCAGAAGGGCTTATTTGCCTAAGTGCCTGTATTCAGGGGGAATTAGCACAGGAAGTTTTACACGGGACAAAAGAAAAAGCGATTGAGACCGCTAAATGGTACAAAAATCTTTTCAAAGAAGATTATTATATAGAAATCCAAGACCACAGATTGGACGATCAAAAGCGCTCTAACCCCGTACTTATTGAAATAGCAAAAGAACTTGATATTCCGCTTGTTATAACAAACGACAGCCACTATTTAAGAAAAGAAGACGCTTCGTGGCACGATACGCTTTTGTGTATTCAAACAAATGCATTAAAAGAAGAGGAAAACCGCTTCAGATTTCCGAATAATGAATTTTACGTAAAAACACCCGAAGAACTCAGAGAGGCATTTAAATGGCTTGATGCGGAAACCTTTGAGCAGGCAATTGAAAATACCGCCATTATAGCAGACAAATGCCACGTTATTATAGAGATGGGAAAAAGTATACTTCCCTCTTTTGACGTCCCTTCGGACCATACAATATCATCATATTTAAATTTTCTTGTAAGAAAGGGAATGGATGAACGCTATGAAGAAATAACCCCTGAGCTTGAAGAAAGATGCAAATATGAACTTGATGTAATTAATAAAATGGGATTTGATGCATACTTCTTAATCGTATCCGACTTTATAAATTATGCAAAAACACATGGTGTACCGGTCGGTCCGGGCAGAGGCTCTGCGGCAGGGAGTTTAGTTGCATATGCTCTGGGAATTACAGACCTTGACCCGATTAAACACCATCTGTTTTTTGAAAGATTTTTAAACCCCGAACGTATAAGCATGCCTGATGTGGACATAGATTTTGGCGACGGCAGAGATAAAGTTATTGATTATGTAACGGAGAAATACGGCAAAGATAAAGTCTGCCAGATTATTACATTCGGTACTCTTTCTGCAAAAGCGGCAATAAAAGCAGTAGCAAGAGTAATGAATCTGCCTTTTGAGATTTCAAACAAAGTCAGCAGCTATGTTCCGCAAGAAATAGGGATGACAATTGATAAAGCGCTTGAAGTATCTCCCGACTTTAAAAAAGTATATGAAGAAGATGCGCTTATCAGACAAATTATTGATGAAGCAAGAAATATTGAAGGCCTAAAACAGAATACAGGCATGCACGCCGCAGGTGTTATTATTTCCCACTATCCTCTGGATGAAATCGTTCCGGTACAATACGCAAAAGAAGGAAATGTAATAACAGAATATCCGAAAGAAGACTGCGAAAAAGTCGGTCTTTTGAAAATGGACTTTTTGGGGTTAAAGAACCTTACAATCATTGTCCAAACTCTTGAAATGATAAAAGAAAGACACGGAATAGATATAGATATTAACCATATACCTTTGGATGACAAAAAGACATATGAAATGCTGTCAAAAGGCGATACAGACGGTGTATTCCAGTTAGAATCCGCAGGGATGAAAAAGCTCGTTAAAGATTTAAAGCCGTCCGTATTTGAAGATTTAGGCGCTCTTGTTGCATTATTCCGTCCGGGGCCGTTGGGATCGGGCATGGTAGAAAACTTCGTTGAAAGAAAACACGGACGCCAGAAAATCACATATGCCCATCCGCTATTAGAGGACATCTTGAAAGATACATACGGCACTATGGTATATCAAGAGCAAATCATGCAAATATTTCAGGTTCTTGCTGATTATACACTCGGAGGCGCAGACGGTGTACGTCGTATTATGGCTAAAAAACATCCCGAGGATTTAGTAAAACTTGAAGGTCCTTTTATTGAAAAATGTATAGGTAAAGGAATGAAAGCTGAGGATGCGAAAGAACTGTTTGATCAAATCGGAAGTTTTGCCGCTTACTGTTTTAACCGCGCACACAGCGCATGTTATGCTTTCGTTGCTTACCAAACGGCATATTTAAAAGCACATTATCCCGTTGAATATATTTGCGCAATGCTTACAAATTCAAAAGACAGCCTTGATAAGATACAACTGTATATCTCAGAAGCACAAAAAAACGGAATAAAAGTACTTCCTCCCGATATTAACAAATCTAACGCAGAATTTACTCCGGACGGAAATAATATAAGATTCGGACTTAACTCAATTAAAGGTATAGGAGAAGCCGTTCTTAAAGAAATAGAAGAAGAAAGAAAAACAAACGGAGAATTTAAATCCATTGTAGATTTTACACAAAGAATAAACCCGAGACATATAAACAGAAAAGCAATGGAAAATTTCATAAAAGCAGGCGCCTTTGCAAGTTTGGAACCCTCCAGAAAAAAACTGTTTAATAATATTGATAACATTTTGAATGCTGCGGCAAAAGAAACGGAAGCAAGAGAACTTGGGCAGGTAAGTCTTTTTGCGTCGCTTTCAGGCAGCACGGGCGGAAACAGTTATCAGATGCAGTCTTTTGAATTATATGGAAGCGATGAAGATTTTACAGACAGAGAAATTCAGGAATTTGAAAAAGAATATTTGGGCTTCTACGTTACCAGTCATCCGCTTGAATCAATAAGAGATAAACTTCCGTTTCTTACAACGCACAACATAACGGACCTTGAAAATATTCCAAATGATTCTTTTGTAACGGTTTGCGGTCTATTAAGCTCTGTAAGACAAATTGCGACAAAAAAAGATCCTACAAAATTTTTAAAAGCAGGAACTATTGAAGATTTAACCGGAGAAATAGACTTTGTTGCTTTTCACAAAACACTGCAAGAATATAATTCTCTCCTCGAGCCTGAAAAAAAAGTAATAATTTCAGGCAAATATCAAAAAAGAGAAGAAGGTTCTTCCCAAATAGTTATAGAAAGCGTAAAACCTGTTGATAACAGCAATATAATTACTATTGCTTTAAAAAAGGAAGTACCTTTTGAAACAATAATCGCAATCAAAGATTCGCTTATACAATATAAAGGCACTGACCCGCTTGTATTTAAAGCAGATAATAACGGTGAGGAAAAGAAAATACTTGCATCACCGAATTTCTGGCTAAGTGCATCAAATGACTTAACTCAAAAACTTGAAAAGCAATTCTCAGATTTTATCAGCGTAAACATTAACTCACTATGTTAGTTGATTCTGCCGATATCATCTCAAAATTAATATTTTTACCCAAAAGAGAATACTTTTTATAATACTCATCCGGGTTTTTTCTTGCTTCATCAATTTCAGGAGCAAGAGACACAAACATCTCTGCGAGCTTAGGGTCAAACTGGGTGCCGGAACATCTTTTAATTTCGGAAATCGCAACTTCATGTTCCAGTGCTTTTCGATACGATCTCGTAGATGTCATCGCATCATATGTATCAGCAATTGCAATAATTCTTCCGGGAAGCGGAATTTCTTCTCCCTTTAATCCGAGAGGATAACCCGTGCCGTCATATTTTTCATGGTGAGACTTAACCCACTCTGATATAGATTGAAGTTTACTTATGTTTGAAACGATTTTCTCGCCTTTATCGGGATGCGACTTCATTATTCCGAACTCTTCATCCGTAAGTTTTCCGTTTTTACATAATATATTCTTAGGCATTACAATTTTGCCTATATCATGAAGAAGTCCCGCAATTTCTATATCCTCAAGATACTCATCATCAAGATGAAGTTCTCTTGCAAGAATCATTGAATATAAAGTAACTCTCAAAGAATGACCGTTTGTATAAGAGTCTCTGGTATCCAAGGAATTGGAAATTGCTCTGATTGTTTTATAAAATAATGTTCTGAGCTCATTATAATAAACTTTGTTATTGCTGGACATTTCATATTTTTCAATGCCTTTTTCAACAGCAATTTTCAATTCTTCAATTTCAAACGGTTTCAATATATATTGAAATAAATCACAATCATTAATTGAAGATATAATTATTTCTGTATCTACGTGACCGGTAAGTAATATTTTTATAATCTGGGGATTTGTTTGACGTACCTGCTTCAAAAAATCAGTACCTTCCATAACAGGCATTTTTTGGTCACTTACAATTAAACTTATTTTATTTCCGTATTCTTTAACAACGGAAAGAGCTTCCAGCCCGTTGCTTGCAGTAAGAATATCGTACTGTCCCCTGAATGTTCTTTTCAGGAGCTGCAAATTATTAATTTCATCGTCTACGATAAGAATTGTATGTTTTGAATCTTTGTTTAAGAACGATAAAACAAGGTCTAAACTTTCATTAAACTCGTAAGTACTCATTAATATATACCAACTAACTATAAATAAATATATCGACGGATTGGAACCTATCTTAATAAAATTATACCATATTTTTACAAAAGTTAATACAATTTTTTAATGCTTAAAGATTTAACATTTCCGCTGTTTTCGCATATAATAATGAAAAATCGATTGCTAAGAGGGATTATGTTAAACGGAAAGAAAATAGTTGTTGTTATGCCTGCATATAATGCAGAGAAAACTTTAGAAAAAACATATAATGACATTTATCATGAAATTGTAGATGAAATAATATTAACTGATGATAAATCAAGTGATAATACAAAAGATTTGGCACTTGATTTAAATATTACAACTATTGTTCATAAAGAAAACAGGGGCTACGGCGGAAATCAAAAGTCCTGCTATACCGCCGCATTAAAATCAAATGCGGATATAGTAATAATGCTGCATCCCGACTATCAATATACTCCGAAGTTAATTCCCGCAATTGCTTCAATGCTTGCATTTGAAGAATATGATGCCGTTATTGCATCAAGAATGTTATCAAATGCACTTGAAGGAGGGATGCCTCTATATAAATATATTGCAAATAAGTTTTTAACCGCTTTTCAAAATTTGTTTTTAGGACAACACCTATCGGAATATCACACAGGATTCAGAGGATTTAAAAAGAACGTACTCGAAACACTGCCATTGGAGTCTTGTGACGATGATTTTGTATTTGATAATGAAATGCTCGCACTTGTAAGCTATTACGGTTTTAAAATAGGTGAAATAAGCTGTCCTACAAAATATTTTCCGGAAGCATCATCAATAAATTTTATGCGCTCGTGCAAATACGGGCTTGGAGTTTTAAGTGTCAGCTTAAAATATTTCCTTGCATACACAGGAATATACAAATCCAAAATATTTAAGAAAAATGCGCAAAAACTTGATATAAATAAAGAACTTCCATATTACAATAAAAAGGAAAATTTACCTAAATCATAGTGGCTAATGAAGGAGCAATGGATATAAATTGTCTTACAAGTTCTTTATCCCACTGAATGCCCGCACCTTCTTCAAGTATGGAACAGGCTTTTTCAAATGTCATACCTTTTCTGTAGGGTCTGTCACTTATTAGTGCGTGGTAAGTATCTGCAATTGCAACAATTCTTGCCGCAAGCGGAATTTCCTCGCCTTTTAAGCCGCATGGATAGCCTTGCCCGTTCCATTGTTCATGATGATATTTAACAATAGGAATTAAATCTCTTAACAAAGGATTTGTTTTAAGTATCTTTTCAACGGCAATCGTCGGATGCTGCTGAATAATTTTAAATTCTTCATCCGTAAGTTTTGAAGGTTTTGTCAAAACATCTTCCGGAATGCCTATTTTTCCTACATCATGAAGAAGCGCACCGAGTTTTATGCGGTCTATTTCTTCTTCCGACAGATTTATTGCCCTGGCAAGAGCAACCGAATATCTGGATACCGAAGAAGAATGGTCTTTTGTATATTCATCTTTAGCATCTATCGCACTTGCAAGAGAAGTTACAACTTCAATCAAGTGATTATGGGAAACAAAGTTTTTGTTATTAAACTGCTCAATAAGTGTATCTTCAAAATCAATACCGAGTTTAGCCTGTTTTCTTGCCATAACGGTAGCAAAAGAATTAAGTGCATCATCATCCCAGAAATCATAATCCTGGGCTGATACGATTGTTGAGATACCGTTTTTATAACCTTTTGTTTTAGAAACTAAAACCGCTTGTTCTGCCAAAATTAAAAGTTTTTCCTTATCATTTGAATCATCAGGATAGGTTGCAATACCAACGGAAAGTTTATTTACCGGTCCTATATCATCAATAAGACAACAAGAAAGCGAGTATGTAAGATACTCTGCCATATATTTTGCTTCTTCCGAATTCATATTTCTCAAGATTACCGAAATTTTATCACCGGCATATCTTGCGGCAACATGTTGAGTTTTAATATTCTCATTTATCTTATTTGCAACCACTTTAATAACTTCATCGCCTTTTGCATGTCCGTGGTCTTTATTTATTTGACTGAGATTATTAATATCGAATATAATAACCGAAACCTTAGTATCTGCAGCATCTGCATTAGCCAGTTCCTGTGCAAGAATTTCATGAAATCTTCTGTGAGAATACAGATTTGTAAGATTATCAATATACGAACTTTTGGAAACTTTTTCAAGAAGCTCAAAATTTTCCGCAAGAATTCCCAAATTCATAACAGACATTTGATATACATTTAAATTACTGTGTATATTATAATCGCTGACAATAACAACACTTGTTGTTTTTCCCTGTAATTGAACCGGAATTATGGCAGAGGGAACATTCGGAAGAGACGGAACTTTTAAGAATGACGAATCCGGCATTATAACGGTTTCTCCCGTTTCTATTGCTTTTACTATCTCATTATCAATATCATTCATAAACACTTTCAAAGAATAAACTCTTGAATTTTTATCAAGAAGATTTATATTAATCGTTGAAGAACTTTCCTGAATAATTCCGAGTGCTGTGTATGAAGAATTTAATCTGTTAATAAACATTGTATGAAAAGAACTTAGGGCATCTTTAATATTTGTGCTGTCCTTTATTATATCGTTTATATCTTTAATAAAACTGATATAATCAACGCCCACATTGATTTTATCTCCGTGGAACGGCGAAGGAGGCACGGCGATATTTACCATCCTGCCCATATTCATACCATTGCCTAACTCATTAATCTTCGCAACGAATCCTCCTTTATCAATAGGATTTGTTGTTATCGATTTTTTGGGAGAGAGAGACGCGGTTATATATGATTCATTACTTTTATTAGTATTTTTTTGCATTACTTTTACCGAGTATAATAATTATAAGTCCTAAAATAAAAAAATTTGCCTTTTTGTAATAAAGTGTTACACAAATATCTTAACATAGATAAAAATAAAATAAATAAAATTCATCTATATATCTGAGGATATTATATTTGCAACTTTTTTCGCAGTATTTTCCCCCGAGAGTTTTTGCTTAACATTTCTCAGGGATTTTTTCATCTCAGCTCTGAATTTTTCATCATACAGAATTTTTTCAATATTTGAAGAAACAATTCCGGGTTTGGCTTTCATCTGTATGAGCTCCGGAACTACTTCTTTATTTAAGATTATGTTCGGAAGTGAAACCATCTTTATACATCTTACAAGAAGATAAACCATATATAAAAACCAGGAGCCTCTGTAACTTATAATCATTGGTGTTTCATATAAAGCAGCTTCAAGTGCTACCGTTCCGGACGCAAGCATCAAAGCATCTGAAGTACTCAGCAGCTGATAATTTTTATTTTTTAATACTTTTATATTTAAATCAGCATACTTTTCAATATACGGCAAAATCAAATTATCTTTTATGCTTGGCGCCTGACACAACACAAATTGAACATCGTCATGATTATTTTTTATTATACGCGCCGATTCAAGAAACAACTCCAGCAGGGTTTTTATTTCAAAGACTCTGGAACCGGGAAAAATCGATATCAGTTTTTTGTTCTTATCTATTCCGTATTCTTCAAAAAAAGTATTTTTGTCATATTTGTCCGGCATCTCATCAAGCAAAGGATGTCCGACAAATTCTGCGTTTATTCCTTCATCGTTATACATTTCTTTTTCAAACGGGAATATAGTCAAAACTTTATTTATACATTTTTTTACCGTTTTTAAACGCCATTTTCTTGATGCCCAAATCTGAGGCGGGATATAATAATATATTTTAAAACCGTATTTTGATAATACTTTTGAAAGATTAAGATTAAAACCGCCGTAATCGGTCAATAAAACCATATCCGGTTTATATTCTTCTTTTAAATATCGGGCTATTTTTTTACCTAATGTAATATGGCTCAATATAATTCGGGTATTAAATCCCATTGCAGACATTTTGGAATGGTCGCAGAAAAGTTTAACTCCCGCCTTTTTGAGATTTTCTCCGCCTACAGCCTCAATTTGAATGCCGGGATTTATTTTTTTCAGCTCACTGACGACATCTGCCGCATGCCTGTCACCTGAATATTCACCCGTAATTATAAATAATTTTTTCATACAGCCATTACAATTATATTATTTTTATCCGCAAACTCTATAGTCTTTTCTCTGTCCACGAGAATTGTTTCATTCGCCTCAACCGCAATTAATTTTGCCTTATACTTTTTCATTGTTTTCAGCGTATTAAGACCGAAAGCAGGAATATCAAATCGTTTATCCTGTTTTGGTTTTGAGACCTTAACAATAACTGAACCTTTTTTTCCTAATTTGCATCCGCGTTTTATGCATTTATCGGTACCTTCTATTGCCTCAATTGCCATAATCATTCTGTCTTTTATTACAACTGACTGTCCTATATCCAGCTCACCCATTTCTTTGGCAATTTTATATCCGTATTCCACATCCGATAACAAGGCCTCATCAGGTTGAATTTTTCCCAGTATACCTCGCGGAACCATAAGATTTTTAATAAATATTGTCTGATCAAGAACCGTAATACCTATTTTGGCAAGCTCATCCACCAAAAACAACATTATGGCATCATCATTCAATCTTGTGGCTTGTTTCAAAAATTCCACGGCTAAAGAATCAAATCTGGGACGTTTAACTACCAAACTCTTAGAAACTTTACCGATAAAAGTCAATTGTTTAATTTGTTCATCTAATAATATATTTTTGATTTTCAAAACTTCTCCGGGAGCACAATCATATACTTTGGTACAATATTTTTTTAACTCATTTCTGTTATCAGACGAAAGAGATATTGCAACAACCTCAAATCCGTTCTCTTTTGCATTTTTCGCCAAACTAACGGGCAATTGCCCGTTTCCCGCAATAAGTCCCTGTTTCTTCTCTAACTCTATAGACACAATAATATCCTCTTTTACATAAGATTATAATATAAACAGTACTATTTTACAGCCTGAGTTTGCATTTGATTTTTTAACTGAATCAAACATTGTGATAATTGATCAGGACAGCTTGTTGATTTTGCTCCGCAGGTTATTCCCTGCAGTTTGTCGATAACATCATCAATTTTCATTCCTTTAACAAGCTCTTTTATCCCTTTTAAATTACCGTTACATCCGCCTATAAACTCAACATCATATATTTTATCATCATCAACTACAACATTCATAAGCGCACAACAAGTCCCGCTTGTTTTATACTGAATAGACCTTAAAGTCATAATCCATGCTCCTTCTCTTCTAATTCCTTTATATTATAAAGCTAAACAAGGTTCTGCTTTACCAGCTCTTTTCTTATTTTATTTAATCCTGATTGAATAATTCTCGAAATTCTTGACGGAGAAAGATTAAATTCCTCTGAAATTTCTCTTAATTTTTTATCATTAAAAAATTTGCATTCAATAAGCTCTCTCTCTCTTTGGGGAAGAGTTTTAATAGCAGCTTTTATACTTTCGCTTAATTCATAAAATATAACTTTTTCTTCGGGATTGCGTTTTGAATCTCTTATTTGTGTGGGATTATCACCTTCCGCCATTTCATCAACAGATAATATGGTTTTATAAACGGCTTCCCTTATGTTATCCTGACTTTCTTCGCTTACAAAAGTTTCTTTCTGATTTTTAAGTACATACCATTTATATCTTCGTCTTACTTCATTTCTTATTGCCCATTTTATTGCAGTAGATATATAAGACTTGTTATATTTATCGGGCGGATTCCCGGCACACAACTTATGTACAACCTGTGTGCCTATATTAACAAGTTCAGAAAAATCTATTAAATGTTTTGCGGATAATTTTTTATACTCAACCTTGGCAAGAGTATCTATCAATTCCTGATAGTCTTTTATATTAAACTTATTCAATGTTTTATTATTTAAACTCATGCTCTAAAAACTATAACTCCACATGTAATATATTATATTAAATAATAATATTGTGCAAAAATAATCTGAAAAAACGTTGAAAATAATAAAAAAAAGAGGATATATTAACTTTTGTAAATTCGGGGGATATCCTTCCATAACGGGCTTTTAGGTCTGTTTAATGAGCATAAATACACATTTTAAAAAAAACATGTAGCAATTTTTTTAATCTTGGAACATTTAATTTTGTGTAGGCTAGCGAAATGTTAGGGAAATAGGATAGTATAATAAGGAGCGAATATGATACAAGCACCCAATTTACAATATATACCGGCACAACAAACGGCACAACAGGCATATATGCCGCAAGCTGCAAATAATGCCGTTCAATACAACCAGACACCCGGTGTAATATACAATTATCCGACGGCAAGCAGTTATTTACCGCAAACTTATTATCCGCAATCAACACCTCAATATAACGGTGTAAATATAGAAATACATAATCCGCAAGGTCAGGCGGGAATGCCAAATACAATGCCCGCTCAATATATGCCGGTACAACAAACAATGCCGTATATGATGCCTCAGCCGATTATGCAGCAACCGATTCAACAGCCTGCAATGCAACAACCCGCAATACAGCAGCCCGCAATGCAGCCCGCAGCAGTACAAAATATTCCTGCAGAACCAATAACAGGTCAAACTCAAGCTGTTCCGGCACCTCAAGTACAACCTGCCGCTCAACAAGGAACCGCTCAGGCAGCTGCTCCGGTAATAGATACACCTCAGACTGTTGACCCGAATATGACACCTGCTGCTTTTGCCGGAAGATTAAAAACAGATGATGTTGATGCTCAAAAAGCAGCTATTGAAGAAATAGCGGAAGCAGTTAAATATAACGACCAGTTGGCTCCTTCATTGTTAGATACACAGGTATTTGATGCCCTCATTGACATTGTTAATAAAGACACATCAGCATTAGAAGGACCTACACCTGAAGTAATCGAATTAAGACAAAAACCCGAATCGGAATTAACTCCCGAACAGAAAGAATTAGCAAAAACACCTTCTCCGCAGGAAAAAGCAGAAATCAATAAACAATATGCTATTTACACAATGGCTTACCTGCAGGAACGTTTAAACAACGAACTTGAAAAAAGAGGCGGAAGTGCCCTTGAGTTAAAAGATTTGCCGGGTATCGACAAAATCGTTGACACGGTAAAATCAAACCCTAACCCGCTCTTAAGAGTATGTGCAATTGCTGCTTTATCTCACATTGCTAAACCTCAATACAATGAAGATTTAAAGACAATTCTTGAATTAGCTAAGAAAGATGAAGATCCGAATGTACAAGAAGCAGCAAACAAAGCTCTCGGCCTTTTAAAATAAAATAAATATAAACTAAACAAAAAACAGACCGCCTAAAAACGGTCTGTTTTTTTATTCAACTTTTTCTATACCTGCAATTCTCGGATCAAGAATTCTTCTGCCTACATTTTCAAATTCTATCTGGCAAAATAGTATCTTATTGCTGTAATTTGTAAAACCTTCAATTACACCTTTACCGTGTTTGGGATGATAAACAGTATCACCGATTTTAAAAGGAAGATCTTCCGTTCCGAGTCTGTATGAAATATCCGTTTCATATACGGGCAGTGTCGATGTTTGTTTTGTATTTATATTTGTATTAATTTCAGGTCTTTCGATATATTCCGTTTTTTTACTTTCTGATACCTGTTCTTGAATGTCATCATCATCTTCTTCTTGTTGAACATATTTTTCTTCGGAATTTTTTACTGATTGTGCATCATACTCTTCTTCATAATATTCTTCCGCATCCTCAGTCTCTTCAGCATCTTTTTCTACAGTTTCAGATTCAACAGTTTCAACTTTTGCTTCAAAATCATCTTCAGCAGCCGGTTCTTCTTGTATAACGGGAATATCTGCAGCATCTTCATTTTCGTAATCGGAAAGCTCTGTTTCTGCAGGAGTATTTTGAACTTCTTCCGTTTCAGCTGCTTCCTCCCGTTCATTGTTTTCAACAGTTTCATTATTTTCATCAGCATCAATATCTTTCTGCTGCTCAGGTATATCTTCAATTTTTTCGGGTTCTGCCGCTTCATCAATTTCTTTATCAACAGAAATATTTACTTCCGCCAATGAATTTTTATTTTCAATATTTTCTGCAATCTGCTCTTGTGCTTGAGTTTCCGCGTCGGGAATTTCTTCTTCGTTTTCGGAAACATCTTCAACTTCGGGAATAATTTCAGCTTCTGTTATATTTAATTCTTCCTCTTTCTCATATGTTAAATACTCTTCATCGGAAGAAACATCATCAGCATTTTGAACAGGCACCTCTTCTGTTTTACTTTCCTCTGTTACGGGAGAAAATATATCATATACCGCCTGTTGAGGGTTATTTGTTATTGCATCCGGAGTTTCATCAATTTCTTCTATAATTTCATCATCACGTTTAACATTTTCTTCAACATTTAAAACTTCATCCAGAAAATCCAGATCACTGTCCAAAACCTCATCATCTTCATAAACAGGATTTTCCCGTTCCATAATATCAGAAGCATTATGAAGAGGGGTATTATCCAATGATGCATCAGAAGAAATCACCCCTTTCGATGAAGAAAGCAGCCTGTCAACATCTTTTTTTATTTCATTATCTATAACATCCTCCGCAGTTGAACTGTTAAAAGGTTTAAGATCAACCAGTAAAGGAAGATACAATGTTGTTTCTCCGTACAGGATTATTGACGATGTATTTATCTTATTTAAAAATTCACCGTATTTTTCATCCTCAGCATAATATTTAGACGGTTTACACAAAAGTTGATTTGAACATACGGATTTTAAAATACCCGAATATTTACTTTCATATGAAGTACAAATAACAGGTACAATATTTTTCTTTTTATAAAGTCCTATAACGGATTTTTTATCCAAATCAACACCATCTAAAGAGATAACCATATAACAAGGTATGTTGACAAGGTTCATTATTGTTTGCAAAGCATATTTATACCAGCATTCATCCGTTTCGGAAATATCCAGAACAACTGTTGAAGCATTTTTTATTGAAGTATTAATTATTTCAAAATCTTCATTTTTTTCGGCAAACATTTTATTTTGAGAATAACGCCACAATTTATTTCTAAAAAGCATCAATCCTGATACGGGATTAGAAAGAAATACATCATCAACCGCGTTTCTGAATATAGAGAACGGGAGATATTTGTTTTTTAATGTTTGAAGATATTCTTTTAATTCAAGCACAATACTTTGAATTACGGCACTGTCTTCAACCGAACAGTCAGTTATATCATGTTCAACAATATTGTCAAATCCGTTTGCATCAAGAGGAAATTTAAAATTATCGGAAACTTTAAGAACAAAAGCGCCCTGCAGATTGGAATATCGTCCGTCAAAGTCAATAAGCAGCACTTTTTTATTTTTATTGCACAATTCATAAATTAAATTTTGAATAACTGTTTTTGTTTTGTCGTCTCTGTCGGATTGAATATACAATTTATCATTAATAAAACTTACTGAAGGTTTTACATAACATGTCGGATGATTTAATAATTCGCCAAAGAAAATTGATTCACCCGTACCTTTTATAAGCTCCAATATTTCATCGGGATTAATATATAAAATTTCAGCCGCCTTTGACGGAATATAACCGTTATATAAAGAAAGATTTTCATCTTTGTCTATCGAAAGAACAGGTCTTAAAAAAGCGGAATTATTTTCGGGACTGTCTGTTGTTTCTATATTTATAATCTGTGATATGAGTTTTTGGTTAACATCATTTATAAGCAGAAAGTCAGACGGCAGAATATGATTTCTTGCCGGAGAATACAATATTTTAACTATATCGTTCTTAACTTCAACTAACTGCATCAAAACCTCTTCAACAGACATTCAATGACCCAAATATTATACAACATTTATAATTTGAAGAAAATCATACGCACGCTGTATGATTACTTACAGACAAAAAAAATGGCCGGTGAAAACGGGGAATTTTCCGACCAAATAAACAAAATGTATATAAATAACAAGTTGAAGGTTAATTACTAAGTAAATGTTTTAAATGAATTTTCAATATTTTTCCCGATAATATTTTTAACGGACTCAATTTCTTTTTCTATGGCGCTTTGTTCTGTTTGCACCTGTTCCAGTCTGAGTTCCAGTATCTTATCTTGTTTTTGTATAGCAGTCATTGTACTTTGATATTTAGCTTCGGCTGCGGCATCATCAGAGGTATCCGAAACTTCCGAAACAGATGTGGAACCTTGCCATTCAATATTTTCCCATTCATCTTCTTTTTCGGGATTTACCTGCTGAAGCGACCATTCGCCGGATAAAAGCATTTGCTGTAAGTATTCAGGATCCTTACAATTCGGATCAAATAAATAACGCTCATTTTCGTTTTTAAGATCTGAGCTGATACCGCTTTCATATTCAACCGTTTTGCCGGAAAAAAGATAATTTTCGTTATAATAATCGACAAGTTCTTCCAGTGACCATGTTCCCATTTGCGAGAGCTGAATATCTTCACTCATATATTTGTTTGCGAAGAAACTTGCGGAAGTTATTGTTTCCGTGACTTCTTCACCATTTTCATCCGTATAAGTCACACTTATTGAACTGGGATTCGGAGGAACAACAACATTGCCGTTGGTATCGACAATTCTCATATTCAAACCAGAAAAAGCATCTTTACTTGTTATAATATCGTAAGTCAGACGCTGAGAACCATCAACAAGATTTGCAAGTAAAACGGTATTACTCATTGCCTCATTATATTCATCCGCGACAGATTGTGTTTGCGTTGCCAATGCCAATCTTTGCTGGGATATTTGCTGCGCTTCATATACCAAATCGCTGTTTCTTGCGGTTAATGCCAGATAACGTCCTTGTGATGCTGCGAGTCCCATAGCCTGATCTCCTTTTATATACATTTTGTATAAGCTATATCGACACTCAAAGCAAGATTCTTTAGTATTTTAAATTCTTTTGTAATAAATTGTTACAATTATGTTTAACCGATATCCCATCTGCCGCAGGTACCGCCCCATCTGGCAATGATTTTATCCGATTTATTTTTTAGGTCGCACGACGTTATTTCACCTTCTACGATTGTGATAATTTCACAATTATTAGCACAACCACTGCACTGGTTGGTATAAGAATTAAATGACATATCACCAACACTCCAGCCTTTAAAAGAGGTAGCTTTTTCATTAAACTGATGATTTTCCATCGCAAGAAGAGCGGCTCCTATTGCCCCCATCGTCTGGTGATTTTCAGGAACAACAATTTTTGTATTCAGAGCTTCTTCAAACGCCTTAACCATGCCGGTATTTGTCGCGACACCGCCCTGGAAAGTAACAGTCGGAAGAAGTTCTTTACCCAGCGCAAGATTACTCAAATAATTTCTTACAAGAGCCTGACAAAGTCCGTACAATAAATCTTCAACGGGGTAGCCTAACTGCTGTTTGTGAATAAGGTCACTTTCCGCGAATACTCCGCATCGTCCGGCTATTCTTGCAGGCGCAGTTGATTTAAGGGCAAGTCCTCCGAAATTTTGTATCGGAACATTTAATCTTGAAGCCTGTTGATCCAGAAAACTTCCCGTACCTGCCGCACAAACGGTATTCATAGCAAAATCGGTAACAATACCGTCACGCAAGATTATAATTTTGCTGTCTTGTCCGCCTATTTCAAGAATTGTTTGAACGCCGGGAACATAAGTGCTTGCCGCAACGGCATGTGCCGTAATTTCATTTTTAATAACGTCTGCACCGACAAGAGCACCCGCAAGATTTCTGCCGGAACCGGTTGTTCCGACGCCTAAAATATTATATTCTTGTTTTGCCTGTTTTTTCAAATTTCTTAACGACTCTTGAACAGCTACAACGGGTTTGCCCGATGTTCTTGTCATGTAGCCGTCTATATATTTTCCTTTTTCATCAACTATTGCAACCTTAGTTGTAACAGATCCGACATCTATTCCCAAATATGAATTTAATGACATTAAATATCCCTCTCTTTTTATATAATTTTACTAAAAAAATAATTAATTTTGTAAAAATATATAAAAATATATAGAAAAAATAACAAATTTACTTTATTTTAGACTTTGTGAATAAAGGCAGCGGAAGGTTTTTTATGTTTAAATGAACAACATTTTTTCATATTACACAAAATACAGAGAAAATATTCCCGAATATAATAAGCGGGTAAAAGGCAATCAAAAAAATAATATATCTGCCATATCTTCGTTTGCCCCGCTGCAAGATGACTCAAAGTTAAAACAAAAAGCCGGCATAATCACAAATCCTATTTTGCTGGCAGACAGTTATGAACATGAAAAAGCAGAAGATGCCGAAACATTCTTTCAGACACTCAATATTGAACTTATGTCAGTTGCGGGAGTAATAACATCTTTACCTGTTGCAGTTACAAAAATTATGCCGTTTTTGAAAAAACATGCCAAAGATGAAAATTTGGCACAGAAAACATTTAATGCATTAAAAAAATATAAAGAAAAAACAATTAACATTGCCGCTAAAAATATACCTTTACCAAAAGCTCTGACCGTTATTTCCGCAGTATTCGGAATAGCTTTTTTTGCATCGGGGATAAAAAAATCAATGGAATCCCAATTAGGGCTCATAAGAAAATCCAGTTTTGATGCTACGCAAAGTATAATTAACGATCCCAAGTTATTTGCCGTTTTGACTCCTGAGCAGCAGCAAAAAATCGACGCGGAAATAAGCTATGAAAACAAAAATAAAAGTGCATTTGTCAATGTACTTCATGACAAGATTAATCTTAGTTCCACTTTTTCATCAGTAGAAGAATACAGGGCAACACTTGAGGCTTACAAAAAGCAAAAAGAGGAATATTTCAGGTCAATTGAAACAAAAAGGGCAAATCCCGCATCGGAAGCCGAGATACAATCTGCGAAAGAAGATCAGTTATTATTTAACAGTCTTTTAAATAATGTTGAGCATGCCGTTCTTGAACCTTTGAGACGGGTTGAAACAATATCCAATATTTCCTACTCTTCTCTTTTTACAGGCGGATTTTTGGAATATTTAATAACTGATAAACTCGTTCAAGCACTGGGTGTAAAAAATAAAATCATTGCTTCCGCAATAAAATTCGGTGCCCCTTTAATTACATACTTACTTTTAAATAAAAATATATCTGATATTGAAAATAAAGCTATTCTTGCAACAAAATACAAATACTTAAAACAATTTGCCGAAAATCCGATGCAATATGCTTCAGAACAACATTCAGAAAAACAAAGCCTGCCTGAATTTTTAAAAACCGTATATCATGATATGAAAGAATATGATAAATTTGCAAAAGAAGATTTGCCAAAAATAAAGCAAAGACTTGAACTGCAACGAACAATAACGCTTTCACCCGCGCAGGAAAAAGAAGCAAAAAGATTGCAAAAAAATACCGCAATGGTAATAAATAAACACAGGGAAGAAGTTTATAACCAGACTGTAGGAATAAAAGCCTTCTCTGAAAGTATATTAGGTCCCATTGATATTATAGCAACCGCATTTGGAGCATTAATCGGCAGGAAAATGGCAAAAAAAGCCGCAAATCCGAAATATACAAGACTCTTTACCGGCCTTGGCGCTGCAATTTCATTTATTCCCGCAGCAATAATTGAAGCACAACTTACAAAGCAGCAGAAACTTGCAGAAAAGATAGCAGCAATGAAAGCAATTGACTCTATTCAAAATGAGAATTTATTTCTCGGTGAAACGGTCAAATATTTAAATATGAATATAATTCAAAATAATCCTGAAATTTTTAAAGATTTTCTGAAATAGCTTAAAGAGGAACAGCTGCCAAATTTGTATACAAAATTTTTTCAGGAAAAGAATCGGGCAAATTATTCCAATATCTGTATATAGAAATGTTTTCTTTTTCCAATTGTTTTACAAGGTTGTCAGCCATCTTGGATGTTTTTGCAAAACAAGGATATGAAAACGGAACTTCATCTTTTTTTATATTAACATTTCCGTTCAAGCGTTTCTGCCAATAATAAAATTTTTCAATTCTCATTCGTTTTTCTTTTTCTAAGTCAATAGAATTAAAGAATTTTTCGGTCACAGGTGAAATATATTTTATCTCTGCTTCATCCAGTCTTTTTTCATTCAAACAGAGTTCTTTATAGTCCGGTAAATGAGGAGTATATTCAAAATCATCAATTTCAAAACTTTCATTGATTGTCCTTTCCGTATACAAAAAAGAACCGTCTCTTAAAATCGGGAAAAATTTTCTTAAAGAATTAAAAGAAGCAATTCCTTTTGGAGCGGAAAAAAAAGAATGCGCATTATCAACTATAAGATTTTTATACTTTAATGATAATTTTTCGACTATATCAAAACATACACCAAAATAATTGGTGTACAAAACAAAAGCATCTATAGGAAAATCCCGCATAGGATTAAAGTCTTTATCAATATGATAAAATATAATCTTGCAATTTTCTTTATTAACGGCTGTTCTGATTGCAGGACAGATGTAATAAGGCAAATAAATTTCTTTTATATTAAATGCATTAATAACATATCGAAGAGCATTACGCGCGGTATTCAGTTTTATTAAATTATAAGACATAGTAAACCACAATTAACCGGATAACATTTTTTATGTTTGTTTATTATTTTCTTCAGTTCTCTTTTGAAATTTTGTCTTTTTTTAAATCGCATATCTTTGCCGCCTTTTAATTTTCAATATAAAGCTCGTCCAAATTATGCATTGCGCCACCCAATGCGGTAGGATGCAAGTTTTTTATCTTATTACGCACAGCAACAACAATAAGAGGAGAATACAAATAAATTATTGGTTTTTGGGTATATATGATTTCTTGATATTTATCATATATTTCTTTACGTTTATCAAAATCAAGCTCCAGAGCACCTTTTTCTATTATGGCATCAAGTTCTTTTTCCCAGGGCAATAGTTTGTCATTTTTATCTCCTTCAAACCGCATATTAAACATATGCAAATGCCCGCGGGAATTCCATACATTTTTTCCGCTGTGAGGTTCCAGCGGATTTCCCGTCAACCCTATCAGTATCATATCCCAATCTGAAGTAGTAAGCAGCTTGTTTACAAGAGAATTAAATTCTACGGGTTTAAAGTTTACCTTCATCCCGATATTTTTTAAATCTTCTTTTATCATAACACCGACGGCTTCCCTCTCTGTTTGACCTGCATTTGTATACAAATCAAATTCTACGGGTTTGTTATTTTCATCAAACAAATTGCCTTTTTTATCATAATAAAAACCTGATTTTTTAAGCAAAGCCTTGGAATATTCAATATCTTTTACATGTCCTGATGCGATTTTTTCATTTAAAAAGATTGAAGATAAAGATTCTGCCGTAAATAATGGCTGGGCAACACCGTTGAAAACATTTCTCACCATTGAATCCCGGTCAATAGCATAATCTATTGCCGTTCTAAAATTAATGTCATTAAACCATTTTTGTTTAACGGGTGATAAATAATATTTTCCGTCTTTGTTTAATCTTGTATTAAGATTAAAGACAATAAACATTGTACCCGAATTCGGTCCCAGATTGTAAATTTTAAAATTCGATTTCTTTTCTTTCTGCTTGAATCTTGCCAAATCTTTACCTTTAACGGATATAACATCAAGTTCTCCGGCTTCAAATTTCAAAAGTTCATTATTTAAATCCCCAACAATAAGCACAACGTATTTATCAATATACGGAAGACGGTTTTTGTTTTCATCCATGGCATAGTAATAAGGATTTCTTTTAAAAACAACTCTTTGTGCGGGAACATATTCTTCCAGCATAAAAGGTCCTGATGATACAATATCTTTCGGATTTACCGTAGTTCCGAGATATGTGTCAAAATATCTTTTGCCTTTTTTTACAACCGGTTTAAAAATATGCTCGGGGGCAATTTGAGAACCTATCATTCTTTGAAAAGGAGCAAAAGGTTTCTTTATATCAAATTGAACGGTATATTTATCTATCTTTTTCACTTTCGGATATTCACCGTCAATCAAAACCGAATCACGGAGTGAAGTATTGCCGTAGCCCGCAAGGATAATATCATTCCAGGTAAAAACAACATCATCAGCCGTAATATCATGCCCGTCTGTCCACTTAGCTCCGCGTCGAAGGTAAACAGTATATGTTTTCTGATCATCAGATACTTTCATCTCTTTCGCCAAAGCGGGAATAACTTCACCTGTTTCAACATCCGTAGTAAAAAGACCGTCATACATCAAATTGGATAAATCCGAAGATGTTGCATCCTTTGATGTCCATGGGTTAAAAGTTTTCGGTCCCTCTCCTATAGAAGATACAACAATTTGACCGCCGTATTTTCCGGGTTTGGAACGAGACATCCGAAAATCAATACCGTCATAAAATTCAGTTCTTACGGGGAGATATTCATTTACGGTTTCGGATTCAATTCCCGCATTATTTGGATTTGACACATTAACTTCATTATACCCTCTGTCAACTCTGAAACAAGATACACAGATAAGTGCCGCAATTAAAATTGAAAATATAATACGTCTGAATTTTTTCATATTCTAAGATTATCACAGCATGCCGGAAACAGAAAATTACTCAATCGGCACACCATATAGGCACCAAGTTTGAGCTCGGGTAATTTTTACTTTTGCAAAATCACCTGTATTCTTTGTATCATCTTCAAAATGAACAATCTTATTATTATCGGCACGCGAATTAAGGATTGTTTTTCCGTCTTTTTGAGTCTTACTCTCGACCAGCACCGTTAATATTTTTCCGATAAATTTTTCATTAGATTTAAGACAAGCCTCTCTGTTTTTTTCATTTAAGCGCTCAAGTCGTTCATATTTAATATCTTCGGGTAAAAATTTATCCGTCATTTTACCCGCTTTTGTAAATTCGCGCGGTGAATATGCGGCTGTATTTGAATAATCAAGCTCAAGTTCATCGATAGCTTTAAGCGTATCCAAAAACTCCTCTTCTGTTTCGCCCGGGAAACCTGCTATAAAATCACTTGTAATTGCCACATCAGGAAATCTTTTACGTATTTTTGAAACTATTTCATAATACTCACTTTTTGTATAGCGCCTGTTCATTTCGCTTAAAATACGGGAGTTACCGGATTGCATAGGGATATGGAAATATTTACATACCTTATCACATTCTTCAACTGCATCAATTAAATCATCCGTAATATCGGAAGGATATGATGTAACAAAACGAATTCTGAATTCACCTTCAATTTTATTTATATCTCTGAGCAAATTAGCAAGAGTAATATCAGGATTATGCAAGTCTTTTCCGTAACTGTCAACATTTTGCCCCAGAAGAGTAATTTCTTTAAATCCTTCTTTTATTATGTTCTTCGCTTCAGTTATAATTTCTTCGGGATTTCTGCTCCTTTCCCGTCCGCGGGTGAAGGGAACCACACAATATGTACAGAAATTATTACACCCTTCTATTATCGGTATCCAGGCATTTACGGAATCTTTCCTTAAAATTTTAAAATCGTTTTGATTGCAAATAACAGGAGTAGCTGTTATTGCACAAATTTTTTCATCATTTTCAATACGTTTTATAAGTTCAGGCAATTGATAAATATTATGAGTACCGAAAACTAAATCAACATAAGGTGCTCTTTGCCTTACTTTTTCTTTATCCTGCTGTGCAACGCATCCGCAAATTGCAATTTTTAATGAAGGACGAGTCTTTTTCCGTTTGCCCCAAACACCAAGTTTACTGTATGCTTTATCGGCAGACAATTGGCGAATACTGCAAGTATTCACAATTAATAAATCCGCTTCTTTTTCAATATCCGTTTCGCAATAACCAAAATGAGAAAGAATTCCCGCAATTCTTTCCGAGTCGGATTTGTTCATCTGGCAGCCGAGTGTCTCTATATATAATTTTTTCATAAGTAGATTATACTTAAAAAAAACTCTTTTCGTAAACTTATTTGTTATGAAAAGTTTGTCATGGTATACTGCGTATGTAAAAAGGAGAAATTATGACAACACTCGTTAAAGCAAGCCACATCCTTGTAAAAACCGAAGATGAAGCATTAAAACTAAAAGAAGAAATAGAAAACGGAAAAGATTTTGCACAGGCAGCTATGGAAGTTTCTTTGTGCCCGTCAGGTCAAAACGGCGGAGATTTAGGATACTTTTCCCGCGGACAAATGGTTAAAGAATTTGAAGATGCCGCTTTTAATATGAAAAAAGGAGAAGTTTCAAATCCCGTAAAAACACAATTCGGTTACCATTTAATTTATTTAACAGATACACAAGACTAATGAATATCGAACTTATTGAATATTTAAAAAATTTCCTGTCAAAAAACGATTTGGACGGAATTATCATTAATTCTACAAATGAGTTTTTGATGGAATATAATATGCTTGAGCTGAATTCAAGATATCATTTAACCGGTTTTTCGGGTTCAACAGGCGATGTATTGTTTACAAACGAAAAAATATACCAGTTTGTTGATACAAGATACCATGAACAAGCTGATAACGAGGTTGACCATGAATATGTTGAGGTCATAAAAAGACCTATGACCCAATCATATTTGGCGGCGCTAAATTTGTATATTCCGGCATATTATAAACTGGGAATTGTTGCGAAAAAAACATCTAAAGAATTTTATGATAAACTTTCCGCTGTATTAAAAGAAAAAAATTCTTCAATAAAATTACTTGATGCCGACCCCGTTGCGGAATTTAACAACAATTCCTCTGTTGATATAAAATACAATATTTTTGACGTAAGTATTGATATCGCAGGAGTAACACCCGACGAAAAATTTATGACAATAAAAGAATATGCGGGAGATAATGATTTTACAATAATAGTTACTTCTCTTGAAGATATTGCATATCTCACAAACAAACGTTCATACGATTTTAAATACAGCGCTGTTTTTCCCGCAAAAGCAATTATTACAAATAACGGTGTCAGAATATTCTCCGATTGTAAAATTCCTTATATAGGAGAGCATTTTAAAGTCTGTCCGTTTAATGAATTTGAAACGGAAGTAAGAGCACTTGAGAAGAAAGATGTTTATGTAAATGATTCCCAAATGTCAATTTTTGATTATAACCTCATAAAGAAAAGCAATAAAATTCTGCTGAGTCATTTGTGTCTTTTTAAGACCGTCAAAAATGAAAAAGAAATTGAACATATGAAAGAATGTTTTAAACGCTCTGATGAAGCATTAAAAGTGATTTATGAAATGATAAATTCAGATACAATATATTCTGAATACGATTATGCCGAAGCACTTAAAAAATCGTTAAAAGAAAATGGAGCCCTCTCTTTGAGTTTTGCGCCGATTGTTGCAGCAGGCAGCAATTCTTCAATAGTGCACTATAAAGATTCTTCAAAAGAAAAACTTGTAAAAGAAGGTGATTTTCTACTTGTTGACTACGGAGGTTATTATGAAGGCGGAATTGCAACAGATACAACAAGAACCTTCCTGAAAGGAACTCCGACGCAGGAACAGAAAACCGCGTACACAAGTGTTTTAAAAGCATTTTTAAGCGCATATAACAACAAATACGGAAAAAAATCCAGTTATTTTGACATAGATAAAATAGCAAGAGATACAATAAAGAAATATGCTCCTTTAGGATGTGAATTTTCACATTCTACCGGTCACGGAGTCGGAATAAGCGTCCATGAAATTCCGCCCGTTGTAACCTCCAATAATTCAGGAAAAACAAAAATTATTGAAAACACAACGTTCTCAATAGAGCCCGGAGTTTATAAAGAAGGCTGGGGCGGAATAAGACTTGAAAATACTGTCTATGCCTCATATACTCAAGACGGAGTTCAGATGAACTCATTTTCGCATTTCCCTTTTGAAACCAAACTTACAGACTTATCAATGATGACAGATGCCGAAAAATATTACTATATGAAATGGCAGGCGGCATCATGTATTCAGTAAAAAATCTTTCCGCTGTCAAAATAAAAGAAATAACAAAATTACATCAAAAGAAATACAGAGATGAGCTGAAATTATTTATTGCCGAAGGGAACAAGGCTTTTGAGGAAATATTAAATGCAGATATTGAAATTATTTCCGTTTATGCACTTGAAACATTTAAACCGAAACATCATTATGAAAATATAAAAATAATTTCCCAAAGTGAAATGAAAAAAATATCAACAACGGCATCAGTTTGTGAAGTTCTTGTTATCGGAAGGCAAAAAATATACCAACAAAACGAGCTGAAAGGCAGAAAACTTATTTTGCTTGATGAAATCTCAGACCCCGGGAATCTTGGAACAATCATAAGAAGTGCTGCAGCATTTAACATTGACGGTATTATTCTTTTCGGTAATACGATTGAATTATATTCACCGAAAGTAATCCGTGCATGTGCGGGTAATTTTTTTAAAACACCGGTTATTTCAATAAAAACAATTCCCGAATTAAAACGGTTATTTCCTGATTACACATTTATCTCGACAGCGCTAAAGAAAGATAATAATATTACATTTAAAGAAGCAAAACAAATTTCAAAGTCAATTATAATGTTCGGCTCAGAAGCACAGGGATTAAATGAAAAACTTATAGATCTTGCAGAAAAAAATATAGTTTTAAATATGAAAAAAAACGTGGAATCTCTTAATTTATCCGTAAGTGCGTCAATCGTTATGTATGAATTGTTTTAATATTTATTAATAATTCAAAGAAAACATTAAAGTTTTTCTTTAATATTCCGATAACTATAAAAGTTAGTTTTTGGAGACGAAAAATGTGCGTTGAACTTTTGGAAAATACTGAAATTAATTGTGAAGTGAAAAATCTTCTTGAAAATATAGATGAAGTAAACTCAAGCATTGATATTTTCAGTTTTATATTGGAAAAACAGTTTTTTGCAAAAGGCTAAAACAGGGTAATTCTTTTTAACAGTCTTTTAATAAAACATTTTTTTGCTATATTGTATATGTGAATAACACATAGAGAGCAAAATTATGTTAAGAGAATATTTTTTAAATAAAGTAATTGCGGCGGTAAAAGAACTTACAGATAAAAACGAGCTGGGGCAAATGAGTCCGGATGATACATTTTCTCTCGGTTCCGAAGTTCCAAAAAATCCGCTCTTCGGTGATTTTGCCGTAAATGTGTCATCGCTTGCACGCTGTGCAAAACTTCCGCCTGTCAAAATAGCAGAAATAATTGCAAATAATATTACAAAAGAAAATTTTGATATTAATATCGCGGCAGGGTTTATTAATTTCAAACTAAAATCATCAATGTTTAATGATATTTTAGCCGAAATTCTTGATAAAAAAACGGATTACGGAAAAAATAATACAGGAAAAAACAAAAAAGTAATACTGGAATATGTCAGTGCAAACCCGACAGGGCCTTTTCATATAGGACACGGCAGATGGGCAGCAATGGGCAGTGCACTTGCAAATGTTATGAAATATTCAGGATACAATGTATATCAGGAATTTTATATCAATGATGCGGGAAGCCAAATTCAAAAACTGGGCAAATCCCTTTATATAAGGATTTTACAAGAACTTGGAAAAGATATTAATTTTCCCGATGACGAAGAAGAGGCAAAAAATTTCTATACCGGTGAATACCTCATTCCTGTTGCAAAAGAATTTATTGAAGAAGAAAAATCAAAAGCAGCTGAAATAAAAAATGATTTTTCGGGTGAACTTGATAATGAACATATAAAATATCTGGCAAAATACGCAAGATTAAAAATGCTTGAAAAACAAAAGAAACTTCTTGAAAATTTTAACACGCATTTTGACAACTATTTCAGCGAACTGACTCTGCATGAATCAGGGAAAGTACAAGAGTGCATAAAAAAATTAAATGATTTAAACGTCATATATGAAAAAGACGGAGCCTTATGGTTTGCTTCTTCAAAATACGGTGATGATCAAGACAGAGTATTAAGGAAAACAGACGGTGCTTTGACCTATTTAACGGCAGATATAGCGTATCATTACGATAAACTGCAAAGAGGATTTGAACACTTAATAAATATCTGGGGTGCAGACCATCATGGATATATTCCCAGAATGAAAGGAGCAATTGAAGCTCTGGGATACAATCCCGACTCACTTGAAGTTCTTTTAGGACAGCTTGTTAATCTTGTTATGAACGGAGAACAGGTCAGAATGGGTAAAAGAACAAAAATGATTACTCTTGACGATCTTATTGAAGATGTCGGAGTTGATGCAACAAGATACTGGATGATAATGAGAAGCATTGATACAACGCTTGACTTTGATATAGATCTTGCAAAATCAAAAACTGATGAAAACCCTGTATTCTATGTTCAATATGCGCATGCAAGAGCTTGCTCCATTTTAAGACACGCTCAAAGCGAAAAATTTGATATTGTTGCATCAGAAATGAAAAATTCAAATGCCGTCTGTGTTGAAACAGCAATCAGTACTTTAAAATCATCGGATTTTGAAATTTTATGGACATGTGATGATGAAAAAACAAAAGAAATTACAAAGAAATTAATACTTAAACTTGAAGAATATAAATATACGGTTCAAACTGCCGCACAAAACAGAACACCTTATCTGTTAACAAAATACCTGCAGGAACTTTCTGCCGCATTCCATCAATTCTATACATTTTCAAAAGTACTGGTTGATGATGAAAAACTTATGAACGCGAGACTTGCAATAGTAAAAGCCGTTACAATTATTTTAAAATCGGCATTAAATATTATTGCGGTTGACGCTCCCGAAAGAATGTAGACAGAAGAATATAAGACGGAAATTGTAACAAATTAAGCAAGAATAATCATATAATGTGATTGGCAAGAATTTTGTTGTATAATAGATTTGTTAGATTAGGGAGGACCTTGAATGACAGTAAAGGATTGGTTCGAACAAAGAAAAGAATTACAAATAAAAAGAAGAGATGAAAAAACTCAAATAGATGACAGCCTCGGTAAATTGTGGATTAAATGCTACAGCTGTAATTCACAGCTTTTGAAAAAAGATGTTGAAGAAAATTTAGAAGTTTGTCCAAAATGCGGATATCACTTCAGAATAAATGCAAGAACCAGAATAAATCAGCTTTTTGATGAAGGAACATTTGAAGAAATGTTCGGAAATATTACAACAGCCGATCCGTTGAACTTTGTTGATACGGATGCATATAAAAAAAGAATTGCACTTGCAAAAGCAAAAACAAATATGAATGAAGCAGTAATATCCGGCGTCGGTAAGATTGACGGAAATGAAGTAGCTGCAGCCGTTATGGATTTTGAATTTATGGGCGGTTCAATGGGAAGCGTTGTCGGAGAAAAAGTAACTCTTGCCATGGAAGAAGCTCTTAAAAGGAAAATCCCAATGATTGCAGTAACTGCTTCGGGCGGAGCGAGAATGCAGGAAAGTATTTTAAGCCTTATGCAAATGGCAAAGACAAGCTGTGCCGTTGCCAAATTAAACGAAGCCGGCTTATTATATATAACTGTTCTGACCGAACCTACTTTTGGCGGAGTAACTGCAAGTTTTGCAACTATCGGTGATATAATTATTGCCGAAAAAGATGCAAGAATCGGATTTGCAGGAAGAAGAGTTATTGAACAAACAATAAGACAAAGCCTTCCGGCTGATTTCCAAACCGCAAATTATTTAATGAAATACGGACAAATAGATATGATTTCATCAAGAGCCGAATTAAAATCAACTATATCAAAATTGATTAATCTGCATAAAAATTAGGAGATGATATGGCTATTTTAGAATTTGAAAAACCGTTAATTGAAATACAGGAAAAAATAAAAGAATTAAAACAAATAAGTGAAGCATCAGGCATGGATGTATCGGAGCAAATAGAAACATTTGAAAGACAGGCAAGTGAATATAAAAAAGAATTATATGCAAACCTTACCCCGTCGCAGCGTCTTCAAATAGCAAGACACTCCGACAGACCCACCTTTCTTGATTATGTTAAATTAATCACTACCGATTTTATAGAACTGCACGGCGACAGGCAAGGAACCGATGACAGAGCAATAATAGGCGGAATAGCAAAAATTGACGGTCAAAGTGTTGTTATTGTGGGGACGCAAAAAGGCAAAACAACAAAAGAAAATTTAATATATAACTTCGGAATGCCGCAGCCTCAAGGATACAGAAAAGCATTAAGACTTTTTTATCACGCAAATAAATTTAATCTTCCTATTATTACGCTAATAGATACCCCCGGAGCATACCCGGGAATGAAAGCGGAAGAAACCGCACAGGGTACTGCTATTGCGGAAAATCTCAAAGAAATGGCAAAACTTAATGTTCCCGTTATTGCGGTTATAACAGGAGAGGGCTGCTCGGGCGGAGCACTCGGGCTTGCCGTGGCAGATAAAGTATTCATGCTTGAACATTCATATTATACGGTTATATCGCCGGAAGGATGTGCTTCAATACTATGGCGTGATGCTTCTAAAGCTGATGTCGCCGCTCAGGCATTAAAAATTACAAGTGAAGATTTGCTTGATTTGGGTATAATAGACGGAATAATAAATGAACCTTTAGGCGGCGCCCACTGTAATTATGAAGAAATAGGAAATTCTTTGAAAACAACAGTAATGCAGGCTGTAAAAGAACTAAAAAAAGAAAAACCTGAAACTCTCAAGCAAGAACGTTATAACAAATTCAGAAGAATGGGTGTATTTTGTCAATAAAAGATAAAACATACTGGGAATTTGACATTGAAATAAATCCGGTCTGCTGCGATGTTGTTTGTGATATTGTTCAGTCAGAATTTGACTGCGAAGGAATAGTAACCGCCGAAGAAAAGTATAAAAACCTGGAGCTTATTGAAACAACCGAAAATGTTTTAAAAGCATATATAGCTGCCGACAGTATTGATATTGATTCGGTAAAAAATTTCTTCAAATTAAAAAGACAAGATATTATAGAAAAGCGGATTTTTAATTGTGATATCGGTTCCTGGGACGTATCCGTTTATAAACAAGAAAATGTGGACTGGTCGAAAAAATGGAAAGAAAATTGGAAACCGTCAAAGATATCAGATAATATTGTAATCTGCCCGAGCTGGGAGACATACAGCGGAGAAGGAACCATAGTGACAATAGACCCCGGCAATGCTTTCGGAACGGGAACCCATGCTACAACCCAATTGTGCGTTAAATCCTACGAAAAATACAGGAAAAATAATGATATTATTGCAGATATAGGAACCGGCTCAGGCATTCTTTCAATATGTGCAATGAAACTGGGTGCAATAGAAGCCGATGCTGTTGATACCGATGATACGGCAATTGAAACGGCAAAAATAAATGCAAAAATAAACAATACAAAAATTAATTTTCAAACCGCAGCATCTGATATACTGCCATCAAATAAATATGATTTTGTTTTTGCAAACATATTACATAACGTGCTGGCACAAATCATGCCTGATTTAAAACGAATAATGAAAAAAGGTGCAAAAATTGTTTTAAGCGGTATATTAGAAGGTAAAGAAGATGTTGTTCTTAATGCCATAAAAGAGAACGGATTAAAGTTAATTGAAAAGAAACATCAAGCTGAATGGATAGCACTTATTGCCGCAAGGGAGGAATAAATGAGTAAAACAGCAATAATAATACCTGCAAGATATAATTCAAAAAGGCTGCAGGGAAAACCGTTAATAAAAGTATGTGACAAACCTATTATTCAATGGGTCTGGGAACGTGCAATGCAGGTTAAATCAGCAGATATTGTTATTATTGCCACTGACAATCAGGAAATATATGACAGTGCAAAATCATTCGGAGCAAATGTTGAAATGACATCGGAAAATCATAAATGCGGAAGCGACAGAATTGTTGAAGTGGCACAAAAATATCCGGAAATTTCATATATTATTAATCTTCAAGGTGATGAACCAATGATTAATCCTGACTGTGTTGAAGAAGTTATAAAACAAATAAAAGAAGACAATAATGCCGATATTTCAACTTTACTTTCTCCTATAGGAGAAGATGAGGATCTTGAAGATCCGAACATGGTTAAATGCGTGCGCGATATAAACGGTTATGCAATGTATTTTTCACGTTCCAAAATTCCGTATGAAAGGAACTATAATATAGCTAAATTCTACAAACACATCGGCATATACGGCTACAAAAGAGAATCACTTTTTAAAATGACACAATTTCCGCAGCCTGAAATAGAACAGGCAGAAAGTTTAGAACAGCTGCGAGCGCTATATAACGGAATGAAAATAAAAACATCCATTGTAAATTATAAAGCAATAGGAATTGATACAATAGAAGACTTAAATGCATTCAAGAAACTTGTTGAGGTAAAAAAGTTTTAAAGATTTAAAAAGAAATGCCGAATTAGCATTTTATGAAAGAATTTATATTTAAAAATCCTTTTATTGAAAATGAAGAAATTCTGTCTAAAAAAGAAGATAATGTTGATGACGGCGGAACTATAAATCCTAGCAAACAAGGTCTTAATGGAGATTGCTGGCTTCTTTCCGGCATAAATGCTCTTTCATACAGCAAAACAGGACAAAATCTGATAAAACAGGCAATAAAGAAAAATAATGACGGTTCTTTTGACATATATTTAAAGGGAATAGAAAGAAACTATCACATATCAGAAGAAAAAATAAAACAACTTGAAAATAATCCTTTTTACTCAAAAGGTGATATAAAAATACTTTTATTTGAAATTGCCATCGAAGAACTAAGAAATGATTTATATAAAAATAAAACAGATGAAAATATAAATATACCTTATTATGCAAAATATACAAACAGAGACTTTTTTTGCTTTAAGAGAACTTCGGGCGGCTTTGCAGCACAAGTATTCTATTTGTTAAGCAAGAAACCGGTCTTTTTTGCAGAAACAGCAGATCAAATAAATCTATATATAGGATTATTTAAGAAATATTGTGATGAAAGTGCAATGGCTATAGCTTTTTATGAAGAAAATGACCCCGAGACATTCCCTATAAAAGATAAAAATAACAATAAAGTTAAAATTTATACTAATCATGAATATGCGGTCAAAGACATAAACTATGATAACATAACTATTGTTAACCCGCACGATTCATCAATAGAAATGACTATATCGGTCTTTTTAGTACTTTTTTTAAAAGGATACCTAACATACTGTTATTTAGGAGAAGATTTTCCAAAAATATAACTAATAAACCATTTACATATACTGTTCGTCTTGAAGGGCAACAGCACAAATTTGCGTGGACAGAATACAAACTTTTTTTATAGGTCCCATTGTTGTTTTTTCAATAAGTTTAGGCGTGGGAGAATTTTGTTTTAAAATCTGAGAAAGTTCTTCATAAAGGGCAATCGGACTTTCAACATAAAGAACCAAAGGAGCCGTAGTTCCTTTAAGAAATACAAGCACAGATGTTCTTTTTTTCAGCTGTCCGCCGTTGGAAAAAGGCTGCGGCATATTTTATCTCCTCTATATAAAAAATATTAATAAATTTCAGCAGAAACGTCAATAAATTTTACATTTCGAGAACATCTTCGAGACTGTCTTGTTTTTCAATAATATTTTTTATTGAAAAATTAATAACAGAAACCAGATTTTCCAAATCAGCTTTTTTTACTTCTAATTCCTCGTTTAATCCCGCATCAAGAAATTTAACGAGACTTGCCGTGATACTAAGGTCGATACCGATATCCTGAACTATTTCTCTCACAGTATTTTCATTTTCGGTTTCTTTTTCTTTTTTGCTCATTTTTCATACTCCATTAAATTTATTTCAGAAATATACTAACATATTTTCATATTTATATCAAATAAAAAATTTTTGCCTTAAATATTTATTTACAAAGAGTGTATTTTAAAGATTTTTATTCGTATTATAAAAGAAGAAAAAGGGGAAAATATGATAAAAACAGGTGTAATAGGAGCCCTCGGCAAAATGGGCAAAGAAGTTGTCAGGGCGGTTTTAAATGCAAAAGATATGGAACTTGCAATGGCAGTCGATATACAAGGTGAAGGTCTTGATGCCGGAGTTGAAGCCGCAGGCAAAAAAACAGGCGTTTTAATAGAAACAAATCTTGAAAACGCACTAAAAACAAAAAAACCGGATGTTGTTATCGATTTTACACAGCCGCAGGGTATATATGAACATGTGTGTATGTATCTTGAAAACGGAATAAAATCAGTTATCGGAACAACCGGATTAAAAGAAGAACAAATTGCACAATTAAAAAATATAGCCGAAAAAAATAATACTTCCTGTCTTATCGCTCCAAATTTCTCTACGGGCGCTGTATTACTAATGATGTTTTCAAAACAGGCGGCAAAATATTTTAAGAATGCGGAAATTATTGAATTGCACCATAATCAAAAGAAAGATGCTCCCTCCGGAACAGCAATAAAAACAGCGCAGCTCATGGCTGAAGAAAATCCCGATTTTACAGCCGGAAATTGCCCCGAAACAGAATTAATAAAAGGAGCACGCGGAGCAAATTCAAATGCAAACATTCGTATACACTCTGTCAGAATGCCCGGATACATTGCATCTCAAGAAGTTATATTCGGAGCTTCGGGTCAAATATTCAAAATAAGACACGACTCAATGGATAGAACATGCTATATGGACGGTGTTTTACTCGCAACAAGATACGTATATGAAAATAACGAATTCATATACGGACTTGATAACATAATGCAATAGCTATATTCTGAAAGACGTAGATAACTTGATTCTTTGCTTTATCTGATAACTTTGAGTATATTGATTTGAAGCATTTATTTCAAACTCAAAATTACTTTTGCTGTTCTTCGGCTTATAAGAAAGAACAAGCTCATCTTGCATTGTATTTTGAGAAATATTTCTTATAAAACGGGTCTTAAGATAAACGGAATCGGATATTCTGAATTCGGGAACAAAATACAAACTCGTAAATTGATTTGCCGAATTTGAATATTTGCTCTGACCTATTTGGGCATTTAATTTTAATCTTTTAAAACTGTATTCAACAAACCCCCCGCCCGTCATTTTATTTTTTTCAAGCTCTTCATTTGCAAAGTATGCACCTCCAAAAACAAAACTGCCTGCATTTTTCGGCAAATTGATTGCATTTGTGCTTAATATAGCACCTCCGGAGGAATCTTGATTATAAGACGATGAAAAAGAACCAACGGAAAGGTTTAATCCGTCTGATTTATATGAAATAACAGAACCCGTATTATACGTAGATTCATTTGTTCTTACAAATAATACGGAAGGCCCGTTTGCATCAAATAAGAATGTTTGTCCCAACGAAGCGGATAAAGACGGAGAAACCGTTGCGGTTATTGACTGTGAATTTACAACACTGGGAATCGGCGCCATATGCCTTGAATTTGTTAGAAAAGCATTTGAAAAAGCCTTTGAACCGTCCCATATCATATTTTCATTTTTTATTGAATTTTCAATATTGTATTTTGTTTCGTTTACTTTTAAACTGAAAATTCTGCTGCTGTTAAAATCATTCATGGCATTATCAGCATCGTCTTCGGTATTTAAAACTACGGCATTTTCTTCATATCTCCGGGCAACATCCAAAATAGCCTCTTCTTCAACAAACAAATCATCAGCCGATGAAGAAGGCTCTTCCTCCGGCGGAGAAATTGCATCGTTTATTTCCAAAGTTTGTATATAACGTCCGAAATCCGTAAAATCCTGAGAATTTATATCCAATTTATCATCACTCTTTGCAAAAGAAGACGAAGTTATAAAAAAAAACATCAATAATAAGGCAATATATTTTCTCATAATATCATTTTGAAAGAAAGTTTTCAGAATTTCAATCGTACAAACATTTGACAAATATGAAAAATTATTTTAAAAATAAAAGCGATACATACGCAATATAGAAAAAATATATCATATATTAAGAAATATTAAGATAAAATTTTATATTTGTTTTTTCAATCACAGTATATGTTTGAGCCGAAATCAACACATAAAAAAATACAAAAAAAGTATATATTCTTAAAAAGACTAGCAAAAAATTTTATGAATAGGGTTTGAAATATAATGCAAAATAAACACGGAGATAAATATGACAGAAATTAGCAATAATAATATAGGAAAATACGGCTATAATATACAAAAGGTCGAAAAAGAAAAAGAAAAAGCCAAAGAATGCGGCTGTGCAAGTTGCAAAGCCGAAGAAAAATCGGAACAAAACTATATGCCCGACACGGGTGTTTTAGGTCGTTCACAGGTAAAATCAAAAAACGGCGGAAATATACCCAAAAGCGTTGACGAAGCAGTAGCTTTAGCCGCGAAGAAACCTGAAATTTTATTGGGAAGTGAAGATGTTTTTACATCCATTTATGATAAACTCATAAAAGAAGGAATGCCCGAATCCGAAGCATATATACAAGCCCTTATGGCCGAAGATGAATTTTTAAGCATAGCAAGCTGCCATTAGCACGAAACATAATATTGATTACTTGCTCTAATAGTGATAATATAGGTTAGTCATATTCGGTTCAGGGATTAACATATGGAAATTAAGAAACCTATTAGTGCAAAAGACAGAATTATACTGGCTCTTGACGTTGATACTATTGAAGATGTGGTTAGATACGTTGATTTATTAAAAGATTATGTAGGCTTTTTTAAAGTCGGAATGCCTTTGTTCACTTCCTGCGGGTTTGAAGCTGTTGATACAATAAAAAACCATGGCGGAAAAGTATATTTTGACGGAAAATTTCAAGATATACCCGATACAGTTGCAAAAACCAGCATAAATTTAATGAAAAAAGGAATTGATTTTTTCAGTATAAGTGCGACAGGCGGTTCTAAAATGATGATTAATACATTAAACGCCTGTTTAAATTATGCAAAAAAGCAGGAAATTGCTCCTCCTGTTATACTTGCCGTAACTCTTTTATCCAGTTTCGGACAAAAAACATTAACAAATGAGTTATGTATTGATATGAATATATCAAGATATGTATTAAAACTGGCGCAAATTGCAAACGAGGCCGGACTCTCCGGTGTTGTTGCGCCCGATGTTGATGCGGCACGTATAAAAACAGAACTGGGTGAAGATTTTATTATTGTATGTCCCGCCGTAAGACCGACGTGGGCAATTGTTAACGATCAGATACGAATTGTTTCACCGTCTGATGCCATAAAAGCAGGCGCTGATTATATGATTATAGGACGTCCCATAACCTTAGCCCATGATCCTGTGGCTGCTGCAAAATTAATTATTGCTGAGATAGAAGAAGCACTAAAAGAAAAAGAGGAATAGAAATGATTATCGGCATTCCGAAAGAAATTAAAACAATGGAAAACAGAGTTGCAATCACTCCGGAAGGTGTTTTTGCACTTGTTCAAGATAATAATATAGTTTTGGTTGAAAAAAATGCCGGAGAAGGAAGCGGTTATTCCGACAAAGAATATAAAGATGCAGGAGCGGTAATAGTTGATACACCTCAGGAAATTTATGAAAAATCGGATATGATTGTAAAAATAAAAGCACCTCAACCGTCCGAATACAGCCTTTTAAGAAAGGGTCAAATTCTTTTCACTTTTCTTCATCTTGCGGTAGAAAAATCACTTGCGAAAGAACTTATTTCAAGAAAAGTAACGGCAATAGGCTATGAAACAATTCAAAGAGAAGATGCCAGCCTGCCTCTGCTTATTCCGGTAAGTGAAATAGCAGGAAAAATGTCCGTGCATGTTGCGGCAAATTTTCTTGAAAAAAGAAACAACGGCAGAGGAATATTATTAAGCGGTGTAGCCGGAGTGCCTGCTGCAAATATCTTAATAATAGGAGCGGGACATGTCGGTATAAATGCAGCCAAAATAGCTTCAAAATTCGGATGTGATATTTGCGTTGCAGATATTAATACCGATAAACTCAGATATATAGAAAACCTTCTGGGCGGCAGAATTAAAACATGTGTGCCTTCAGAACGTACATTAAAAGAACTGGTTAAAAATGCGGATGTTATTATAGGCGCAGTTTTAGTTCCGGGACATAAGGCACCGAAACTTATTACCGAAGAAATGGTAATGAGTATGAAAAAAGGCTCCGTTATTGTTGATATTTCAATCGATCAAGGCGGAATAGCGGAAACAGAAGACAGAATAACAACCCTTGATTCTCCAGTATATGAAAGATACGGCGTTATACATTATTGCGTTGAAAACATGCCCGGAAGTGTTCCGAGAACTTCAACAATTGCACTTACAAATGAAACAATAAAATACATTACAAAAATCACGCAAAAAGGAATTATAGAAGCCGTAAAAACAGATAAAACGCTAGCTGCGGGAGTTAATACCTTTAACGGAACCTTAACAAATAGAGGTGTAGCGGAAGCACTTGAAATGGAATACACAGAGCTTCCAAGCCTTATAGGTTTTTAGGAACAGCATCACAACACATCTGACAGGCATTAAAAATTTGCGCATGATATAAATTTTTTCTGAAACATTTAAATTTCGGGATGTTTATGGCATCTTTTAATTTCATTTCTTTAAGATTAGCTATTTTATATGATAAACAAGGGTATATATCGCCGCTTGGAGTTATATATACACTTGTCATCGGTATACGGCATCTTTCATACAGATTTTTAACAGGCGTATTTCCACTTTTAAAGAATTTTTCTATTTTGTCAATATCGCCGCGGGGGTTAAATCTGGGTGCATAACGCAATATTGTCTTTGTATTTTTTGAAATACTTTCGAGTTCTTTATATACCTCTTTAAAGTGCTCTAAATCAAAATACGGATTTACGGGGTATTCATCAGCATAAAATTCCCGTGAAAATTCATTGAACAACATCGAATTTTGTCTCAGAGGCTGTTTTCTTATAAAAGTCAGAGAGAAAAATTGCGATTTGAGTTCAATAGCCTTTTTATAAAGAGGGACAATGTCATCCAGATTATTTTCAAGCACGCATGTTTTTATATCCAGCATCGGAGATTTATTCCTGCAGCGCTTTTCATCAAAAAGCATCAAATTAGAAATAACCTTATCATATAAACCTTTATGATTGCGTATTTTATCATGTTTTTCACCTATGGCATCAAGAGAAACCGAAAGTAAAAGCAATTTATTTTTAACAAATAAATTAATCAAATTTTCATTCAGAATAAGCCCGTTTGTTATAAGAGATACCTTGCGAAAATTTTTGCAAGCCGCTTTATAAATAATTTCAAAATCTTCTTTAAGAAGAACTTCTCCTGCAACAAATGAAATTAACGAAAACGGAGGAATTTGTCCGATTATATCAAGCCACTCTTTTGTATTAAGTTCTTCAATTGCTCTTTCTCCTGTAATATAACAAAACGGACAATGTAAATTACATCTGTATGTTAATTCAAGAATATACCTTAGCGGCATTTTAACCGTGCCCGATTTTTTTGAGAAAGCATAATCGGCATACACATTTCTGACTAAATCAAATAATCCGCTAAGATCCAAAATTCTGCTCCTATCAAGGTATCTGTAAATAATAACACATTTGTTAAGATATTGTAATAAGAAAATTAAAAAAAAAGCAATTTAATAACAAAATTTTTCTTTATATAAATACGGGGAATAACACGATAATAGGAAAACAATACAATGGCAGTTGGAGCATTCAGCAAGATAGATCAGGAGCTGGTTAAAAAATACTCAAAACTTAAAATGGATAATCCGGATACAACCAAACTGGTTGATTCGCAAAAAATGTTATCAGTAATGAATGATTATGCAATGATGCAAAGATGTATGGTGGATATGAATTCAAAACTGAAAGATATATGCTCGGGTGTAACATCAAAATCCGCGGTATATATGAAAATAAACTTTAATCCGCCAAAACTGCGGAAGCAATAACATATTGTAAACAATATGCAATCAAGATATTAAAATAATTACCTTTTATTTAAAATATAAACAAAAGGTAATTATTTTTATGAAAAAACTTATACTTGCATCAACTTCGCCAAGAAGAAAATATCTGTTGGAAAACGCCGGACTTATTTTTGACATTATCGCGCCGGAGTATGATGAAAGTCTTATTAATAAATCTTTTTCCTACGAAAAAATAGAAAATATTGCATACAATAAGTGTGAATCCGTTGCTAAAAATATTAATTTTCCGGCACTGATAATCAGTGCCGATACTGTTGTCATATATAACAATACCGTTATGGGCAAGCCTAAAAATTTTAATGATGCATTCAATATGCTAAGCAAATTAAACGGCACCGTTCATAAAGTTGTTACCGCAATCTGTATAAAAGATACTGAAAATAATAAAAAAATCATTAAATCAAATACAAGCGAAGTAACTTTTAATAAAAAAGAAGAAAATGAAATAAAAGAATACATAAAAAACTATAAACCGTATGATAAAGCGGGCGCTTACGGAATACAGGAAATGGATAAATCTTTTATAAAAGAAATTAAAGGTGAATATGATAACATTGTAGGCTTACCTGTAAAGATGTTAAAAATCATGCTTAAAGAAATAACCAACAGCTCAATTTAGTGTAAAATATTATAGGAAGTATTATAAGGAGATATTAATGGACGGTTTGGCACTTGTAAAAGAAAAAATAAGGAGTATAAAAGATTTTCCGATTGAAGGAATTATATTCAGAGATATAACAACAGCAATAAAGGATAAAGAAGCTCTGCGGGAAATGATAAATTTTCTTACGGAAAAATTTATTAATAAAGGAATAGACTATGTTGCAGTAATTGAATCAAGAGGGTTCATATTCGGTTCTGCACTTGCATACAATATAAATGCAGGCTGTATACTTATAAGAAAGCCAGGTAAACTGCCTGCCGAAACAATAAGCGAAGAATACTCTCTGGAATACGGTACCGATAAACTTGAAATACATACAGACGCTATCGAAGAAGGAAAGAATGTAATAGTAATAGATGATTTGTTAGCTACAGGCGGAACTGTAGGAGCAGCTTGCAGACTGTTAAAAAAAGCAGGAGCAAATGTTAAGGCAGCAGCATTTATCATTGAACTGGAAGACTTAAAAGGAAGAGATAAACTGCCTTCAGATGTTGAAGTAGTTTCAATGGTTAAATACTAAAGCAGGAGCTGACGCCTTATGGGTGATGAGGATAAGCAGTTTGAGGCCAGCCAGCAAAAGCTGCAAAAGGCAAGAAAAGAGGGACAGGTTGTTAAATCAAAAGATTTTTCAACTGCTCTGGGTCTTATTGTTATGTTTGTATTTATCCTTAAAATGTCACCTTTCATTTGGAACCAGATATTACAATTATTTGTGTACCTTTATGACAAAATTCCGGATAAACATATTGAAGATATAGGTTTTGTACATCTTATGATTTCAGTATGTCTGCCGACTCTTCTTATAATAGGCCCGATATTAATTATGGCGGCATTTATGGGTATAATCGGAGATTTCATTCAAGTAGGTCCTTTAGTTACAACAAAACCTCTGGAGCCAAAGCTGGATAAATTAAATCCTTCCAAATATTTCAAGAACCTGATGTCGCCAAAAACTTTGTTTGAACTTGTAAAAAGCATTGTTAAGGTTGCCCTTTTAGGGCTTATAGGATGGATGGTATATCAAAATCACCTCGAAGCCATAATCGGGCTTGTAAATATTGACAACAGTTTTGCTATATTAAATGAATTCGGAAGTCTGGTAATAGATTTTATTATAAAAGCGGGAATCGCATTTTTGATTATTGCCGCTGCCGATTACGGTATGGTGCGATGGAAATTTATGCAGGATCAGAAAATGTCATTTAAGGAGGTAAAAGATGAATACAAAAACTCGGAAGGTGATCCTCACGTAAAAGCAGCTCTTCGGCAGCGCAGACAGCAAATCATGCAAAGAAAAATGATGGATTCTGTTCCCGATTGTGATTTTGTAGTAACAAATCCGACCCATGTGGCGTGTGCACTTAAGTATGATTCTGCGCAGATGGAATCTCCGAAACTTCTTGCAAAAGGTACGGAATTATTTGCGAAAAAAATTATACAAATAGCAAGAGAACACTCTATTCCCGTAATCGAAAATCCGCCCGTTGCAAGAGCAATATTCAGGATGGTAGAAATAAATTCATCCATTCCTCCCGAGCTATATAAGGCTGTTGCGGAAATTTTGATTTTTGTATACAGTTTGCGAAATAACCAAAAAGGTAGTAATATATTAAAATAAAGATACAGATTCACGAAAATGCACGCAAAAATTCAAGATTACATTGAAATAATTGAAAAAGTCGCAAGAGTAGAACACAAGCGAATTCCGTCGCATATGGTAGATTATGATGAGCTTGTCAGTATCGGCATTATTGCTCTTCAGGTTATGATAAAAGATAAAACCGAAGAACAACTTGCCAGATATAATAATGCATATATATCAACAGCCGTGCGCTGGGCTATAAGAAATGAATTAAGAAACAGATACAAATGGTACTCTTTAAAACATACAAAAGCAGAAGAATCTGATAACGGTGAATACGGAACGGATTCTGATTCAATTACTCCGGGAAAAGTAAGAGAAGCTATCTATGAGACTATTTTGTCCATAGACAGCCTTGCAGCTGCGGCATCCGACAATGATTCTCCGTTTGATTTTATAAAAGACCCGTCCGCTCTGCCCGATGAAAAAGCTGAAATATCAGAACTCGGTAAAGTAATAAGAGAAGCTATTGCAAGATTGCCGCAAAAAGAAAGAACCATCATTGAATACAGATTCTACAGAAATATGCAGGTTAAAGAAATTGCGGAAAGAATAGGTCTTTCTTCTTCAAGAATAACAAGAATTATACAGTCTTCATTAAATGTTGTAAGAGAATATCTGAATAAAAAAGAACATTATGAATATTAAATTTAAAAAATTAAACTTCAAATAATCCGTACAATTTTTCTCTTATTCTTTCGGAATCTATCTCTTCGGAAACCTCATTAAGTTCAAGTGCCTTTTGATATGTTTTGGCAGCTTCAATTTTTTTGCCTCTTGCCTCATACACTCTGCCCATATTGAAATACGGCATTACATAATTTTCATTTAAAGAAATTGCCTTTTCAAAAAGCCTTTCCGCTTCTTTAAGATTTCTTATACCGTCAAGGTAAATGACTCCGAGATTATTATATGCCTGATAATAATCAGGTTTTATATTAATGGCCTTATTATAGGCAATAATTGCTTCTTCAATATAATCTTTCTGCCAGAGCGCCATTGCACACTTATTATAAGCACTGAAATTTTTAGGATTTAATTTAATTGCTTCACAATATGATTTTATAGCACTGTCGATATCATCACATTCTGAGTATATATCACCAAGCTCAACAAAAGCCTCATCATTATCCTCATCCAGCATAATAGCTGTTTTTAAAAAAGACATAGCAGTATCAACATCATCAAAAACTTTGAAATAAAGAGAAGAAACAGCTTGACAAACAACTGATGTCCACTCCGGATCGGGATTTTGGTCTATTGCAAATTTGTAATGGTCACATGCTTCTTCATATTGTTCCGCTCTTACAAGAGCATAAGCCAATGCATTATGATAAAACGGATTGTCATTTTCTTTTTCAAGTGCCATATTAAAAGCATTGATGGAGTTTATAAAATCTTCTTTTTTGAGATATAAATGACCCAGTTCATAATATATTTTGGCATTATCTTCCTCAAGCTCCAATAATCTGGAATAACAATCAATAGCGGTTTTTATATCATCTTCAAAATAAACACGCGTCAAAGTTGCAAGTTTAACCAGCAACTCTCTGTCATTTGGATTATTCTCCAGAGCTTTGATATAAGAATTCTTGGCATCAATAATGTCTTCATTTTTAATATTTATATCGCCGATTTTTTTATAATAAAAATCATTTCTGCCGACATTATTTGCGGCAGCATCATATGTTTTGATAGCCCGGGCATAATTTTTAGTCTTTTCATAAATATTGCCTAATAAATCATAAAACATGACGGAAAGATTTTTTCCGATATTTTTATAAATCATCTTAACAGAAGGATAGTCAAGCGCAATACTTAATCCTCCCGATAACATATAATATAAAGACTGAGACAAATCTTTCATATTAATTCCGTTATAATGCATTTTATCCATATATAAAGAAGCCAAAGACAATCTTGAACGTGCAGCCTTAAGCGGATTAATTTTTATTGCGGCTTTGTACTCTTTTTCAGCTTCATTATACTGTTTTGCCATTTCAAAGAAATATCCCGCATATATTCTCGCATTCGGATTATCCGGGGAAATATTAACAGCCGAAACACATTGTTCAATGGCTGAAGAAAGATTTATTTCACCTTTATCCCATAATAAAGAAGCAAGCCTGTAATATGCTTCAGCCATGTTAGGATTAAATTTAATTGCATCAATATAACTGTCAACGGCATTATCCAATTCTATACGGCTTCCTTTAAGCAAATAAAGCTCATGGTGCTTTCTTGCATCTTCCATATAGTCTTGTGCCATTGACTCAAATTCAATTTTTCTTGGATTTTCTAAGGTATTAATTGTTTCTTCATCAAACATTTAATCTTATCCTCTGCTTTATATCATCCGATAATTTTCAAAAAAAATAAACCTTTTCGGGCTAAAATACAACATTTGATGTAGTATAAATAAAACGGCAATTTTTTAGCACTTTTTGTTTTTATATATTTAGTTGAGCGGAAGGAGATTTTTATGACTTTTGGTATAAACTTTCATACACCCAGCTATAATTCCAAATATGGAGCAGAAGGTCTGAAAAAACAAATGGAAGTAAAACAAACATACTTGCAGGAAAAAGCCGAACAAAAACAAAAGGCAAAAGACACTGCCGGTATTATCGGACTTATCGGTGTTGCTGCAGCTGCGGTTTTAGGAATTAAAAACAGAGGCAAACTGAAAGACCTCGGAACAAAAGCAATTAATAATCTGTCAACAAGGTTTCCGAATGCGAAAGAATCAGTGAAAAAAGCAGGAGAAAATATTTGGGAAACAACTAAAAAAGCCGGCAGTAACGTTGTAAAATTTGCGCAATCTGCCGGGAAAAAAGTATCTGATATTTTCAAGAAAAAAGCATAATTAAATGAATAATTATTTGAATATCCAAAACAGCAATATTTTCAGTTCTTTCCCTACCTATAATTTAGGCGGGGAAAGCAGTATTGTAAAAGATACTGCTAAGGTATCCGATACAAATCTGCTTGAAAAACATGCAAAAGCGGATACTTTCAATGAAAATAAAGAACAAGCAAAAAGCAAAAAACGAAAAAAAATCTTATTCGGTTCAACAATAGCATCGGCAATATTTACGGCCGGAGTAGCAGGCGTTGTTCTGTTAAGAGGTGTTCACGGCAGTTCTTTTTCAAAAATCAAAAGCAAACTCTCCTCTGAATTATCAAAAATGCAGAGCAATACGCCAAAAGATTTTGTTACCAAAACAACTTATTACACAAGAAAAGGCGCAAAAAAATCCGTAGATACACTCGAAGCAACATCTAACTTTACTGCAATAAAGGACTGGATTTGCGACAGAATATTCAGAAGCAATAAAGTAACCGAAAAATATGCTGATGGAACTGCTGCCGGATTTAAAAAAGTTGTTGATAAAACATTAGGGAAAAAATACGACAAAGTAGAAATTAAAGTAAAAGATTTAACTTCTCTGTTAAAACACCATAGTCTTGACAGTTTAAAGAATATGAGTGAAAAAGACAGATTGCAGGAAATAAACATTAAGGGACAAACAAAAACACTGGAAGAGTGGATAAATATACTGTCTCAGCAAAGCAGCAGACTTGAAACGGAATTCGACAAAAGTTTCAGCCTCGGGGCAAGGAGAACAAGAGATGCAAAACGTACATCTCTTCTTGCAGATTTGCCCGAAAAAATCAGAAACAGATTTTTCAAGGATAAAAAGACTTTATTTAATCCTGAAACATATAAGTCCTATGCAACACAAGACTTAACACAAGAGGCCCATCGTGAGCTGCAAGATGATATTGTCAGAGCAAAAAAACAAATAACAAACAACATTACAAGCATTCATGATAATATCAAAACCTCTCTTGCCGCATTTAAAAAAGAAATCAAACCGGAAGATGAAATAACATCCGAAACAGTAAAAAAACTGGCTCAATCTTTTGAGAAATTTAAAAATTGCGCCGGAGAAAATGAAGTAAAAGAAAGAGCAAAGATTTCAAAAGAAATATCAGGTTTGATAGATGATCTTATAAAATCAACAAAATCAAACAAATTATACGCACAAACAGAACAAGATGAGATGCTAAAACATCTTGATTCAATAAAAGAAACGGTACTTTCAACGGGAGTAGGCTCAAAAGGTTCTCTTGAAGAAATAATGACAATTTTAAAAGGGTTAAATAAAGCAAAAGCAACAACAGGACAAAAAATTATATCAGATGCTCAATACAAAGAATTTGAAAAATTGTCATCAAAAATAAGCAAAGGACTTGGAAAAGCAACGGAACTAGAAATAAATGACTATTTTATCAAGCAGGCTGAAATAAAGGTCGGTTCCGCTGCAACAGATGTTGCTTCGGTATTATTCCCGATAGGAGTCGGTGCATATTCAATAGCCTCAAGCGATGGAAAAGATGAAAAAATTTCTACCACGCTCACAACCTGTATTCCGCTGGTAGGCACATTTGCGACAATGGTTTACGGTACAACAAAAATGTTTTCGGGTGTAAAAAACCTGGTTTTTGCAGCAGGTTCAGGTCTGGTTCTTAAATTAATAGGCGACGGATGTGACAGATTATATAAGAAATATAAAGACAAAGGATCTGTTGTAAATGTTGTAAAAGATGAATATGACAGATTCCTGATTGACTTTGAAGAAAAAAACACAACAAAAGAAAAAAAATAATCACTCATTTAATCGAGTGCAAATACAAATAATATATTAAAATATAAGTATGAAAAAGATACTTATATTTTTAATTTTGCTTTCTTTTATCAACTTAAATGTACATGCTGTTGAATTTGACACGTCAATAGATGCCGGTATAAGGAAGAACTACAATCTTGACGGTGCGGAAGAGACACTGCCTTCTCTGCCGAATGCTGCTCCGTCTTCTTATGCTGAAGTACCGCTAAATACTAATAATAAAGCAACCGGAAAAGTATACACCTTAAAAGGCGGAACAAAAGTAACCCTGTCATCACAAAGAGCAATCACAGACTACACTCCAAGGGGAACAAAGGTATCTTTTGTCTCGCAAAATAATATTTACGCAAAAGACGGAACGGTCATTAATGCCGGAACGCTTTTTAAAGGAACGGTAACAGACTCACATCCTCCGCAGATTACGGGAAACGGCGGGCTTATAGAACTTAAAATAGATGAAATTTATCACAACGGTGTAATGTCGCCTATTACAACAAAAGTCAGTATGGCAAATTCCAGAAAAGTGTTTTTAAGCGACATAAAAGGAAAACGCAAATACTGGAGCAATACGGCAAAAATGACAACTCCCGGCAAAAAAGTATTTAGAGCCACAAAGGGCGCTTCATCGTCAATGTATATGATTCCCTTTGTAAACCTTGTAGCCTTTGTTCCTATTACAATCGGCTCGGTATTCTATATATTAAATGCAACGGTTGCACCCGTTATAGCAATATTTTCAAAAGGCGGAAATATTTCTTTGCCTGCCGGAACAAAATTTGAAATTAAAATCAAAGGCGATACGGAAATCAGAGGATAAGTATATTCTTTTATTTTCTTTTATTTTTCTGCTAAACTTAATATGACAGAGAAAAAAGGAATATTCATGTTACGAGCAGGTATAGTAGGACTTCCGAATGTAGGAAAATCAACATTATTCAATGCACTCACATCCTCAAACAATGCCCAGAGTGCAAATTTCCCGTTTTGTACAATAGAACCGAATATAGGCGTTGTAAACGTACCCGATGAAAGACTTGCAATACTTGCAAAACTAGTCAAAACAAATGTTATTATTCCGACAGCAGTGGAATTTGTTGACATAGCAGGGTTGGTTAAAGGTGCAAGCAAAGGTGAAGGACTTGGAAACCAGTTTCTTGCCAACATAAGAGAAGTTGATGCGATAATTCAGGTTGTAAGATGTTTTGATGATGTTAATACAATTCACGTATCAGGCAAAGTAAATCCGATTGATGATATAGAAACAATTAATACAGAGCTTGCTCTTGCGGATATGACATCTGTAGAAAAGAGAATAGAAAGAGTTTCAAAACAGGCAAAAAGCGGAGATAAACAAGCTATACTTGAACAAAAAGTGTATACAAAGTTAAGAGATTTATTGTCCGATGCTTCTTTTATTAATATAGAAGAACATTTTGAAAATGAAGAACTCGAAATAGCTAAAAATTCACAATTAATGTGTATAAAACCCGTTATATATGCCGCAAATGTAAGTGAAACCGATTTGGCAAACGGAAATGCTTACGTAGAAAAAGTAAAAGAATATGCAAAAAAACATGGGAGCGATGTAGTAGTAATTTCCGCAAAAATAGAAGCAGAACTGGCAGAACTTTCCGAAGAAGAAGCAAAAGATTATTTATCCGATTTGGGCGTACAAACTTCCGGAATCGAAAGAATGGTACAATCCGTATATAAACTTCTTGATCTTACTACTTTTATAACCGCGGGAGAAAAAGAAGTAAGAGCGTGGACGGTAAAATCAGGTTCAAAAGCACCTAAAGCGGCGGGGGTTATTCATACCGACTTTGAAAAAGGATTCATAAGAGCTGAAGTAACATCATATAAAGATTTTGTTGAATGCGGTTCTTATACCGTTGCAAGAGAAAAAGGTCTCACCAGACTTGAAGGAAAAGATTATATTATACAAGACGGCGATATCGTACATTTTAGATTTAATGTATAAAATTAATTTTTTTTAATAAAAATTTTTATATTATTTACTGTGAAAAGTCATTATGTTAGTATCAAAATAAATTCATACGAGGAAATAAGGTGGAAGTCCTTAGCCGGTTCGCGGCCGTTAAAGTCGGAATGCTCTTTTTTCTGTTTAATTGCGAGCACCGATTAAACAAGATGTAAGAGCCTTACGTGTAAAGAAAGTAAGGTTTTTTTATGCCAAGTCCTATACAAAGCCAATCAACAACAAGAGCAGGACTCTGCCCCCACGGTTTGCCGCCGTCTGCTTGTCCTATTTGTAACTCCGGTGCAATGGGAGGAGGAATTAGAGTAAAAGATACTCCCGCAACAAAACCCGCAAAAACAAACGAATGGTCATGGATAAAATGTTATGCGGCAGGTCTGGCAATGCGCGCAAATGAAGCAAGAGCCGAAAACGCAAAAAATGCATTTGAAAAACAAATAGAATTTGCAAAACAGCTTAAAAATAACATTCAGCAAATTGCGGACAGAATAAAAAATGCAATAGACAGTTTACAAAAAACACTGCCTTCAACAATAGGAAAAGTTGTTTCAATCATTTCAAACGTTATTATTTTTCCGATTTTAAATATTATTGCCCAAATTCCAAAATTAATAGAAAAATTTGCACAATTACAGCAGAATATTGCAAATCTGTTAAAACAGACAGGAGATAAAATAACGGCATTCTTGAGTGATTTTAAGAATTTTATTGAAAAAATATTTATTGAAAAAACAAAAAAAGCAGTAAAAAAATTCTTTTTATTCTTCATCTCCGACCCCGAAGATGAAAATTATCAGAATGACGAAACTCTTGCCGTATTTAAATCAAGAGAACTAAGAAAACTGCTGTCTAAAATCATTAATCCAAAGAAAGAAGAAAAAGAAAATGCAGATAGAAGCATTAAGAGCAAATAAATATAACAATGCACAAAAAGGTCGTGATGACAAATTAAACAAAACCCTAAAAGGAGTTTTGATAAATAATCATGTTGATAATTCTTCATCTGAAACAAATATTTCATTTGATGAAATTCAAGATTCACTTTTAGTTGTAGATAAAAATGAATATTATACCCCGCCTGAAAACAAACAAGATAAAGAAGAAAGCTCATTTAATATAAAAAAAGCAATAAAACCTCTTTTAATAGGAACTACTGTACTTATCGGCGGGGTTTTCGCTCTGAGCAGCATATTAAAATCCTCTTCCAAAACCCTTTTAAATTCCAAAAGTTTTGAATGCCTTCCCGACCTTGCAATAAATAACAATATAAAACAAGAACCGCAATTTGCCATATACAGAGCAATAAGAGACCCCAACGCAAAAAATATCTTCGGTGCAATTGCCGTATTTGCAATGAGCGCAATAACAATTGCCTGCAAAAATTTTATTGACGGAATAAAAGAAATTTGGGAAAAGAAAAAATCCGCCGATATAGAAAAAGAATTACAGGAAAATTTAATTCAGGTTGAAACAAATTCTTTTTCGGGCAAATTAAAAATTGTTAATGATATGATGAACAAAAATGTACAATATTTTGACAAAGTATTAAACAATAAACAAAAAGTCAAAGACAGAGCGGTTTTTAATGACTTTATTTCTTTCAAAGGAACCGGCAGCAAAAAAAATAATAACGAAACAGGAGAAACAAATCAAAATGATGAGTTAAAAAAGAATATAAAATATATATTATTGTCGGCAGGAATAATTGCAGGTGCAATTATTTTAGGCAAAATGACTATTTCCAATATAAAACAAACGGCAGGGAATACAAACTCTCTGGCAAATAAAATAGCAGAAAATGTAGTAAATGAAATAAATAAAAAAGCAAATGCTCCTCAGGAAAAAGATATACCCTCTGTAATAGAATATTTAAAATCAATTTGCGCCAAGCCCGAATTTGTAAAAGAAATCGGGAAAAAATACGGACTTTCAGAAGATAAAATTTCTTCAATAATAAAAGAAGTCGAAAAAGAAAAAAGTACTATCTTTGCAGATGCACCGACAGCACTTGGCGGTATTCCGAAAAAGCTCCAATATTATTGCTATATTGATGAAAACAGAGGACATTTGTACAACTGGATACTGCATCCTGAGAATAAATTTACAAAGTATATATTCCTGTCTTTTACACTCTCCAGCGCAATAGGTTATATGTTTAAACAGGCAATGGATGCAATAAAAAACGTTACGGTAATGAGAGAAAACGCAAAAACGGAATTAGGATTAAGAAAGCGACTGGTCGATGTCGAGGTAAGAAATTTTCAGGCAAAAAAAGAAAGTGCGATTAAACCATTGGTTGATAATTTCTCAAGTCAGGTACAGTCAGGACAAAAATCAAGAGAAGAATTGAAACAACTGGCGGACAATATTTTAACAGAGATTAAAAACGGACCTCCGTACGTTTATACATAGGAGTTTTATATGCAAGTACAAAATATATCAATACCGCAAAATATTTCACAGCTCGGACAGGGCGTTTCGCTTGCAAATTCAAGAAGAAATTATTGTACATATAATGAACAAAGAACAAATGAAATTGTTAATGCAAAAGAAGATGCCCTGCCATATATTGATTCTTTTTTAAAAACAGCAAACACTGAAGAACAAATTCTTGATGCACTTCAAATTCTTGACAAAATGCTTGATAAAGGAGTTAAAGGCATTGATAAAATGTATCCTTCACTTGCAAGGTTTAATAATGTAACCTCGCCAAACATACAGGTTATGCTGGCGGGAATATATAGAAAAACGCTGGTGCCTGATGCTTTCGGACCTTTAAACAAAATGTTTTTAAGACAAACTTTTATGCCGAATTCACCTTATTTTGACCCCACCGAAGAAATAGGAGGTGCTATAATGGAATATCTGAAAAATCGTTCGGAAATTAACAAATCAATTATCAATAAACCCGCTGCCGTTTAAATTATTTATTATTTCCATAGCATCTTTGTCATTTTGCTCCGATTCGGATAATTTTTTTTCTTTAAACAAATACTTATATCGGGCATTTTCAAGTTCTGTTGAGTTGTCTTCATGTTTTGCCGATTCATAGCTGTTTAGTTTATTTAGAACCTGTTTTGACTTGGGATTTAAATGATTGCATATTTTATAATACAGTTCTGCATTCTCCAAATCTCCCAATTTTTCATAACATTTGGCAATTATAAGGTTTGTATCAAAATCCCGCAGCAGACCCGATGCCAATGCAAGTTTATAATATTCAACTGCAGTTGAATATTCCTGAAAACTATAATGGAAATTACCCATTTCTCTTTGAAGAACGGGATCATACGGTTTCATATTATATGCTTTTAAAATATATAATTTTGCATCCTGCCTTTGACCTATCATTTGATAGACTTTGGAAAGCCCCAATAATGCTTTTATATCTAAGGGATTTTCATTATATTTTTCTTCATAAAGTACTCTTGCTTCATTAATATATTCATAACCTTCTTCTTTTATTGAAGCATTTTGAGCTTTTTTAATCAATTTTTCCGCTTTGGAATATGCATCTGCGAAAGAAGGTTCGCAAAAAAACACAAAAGATATTATAAACAGTAGAATATACAGACCGATTTTTTTCATAAGTTAGCATTAATATAAGTGGTACCTTTTAGGTACCACTTTATACTTTTTAGTAATCTTTCCAGCTCCAATCATCAAAGTTGCCATTGTGATTATAAAAGTCTAAATCTTCATTCATGCCGGGCACAATATAATGGTAAATTCTTTTTGCTATGCTCGGAAAATCTTTTTTTTCTACATACGGTTCTCTGTAAGGATCCTGATTTGTAATACTTCCGACTCTTGCCGCTTCGGCAGAATATCCTATATTCATAAGAAATTGCGGTGTTGCCGTATATTGATTATCTATATATGCATTTGCAGGTATCATAGATGTTAATAAAAATGCAGATAGTATTAAAGCAATCTTTTTCATTTATAAATCCCCTTTTTACTAATAACATGATAGCCTATTTTTTTTAAGAATGCAACTGTCAGATATTCTCCATTTGTATGAGATTTATAAATTCATCAACTAATTTATCCTCGGAAAGTCTTTTGACAATTTCACCTTTTTTAAAAATATATCCTTCACCTATTCCTCCGGCAATACCGTAATCTGCGTGTTTTGCCTCGCCCGGACCGTTAACCGCGCAGCCCATAACTGCTATAGTTAAAGGTTTTTCAAAATTTTCCAATCTTTTTTCAACTTCTTTTGCGAGTGATATCAAATCAATTTGAGTTCTGCCGCAAGTAGGGCATGATACAAAATTAATACCTCTTTTTCTTAGTCCCAGAGCTTTCAATATCATAAAACCCGCTTTTACTTCTTCCACAGGAGAATCCGTTAAAGAAACCCTTACGGTATCTCCAATTCCTTCCGCAAGTAGTGTTCCGAGCCCGACTGCGGATTTGATAATTCCGCCCGTATATGTTCCGGCTTCCGTTACCCCCAGATGCAAAGGATAATCGACTTTTTTGGCAATAATTCTGTATGCTTCAATTGTTGTTAAAACATCACTTGACTTTAAAGAAATTTTAATCTTATCAAAATTATTATCCTCAAGTATTTTAATATGCCTTAAAGCACTTTCTGCCATTTTTTCGTGAAGCGGCATTAAAGCCATTTCCAAATCTTTTTCAAGAGAACCGCCGTTAATGCCTATTCTTATCGGAACATTATTTATTTTTGCAAGAGAAACAACTTTTTTGATATTTTCTTCTTTTCCGATATTTCCGGGATTTAATCTTAAAGCATCTATGCCGTTTTCTATGCATTTTATTGCAAGCCGGTAATCAAAATGAATATCTGCAATGAGAGGAACGGGGGACTTTTTCTTTATTTCTCTTATACAATCTGCCGCCTGAGCATTAAGGATAGCCAATCTTACAAGCTCGCAGCCATTTTCGGCCATATTGTTAATTTGTTTTAAGGTGGATTTTACATCTCTTGTATCCGTGTTTGTCATTGATTGGACAGAGATTGGAGCATCTCCGCCGATTTTTACGTTTCCAATTTCTATTTGTTTAGATTTTCTTCTTTGTATCATGACCTAATTGTTCCTGTTAGAATAATATTAGCATGAATATGAGATTAGGGATTTAACATGAAAATTGCGATAATATCTGATATACACGGCAATATGGAAGCACTTGAGAGTGTATTGCACGACATAGAAAGCATAGAATGCAAAAAGATATTTTGTCTGGGCGATATAGCAATGGCTGGCCCCGAGCCATCCAAGACCATACATAAGATACAGGAATTAATGCAAACAAAAGATTTTTATATAATTCAGGGAAATACAGATAAAATGCTATCTGTATTTTCTTTTGATACACAAAATAAAATATTAAAAACAAATGCTGTTATGGCAAGTGCATATTTTTGCGACAGCCAAACGTTAAGCGTAGAGGAAAAAGATTTTCTGGCAAATCTTCCGGAACGAAAAGAACTAACGCTATTCGGAATAAAGATTTTACTGGTACACGGCTCACCGAGAAAAAACGATGAAAACATATTTCCAAACCTTGATATAAAAGAAGTAGAAGAAATGATAAAAGAAGAAACGGCAGATATAATATTCTGCGGACATACACATATGCCCTGCGGTTATCAAACAAATACAGAACAAACCGTTGTAAATGCGGGAAGCATAGGAAGACCGTTCAGCGAAAAACCGTTATCTTGCTATGCAGTTATGGATATAGATGAACAAACGGGTGCTTTTCAAATCCAACACCGTTTTGTTAAATATGATGTTGAAAAAGCAGCAAAAAAAATAAAGGAAAGAGGGTTTGAAGGTGCGGAAAAACTTGCAAAAATGCTCATACACGCAACTTCAAGATATCCCGAATAAATTTATATAAATAATTCTTTACAATTCAATCCTGAATTGGCAAAAAAAACTTTTTAAATTGTTAGAACATGCGGAGATATTCCGTCAAAAAGGGAAAAAACATGAATACGATTACGCCTGTAACAGGCAGCCTGACAGAGAGACAAAGGATAAGAAAAACAATAAATCCTCCTGATAACCACCCGGGAAGGCAAAATGTAAGTTTTAAAGCAGTAAATCCGAAAGCTCTTTTAACTACAGCCGACGACCACATACTAAAGGTCTTTTCTCAACACTACGGTAAAGCAGGAACTTTCCTCATTGATAAAACAGACGATTTAATAAAAGAATCCAAAATTTTAGAAAAAAGTTCAAGATTTCTCTCCGAAAAAGGGAAACTGGCAATAAAAGAAAAAAGCATCCCCGCATCTCTATTAGAAAATATTATATTCCCTTTTATAACTCTCCCTTTATATGCAGCCAATTGGGTCATAAAAAAAGCACAATCCGTTCCTTTTCTTAAAAATGGAGCTGAAAAACTTTATAACAAAGCTCTTTTCAGAATTCCCAGAAAACTGAATAACCTTAATGAAAGCACAAACCAGTTAAAAGGTATTCTCGGAAAAACACAATCCACGGTTGCTGACTTCATAAAAGAAAAAGGACTTAAAATGTCAACGGAAGAGCTTATGGAGAAGTTAAGCAAAGCCGATGACAGCCCGATTGTGAAAGAAGCAAGCGAATATATAAAAGAGAATTTATATAAGGCAAGTAATAAATTTTTTGATAAACATACAGGTAATTTTAATACTGCATACGAAAGACCTTTAAACAGAATCGTAACAGGATTAATTCCGGTCGCATTCCTCGCAAACGACGCATACAACCTTTCAGTGCTTTGCGGTGACAAAAAAGAAGCATCGCAAAAAGAAGCAAAAGAAAGAACAAGACAGGAAATTTCAAGGGTACTTACAACCGCATACATACAGTTATTAACATTCGGGGCATTTACTAAACAAGTAAATACACTTTCATGGTTTACTCCGCTAACTTCCGCAGCTACAGTTTTATTCTCTGAAACTTCATCAAGAAAACGACTGGGTAAACCTGTCTTCTTCTTATCAAAAGAACAGGCAAAAGAGTACAACAAAAAAGAAGCGGAAAAAGCAAAACAAACTGATTCGAATTCCGAACAGAAATCAGAAACGGACAAAAACCTCCAAACCAATCCTGTTTTGCCCCAACAAAAGAATTTAATTTCGTCTTATCCTACTGAACCGCAAGTATTTGCAAGTTTTAAGGGAACAACTAATGACAAAACAGAAGAAAGCAAAGAAACAAAAGAAAAAGATAAACCCGCTGAAAGAAAAGCCCTGATGAATGCAGACACATTCAAAAAAGCGCTTGCCATTTTAATAACCGGCGGATTTGCATTAAGTTTCTTAAAAAACAGTTCATTAACAAAAAATACAAAAGTCATGAAAGAACTGAGAAAATTCGGTAATTTCTGCAAGAAAAAAATATATGACCCGCTTGCATTCAAAACATTTGAAATAAAAACATCCGAGTTTGATGATTTAATGAAAGTTCTTGATGATGTAGGTTGTAAAGAAATAGCTGACGGTCACAGATTCATAAAAGACAAATACAAATTTGTTGAAAAAGGTATGGATGCAGCAAATGTTATAAAGATGCAAAAAGGTTCAATCTCATCATCCGGAATAACAAAAGTAACGGAAAAAATTTCCTCTGCACTTCAAGGAATGGCTGACAGTGACATACAACAAGTTACTCAAGCCGTAAAAACTGCAATCCAACAAGAAGGAACTGCTCTTTCTGAAATGAAATATGATAAAGTTGCAAAAAAAGCGGCAGATATAATTAAGAATAAGAAAATAAATATTTCAGAAGAACAACTCTCATCATTAACATCAACAATAGCGGAATCAATAAAAGCAAACGGAACAACAACACTGATAAAAGTCGACACCAAACTTAAACCGTTTGTTGATATAGTAACAGAACCGTTCAAATTCATAATGGCTGCCATGAATTTACCGTTTAAACTTATAAAAACCGCAATAAATATGGTAACCTCACCAATTCAGAAAAAAGCATCACAGGCAGCGCTTGGCAAAGCTGAATTGACAAAATTTGAAAAGGCTATTAACAGAGCTGTTGTAGAAGTATTTGGTGAAAAGAAAGCAAAATCAGGTAAAATAAGCCAAACTATTTTTGCAAACGCAATGGAACAATTACAAAAACAAACAGCCCCTTACCGAAAAGCAAAAGAAGCATTGGAACTTGCTCAAAAAAATGGTCATGTTGATGCAAAAACCCAGGAAACATTTGATAAAGCAAAAGATGAGCTTTACAAGTATATAAACCGTGCGGTACAAAGATCCTTTGACGGCGTTACACAATCAAGCAACAAAAATACAGACCTTGCGATGATGACAAAATTGGCATCTTCGGCAGTTACATCCGCATTCCTTGTTGCAGATAACTATAATATGGTAATGATTAAATCAAACGGTGAAGATACTAACGGAGCAAAAGAAAAAGCAAGTGAACGTATTATCCAAAGATTAAGTGCATTATTCTATCAATCAATGTTAATTAACTGGTTCAACTCAACATTCAGAGCAACATATAACAGTTCATTAAAAGGTATGACTGCTGTTGCTATTCCTAATACATTGACAACCGAAATTCTTACAAGAAAATCCATCGGTATGCCGATTGGCAAAAAGACAATGGAAGAATTAAATGAAATAGATGAAAAGAATGAAAACAGAACAGGATTTTTAGGAAAATATTTCAAATTCATGAGACTGCTTACGGGTAAAAAACCGTTAAAAGACAGGCTGCCGAAAGATAAAGCTCCAAATAATACAGGAATAACGGTTAAACCTGAAATAAAAACCGGTGAAACTACAAATTTATTAGAAATTTTTACAAATAAATAATGAAAAGAGCTACACTATTAAATAATTTTATTGTACAATAAAGTTGTGCCGTTGTAGCTCAGTCGGTAGAGCAATTGATTCGTAATCAATAGGTCAAGGGTTCGATTCCCTTCAACGGCTTTCTTGAAAGTCATGCTAAAAAACTATTTACAACATAAGTTTTTTTGATAATATATAGGTATAGATATTCCTCAGTAGCTCAATGGCAGAGCATTCGGCTGTTAACCGAAGGGTTGTAGGTTCGAGTCCCACCTGAGGAGTTTTTTATTTTCCTGAATTTTTATAAAGCTATAATATTAAATTTTTAAAATGATAATAAAGTAATAATTTTCCGGCAAATAAATATGAAATAAAGACACCAATTAACAAGACAGGCGTCTTTGCAATCGTACATATATTGAAAACGCACAGTATACAAAGTTTTTAAAGCAATAATAAGAGAATAATTGTTCATAAAAGACAGCCTCGAAAATATCTCATTGTTAACAGCAAATTTTTATGAGAAAATACTAATGTCAGTATATAGAGGATTCTGTTTGTGGTTAATACTATAAGATTAAACAATTTTGAAATCGGCGGCGGCAAATTAACAATTTTAGCCGGACCCTGTGCTATAGAATCAAAAGATATTCTCTTTAAAACAGCGGAATATCTTAAAAATTTAACCGATAAACTCGGAATAAATTATGTTTTTAAAGCCTCCTATGACAAAGCAAACAGAAGTTCAATTTCGTCATATCGCGGTTTAGGCATGGATAAAGGTCTTGAATTATTACAGCAAGTAAAAGACGAATTCAATGTACCTATTGTTACCGATATACACGAATCAAATCAAGCCGAAAAGGCTGCGCAGGTTGCGGATATACTACAAATTCCAGCCTTTTTATGCAGACAAACGGATTTGCTCGTTGCTGCAGCAAAAACAAACAGAATTATTAATATAAAAAAAGGGCAGTTTCTCGCCCCGTCTCAAATGAAGTCTATTGCGCAAAAAGTAATAGAAACAGGGAATAATAAAGTTACGGTAACTGACAGAGGAGTTTCTTTCGGTTATAACAACCTTGTTTCAGACATGAGAGCAATTCCGATTATTCAAAAAATAGGTTATCCTGTTATTTTTGACGCAACGCACAGTGTACAATTGCCCGGAGGAGCAGGTGACAGTTCTTCGGGAGAAAGAGAATTTGTACCGGTGCTTGCAAAAGCTGCGGTTGCCGCAGGCGCAGACGGTTTATTCTTTGAAGTACATCCTCAGCCCGATTGTGCTTTATGCGACGGTGCAAATATGATTAATTTTGAGCAGGCAAAAAACATATTTACCATATGCAATGATATTTTCAAACTGGTTAATAATCAATAATTATTGAACAACGTATCTTGCCTGAGCCCACGGATAACCTCTTACAATCTGCCAGTCGTCTTTTATAATCAACGCTGCACAATAATTACCGTTTCCGCCGGCATAGCAATTATTCGGATTAGATGCCGAAATTAATTGAGATTTAGTGTATTCATGTCCGTATGGTAAAAATTGTCCGACATATTCAGGATGTTCATCATTCTGAATCCAGTATTCAAACATAAAAATATCTCTTGCAACGACATTCAAGCGTTTTTTACCGTTGGTATCAATATAAAAGTATATTACTTTAAATTTTTCGTCATTTCGAACCTGCATTCCGACAAATGTTGCATCGTTAAGGAAAAACCTTGCCCATGTCGAAGGAAGAGCTTTCTCGGTACCGTTTAATTCTTTAAATGTATAATCGCATTGACCTTCCGTAGAATTCTGGCAGTCTTTTGAAAGAATAACATACGGCTTAATATATTTTTCAAACACGCCGTAAGAAGTTTGCGCGCTCAAAGAGCCCTCAACATCCCATGTTTGGGGGCTTCCGTTCGCAGAAATGGCCCGGTTTAAAGCATTTGAAAATGTAGAATAGCTTTTTTTCAATCTTACAACAGTTTGATCTTTATTATGATCCGCAACTAATGTTCCCATTGATATGGTAAATACTACGCCGACAATTACCTGCGTAATTAACACTTCAGAAAGAGTATAGCCTCTTTTTCTTCCAATGTCTGATTTGAATTTACCTTTAAACAATTTAAATATCCTTATAATTATTTTACCGTGAATGAATATTTATCGAGAACAGAAAAAAGCTGTTGTTTTTCTTCATCATCCAATACAACAAGCGGTTTTCTGACAAATTCTTCAATAATTCCCGCATATTTTAACGCTGCTTTAACAGGCACGGGGTTTGGCGCCATAAACAATTTTCTAAAGAGCGGATATAACTTAATATGAATATCAAGTGCCTCCTGGACTTTACCTGATTTAAAAGCATTAATCATTTTTTTCATATCATTTCCTACAAGATGAGAAGCAACGCTTATTACACCATGCGCACCTAAGGACATCATCGGAATTGTAAGGCTGTCATCACCTGAATATATTGCAAAGTCGTCAGGGCACAATGATTTTATATCGCTGATTAAATCCAAATCGGAATTACTTTGTTTTACTGCGGCAATATTTTTATGTTCATTTGCCAGCTTAGCAATAGTCACGGGGAGCATATTAACCCCTGTTCTGCCCGGAATATTATACAAAATCACAGGCAAATCAACAGACTTTGCAACTTCTGAGAAATGTTCGTACATTCCTTTTTGAGACGGTTTATTATAATAAGGAACGACTGATAATATGGCATCAGCGCCGAGTTCTTTTGCTTTTATTGAAGAAGTTACAGCTGTTTCCGTGGAATTTGAACCCGCACCCATAATGATTTTAACTCTTCCGTTTACGGTTTTCTTAACAAAACGGAACATTTCGTATTCTTCATCATGCGACAGCGTAGGCGTTTCGCCCGTTGTACCCGCAACCAGTATTGCATCCGAACCTGTATTTATTAGATGATTAACGAGTTTTTCCAAAGACGGATAATCAATACTTAAATCTTTTTTAAACGGCGTTACCATTGCCGTTATAATTTCACCCGCATTATATCTTAGATTAGTCATTTAATTCTCCTTAAAAAACCTGCATTTCAATAACTTTTTCGGCTATTCTGACAGTGTTAAGGGCCGCGCCTATTCTTAAGTTATCCGCAACACACCAGAAAGTAATTGCATTATCAAAAGCAATATCTTTTCTTATTCTGCCGACGTAAACAGGATTTTTACCTGCAGCCATAAGCGCGGTGGGGAATTCAAATTCTTTGGGATTATCAATAACTTCGACACCCCATGCTTTTTCAAGTATTTCTCTTGCCTTTTCGGGAGTAATATCTCTTTCAAACTCAACGGTTACGGCCTCCGAGTGTCCCACAAATACAGGCACTCTGACCGCTGTACAAGAAATCGGGGTATCCGGTTTCAGATGAAGAATTTTTCTTGATTCATTTGTAACTTTCATCTCTTCTTTTGTATATCCGTTGTCGCAAAAATCATCAATTTGCGGAATACAGTTATATGCTATAGGTTTTTTAAATTTTTTATTTTCAAACGGTTTATTTTCGTTTGCGGCAATTGTGCTGTTTCTTAATTCGTTGATAGCTTCAAGCCCCGCACCTGATACCGATTGATAAGTACTTACTATCATTCTTTTTATTCCGGCATAATCATGAAGCGGTTTTAAAACAAGCATCAATTGTGAAGTAGAGCAATTAGGATTTGCAATAATTCCTTTATGCAGTTTTATATCCTCGTCATTTACACCCGCAATTACAAGAGGTACATCTTTTTCCATTCTGAAAGCGCTTGAATTATCAATATAAACAGCGCCTCTTTTAACGGCTTCTTTTGCGAGAGCAAGACTGGTAGAGCCTCCTGCTGATGCCAGAACAATATTTATACCTTCAAAAGCGTCGGGAGTTGCTTCTATTACAGTATATTTTTTTCCTTTAAATTCTATTTCTTTTCCTGCGCTTTTTTTACTTGCAAGAAACTTAATATCCTCAAATTCCACGTTATTTTCGGCTAAAATTTCTAAAATGTGTCTGCCAACCACACCTGTTGCGCCCAAGACGCCAATTACGGGTTTTCTCATTTTTGTATTCCTCATACTATAACAAAACAATTATCCGACAAATATGCAATTAGCACAAGTTTATAAACATTTTTTAATTGTTTAAATTACAATATTTTTATGTAAATATTTATTAATTTTTCTTATTAAGAAACATTTTTATCGCATCTGCTACTTTACTAAAATGAAATTTCGTTGTATAATAAACCTGTTATTAATGTTTCGGCTAGTGTAAATATTGCAAGTTCTTAAATCTTACTTTAAACTTGCATTTTTTTTGTGCAATTTTACCGACTTGGGGTTATTTAATTTTATTAAACAAATATTCAAGGGTTTGGGAGATTAAGTCGGGATGATTTTCGAGGAGATTATTTATATCGGTTAATTTTTTACGATTTTCTTCCGTGAGCGCGGGAGTTATATCAAAGGAGAACAAGTCGCGGACGGAGCAATTAAAGATTCGGGCAAATTTTTGAAGGGTTTTCTCGCTGACAAATTTTTTACCGCGTTCAATTTGCGAAAGTCCTATAAGTTTAAATCCGGCGAGATCTGCTAATTGTTGGCGGGAGAGATTGTGTTGGAGTCTGAGCTGACAGATTTTTTTACCCAAGCAGGCTTTAAGTGATTCGGTCATTTTATTTATCCAAACACTTTTTTAGAACATTATACAAAAAATCCAGTTTTTCGCGATTAGAAGACTGTAAAATATTCATAATTTCATTTTGGCGGTATTCATCGGAAACCCCTGCTTTTGAATCATCCGATACAAAAAGCAAATACGGAGGAATTTCCAAAACATCGCAAATCCGCTCTATTTTATCAACAGAAATAAACCTATGTCCACATTCAATCGGGCTTATTGATTTACTTCCAAGTTCCAGCAAATCCGCTAACTCTTCTTGTGAAAAACCTTTTATTTTGCGGTATTTTCTTAAATTTTTCCCAAATATACTTTTAATATCAGCCATTTTTATATGGTATTATATTTATTTTATACCCACTACCTCACCACAGGAGTGTTTTTCTACATCTGAAGATACTTATTTCTTATTTCTTATTTCTCATTTTTAAATTTCGAAACTTGCTCCAACAATGAAAAAGAAAGTTCTAAGTTCTTTTTATCCATAGAATCAATTAACTTTGTAATCTTTCTGTATAATACGTTTCTTGATTGAGTTTCTTCGAAGTCAAAAAGTTCAAAATAACTAATGTTTAATTTTTTAGAAATTTTTTCAATAGTATCAAAAGAAGCCGCTTTATACCCAATTTCGATTTGCGCTATTGTATTAGGCTGTAAGTCTAATAATTCCGCAAGTTCTTGCTGAGTTAATCCCTTATCATTCCTTATTTCTTTTAATCTTTTTCCAAATAACGCTCTCAAATTCATACTCTCAATATAACTGATTTCGGAAAGTATTCTAGTCGCTGAAAGAATAAATATATTTACTATATGTAAATAAATATAACAGCAAATAAACTTTTACCTATTTTTTTCTATTAGAATAATTTATATTCCAATAGAATTAACTGCAAAATAAAAAAACATGACGACGAAAAAACAACTGAATTCAAAATATAAAAAACTTATAATGCTTAAAAAGGCACTTAATATCAACTCTAATACCGAAATTAACGAAGATATCCTCATTAAATTTTCAAATCAAAATAACTCAAACGAAATTTTTTTGATTAATTATCTCGTAAAACAAACCCTCAACGCCCCAAAAATAATAAAACAACAAAATGCAAAATTAATAAACGCATATAAAAATAAAAAACAGTTTGCGCTAATAATCAAAGAAACTGCCGAACTGTATAACACCCACCCGAGATTTGCCGCATATAAAAAGAAAATTATTAATGCACTTGAACTGGATACCTCTGATGATAAATATCGTGTTAATTCAATATTATATGATATCTGCCGCGATTTAATCACAGACACAATAACCCTTAACCCCGATGACATCTGCCTGAATCTGCATATCCTTCAATGCTGGCTGATGCAGCAGAAAAAAATTAAACTGAAAGATGTTGCTCCCGAAATAATGTTCACTATTATCCTTCTGTCACATGGATACCTGATTGAAGAAATCGCGAACTTGGGAATTTTAAATACTCCGGCGGATAATGAAAAAGAATATATGGAAAATATTATTTTTAACATAATTCCGGCTCAATTTGATTTATCATCGATTTCACAATTAATGGCAATAATCTTCGCGCATAACCGCTATTTATAAAAAATCAAACAGCTCCGAGCAAGTTTCTTGCAAAAGAAGATGACTCCTCGTTTATCTCTCCTGCCGCAAGTAATGCTATAGCCTTGACTCTGTTTTCACCGTCCAGTTTATATACGCTTACTTTCGTAACGTCCGATTGTTCCTTCTTTACATAGAAATGAGAATCCGCCCTTGCTGCAATTATGGGCTGATGCGTAATTAAAATGACCTGATGGACTTTTGATAAATCGCTTATTGCATCAGCTACTGCCTGAGACGCTTTACCGGATATTCCCGTATCTATTTCATCAAATATAACCGTATTTGTTTTATCCGCCTTCGCAAAAATAGTCTTAATTGCAAGCATTACTCTTGATATTTCGCCGCCGGATGCTGTCTTTGCAAGCGGTTTAACAGCCTCGGAAACATTGGTCGATATCATAAATTCAACTCTGTCCGTGCCGTTTTCACCCATTGGAACATCTTCAACCGAAATTTCAAAACGTGATTTGGGAAGCTCCAGTTTCTCAAGCTCTCTCGTAACCGCTTCAGACAATACTTCCGCCAGTTCTTTTCTTGCTCCGCTGATTGTTTGTGCAAGAATTTGAAGCTGAGATTGTATTTCATTTATTTCTTTTTCAAGAACAGTTATCTCGCCCTGTGAAAATTCAATACCGCCGAGTTCTTCGCACAAGGAATTATATGTGTCAAGAACCTGCGCAAGGCTTGAACCGTATTTACGCTTGATTTTTTCAAGAAGGCTCAATCGTTCCTGAATTTTATCCATTCTTTCATTATCATTTTCCTTTGACTCGGCATAATTTCTTAATTGAGCTGCGGTTTCTTTCAAAATTTCATACGCATTAATAAAGTCTTCTTCAAGGGGAATAACGGTTTCATCCGTTTGTGAAAGTTTTGAAAGATTAGCTTTAACGCTTCCGAGTGCACTTATTATATTTTCATCATCTCCGTACAACGCTTGATAAGACGAATATGAAAGCTCTTTCAATCGCTCTATATTTGAGAGAATATCAAGTTCCTTTTCAAGTTTTTCACACTCTTCGGTATCTTCTATCTGTGCATTTTCAATTTCGGTTATTTGAAATTTTAAAAAATCCGCCTGCTGTTCCGTTGTATTAACAATATTTTTTGCCTGTTCCAGTTTCTTTTTCAGGCCCTGACAAACTAAATATTTTGAACGAAATTCTTCAACATTATCCCTGTGCGGTTTCAAAGCAAAATTATCAAGAAGCGTTATATGATTCTTTGCCTGCAGATAATTATAACTTTGATGCTGGGTGTGTATATCCAATAATTTTTCTCTTATATCCTTTACAAAATCCTGAGGAACAAGAACCCCGTTGATTCGGGAGCGCGAAGTTGAAGAAAGAATTTCTCTTGATACAATAACCTCATTTCCTTCAATATCTATACCGTTTTGAGAAAAAATTGTTTTATCAAAATTATCATCTAACTCAATAACAAGTTCTATATATGCCTTTTCAGCCCCTGTTTTGATAACGTCTTTATTAAGTTTTGCCCCGAGTGCGGCATCTATTGCCCCGATAATAATACTTTTCCCCGCTCCGGTTTCACCAGTAAAAACATTAAACCCTCTGTCAAAATTGAGAGTCAATTCATCTATTAAAATATAGTTATTTACGGTAACGGATTTTATCATTTTAACCCTTCCAGGAAAGTCCCCAGTGTAATTTTTCTTTTAAAACCGAATAAAATGCATTTTTTTCAAGATTAAGAAGAACTAATCTTGCCTTATATTTGCTTTTTTTGATTTCGATTTCATCGTTTTTTTCAATTGAAAAAGTATCCTGCCCGTCTGCGGAAATGGTAAGAAGCGGTTTATTCTGACTTGAAGTTACTTTTATAACCTCGCTTGAAGGAATAACGATAGGGCGGGCATTCATTGTATGCGGACAAATCGGCACAATGACAATAGCTTCCAATACCGGCGATAAAATAGGGCCGCCTGCCGATAACGTATATGCCGTCGAACCTGTCGGTGTTGATACTATTATACCGTCAGCCAGATAATCACATACAATATTGTCATTTATATGAACATATAATCTTGATGTTCTGGAAAAGCCGTCTCCTTTTATTACGATGTCATTCAAAGCGCTTAATCTTCCGTCCATGCCCGTAAGCATCATTCTGTCTTCAATTTTAAATGCACCGTTTAATATATGTTCGACAGCCTCTTTAACCTGAGAGGATTTCGCCTGTGACAAAAAGCCCAAACGCCCGAGATTTATCCCCAGAACAGGAGTTTTATACGGAGCATAAAATCTTGAAGTTTTTAAAATGGTGCCGTCGCCGCCCAGTACAATTGCAAAAGTATAATCTTCAGAATATTCCAGAGTTGTTTTCAAAGAACAATTAACATTTTTCTCCTGCAGCAGATTTTGTACAATATTTCCCGTATAAAGAGCTTTTTGATTTTCTTTATTATAGAAAATCCCGACATTTGAAAGATTAATCCTGTCTCCGCTGACAGAGGTTACCATCTTGTTCATTACTGCTCCTTATATTTATATCCCATTAACATTCCGTCAGGCAAATCCAAAACCTGAACCTGATAACAACCTATATCCGTAATTGCATCAATAAAAGGCTGAACTTTTCCGGCATGAGATGTGATATTATCCGCAAGAATAACTCCGCCTTTTTTTACAAGCGGATGCACCGCTTCAAAATATTGAACATACTCGCCTTTATTTGCATCTATAAAGACAAGGTCAAATTGAGCGCTAATTTCATTTTTAATAACCTCACAAGCATCGCCGATTTTACAGGTTATAATATCCCCAACCCCGCATTTTTGAAAATTTTCTCTCGCAATACACTGCCTTTTTTCCCAAAATTCAATTGTAGTTAAATGTCCGCCTGTTTCTTTAAGCGCATCAGCTATCCATAATCCCGAATAGCCGTTAGATGTGCCGAGCTCCAGCACATTTTGAGCATTCATTAACTTGATAAGCATATTTATAAAATTAGCACTTTGTCTTGAAACATTCCAAAATTTATCAGCGGTTGTCTCCAAATCTGATAGTGTTTGAACAGTCGTATTATCCATTATTTCCTATCCAGAATTGTTATCATATTTATATAATCATTAACAGGCTGGGTTTGCAGAGTTTTTTCTTTTTCCATGTCATAAACGGCATATTTTAAATTTGCCATATTTGTTATGACTGCATGATTGGAATCAGGTACGGGAGAAAATGACTTCACAAAACCGCCGACCTGTAAGTCACTGCTTTTTACACTTCCGGAAGCTGTATCATAAACATATACACTGTTATCGCCCGCACATAAAACATATACTTTTCCGTTTCTGTAATATATATCTATGGGCTTTGCACCTACCGAAATATCTTTGATACTGGTTGAATACATTTTGACATTTTCAATCAAATCATCCACAACATCCGTGCCTGTTTCATCAACAGCAACAATACTGTCTGTAATATCTTCTGCATTTAATTGCTCAAGTCTGTTTTGTTCTTCTTCCTGTTGTCGCTGTTTTTTAGTTTTTGCAACTTTATTATCCTGCAGCAAATCAAAATTTATAATTCTTAATTTTGGCTGTGTTCTTGCTATGGCATAGATTACATTATCTTTTAAAATCAACTTTGAAGTATTCGGATAAGTTGTAATGAGCTTATTTTCATAATCCATGTCCAAATCAAGAACATATATTGCAGAGGTTTTCATATCCTCATAAGCAATTTTTGTACCGTCTTGCGATATTGAAAGCCGCTGGGGAGCACCTACCAGCTGCACTTTTTCTTTCAATTTCATATCTTTTAAATCAATTATTGAAAGTGATTCATCTTTTATACTTGCAACATAAGCCTTTTGATTTGCATCATCAACGGCAATTTCCGTGGGTAAAGCCGTTAAATCAATCCGCTTTGCAACATATTCATTATCAACATCAATTACATCTATATTTTTCTTATTGGCAGTAGCGGCAAGCAGAAATTTACCGTTTAATGCAGGTTTAATATCTTTCATAACGCCGGACGTTTTAAGAGAATATAAAGGCTCTGAAACCGAAGGAGAAAATACCTGCAGATATTCGGTCTGGAAATTATTAACAAAAAATAATTTATTTTTCAAAGATTTCGGAACATCCGCATTTTTGGTATCAGCAACCCTTTTACCGGATGGGAGCGGAGCCGATTTTCTTGAAGAAACGAAGGTGGAAGATTTTGCACTTCCTATCATCGGTATCTGGACATCTCCCAAAATTCCGGCAAGATTTTCAGGCAAAACCAGTCCTTTGGGAACCATTATATCCTGAGGAAGCAGCCCTGTCTTAATTTCAACGGGCAAATCTTCAATATTTCTCACTGTTAATGTATTTGCACTAGTTCTTATTACTTTTAACAATCCCATATTGTTATTGAAAAGAACCATATCAGGCAATTGATCCATGGTAAGATTTTTAGGATATGTTTCTTTTATCGCAAGGGTTTCAACAGTTTCAGGGTATGCGGGAAAAACCGGAATATACATCACATTTTCATTGTAAACAATAATTCCGTCAAACCTCACCGTGGGAACTTTTTTCTGCATTATCAAATAGTCCTTAACTTCCTTCGGAAGTTGTGTTGCACCGGCCGGTACCGAGGTCAGTAACAGCATCATTAAAATACAAATAAATGACTTGATTTTCATAGCTCCCCTGTTAATTATGAAGTACATTTTTCATTTTATCAACAAATTTGGAAGATGGCTTCTTTTTATGTCTGATTTCATAAAGTTTTCGATACAATTGCTTTTCTTCTTCCGTCAAATTTCTTGGGGTAACAATATCTATAACAAAATAATGATTTCCCCTTTTGTTCGGACTGCCAAGATAAGGTACTCCAACACCTTTTAATTGTAACATATTTTCTTCTTCCGCACCTTGAGGAATCGAAAGTTCTTTTTTTCCGTCCAGAGTATCAACCTCAACAATGTCGCCCAAAGCCGCCTGAGGGAAGGAAACCTCCAGTTTTGAATATATGTCAAAACCTTTACGTTTGAATTTTTCATGTTCCTTAACATAAATAACAACAATCAAATCGCCGGTGCGTCCGCCGTTTTTACCGCAGTTGCCTTCTCCGGAAAGTCTTATTTTAGAGCCGTCATTAACTCCTGCGGGAATATTCAGCGTAATCGTTCTTTCCGCTTCCACTCTGCCCGAACCGCCGCATTTTTTGCAGGGATGAGTTATTTTTTTACCCGAACCGCCGCAATCGCTGCAAGTTGCAATCTGTCTGAAACTGCCCAGAGGGGTTTGGGTTACATATTGAACCTTTCCCGTTCCGCCGCAGGTCGGGCATGTTTCGGGCTTTGTTCCTTTTTCCGCACCGGTTCCATTGCACTCATCGCATTGTTCAAGATGAACGATTTGCTTTGTTTTCTTTACACCAAATACGGCTTCTTCAAATTCTATTTGCAAATTCATTCTCAAATCAGAACCGTCTTGCGGCCCGTTAGGATTTGAACTTTCCCTCGTAAATCCAAAGCTGCCGCCAAAGAAACTTTCAAAAATATCGTTTAAGTCGCCGAACCCGCCGTCAAACGGCCCTGATGTATTAAAACCGGCATCTCTTAATCCGTCCTCGCCATATCTGTCATATGTCGCACGCTTATTGTCATCCATAAGCGTCTCATATGCTTTACCCAATTCTTTAAATTTTGCCTCTGCATCAGGCGCTTTATTTACATCAGGATGATACTGCCTCGCTTTTTTTCTGAAAGCGGATTTTATCTCATCCTTTGTGGCATTTCTGTCCACCCCTAATATTTCGTAATAATCACTCATTTTCTTCTAATCTTTCAGCTGTTCTTATTTTACGGCGACATCAACCATTGCCGGACGCAGCACTTTATCGCCGAGTTTATATCCCTTTTGTAGTTCTTTTATAATTGTATCTTCTTCATACTCATCGGTCTTAGTTTGCATAACCGCTTCATGAAGGTTCGGGTCAAATTTTTCACCTTCGGCTTTTATTTGTTCCAGACCCAATTTTGTCAAAGAATCAGTTAATTGCTTATTTAAAACAAAGAATGACTCTTTCATTTTATTTATATCTTCTATTTTCTCAACAGACAACATTGCTCTGTCAAAGTTATCAACCACCTCTATAATTTTCTTCATACATGTTTCGGCTCCGTAACGGAGTAATGCTTCTCTTTCCTGAGCTTGTCTTTTTCTGTAATTATCAAAATCCGCGGCAAGTCTCAAATAATTATTATTTAGTTCTTCGTGTTTGGCTTTGAGCAAAGCAAGCTCATCATTTTGAGTCTGCTCACTGTTTTCACCGGGATTAATTTCACCGGCGTTTTCTTCCGAAGATGTATCTTCGTTTATATTTTCTTCTTTAATACCTTCTTCTTCAATATTTTCATTTTCTTTTATTTCTTCGGCCATAATATCTACACTGTCTCCATATTCGTTATTTTTGTCTATGAACGGATTTTCCGCATTATTTCTATTAAAAAAGTTTTTCATAAATCCTCTGCCGCACATTCTTTTATAATTATAAGATATCAAGCGCGTTACTCAACAGTTATTAATTTTTTCTTAACTTTTCACTTGTATGTTCTTGAAAAACAAGGTATCATAAAATTATGGCTAAGATTAAGAAAATAAGCTATTCAGACATCCTTCATATTAAAAAACTTATTTCCGTTGTCTGCAACGATAAAGTTATGAGTTACAGACGATTATTTTTTCTTTCTGTTCCTATGACTTTCTTACAAAATTTGTTTTTCAGCGTACACTTAAGACGACTTCCCGAAACTTACGTAGCTTTTGATAACAATAATAATTTAAAAGGACTTATTACGGTAAAAGCTCAAAGAGGAAACCCTTATAAATGGCAGATAAAACGGCTTTTTCTTGACAGAAATTCCCATGAAGAAGGGAAACAGCTTGTTGAATATATTGTTGCAAAATTCGGCGCAAGAGGTGTAGACACCTTTTATATTTCCGTTGACGATAACAACACTGAACTTATTGAGTTATTCATTAAAGGCTGCGGATTCCGTGCCTGCTCAACCGAAGCATTATGGTCGGTATCAAATGTTAATTTCATTGTTCAGGATATAGATGAAAAACTCTTCAAATCCTTTAAAAATGAAGACGCCCGAAAAGTTGCCGAATTATACAATGATACGGTAAATACATTATATAAATACTCTCTTTCAAAAGAAGAAGGAGAATTTAAAGATAAAATTTTGCAAGGTCTGCACCCTGATATCGATTTTAAATATATACTTGAAGATGAACAAAATAAAAAAATCAAAGCATTTATTGAAATAAAAACGGTCGACAATACAAATTATCTTGTTGATTGTATTGTACCGCCGCAATATATGGATTTATATCCGGGTATTTTATCCTTCGCACTTAAGAAAATCATGAAAAGAAACAAAAATTTTAAAATGTATATCAAAAATCGTAAATATTTTCAATCGGGAGATGCCGCAGAACAATTTTTCAAAGAAAATCGCTTTGAATTACTTCAAAATAATGCTATTCTGGTGCGTGACTTTTTCAAAAGCGTGAAAGAAGAAAATGAAAATTACAGCAGAGCCGTGGTCTTCAGCGGGTATGAAGTTTAATTAAACAAATATTTTGCCCTGTCGCAAAGTTCAAATTTATAAAAATTCATCTCTTTTGCTTTTTCTTCAACATATCGAATCAAATCAAGAATTCTTTCATCGGGTTTATCTTCTCTGTATTTGGTTAGCCAGCTGTTTTCAATATCAAGAACCAATAATTCTATGTAATTTTTTTTACAAAAATCAAGCCAGTTTTCAAGTTCCTCTTTCGTATCATTTATACCCGGGATAATAATATACTTGCTCGTAACATTATAAAAGCCGGGACGTTGAGCTTTGGCATATTTAATCATATTTTTTATAACCGTATTATATGCATCAACACGCTTTATTTTTTTATAAGTATCTTTGGAAGAACTATCTATTGAAATAACAACCGTAACCTGTCCGGTTGATATACCTTTTTCTATAATGCGTGAATATTTAATTCCCGAAGAAGGAACTCTTATATTTGTAAAGCCCTTTTTTATAAACAAGGATAACAGTTTATCAAACCCCGGCAAAATTGTAGGTTCTCCGCCGCCAAAACCTATCGCCCCGCCCGCTCTTAATATATTACGTTTAAACATATCTTTTATAATCGGATAAATATCATATGTTTTTAGTTTGTTATACATTTTTTTATTTTCATCGGTATAACAATATGAACAATTACAATTACAACGGGTAAAATGGTCAAAAATTACGGAATCAATATAATCTTCTCCGTCCCAATCAGACTCTTCAAGGAAGATACATCCTCTGCAGCCTTCCACCGTTCCTCCGGACTTTTGAATTTCTCTGTATTTGCGTTTGATTTCAAAAAACCTGTTCCAGTCTATCTTCTCACCGTGATAATTTTCAAATATCATAGTATTTCCGCCGCCGGGAGCGCTTAAATAGCAACACAATTTAATATTAGAGCCGTAAACCCCGTTGTCAAAACAAACACCGGACTCTAACCATTTGCAGCTTATATATTTTTCTGTTCTTCCTTCTTCCATAAAACCTATTTAAAATTACAATTTAAAAGCCTGCAATTTTTTGTGCACATTTTTATATTTTGTCTGATTTGCTCCGCTTTTTCACTGTACCATAAATCCTGCGGCAGACTTTCTTTCAAATTACCGATTGGCTCCATACAAAAACAAATACGGCAGTTTCCGTAAGGGTCAATTGCAAAATTGTTTTCACCGACCATACATTCTATATTCCGAATTTCATCGGGTTGATTTATAAGCAGTTTAAATGCATCCAGCTGTCCATAACCGTTAGCAATCGGATATCCTCTCTTTTTTAATTCTATCATTTCATCAATTGCCGAATTTGCCGCTGTTTTAATATCACTTCCGTATATTTGACTGTCATTTTTATCGGCGGAAAAGAAAGCATCACCGTTATCCATCAACTGATAACTGACTTGAATCCCCTCCAGCTTGCAAAACTCCGCAATCGGCGCTATCTCCGAAAGATTTGACGGCATTACTACCGTGGATATAAAAATATTCTTCCACCTATGGTCAGCATTATGCTTATTTAAATAATTTAAATTCTGTATTGAATCAACGGTTCTTTTAAATGCATCCTCGCGTCCTCTTGATGCATTATGCAAAGCAGGATTTTTTACCGCGTTTAAAGAAAATATAATATTTGTAAATGCAGAATTAACAAGTCTGTCAAGTTTATCAACAACAGCAAGCCCGTTTGTTATAACATTAACCGTATCACCGAGAGAAGCGGCATATTCTGCAGCATCAAAAACATCCTCCCTGATAAAAGGTTCGCCGCCTGATATTATAAACTCATAATTGCCAAGCCACCTGTGCATATTTAATAAAACAGATTTCCACTCACTTAATGTCATTTCCTTATCCGCAAACTCAGCCGGAGTCTTCCATCCGTTACAGGTTGTACAGCGGGATTGACATCTTTCCGTATTATTAAACGAAAAAGATACCGGCTTTTTATCAGAGGATATTGTCATTTCTAATATTCCAAATTTACCTGTGAAAATAATATAACTCTGTTTTTACCGCGCTTTTTAGCATTATATAATGCATGTTCGGCGTATCTGATAATTGTATTTGAATTTTCATCAACGCCTTCAATTTGAGGGAAAGAAGAAATACCTCCCGAAATTCTTACCGGATGTCTTTCATCTTCTCCGCCCGGAACAAATGACATTCTTTCAACATCACGTCTGAAACGTTCCGCAAAAATAAACGCGTTTTCCTCTGATGTATCAGGCAGTATTACCATAAATTCTTCATCACCGTATCTTGTAACAATATCTTCTTTTCTTGCAAGACCGGAGAGCATATCCGCTATTTTTTTAAGCAAAACATCGCCCCACTCATAGCCGTACATATCATTTACAACTTTAAAGAAGTCTACGTCAAAAAGGATGCAAGATACACAAGAATGATACCTTTTTGCTCTGGACATTTCCGCATCAAGTCTTTCCAGCATATATTTACGGTTATGCAGCCCCGTAAGTTCATCAGTCGTTGCTATATTTGAAATTTTATATCTGAGTTCTTTTATTTTAAGCATATTTTTTATTCTTAAACCGAGTTCATATTTCGTAACCGGATTTAAAATAAAATCAAACGCCTCTCCTCTGAGATTAATTCCGTCAGGCATTTCATCAGCAATTGCAATAACCGGAACAGGAAATTTCATAATCATTGACAGTTCCTTAAGTTTTTCATTCGGTATATCAAGAACAATCACCGAAGGATTATATTGTTCCATATTCTTTATTTCATCAATGCTCATCGTTCTGACATTGACATCCGCAGCCTCCTGACACATTGTTTCAAGAAACGGTGTATTACCGTCGGAAAAAATAATTAAATTGCTCATTAAATGCCCTTTCCATTATGAATTCATTTTAACAAATTTATTTTAAAAGTTCAATTTATTGATATAACCAAATGGGGTAATACACCTAAATATGAATTAGCCTTATAATTTATTTCATAACTTTACGAAATTTGCCGTCTTAAATAAAAATAAATATAATGTTACCATTGGTTAGGAGAAAGTGGCAGTGCCAAAACCCGATTATAATTATTATAATAATGATGCATATAGCAACCTGTACGAACAATTTTATTTTCAGGAGCAAAGTGCAAACAGAATTAAACCCATAAGAAAAACAATAAAGAAAAAGAAAAAAAAGAATATTATAAAAAAAGTAATTTCTTATTCTTTTTTTGCGTTTTTACTGTTTTTTGTTCTTCCGTATTCTTTTAGAACATACATTGCCGATATTTTCCCGCATAACTCCGAAAAAATGCTCAATATTGACTATTACAAATTAATGTTTCCGACACACGGTTATTTATATAAAGACCTGTTTTTGGGGAAATACATTCTGAAAGATACGCAATATGATAAAAACTTAATGGTTGATATGGAAGAAACAACCCAGCGTCTTGTATTAAAATCACAATTATTATCCCTTGCAGAAAAATACAGAAGAATAAAACCTGCCGTCTATGTATGGGAATACAATACAGGAACATATGTAGACATAAATGCCGATGAGGTTTTTCCCGCTGCAAGTATTATAAAAATACCTATTTTAATTGAATTGTTCAGAGAAATAGAAAACGGAAAATTCGATTTATCCGATAAAATGATACTGGATGATTATTACAGAGCCTCAGGTTCAGGAAAACTTCAATATTCGCAAGGCGGAATAGCCCATTCAATGGATAAACTTGCGAGAATCATGATAGAAAATTCTGATAATTCGGCAACTAATATGATAATGGCAAAAATAGGCGGCATGCCTGAAATAAACCGTGCAATGAAGAGATGGGGGCTTAAAGTTACCCATATAAATAACTGGCTTCCCGATTTAGACGGAACAAATGTAACAACCGCACGTGAAATAGCAAAAATGTTTTACAACGCAGACTCTACAAATATATTGACAACACATTCAAAAAGGCAAATAGGCGATTATTTATCTCATGTAAAAAACAATCGGCTTTTAAAAGCAGGTCTCCCTTCAGATGCGGTTTTGCTTCATAAGACCGGAGATATCGGTTTTATGCTCGGCGATGCAGGTATTGTAAAGACATCTACCGGCAAAAAATATATAGTTGTTATTCTTGCAAAAAGACCTTACAACAATATGCAAGGTAAAGATTTTATAGTTAAAGCATCCGAAATAATCTATAAAAATATGTTATAAATTGTATCAATTCTTTACCTGAACAGACAGTTTATGTCAAAAAATAAAATATTGATAATTTTTTGATATAATAACATCAGGAATATGCAGCGAATGAAAACTTACAGGTTAACCTTATACATATTTTTAAGCCTTATTGCCGGAGTCATTGTCGGATGGAAATTCCCCGAGCTGGGTAAACAATTGCATCCTTTGGCGCATATATTCCTTAATATGATAAAAATGATTATAGCTCCCCTTTTATTTTCTGTAGTAGTAACAGGTATAGCTTCTCACGGGAATATAAAAGCCCTCGGAAAACTCGGAATAAAAACTTTTATATATTTTGCGGCAACAACTTCTTTTGCTCTTATAATAGGTCTTGCAGCAGGATTAATATTTAAGCCGGGGATTGGATTCGGAGAATCGGTTCTTTCCCAGAACATGATAGATGTGGCGACAAAAATGGCATCGCAGAGTATTAACGGCTCGGTAATTGATATGATTGTTAATATCTTTACCACAAGTTTCGTTCAGTCGATGGCAACGGGAAATCTGCTTCAAATAGTCGTATTTTCAATATTTTTTGCACTCGCCATTTGTGCCGCGGGCGAAAAAGGTAAACCCGTGCTTGATTGCATTTCTTCTTTGTCAGAAATAATGTTCAAATTCACGCAGATTGTTATGAATTTTGCACCGATAGGTGTTTTTGGAGCAATTTCATATACCATTGCGGAAAGCGGTATGGGAATTATGGTAAGTTATGCAAAAATCATTTTTGCTTTATATTTTTCTCTGTTACTGTTTTTGTTCGTTATATTAAATTTAGCCTGCAAGATTGTGGGAATTCCTTTAATGACACTTTTAAGAGCAATAAGAGAACCTGCGCTTCTTGCTTTTACAACATCAACTTCAGAAGCCGCGCTTCCGCAGGCAATGACAATTATGGAAAAATTCGGCGTTTCCAAAAATATAGTCGGTTTTGTTATGCCGACCGGATATACTTTTAATCTTGACGGTTCGGTACTGTATCTTTCAATTGCAATATTATTTTCTCTCCAAATAATCGGTATTCAGCCGTCCGCAGTAGAATTAATGCTTCTTATAGGAACATTAATGCTTACAAGTAAAGGTATTGCAGGAGTACCGAGAGCTGCTCTCGTTGTTTTGGCAGGAACATTATCGGGATTTGGTTATCCCCTTATCGGTGTTGCCGTTCTTCTTGGCATTGATATGATTCTTGATATGGGAAGAACAACCGTAAATCTTATAGGGAATTGTGTTGCAACCGTTGTTGTAGCAAGATGGGAAAATGAATTTAATTATACAAAAATGGAAGAATTTGATAAAGTCTACAAAAGAACGAAATCATCTTCTTCCAAATTTAAAATTTTAAATAGTGATATAATTTCAAAAATTCCGATTGAAGAGCATTCAAAATATTACGTTGAAAATAATGATAATCTATAATTGCGGAATTTCCGAAAACTCGGGAAGTCCGTCATCTTTGCTTTCGTCAGGAATTATCCAGGTAAATGAGTTAATTGAGCTCGGGTAATTAATATTACCGTACACGTTAACCTTAAATGTATTTGTATTTCGGTTATCTTCTCTGTTCCAAAGATATATATCATCAATTAAAGAAGCCGGAACCGTTTGTATCGTAACATTTTTCTTCGACGGCTGTCCGTTGACAAGTTCGGAAATCGATACATCTGCGAAAGAACCCATTTTTGACTTTATATCATCCGATATTCTTCCGTATATATCAATATTTGCAAGATTAGACAGCATATTATACCTGCCTTTCATATACAAACTCATGTTAGGTCCGCAGGTTCTGATTTCTTCCGCTATCAAATATCCGTTCTGAAGGAAAAGACTACCTTTTGCCGTTTTAAATCTCGCAGTATTATCCGGCTTGACCGCATCAACAATTCTGTTCAGCGTAGCATTTAAAAGCCCGTGATAAAGTAAATTCTGCGCATTCATGTAATATTCAAACTTACCGAGAGATCCCATTTTACCTTCTTTTGCGTTAAAAGTAACTTTTCCGCTTAAAGATTTTATAACCGAATTATAGTCTCCCGTTTTCATTGATACGGAAGTGGTAAAGTCTGCCGTACCGCCTAAATTATCCTCCAGTTTACACAAATCATACAAGGAATTTTTTATATCAAGTCCCTTTCCTATTAAATTGAGAGAAAGTTGAGCGTGATTAAAATCATAACTTGCAGCTCCGGAAACTTTTCCGTTATATGCCGCCGCAGAGATTCCCTCTATTTTTAAGACATTATTTCTCAGCGTAAAATCTGAACTTATATCATGTGCTTTTAAATCAAGAATTTTAAAGTTATTAATTGTCGCACTGCCTTTTTTTACGTTTACAACTGCAGAAGCAAAAGGATTTCTTTCTTTTTCTATAAGTGAAAATAAAGTATTTAAATCAAGGTTTAATGAATTAACCTGCGCATTTGAAACCGTAATAACATCGGCCAACTTTGGTTCTATATCAAGTAAAATATTAAATTTGGAAGTATTAACGCTCACATCCGGAGCAATCACTCTTATATTATCATTATTCAGACTTACGTTTGCATTTCTCACAAGCGTATATAAATTTTTTACGGCATATCTGTGAATATTTATATTACCTTTGATATCAGGATCTTTCACTGTATTATTGAGAGTAATATCTCCGTTTAATGAAATTTCTTCACCGCCTAAAAAATTCATTGAAGCCGTTATTGATTCAGGAATTCGAATCTTTAAATTTTTGACGGCAGGTTCTTTTTTATTCAAAATCTGTCCTGTAACGCTCAAACGGGGAAGCGTTTTTTGAGGGGTATCTTCACTTACGGAAAGTTCTTTTATTGTTATATCACTGTTTTTTATATTTGCATCAAGATTTAAAACTGAAGGCTTATTTAGAAGTTCTTTTATAACAAGATATGATAAATAATTATCTTTATTTGATTTTAATTGAGCATTAATATTTATTTCATCTTTAATAAAATTTATATTACCGTTTGTTTTTATTGTCCCGGATGCTTTATAAGGTTGATTTATAGATTTTGAAAGTATTTTCGCAATATCTTCCGCAGCAATGTTTCCGGAAAAATAAACATTTCCTGTTAAAGTTTGAAGATAATTATCAATAACACCATTGAATTTTACTGAAGAATTCGCCGCAGTAATAACATTTTCGGGGATTTTAAACATCTTTTCGTTAAATGAGAATTTAAAATCTTTTGAATATATATTTACGGTATTAAATACTGTATTTAAATTTGAGCATAATACTTCGCCCGAATATTTTCCTGCACTGCTTTTTATATCTATCTTAACTTCATCCGCTTTAACGGGAAGTTTTTGTTTTTTTTCAACTGCAGCTATATCAGATAACAAAATTGAAGTATTTAACGAAATGTTTTTATCAATTCTGCCCGTAATGTCAGAAGTAAATGAAAGTTTCCCCTTTTTTAAAGAAAACGGCAGCTTATCATCTTTTAAAAATAATCCTGAAACGGCAGGCAGGTCAAGATTATTGGAATATGCTTTTATATCAACGGAAACATCTTCATTTACAACCCCTGTTATGTTGACCGGAGTAGAATTTACATATGCCTGCGCTTTTTCAATTGATATTTTATTATTATTGAAATTAACCTGAGAATTTATTCTGTTAACTTTATAAGGCAAATTTTTATGTAAAATTTCAGCATTAATAATCTGTGCACTGCCATTTGATTTAAGTTTTTTAAAATCAGAATTCAATGTAAAATTTGCATTCAAAAGTCCTGTTAGTTTAACATCAGCATAATGGTTAGGTATATTAAGGCTTTGAGAAATAACCGATAAAACTTTTTGAAGTTTTTCTATATTTATCTTTCTGGCATTTGTTGTCAAATATATATTCTTTTTCTTTCCGTAATTAAATTTACCCTTAATTTTTGCTTCGTCTTTATTTGAAGTATGAAGAGACGATGTTATTTCAACTTCTTCACCCTTAAAAAGTAAATCTGCACTATTATTTGAAAGAACATTATCATCAATAACAACAGAAAAATCTTTCAAACCGAGATTACCTTTTAAATTATTATTTTTAGCTATCTCAAGATTTCCAGATACGCTTCCTTTTACATCATAATCAGAAATTTGTTTAAAAGGAGATGTTGTCAATTTATTTTCGGTTTTACCAATATAAGATTTTACGGCAATATCATAATTAATATATTCTTTTTTACCTTCAAAAAGAGAACCTTTCAATACAAGATTAATCCGCTCATAAGGCTTTAAGTCCAAAACTTTAAGATTATCTCCTTCAAGATAGAAAGTTTTTTTTGTAGTTTCATCAAATATTTTAAGTTTATAACGTTCACATACAGTATCTTTGATTATACTATCCAATTTAAATCCGTTAGTATCGACTGTCTTTTCAGGATCTATATACTTTTCCAAAGATGTTGTAAAATCTTTATATAAGGTTATATTTATAATCGGTCTTTTAAATACAGCATCTTTAATTACTATTTTCTTAAACAATAAAGGAAGAATTTTTACTTTTATATCCGCATCATTTATCTTTAAAAATATTTCATCATTAGGATATAAAACAACCCAATGATGCACATGTATTTTGAAGTACGGGGTAAAACTTCGTTTAAAACTTATATCCTCACAAGAAATTTTAAAACCGGATTGTTTTTCCACTTCAACGGCAAAAGCATCTTTATACTCATTCAAATCAATAATATTTGGTATTATGAGCAAAGCACCATAATATAATACTGCTCCCGCGAGCAAAAATAAAGAAAGATAAACACAAATACGTTTATATATACTCATAATATATGCCTAATTATTTTTAGCTGTACTGCCGCCTGTAATCTCAGTCAGTTCCTGCGTTATCAGAGCTTGTCTTACCTTATTATAATCAACGGTTAATTTCTGAATCATTTCATCAGCATTGTTACAAGCCGCAGACATGGCTGTCATTCTTGAAGCCAGTTCACTGGCAACAGATTCCAACATCGCCTGAAAAATTATACTCGATATAAACAGAGGAACAAGTTCCGATAATACTGAAGAAATATTCGGTTCCACCTCCATATCCGAGAATTCTTCTTTTGTATATTCAAAATCAACATCATCAAGCGGAAGAATATCCCATTTTTCAACAGAATAAGACATCATATTGCGGAAACGTGTTGTAATAATTTCCATTGAATCTATATTTCCGTTAACAAATTCTCTTGCCATATCCGTTGCAACCAAACGTGCCTGAGAAGAAGTCGGTGTTTCGGAAAAATTCAAATATGTTGCCGATATTTTAAATCCATATTCTTCTTCCTGTCTTTTTAATGCATTAAAACCTTTTTGTCCTACAATAAAAAGTTCGCAGCCAATTCCCTGTTCTTTATAATCTTGAACAATTTTTAAAGTATGCCGTACAACATTCGCATTAAATGCTCCCGATAATCCTTTATTTGATGTCATTATCAGAAGACCGACATTTTTTATCGGGCGGGCTTTTAAAAGAACAGGATAATTATTTAACGGCTCTTTAAAATCGGTTTCTTTTGATTCAATTTCACAAACCGAATGCAAAAGACGGTAAAATACTTTTTCCAGTTCGAAAGTAAACGGTCTTGAGGCTTTTACTTTATTTTCGGATTTTTTTACTTTTGCAGACGCAACCATCTTCATAGCACGCGTAATTTTTTGCGTGCTTTTTATTGAATTTATTCTGTTTTTTATTAATTTTAAATTAGCCATTATAATCCTTATTTAAAGAAATTTGTTTTATAATTTGTCAGTTCTTTTCTTAATGCATTCATATCTTCTTCCGAAAGTTTCTCAGAAGCATTCAATTTATTTGAAAGTTCTTTCATATTTGCATCAAAAAAGTCAAACCAACCCGTTTTAAAATCTTTTATTTTTTCATTATCGATATCATCAAGGAACCCTTCATTAGCGGCAAATAATATGCTTATTTGACGTGCCGCACTTAACGGAGTATATTGCGGTTGTTTTATAACTTCCATCAGTTTTTGTCCGCGGGTTAATTGATCTTTTGTCGCTTTATCAAGGTCACTTGCAAATTGGGCAAAGGCTTCAAGTTCTCTAAACTGAGCCAAATCAAGTCTTAATTTTCCGGCCACCTGTTTTACGCCTTTAACCTGTGCATTTCCGCCCACACGTGAAACAGAAATACCGGCATTTATTGCAGGTCTTGTACCGGCATTAAACAAACCGGATTCCAAAAATATCTGTCCGTCAGTAATAGAAATTACGTTTGTGGGAATATATGCCGAAACATCACCTGCTTGCGTTTCAATAATCGGAAGAGCGGTAATACTTCCGCCGCCAAGTTCATCATTCAGTTTGCAGGCTCTTTCAAGTAATCTTGAATGCAAATAGAAGACATCACCCGGGTATGCTTCACGGCCTGATGGTCTTTTTAAAAGCAAACTCATTGCCCTATATGCCTGAGCATGTTTTGAAAGGTCATCATATATAATAAGACAGTGTTTCCCTTGTTCCATAAATTCTTCCGCAATTGCACAACCCGCAAAAGGAGCAATATACTGTGTCGGAGCAGATTCATTAGCAGGTGCCGAAACAATAATGGAATACTCCATAGCACCGTAATTTTCCAATGTTTTTGCCAGCTGTGCAACCGTTGATGTTTTTTGTCCGATTGCAACATATATACAAATAACATCTTTACCTTTCTGGTTAATTATTGTATCGATGGCAATAGCGGTTTTACCCGTTTGACGATCTCCTATTATAAGTTCTCTCTGTCCTCTTCCAATAGGTGTCAACGCATCAATAGCCGTTAAACCTGTTTCCATAGGCTGAAATACGGACTTTCTCGTGACAATTCCCGGAGCAACTCTTTCTATGGGTCTTGTTTTGTCATAATGAATATCTCCGCGGCCGTCTACGGGAATACCTGTCGGATCTATTATTCTGCCGAGCAAACCGTCACCTACCGGAACAGAAGCAATTCTTCCCGTTGTTTTTACGCTCATTCCTTCTTTGATGTGCGTATAATCACCCAAAATTACTACACCGACATTATCTTCTTCAAGATTTAATACAATACCCAAGGTTCCTTTGCCGTCCTGAAATTCAACAAGTTCAGATGCCATAGCATCAGATAAACCGTATACCCTTGAAATACCGTCAGCAACTTCAAGAACGGTACCTACATTATTTACCTCAAGTTTTGAATCATAATTTTGAAGTTTTTCTTTTATTATCGAAGTAATTTCATCAGGATTAATCACTGCCATATCTGCTTCCTTTTGTTAATTGTTGTTTCATATTATAAAATTTTGTTTTTAAGCTGCAATCAATTGTTTTATCATCAATTTCAACTATTAGCCCGCCGATTATATCAGCATTAATAAGATATTCGGGCACAACTTTTTTGGATAATTTTTTCTCAAGTTTTTCTTTCAATTTATCTTTTTGAATTTCATTCAGTTCAACCGCTGAAATAATTTGCGGTTTTATTATATTATTTTCTTCGTTATATTTTTTTGTAAATTGGTTTAAAACTTCATTCAGAATATCAATTCTGCCGTTATCAGCCAAAAGATAAAGAAAATCATATGCAATTTTATCTGTATGAACGGAAAATATTTTGCTTATAACATCTTTTTTATCTTCTTTTGAAATTACCGGATTTAGCAAAAACATTTTCAACTGCGGATTTAAACTTATTGTCTGTTGAATGAAAATAAGGTCATTATAAATTTTATCAAGTAAACCCGACTCCAATGCCAATTTAAAAATTGCATTGGAATATCTTTTTGCCGTTTTTATATGTTTTACTTCTCCTGTTTTCATAAAATAGTTCCGTCTATTTCATCAATTGCTTCATATATATATTTATCATGCATTTCTCTGTTATTTTCAAGTTGTTTTAAAGCGTTATCTCTTGCAAGATCAATACTTGCTTCTGAAAGAATTGCAGTCAGTTTTGATTTAAACTTCTTTGTTTCCAAATCCATAATACGCTTAACATTATTATCTATATCACGCGCTTTTTCTTCAAAATTTTCCTTTGATTTCAAAACTAAATTATCAATGCTGTTTTTAGCGGATTTTTCAATATTTTTAATTTCTTCGGGTAATTTTTGAACTTTTTCTTTTATATCGGACAACCTTTCATCCGCAGCTTGCTTTTCTTGCTCGGACTCATTAACATATGATTTTATTTGATTTTTCAGATGTTCAAGTTTTCCGCCTATATTTATTTTTGATATAACCCAAATCAGGAAAGCAAGAACTACTAAGAAGTTCAAGGTGTTGCTTTGTATAAATACCGTTAATAAATTTTGAACCGAGTTATCCATTTTGTTCCTGCTCTTTTATTTGTGATTTGTCAATAATATCTGTATTGACCGCATTACCCAATATTTTGGAAGAAATATCCTTTGCTATATCAACAACTCTGTCTTTAAGTATTTCTTTTGCATCCAAAGCGGATTGTTTCAAGCTGTTACGCTCTTTTTCTATATTAGAATAACTTTCTTCTTTATATTCGGAAATTTTCTTTGAATGTTCCGACTTAAGTTCTCCGGATTTTTCCGCAACCATATTTTGAGCCTGATTTCTTGATTTTTCAAGTTCTGAATTTCTGTAGACAGTCTGCTTCTCCGTTTCCGAATCAGCGGTTTTCGCATTGTTGAAATTTTCTTCAACATAACTCTGCCTTGCCTGCATAATTTTCAATACGGGTTTATATAAAATTGCATTCATTATAAAGACAAATACAATAAAACTTATTGCCGCAATAATAAAAGTTGCATCAAATTCCATTTAAAGCCTCAATTAAAACATTCCTAATAATTTAAATGATACAACGAGCGCATATAAAGCACAGGCTTCAGCTAAAGCGGCACCTACAAGAAAGTTTGTGAACGCTTTACCGGCAATTTCAGGCTGTCTTGATATTGCTTCCAATAATCCTTTCAACCCAAGACCAATACCTATACCAACACCCAGTGCGGCAAGTCCTATACCCAAACCTGCACCTAATTGGGCCAAATCAGAAATTGTTTTTACTTCTTCCATTTTATATCTCCTTTTTAGTGTTCTTCCGAAACAGACGTTGAAATATATGCTATTGAAAGCATCATAAATACAAACGCCTGAATAAATGCTACAAATAACTCAAAAAATATTGCCGGAATAGGCAAACCTACGGCACAAATTCCGAGCAAAGCCGAAATAAGAATTTCGCCCGCAAAAATATTGGCAAAAAGCCTTAAAGAAAGGCTTAACGGTCTTGTAACCATTTCCAATATATCAACAAACATTATGATTATGCCGTCAAGTGAAAATCCGTGCCATATTGCACGTATACCTTTTGTTTTAAAGCCTTGAAAGACATAATATATCAGTACTATTACCGCCATTGCGGCAGTCATATTAATATCATTGGTAGGTGAAGCAAATTCACCCTGTTTCAGGTGAATCAATCTCAACGGCAGCTGTCCCATTAAGTTTGCAAATAAAATAAACAAAAATAATGAACCGACAAGGGGGACATGTTTTTCGGCATCTTTTACACCCGAGAGACTCCCCGTAAAAAAGCTGACTATACTTTCAGCCACGACCTGAACTTTTCCGGGAATTATCTGCAATTTTCTTGTAATAAGAAAGGCCGCAAAAATAACAAACAGCATAGCTGCCCACATTGTTATCAATGTATCCCAGTGAACATGCAAACTACCTATATAACCGCTCCAATGCCCTTCCATCAGAACCCCCTCTAGTATACTTCTTTATATTAACACAGCCGAAGAAAAAAATAAAATAATTTAAAATACCTCATCAATAATTGATTTATGCTATAATGTCTTGTTATCGGTAAAATAATAATAAATAATATCCTGCACGGTAAAAATATGAAAAAACTCACAGAAAAAGCGGCTAAAGAAAATAAATTATCAAAAAATGAAATTATTGAACTTTTAATAAATGAAAACCCTTTTCTTTTTAAACTGGCAGATAAAATACGAAAACAGACTAAAGGAGATGCCGTTCATCTGCGCGCTTTAATAGAATTTACAAATATCTGTAAACAAAATTGTTATTACTGCGGTCTTCGTTGCGATAATAAAAATGTGCAAAGATACCGGCTTTCAATTGATGAAATTATTGAATGCAGCGTTAAAGCAAAACAGGCAGGATATCAAACAATTGTTCTTCAAGGCGGTGAAGACGCATTTTTCGACACCGACAAAATTTGTAAAATTATAAAAGAAATAAAAAAACTTGATGTAGCATTAACTCTAAGCATCGGAGAAAAAAGCTATGAGGAATATAAAGCCTTTAAAGACGCCGGAGCAGACAGATATCTTTTAAGAATAGAAACAACTGATAAAGAACTTTATCAAAAACTCCATCCCAAAATGAATTTTGAAAACAGAATAAAATGTCTTTATAATATTAAACTATCGGGATTTGAAACAGGAACGGGATGTCTTGTCGGATTACCCGGACAAACTATAGAGTCACTGGCAGCAGATATAATGTTTTTTAAAGAACTGGATGCGGATATGATAGGTATAGGCCCGTTTATACCTCATCCCGACACGCCGCTCGGAAATGAAAATAAAAATAATTTTGATATGGCACTGAAAGTTATGGCAATTACAAGACTGTTGTTACCTGACATAAATATTCCGGCTACAACCGCAATGGAAACTATTAAACCAAACGGAAGAATAATTGCTCTTCAATCAGGAGCGAATGTAATAATGCCTAATCTGACAGAAATAAAATACAAAAGCAAATATGAACTCTATCCGGAAAAAAACAACTCAAATATAAACGGCGAAGAAGAAACAATAAAAGTCATAAAAGAAATAGAATCAATAAAAAGAACGGTTGCAGTCTCCAAAGGATACAGACATGATATAAAATAGTAAATAATCTGCCTTGCAGTATATACTCCATATATACCATATATTAAGTTTTGTGAAGCATTAAAAAGGGTGTCATAAAAGGGTTTTGGGT